>JACNJW010000037.1 GCA_014382365.1 SAR324 cluster bacterium
GTGACTTAAAGAGGCTTTGCAGCATATTGTTGTAGAGTACAAGCAAATTTGCGAGACGGCCTTTTTCCTCAGGAATCTTCAACTTGTCCTTTAAATCAAACTGAATTTGCTTCAAAAGCTCATTGCGCCGCAGATCGGGTTCAGAATCACGTATCCGCACATAAAACCGTGCCTCATTATTTTCTACAGAGACATATGGATCCATAATTATTTTACGGAAGTGCTCAGGAAGTTCGTTGTAAAGAAGCGCGAGCATAAAATCATCCAGCGGTTTTCCGGAATTTAGAGTTTTTCCGATTTTCAGCATTGTGCCAAGGGAGAGTACTTTTCCAGTCTGCTGCAATCCATCCAGATATGCATGAATTTCTTCGATACGTGCCATTTTTTCTGCAGTAAACCAGTATTGAGCTTCGTTAGCGGTTTCTTCAAATTCTTCTTCAAATGAATCAAACTCTTCTTCATCTTCTAGTTTTGCTTCATCTGCATTTTCCAGAGCAGCAGGCTCAAGATCTTCTTCATCCTGTTCAAGATTAATTACCACGTCAAGTGGTGTTGTACCGCCAAGTTGCTGGTCAATCATCTTCATACCCTGATATATTTCAGTAGATTCCTTGAAATAGTCAATGAAGCTGTTTTCCACATTCAGTTTTGATGCACCAACAACACTCAGGATTAAAGCGGCTACACTTATAAAGAGGATACTTGTTCCATGTCGTTCAGTTATATCGGCAAATATTTTGGTTAGTGCAAAACGTGATTCAAATGAAGTGTTCGGCATTGCTTTTGGCATCTGCATCAGCAGTACCGGAAAAATCAAAAAAGTTAAAAAGAGGGACACTCCTATTCCTGCACTCATCATCCAGCCAAAATTCATAACAGGTAAAATTCCGCTTAAAACCAGAGATGCAAATCCAACCACAGTCGTCAACACGGCAAAAGTACAAGGTCTGGCCATAAATATTGTTGAATCCAAAATCAATTGGCGCTGATTCATTTCCGGATTTAAACCTGCCAATTCTCGGTAACGGACAATCAAATGGATTGTAATTGCCATAGTGATGATCAGTTGGATGGAAATAAAATTTGAGGAAATCACAGTTACTTCCCAACCAAATAGGCCTAAAAATCCGCTGGTCGTGATCACAGAAAAGGTACAGGTAATAAGCGGTAGTAAAATCCAGCGCAACTGTCTGAAAATGACCCAAAGAGTGAGCATCAAAAAGACTAATACGGCACTACCGAAAACCTGAAGATCACTGCTGATAAAAGTAATCAGATCATCTGCAACCATACTTGCACCACCTAAAAATATCTTCGCATCTCCCTTGTACTTATCTGCAATAGCTCTTACTTGAGAAATATTCTTGTGCTCAACCAAGCGCATTTTATCACGGTGATTTTTGAAATCCAGCAACACTTTTTCCAGTTCTATCTGCTCAGGAATGCTCAGCGTTTCTGCTTTACCTTTTTTTCGTAAACTATTCCTTTGCTGAAGTAATTCCCGGTACAATGGATCATCGTACAGATTTATCAGTAATGCAGTCGTTTTGAAATCCGGACTGACGAGATTATCTCTGTAGATTGGACTGTTAAGAAATTCTTTTTTGGCAAGAGCCTTATCGATACCGGGTGATTCCAGTGTAGGAACATTTTTGATCAATTCCTTGACAGGCTTGGGCGGGCTTTCGAGCAGAGGCACGTTTAAGATGGAATCTATTGATTCAACTCTCTCCAAGGCAAGCAGTTCTGCACTTAGTTTACGCAAGGAGTTTAAAGTCGATTCTGCGAGTAGGTCTCCTTGTGGACTGTAAGTTAAGACTAGAAAATCACTGCTGCCATAGCGTTGATTTACTTTGCGAGTAAAAGCCAAATCTTTATCATCTTCAAGCAGCAGTGTTTCTGCAGACGCATCAATTTCTAAATACTGCGCCTGATAACCCAGTGCAGAAATACAAATCAGCAATAATAACAAAATACTTTTAGGATAGCTGAGTATGACTTTGTCGTAAAATTGCCTCAGCATCAAGACCCCAACTCACCTGAAGAACGTAGACGCTCAATTAATTTTTCCAATGATTCTTTTTTCAAAATCCCAGAAAACTGTGAGCGGTAAGTTTGCACAATACTGACTCCAAGTACATCAACATCATATACCATCCAACCTTTTTTCTTTGTTTTGTAAAGTTTATATGTCATCTCTTTTTTATCGTCCTTGCTGACAAGATAGGTCAACACTTCCACTCGATTTTTTTTCGTTAATTTTGCTTCATCAACTACCACTTCTTCATCCGTGTACAGGTCCAGTTTATCCAGATAAGATTGCTTTAAACGCTCTACGAACAGCTTTGAAAATTCTTTTTGATCACCTTTACTGAGTTTTTTCCAGTGTTTTTTTCCTAAACTCAATCTGGCCATTAAACTAAAATCAAATAGACCGTCAATTGTTTTTAAGATACCTTCTTTTTTTTCATCTTTACTCAAACTGTCATCCTTGAGTGTACTGATGACGTGGTCAACTTTTTCTTTCGTCATTGCTCTGATTTCAGCGATCTCATCTGCAAAAAGTGAACCTGAGGCAAAGAAGGTTAGAACTAGATATAGTGGAATTATGTTCATTATATTTTTTGAAAAAATTTGCATGATTATTCCTTGATTAATTTTTCTCTGTTTTGTTCATAAACATCTCTCAAAAAAGGATACAATTCAATTGCATCTTTTTTTAGATTTTCATATTGTCCAATACGAAATGATTCGCGGTTTATAGTTCTCAAAAGTGTAAAATCAACTTCCTGCAGCGTCTGTCTGGAAACACCAAGATATTCACCTTCCTGTTTAGGAAAATTGTAAAACCGATGTTCAACATAGTTTAAAGGATCCATTTGCATTTCTGGATATAAGCTAAACATATCTCTAAGATTTGAGGGCCCCAAAAAAGGCAATACTACGTGAAATCCTCCACCCACTCCATAATAACCAAGTGTCTGCCCAAAGTCCTCTTCATGTGCTTCTAAACCAAACCACTCCTTGGCCGGATCCCAAACACCTAATATACCAATCGTACTGTTAATTGTGAAACGAAGCAATTCCTCACCGGCGTTCTGGGCTTTTAATTGGAACACATTATTTACAAAACGCAGTGGAAAGAATAAATTATGAAAAAAATTTTTCACTCCTCTGCGCCCTGGCTCCGGAAGAACCCAGCGGTATCCACGGGCTACTGGATCAAGAACAAACAGATAGAATCCGTCATTAAAATCTGTCATAACACGATTGTAGCCGCTTAATGGGTCAAATACTTCCTGTTCTGCAGTTCCAAACTCATCTTCAAATTCTTCATCAAAACCTTCATCTTCATCTTCTGCAGCAGCTTCAGTAGTGTTTTCTATTACTGCTGCGGAAGAAGATGCAGCGGTTTCCTGAGCTAAAAGTTTGGGTCCAGTAAGGGAAATAACGAAAAAAATAAATAATGTGATAAAGTTGAGGAATACAATCTTATGTCTTGGCATTTGCTGTCACTAAATATTTTATTTTTTGAGTATTAGAGTTTACTTTTTTCTGACCAAATGCAAGATTATTGCTGACTGATGCAATTTTACTGGAACTCAAACAGAAGTTTTTCTTTGAACTGATTACAGAAATATATTTTTTTGAGATAGGATCAACTTTCATATTCGATCAATGAATCACCTCCACTGCAGAAGTAATACACAACTCTGGAGATAGAGTTAATATCATAAACTTTAAACATAAAGAGTATTTCATGGAACATCCAATACCAACAATAATAATTGGCAAAAAGGGTCCCTTTATAATTAAGGGTGGAGCTAAACTAATTCATCCTGACGGAAGAGAGGAACTGCGAGATGGTACTGTTGCACTCTGCCGTTGCGGACTTTCTGCTAAAAAACCGTTTTGTGACGGAGCACATAAGGAATGTGAAATTTTGTGAATTTTTATCGTAAACAGCTCTAATTTCATCTTTATCGTCTCTAAATAAGCTGATTGTGTGTTTTATCTGTAAGAAACAACACTCACATCAGACACAGTGTATAAATAGAGATTTATTCCTTGAAAAAGAGAATTAGACAACTTATTTTATTGCCAGTTAGCTTGTCCCAGGCAGAATTATGATTTAATCTGCTGTAAATACAACTTAATAATACACTACCGGGATTGCGTAATAAAAACAGGCAGTATTAATTTTTTTAAAAAAACACTTGACAAGTATTTCAACATGACTTAAAAACTAAGTAAAAGTTAACCTCTAAATGGTAAGGCAGATGAAAAAAACTCTTATCATTGCTCTTTCCTTCCTGCTGATTTATCCAACACTGATAGTACTGGCTAGTGAATCCGGTGTCTTGTTTCGTCGTATAGTAAACGGCAAGTTGGGCTGGCATGCTACAGGAAATGAAAACTCCGATGAAAAATATTTGGGTGAAATATTAAATTCACTGCCAAACGGTAGAGGCACATTAATTCATCCCAGCGGAGGCACGTATGAGGGTGAGTTTAAAGATGGTTTACCAAATGGTCATGGCAATTTGAGTTTGCCTAGCGGGAAAAAATATGTCGGTCAATGGAAAGAAGGGATTCAAGAGGGGCAAGGCTTCTGTACTTTTTCTGATGGAAGCACTTATGTTGGTGAGTTGAAAAACGGTATAGCTGATGGTCAAGGAACATATACTTTGCCTAATGGAAATAAGTATGAAGGAGCATGGAAGAAAGGTAAAAAAGAAGGTCAGGGTACCTACACTTTTTCTGATGGCAGGACAATGAAGGGTGAGTTTAGAAATGACAAATATTGGAATAGTACCATGTACGATCTGAAAGGAAATATCTTAGAAAACTGGCTGGCCGGAAAAGAAGTGATTGATCAACAAAATAAATCTAGTTTAATTCTTCGATTTTGGAACGGAGGATTGGGAAGGCAAGGAGACAATTAGGTAGCTTGAATTTTAATATTAGTTGTGACAAATGCTAAAAATATTAAAACTCTCAAGATAATGTAATTATAGAATCAGTATAGTCGTTATAGAAAAACAAACTCTACATATGGGAAATTAAATGTAAAATTCAATTTTAATCTGGATCATTTGAGCTGGAGTACAAAATGATAAAGATTTTCTACATTATATTAGTTTCGTTTTTAAGTTTCGGCGTTATCTCCTGTGCAGATAGTGCTGATGAATCTGATTCCTCCGCAACGGCAGATACGACAAAGCCGGTTATAGCCGAAGTTACAAAAGTTAGCACTCCTACAAACGACTCCACCCCGGAATATATTTTTTCATCTACAGAACTTGGAACTATTACTTATGGTGGTGCCTGCTCCTCTGGAAATATTACAGCAAAAAGCGGAAACAATACTGTTGTCCTGACTTCATTAAAGTCTGCTCTAATCGATAGTACTTATACAGACTGCACAATATTAGTCAATGACCCCTCAGGAAATACCAGTAATACTCTCTCCGTTCCTACTTTTACTGTTGACACAGTTGTTCCTTCTGTTTCAACTGTTTTTCCAGCAGACAATCAGAATTCAGTATCAATAAGTGATAACATTACTGTGACTTTCTCAGAGGCCATGGATAATGCTACTGTCACAACCAACACAGCAGATACAAGTTGTTCAGGTACATTTCAGTTGTCTGCAGATAATTTCGGCAGTTGTGTCCAAATGTCTGCATCTCCCTCTGACAACAATTCAATTAAGACATTCACAGTTGATCCTGCAGCCAATCTCTCATATGACACTACTTACAAGATAAGAATTACAACTGCTGTCAAAGACACGGCAGCAAACACTTTGAGTAGTCAATATGAAACTTCAAGTGGGTTCACTACAAATAAATTATTTGTAGCGGTCGGTGAAGCAGGAACTATAATCACATCTACAGACAGTGGACTAACATGGGACAGTATGACCTCAGGGACAACTAAATTACTTCGGGCTATAGACCACAATGGAATAAATACTTTTGTGCTTGTGGGCGAAACTGGTACCATTCTAACTTCTTCCGACGGAACTTCCTGGGTTTCCAGGACATCGGGAACTACCAATTTCCTCTATGGAGTCAGCTACGGTAATAGTACATTTGTGGCTGTCGGCACATTAGACACTATTCTCTCATCTGCTGACAACGGTACAACCTGGACTAGCAGGACTTCTGCTACAAATAAAGAAATCAGGTCAACCGCCTATGGGAACAGTATTTTCGTGGCTGTAGGTTTAACCGGGACTATTCAGGCATCTGCTGATGGAACCACCTGGACGGCAAAGACTTCAGTGAATACAAAAGACCTGTATAATGTATCCTTTATAAACAACTCCTTCATTGCAACTGGTAAAAACGGCACTATCATTTCCTCATCTGACGGTACAAGCTGGTCTGCTATGAGCTCAAACTCTGGCAATCTCTGGGGCAATGCTTATGGAAACAGCGTCCTAGTAACAGTCGGCGATTCAGGAAAGATCATTACCTCTGTTGACAATGGAACATCCTGGACTACAAGAACTTCCGGAACTTCAAACAATCTCTATCAAGTCGTATTTGAAAACAATACATTCTTGACAGTTGGTGCAACTGGTACCGTCCTCACCTCTACGGACAACGGAACTAGTTGGACTTCAAGAACTTCCGGCACAACAAATATCCTTTATGGAATGTAAGTCAACATCAATAAATACAGAGCAAATATGCAGGATTCAGTTACATACTTGATTTTCAACAAGTTGTTCAGGCAGTCACTTTTTTGAACAATACAGCGAAATTAGATAATAAAGTGGGTTGGTTTCTGTAAACAGGTTGGCGGAGATGCATAGGAATCGAACCTATCTACGACAGTATTAGTGCCGCACGCGCGGGTTTGAAGTCCGGGGCGCCCACCAGTGACGCATCCATCTCCGTGTAGATATCTTCATTTATTCTGACAATTTTCTACAAAAATGTCCAGACTTCTCCGCAATGATATATAACGATTAAACTACGCAAGGATTGTCAATATTTTCACTCCATTTTACAAAATATTCTTCTGGATTATCTAGTGCTTGACAGGAGTGTTGATTAGTTAAGATGTGAGTAAGCCCTTACCTCTCTACGTCATTATCAGTAAAGAAAGAGCGGGTGCTGAAGTCCAGAGCACCTACAAGTTACATCCACCTCCGTGTAGATGTACTGCTTATTTCTGTCAATTTACCCACCTATTATTCATACTTTCTAATAGATTATTTTAACTACTCTGCTGTACTTGGCTTGACAGAAAAGCGGTTAGTGAGTGATAATCACAATTGATTTTTATTATTAAAACTCCTTCTTGTCCTGATTCATCATGCGTTATTTGTCTCTGATTTTATTCTCATTATTTATTATTTTCAGCGTTGATTTTGCTACCCAAAACACAGATCCAGTTGTCTTGCATTATACATTTGACTGGCTGAAATTCAGTTACCAGAGCGAGCGTCCGGTATTTGTTCCGGTTTTTTTCAGCTTTGCTTCCGGTATAATTTTTTGTGTTTTCTATTTTTTTATTTACCACTCTGTTTTGCTCAGAAATCTTCGCAAGCAGAAAAAAGAAATTAAGCGGCTAAAACGCCAAATTGAAAAAGATCTTGAAAAACATGGCTCTATGGAGGAACGCAACTCTGAATTGCAGCAAATTGTTGAAAGTGTGCAGAATAGTGTTGATGCTAATTCCGATGTTGAATCCAAATGATTTTCTTCATAAGAGACAAAAACAATAAACTAAATCCGAAAATAATATTAGTGAGTCATCATGAATGAACTAAATTTTCTAAATAATCTCGCTCTGGAAAAATCTAATTCAGGTGTAAGTACCGGTTCAAACTGGTTGACCGGTAACGGACCTTTGACTGAATCACTCACTCCGGTGAATGGATCCGTCATCGCAAATGTTAAAAACGCAAACCGTGATGATTATGAAGCTGTGATTTTAACAGCTCAACAGGCTTTTCCGGAATGGCGTAAAGTTCCGGCCCCTCAGCGGGGTGAAATCGTGAGACAAATCGGCAACGCGGTACGTGATGCAAAGGATGATCTTGGTCAGTTGGTCTCCTGGGAAATGGGAAAAATTTATCAGGAAGGTCTGGGCGAAGTTCAGGAAATGATTGACATTTGTGATTTTGCGGTCGGCCTTTCACGCCAACTTTACGGTTCAACCATGCATTCGGAAAGACCGGGACACCGCATGTATGACCAGTATCATCCACTCGGAATTGTCGGTATAATTTCCGCTTTCAATTTTCCCGTCGCGGTTTGGTCATGGAACGCCATGATCGCCGCGGTTTGCGGGAATGTTTCGATTTGGAAACCAAGTCCCAAAACACCACTCTGTTCGATTGCATTACAGCAAATAATCGGAAAAGTCTTGCGGAATAATGATTTACCGGAAGGCGTATTTAATCTTGTCATCGGTACAAATGAAGAAATTGCTGAAACTTTTGTCAACGATACACGTATCCCACTGATTTCCGCCACTGGATCCACCGAAATGGGACGGAAAGTTTCCGCAAAAGTCGCTTCAAGGCTGGGACGAAGCATTTTGGAACTTGGCGGTAACAACGCAATTATTGTGACGGAAAGTGCGGATTTGAAGATTGCCATTCCGGGAATTGTTTTTGGTTCGGTGGGAA
>JACNJW010000047.1 GCA_014382365.1 SAR324 cluster bacterium
ATAATTAACACAAACACCGATCCTTTATCGAATCAGTACTTCCAGTATTCCAAAAACATCAACTCAAAACTATTAGCAAATATACGTATGCAAATATACGTATATATTAACTTTTACTGTAAAATCATACTGTCTTGCGTTTGAGTTGATCACGTATTATCTTGACCTAAGGATTACCTGGCGAGCTTGTTAATTACTTCATTTCAGGGTGAAATTTGCAACAAAAATAGTTGGCTGTTTCGAACTTTATTTTGTAGAGTCTTGAGTTTTAATTGACACGTTGTCTGAAATATTTAGAGCAGTCAAACAGCATAATCCATTTAGAAAACAAATAATGATAAAAATAATCTTACATGAGTCAAACAGCTAAGAACTACCGGCCGGTAATGACAAATGCCGGTGTGGAAGCCTCATACCCTGTAACAGTCATGGACCAGTCCGGTAAAAAACGGGAAACTCACATTACCGGAGAACGTCCACTGACGCTCTATGTTGACAAAAGGGAAATCGTGACCCTGATGACCTTAGGCAAATATCCGGAATTGCTGGTAATCGGTTATCTGCACAATCAGGGTTTCATAAAAAACACGGAAGAATTGAAAGCAGTACAAGTTGATTGGGACATTGACTCCGCAGTTGTGGTAACACAAAATGGAATTGGAGAATGGGAAAAACTACTTGAAAAACGCACGGTGACTTCCGGCTGTGGACAGGGTACAGTATTTGGTGATTTAATGGATAATTTAGACCAAATTAATCTGCCAACTCCTACTTTATACCAATCCTCTTTTTATCGCCTACTGCATAATATTAGAGAACACAACGAAGTTTATAAAAAATCAGGAGCAGTACACGGCTGTGCTTTGTGCAAAGATGAAAAGATTGAGGTGTTTATTGAAGACGTTGGACGTCACAATGCAACAGATGCCATCGCTGGACACATGCTTTTGGAGGACATTAATGGTAACGACAAGTTGTTTTATACTACGGGACGATTGACCTCAGAAATGGTGATTAAAGTAGCCCAAATGGGAATTCCGGTTTTATTTTCACGTGCAGGTATTACTCAAATGGGAATGGAGTTGGCAAAAAAACTGGGCGTAACCGTAATTGCACGTGCTGGCGGAAAACACTTTTTAGTTTACAATGGCGCAGAAACAATGGTTTTAGATGCCAAACCTGCTGAAAAGAACTCTTCCCGCCCGGAGACTTACTCACAAACCGAAACTCAGCTGGAGGGACATGAAAGAAACCGGCGGGAGCGTCGTTTTGAAGCGGAAAGAGAGACATGAGTACTAAGGATGATCCGCAGCGTTTCATGACCGTCAGGCAGGTTGCTGAATATCTACAGTTAAATGAAAAAAAAATCTACGCACTGGCAACTGAGGAAAAAATTCCTGCAACAAAAGTCACCGGCAAATGGATGTTTCCTCGTGAATTGATCGACCGCTGGATGATGGAGTCCGCACATGGTGGGGTCTTTACTGACAGGCTGGTGGTTGCCGGCAGTGAAGATCCGCTACTTTTCAGGGCACTGGTCCGGCTTGCAAACGAAATGCAGTCGCATGCCCTCGTCAGCTACACAGGAACTGGTACCAGGCTTGGACTTGAATTATTGTCCGCACAACGTGTGAACGCCAGCTGTCTGCATTGGGGAGCGGCTGATGAAAGCTCAAAACGGCATCCTGCCTTATTGCAGAATCACACAAAGTATCAGCAGTGGATTCTTGTTCGGGCCTTTAAAAGAGAGAGAGGAATAATGCTGAATCCGGCATTAAAATCAACTGACAAGACGCTCGAAAAGTTGCTGGTATCAAAATTTAAATGGGGTATTCGACACGATGGTTCCGGTACACAGCATTTTTTTAATCAAATTTTGACACAACACAGTTTTAAAAAAAAGGATTTGCATTCAACAACTAAAGTCTTTTCAAACCGTGAAACAGCAGCTCTAATTGTTTCCGGACAACTGGATGCGGCACCGGGACCACAAAGCGTGGCAACAGAGTTTGGTTTGGATTTCATCAAACATAGCTGGGAAAATTTAGACTTTGCAGTAAGACGTGATGTCTATTTCCGTAAAATCTTTCAGACTTTCATGGAACAACTGCGCTCACCTGCAATTCTAAGACTTGCTAAACAGTTAGAAGGTTATGATTTTGGAGAAACTGGGAAATTGATCTGGGGAGGTGATATTTAGAGTTGTTTTTTACTGACTGAGCTTCTTCATCAGCCTCAAGCAATTCGTCCAGCGTAATGACATGAGACTACTTTTTCTAAATTCTTTAACTTAAGAATTCCACTCTTTGAGTTTTCGTTCCAAAGTTTTTCTGGCAATTCCCAACTGTCTGGATGCTTCGGATTTGTTGCCTTCGGCTGCATCAAGCACTTTCAAAATATGATTTTTTTCCACCTGACTTAATTCCAGTTTTGCTGCACCAGCCGTATCTGCAGGCAATTTCTTTGTAGCATAACTCTCTTTTTGATAGCACTCTTCAAGAGGCAGGTTCAGCAGCAGAGAACGTTCAATCAAATTCTTCAACTCCCGCACATTACCAGGCCAGTCATAATTTTTAAAAAATTCCAAATTGGCTTGACTGAACTCCAGTGGTGAGCGTTTAAGTCTTGGAGCCAGTGCATCTGAAAAATGTCGTGCCAGCAGAGGAATGTCTTCAAGGCGTTTTCGAAGCGGAGGTAAATGTATCAGGAGTACATTCAGTCGAAAATAAAGATCTTCACGAAAATTTCCTGATTTCACTTCATCCGCTAAAGTTCTGTTTGTGGCTGCAATGATACGTACATCCGCAATTTTTTCTTCATTTGCACCTACCTGTCTGATAGTACCTTCCTCCATGAAACGCAAGAGCTTGACCTGCATTCCAAGGGGCATCTCGCCAATTTCATCAAGAAACAAGGTTCCACCACTGGCATGATTGAAAAGACCTTCACGTGCCTGGTGTGCTCCCGTAAATGCTCCTTTTGTGTGCCCAAACAATTCGCTTTCCAGTAACTGAGGTGAAATTGAGGCGCAATGCACTGGTACAAAAGGGCCACTGCGTCCACTTAAGCTGTGAATTGTCTGCGCCACTATTTCTTTGCCTGTACCAGATTCCCCTTCCAACAGTACTGTAGAGGGTGTGGGAGCTATCTGACAAATAACATCACACATCCCCTTCATTATCTCACACTTGCCTATCAAACCTCCCAGGTTATGTTCAAGACTATCTACATTCTTTGGAGCAGATTCAGCTGGATTCAACAACTCTAAACGGCGTTGAATCTCGTACTGCACGCTTTTCAACATTTGCTCCAGTTGAAAAGGCTTTTGCAGAAAATCAACTGCTCCCATCCTGAGGGCAGCCAATACCGTGTCCACATTAGGATCAATAGAACAAAATATAACTTTTGTTTTTGTTTGATTTAGCAAGGATTTCACCTGTTTCACATCCTGCAAATCATTACCGTTTATATCAGCAATCAGTAAATCAAAATGGTAGTGATTCAGTAACTCTTCGGCTGCTGGTATATTTGTTACCAGCTTCAACATTGTACAAATTGGCAACACTCCCTTTTTGAGGAGATCCTGCATTTCTCCTGAAATGTCCAGAATCAAAATTGAGAATGCCTGCTGCTGAATATCAGGAAAAGGCTCTGCGGAAGTCGAATCCAGGTTTGCCTTTCCTTTTGCAACTGTGGAATTACGTGAATGATTGTTCATTTAATTTATTTAAAAGCCTGACTGACAAATCAGCATAATTATAATAGTTTTCAAATATTTTTTAAAAATCGTTTAATGATAAAATTTGCAATTTCATCAATTTTATTTAAATCCAAAACTGGTAGTGGTACTGTTTTGTCGGGTAATTTGTCTGTGGCAAACGCAATAACACCCGGCACATCCGGAAATAGAAACGGTTTTCCCAGACTGGGCCTGTGAACTTCAATTTTTGCCAAGGCCTCATGCTTGAAACCTTCAACTAAAACCAGATCCAGTTCACTCAAACTCAAATGAAGCAATAAATCTTCCAATACAGGATCTCCGGTTTTTTCCGGTGATTCATGTACCATTGCCCAACGTTTGGCTGAGGCCACCAAGATTTCATTTGCACCAGCTTTTCGCAGTTCAAAACTGTCTTTTCCCGGCCGATCAATATCAAATAGATGGTGTGCGTGTTTTACCAGACCAATTCTTAAACCACGTCCTTTCAATTCCGGAATCAGATGAGTCAAGAGGGTAGTTTTTCCGGTACCACTAAAAGCACAAAAGCCAAGTAGTGGTGGTGATTGTAGTTCCATATTGTGAATTGTCAAGATTCATTATAATTGAGATTACTCGTTATGCTGCCGGACTTTCCTTTTTCTTTGAAACCTTTGCAGTTTCCAATCGTCCATGTTTGAGTTTAAAGTGCTGATCAGCAAGTCCGTCAAAATACTGCAAAACATGACTGGTGATTACTATTGACATCCCTGCAGATTTCATGCGGAGCAGTAAATTACAGGCCTGTATCCGCGATTCGTGATCCATATTCGCCATTGGTTCATCCAGCAATAAAACTTTCGGTTTCAAAATCCAGGCACGGGTAAAAGCAACTCTCTGCTGGACACCTCCGGACAAGGTATTTGCCTGCTGTTTTGCCAATTTGGTCAAACCTGCCCAGGCAAGTGCCGTTTTGACTGACTCACTGCGTTGTTTGATGTTCAAGGAGGTAAAACGTAATCCATAAGCAATGTTTGCTTCTACAGTTCCACTGAACAGTAGCGGTTGCTGATGCAGATATATAATTGCTTTTCGAACTTCAGTGATTGTTTTTTTCCAACTTTCAGATTTTCCTGAAATAACGATTTCAGCCACATCCGGAATTTCAAGTCCGGCAATTATTTTCAGCAAAGTGCTTTTTCCAGTGCCGTTTTTGCCAGACAGCAAAATACAGTTTCCCTGACATAAAGATATATCCACATTGAGCAAGACCTGACTTTCCGCAAAAGTTTTATTAATTCCCCGAAACAGAAACAATGGTTCTTTCATCTGCTGAACTCCTTACTGCCTTGAAGGTAGCTCAGAAGAACTGACAGCAGAAAGGCCAGTGTCAACAAAACAAGACCGAGTGCAATACCTTGTGCAAATTCCCCCTTGCTGGTTTCCAGAGCAATCGCAGTAGTAATATTTCTGGTGTACCCCATGATGTTACCTCCAACCATCATCGAAATTCCAACCTCAGAGATAACTCTGCCAAAACTTGTCAAAACAGCAGCCACCAATCCAAATCGGACTTCATATAATACCGTCAGCATGCTGAACCAAACTGGAGCCCCCAAAGTACGGGCTGTTTCCCAGACGCGGCGATCTACAGTTTTGATGGCAGCATAACCCAGTGCAACCAGAATTGGAAAACAAAGTAACATTTGCCCCACAACCATTGCGGTTTGAGTAAATAATAACCTTAAATCTCCAAATGGCCCTTGTCGGGATAACAAGACATATAGAAATAATCCGATGACAACTGTGGGGACTGCCTGCAGAGAATTAATAAATGTCAGAATAATTCTAATTCCGGCAAACTTTCCGTGTGTTAAGGCAAATGCAAGCAGCAAGGCCAGTGGAGTAGTAATTATAATTGCTTTGAGTGAAACTGAAAATGAAAGAAAAACAATCGTCCAGAGCTCCTGATCTCCGGCTAACAATAATTGCAATGCCTGTTGAAAAGTAGTTAGCAATCCGTTCATTTTAATTATTAATTGCAGTTGGTAAAAATAAAGATTGACCGGCTAAGCGAAAATTTCCGATTAGTTTTTGACCTTCGACTGAGGTCAACCAGGCAATCAGTGACATTGCACCTAAATAATTGATCCCCGGGTAACGTGCAGGATTGACTGCAATAATACTGTAGGGATTGCTCAACTCAGGATCTCCTTCGACTAACAATTTGAGCAACAATTTTGAACGCAGCATCAGCCATGTGCCACGATCAGATATTGTGTAGGCATTTAATTCATTCGCCATTTGCAGAACACGTCCCATACCCTGCCCTGCTTCGCGATACCACTTTCTTTCAGGCTTCCATTCAGCTTTATTCCAAAGATACAGCTCCTTTTTATGAGTACCAGAATCGTCACCACGTGAGACGAAAAGATGTTTGCCGCGTGCTATCTTCTGGAGTGCTCTCACTGCATCACGTTCTCCTCTTATTGCTGCCGGATCTTTTTCCGGCCCAACAAAAACAAAATCATTGAGCATCACACTCCGTCTGTTTATTCCATATCCTGCGGCTAAAAAACGCATTTCTGCTTTTGGTGCATGAACCAGTACCACATCCACATTCCCATCCTGTCCCATACGCAGAGCATGTCCTGTTCCGACTGAAAGAACGTGAACCTGATATCCCGTCTTTTTTTCAAAATTTGGTAGAAGCTCCTGCAGCAGACCAGAGTTTTCAGTGCTGGTTGTAGTTGCCAAGCGGATTGGTTCCGCTTGCACAAAAAATCCGCAAAAGAAATAACACAAAAACCAAATTAGTATTTTTCGCATAAAATAATTATCTATTTTTAAACTGTATCAAGCATCATAGAGCCAGACTTGTACTTCTTCACCTTCTGCATAGCCTTCTGAATCTTCTTCTGTCAACAAAAATCCATCTGCCAGAGTAGTGGATGAGAGAATTGAGGCACCTCCTGCTGCAATCAAAAAAGCCTGTACATCTTCAATTCGTAAACGGACATATTCAATTCTGCCAATCTCTGAAGAAATTTTAGTTGCCAGCTTCACCATCTTAGTACGGTACGGCCATTCTGCAGATCGTCCGCCCATTAATCTCAAAGCACGTCCTACAAAATAATCATAAGCAGATAAACAGGAAACAGGATTACCAGGAAGTAAAAATACTTTTTTCCTTTTTTCGGCAGAAGTACCTGCAATCAAACCAAATCCCGTGGGAGCTGCAGGTCGCATGGGAATTCCGTGTACTAATAATTCACCAAGCTCCTCTACCAGAGTTGGTCCATGATCTTCAATTCCTACTGATGTTCCTCCTGTCATACAAATTAAATCTGCAGTAGAATCTCTTAAATGCTGACGGATTAAAGCTCGCTCATCCGGTAGCTGGTGCACTGCTTTCAATACTGCACCATCTCGCTCAATTAATGGAGTCAGCATCACCGAGTTGGAATCTATGATGTGTACTCCACTGGGCTGTGCTCCTGGTTTTAACAACTCATTTCCGGTTATCAACAATTCAACTACAGGTTTACGAACAACTTCAACTCTGCTCAGGCCAACACTGGCCAGCACTGCAATATCCTGAGGACGAAGACACCTGCCTTTTTTGAGTAAAATTTGATTTTGTTTAACATCTTCACCAATTTGACCTACGTGTTTCCCTGGAGCTACTGCTTCCAAAACCTGTATTTGATCACCATCTCTTTCTGCATGTTCTGCCATCAACACAGCATTTGTTCCTTTTGGCAGTGGTCCTCCAGTCATAATACTCAGTGCTTCTCCCGGTTGAATTCGCTCTTGATAACTTTCTCCTGGAGTTACTTGTCCTACAACCTGAAACATTAACGGATTATACTCAGATGCTCCAAAAGTCGACTCTGCATCCAGGGCATAACCATCCATAGCAGAGCGGTCAAAATTTGGGACATTTGCTGGAGAAACTATATCCTGTACCAAAACCCGACCACATGCTTCAACAGTCGGAATCTCTTCTGCAGACAACTGCTGGGAATGTTTCATGATTAAAGACAGTAATGTTTTAACTGCAGTGCGCTTGAGGAATCCGCGCATACGGATATCAGCTTTTGAGGTCATCAGCTAAAATGATTTATAAAATATATTTGAGAATATCTTGCAAGATATAACTCATACTAAAAATGCAGCTTCAAATATAATATTAAATGAAGCATATAATAAAGCTTGATAAACGGAGGATTTTCTCAAAATGCAATTGCTTTTGCAAGATAAACAAGAAGTATTTTAACCTTGTGGGATATACTAAGGAGGCTGTTAGAAAGCAAAAAGGCGGTCTCAGAATAGAGACCTCCTTTTTGCAGAAATGAGTCTTAATTTATTTTGCAACAACCATGACTACTAAAACATCAGCAGTCAATGTTCCAGCCTGAACTGCCACAGAACTGACCGGCTTTTTCGATTTGGCTGCTGCGGAAAATGCTGAAGCTATTTTTTCAGCATTTTGTCCGAATACCACAAATCATGATGCTGTTTTGCCCAGACTGCATCGACTTCACCGCTAACCATACCATCGAAAGCGCCTTCTATTCCAACACTTCCCATATAAGAATGCCCAATTGAAACAGCAATCAATATTAAACCGCTAACAGAATGGAGAATATGCATGGTGATCATTGTGCCACGCAGTTGTTCGAGGTTCGGCATAACCAGCACAAATCCTGAGACGACTAAAACTGTGCCACCTATTGTTAGCAGCCAGAACCACATTTTTTCACCCGCATTATTCTTGCCGGATGAAGGATGCTTTCCACCAAACATGCCGCCAGCCTGAGACAACCATTCTGCATCTTCCGAACGAAATACATTGTCCTTCAGCCATGGTAAAATCATCATCAATAAAGCCACAGAAAACGGTATCCCAAGCAGATTATGAACATCTTTACAAAGCATTGCCAGTCCGGCAAAACCTTCTCTGCCAAAGAGTGGAATCAAAACTGCTCGTCCATAGAGCAGTATCAGACCACTGATTGACATCACAAAGAATGTTACTGCAACAATCCAGTGAATACAGATATCATAGAGATTCCAGCGTTTGATTTTAATACCGGAAAGTTTGCCTTCAATTTTCATTGGTCCGGCAAACATAAAATATGCACCGATTGCCACAATCACAAATGCTAGCAACCAGGCACCATAAGGCAGGATTGTATCATTACGCAGAACACGCCAGTTTTCACCGGCATCATCAACCAATATTCCTGCTTCCAGACCACGGTCTGTTGTGTAACCACTTGCTGCATTCCGCACCTCTCCCCAATAGTTGGAGCGCGGATTTTCGGTGAACTCACCCTTGGCCTGCACTGTTTCCGTGGTCATAAAATAACCCGGAATTGGTGCCAAAACTACCATCAGCCACATGGCAACAAAGGTCCACATTATTCTGCGGTTTCTTTTCCTTCTGCGATTCACTTCTGAAACTGCAGTTTTTGTATCGGAATTCAACATAGCATCTCCTTTATTCCCCGTAAGCGCTGGACCAGCCCCAAGTTTGAGGTCGTCCTCCGCGTTGAAGTATCCGTGCAGTGTAGGTTTGCGAAATCTGATCACTGTCACCGGCCAGCAGAGCTTTGGTTGCACACATTTCGGCACAGAGAGGCAACTTGCCTTCAGCCAAACGGTTGGAACCATACTTCTGTTGTTCTTCCGCAGAGCCATCTGCTGTTTCAGGACCACCTGCACAGTAAGTACATTTGTCCATCTTTCCGCGTACACCAAATGCTTCATTTTGTGGAAACTGAGGTGCTCCAAACGGACAGGCATAGAAACAGTAGCCGCAACCTATACACATATCCTTGTTGTGTAAAACAACTCCATCCGGAGTGGTACTGAAACAGTCCACCGGACAAACTGCCTGACAAGGTGCGTCTGTACAGTGCATACAGGCGACCGAGATAGACTTCTCTCCCGGTTCTCCGTCTTTAAGAGTTACGACCCTGCGGCGGTTAATACCCCAGGGGACGTCATTTTCATTTTTACAAGCTGTGATGCAACCATTGCATTCAATGCAACGTTCGGCGTCACAGAGAAATTTCATTCGAGCCATTGGTTCTCCTTTTTATCTCAGTTAGGCCAGTTCAATTTTACACAGCGAGCACTTAGTCTCCTGCATTTGAGTGACAGAATCATATCCATAAGTCATTGCCGTATTTGCTGCTTCTCCCAACACATATGGATCACTTCCTTTTGGATACTTGCTACGCAAATCTTTGCCTTCAAAATGTCCACCAAAATGGAAAGGCATAAAGACAACTCCAGGAGCAACCCGTTGAGACACCATCGCTTTGACTTTAACGCGTGCTCCCTCTGCACCTTCCAGCCAGATATCCCGACCGTCCTGTATGCCATTATCATTTGCGTCTTTGGGATTAATCTCTGCAAACATATCCTGCTGTAATTCTGCCAGCCATGGATTAGAGCGAGTTTCATCACCACCACCTTCATATTCCACCAGACGTCCGCTGGTTAATATCAGCGGATACCTGCTGGTGAAATCTTCCGCCTGAATACTCTCGTAACGAGTTGGCAAGCGATAATGACTTTTTCTATCTGCATATGTTGGATACTTGGCGACCAAATCACGTCGACTGGTATAGAGCGGTTCCCGATGAATCGGTACCGGGTCAGGAAATGTCCAGACCATTACGCGAGCCTTGGCGTTTCCAAATGGAGCGCAGCCATGCTTGATTGCCACACGCTGGATTCCGCCTGAAAGATCTGTTTTCCAGTTGGTCTTACTGCCGGCTACCCTTCCAATTGCAGCACGTTCGGCAGTAGTCAGATCTGAATCCCAACCCAGCTTTTCCAGCAGTGCCATATTAAATTCCGGGTGCCCGTCCCTCAGTTCGTTACCAACCGGATAAGAACCTTCGGCCAGTAAAGTTTCTCCTTCCCTTTCCACTCCAAAACGTGCACGGAAATTGAGTCCACCTTCCGCAACCGCTTTGCTGGGATCATAAAGATTCGGTGTTCCCGGATGCTTCATGTCGGCAGTGCCCCAACAAGGCCACGGCAGTCCGTAATATTCTCCGTCTGCAGGACCTCCTTCAGCCTTCAAGGTCGTAGTGTTGAAAGTATGCCAGTTTTTCTGTTGAGTTTTCATCCGCTCCGGACTCTGGCCGGTATAGCCAATTGTCCACATACCGCTATTAAATTCACGGGTTATATCCTCAATATACGGTTCGTCGTTGACAATCTTAATATTTTTTGTCAACTGCTCGTGCATTCCCAGCTTCTTAGCCAGTTTATACATGATAGTATGATCCGGAAGTGATTCAAAAAGTGGTGCAATTACCCGATCTCTCCACTGAAGTGAGCGGTTAGATGCTGTTACTGAACCATATGTTTCAAATTGAGTTGAAGCAGGAAGCAGATATACTCCGTCTTTACGATCGTGCATCACAGCCGAAACCGTTGGATATGGATCTATAATCACCATCAGATCCAGTTTCTCCATTGCGGCTTTCATTTCCTTACCGCGGGTTTGACTATTTGGTGCATGTCCCCATAAGACCATAGCCCGGATATTATCCTGCTGAGTAATATTATTCTTATCTTCCAAAACACCATCAATCCAACGTGAAACCGGAATTCCTTTTGTGTGCATTGGAGATTTATTACCTTCATAGGCTTTCTGGTCAAAACGGGATTTGACCCAGTTAAAATCCAGATCCCAGACCCGTGACCAGTGTTTCCAAGCCCCACCGGACAAACCATAATAACCAGGTAGACTGTGCGAAAGAATACAGAAGTCAGTTGCCCCCTGAACATTATCATGTCCGCGGAAAATATTTGCTCCTCCACCGGATTTACCCATGTTGCCTAATGCCAATTGAAATGCGCAGTAAGCACGTGTGTTGTTGTTTCCGATTGTGTGCTGAGTACCACCCATACACCAAATAAATGTACCCGGTTTATTTTCAGCCATGATCTGAGCAGCTTTTTTGACTGTTGCTTCATCTGCACCTGTTACCCGTTCCACCTCATCCGGAGTCCACTTGGCAACTTCGGCTTGCACATCATCCATACCGTAAACACGTTGATTGATGAATTCCTGATCCTCCCAGCCGTTTTTGAAAATATGCCACATCATACCCCAGATAATTGGAACGTCTGTTCCAGGTCTGATTCGTACATAATGATCAGCATGTGCTGCTGTTCTGGTAAAACGTGGATCAATCACCAGCAATTTAGCACCCTGCTCTTTGGCCTTGAACAAGTGAAGTAGAGAAACTGGATGTGCTTCGGCAGGATTTCCGCCGATTACCAACATCGCCTTACTATTGTGAATATCATTGTAGGAGTTGGTCATTGCACCGTAGCCCCAGGTATTTGCTACACCTGCAACAGTAGTGGAGTGGCAAATTCTGGCCTGGTGATCCACATTGTTAGTACCCCACATGGCCGCAAATTTTCTGAAGAGATAAGATTGTTCGTTATTAAATTTTGCAGAACCAAGCCAGTAGACTGAATCCGGACCGGATTTTTTTCGAATTTGCAGCATTTGCTCACCAACTTCTTCAATAGCCTGATCCCAGGAAACTCGTTTCCACTGACCACCTACCAACTTCATTGGATATTTCAAGCGCCGTTCACCGTGACCGTGTTCTCTTACTGAAGCACCTTTAGCACAGTGTGCACCTAGATTGAACGGATGGTCAAAGGCTGGTTCCTGTCCTGTCCAGACGCCGTTTTGGACTTCTGCATAAACTCCACAGCCAACTGAGCAGTGAGTGCAAACTGACCGTACCGTCTCAGTTTCACCACCAGTAGTTCCTCCGGAAGCTGCTTCTGCTTTTTTCATCATTCCCGGAGCCAGCATTGAAGTCACTGCTGTCCCTCCTGCCGCCAGACCAGAGTTACGCAAAAAAGTTCTCCTGTCGATTGAAGCGCCTTTAAAGCTTCCGGAGCGTTCCTGCGTAAGTTCTTGTTCTTTAGCGTTTTTTCTTATTAATTTCATCGTTGTATCTCCTTATAATTGCCGATTTTAGTTGCTGACCTTATTTCCTGAAGTTCTCTATGAACAAGCACCGTTTTTTTGCCACCAAAACTAAAATGAAGCTGTTTTGTAATAAGCTGTTATATGCTCACTAAGATGGTATCCTTTGCTAGAATCTTCTTTCTGCTCAGGTGAAGCAAGTGCATCCTCCGGAGAAATCAGTTTCGATGCTGTCATTGCTACAGCAGCCCCGGATCCTGCAGCCACAACTCCCCGCAAAAAGCTACGACGTCCAGTCGTTAATTTTTTCTTCATTTTCTTCCTCACAAATAATGGTGATAATTTTAATTTATGTTCTGCTTTAGAAACAGCAATAGAAATGCCAA
Organism: SAR324 cluster bacterium; assembly: GCA_014382365.1. Classification (GTDB taxonomy): domain Bacteria; phylum SAR324; class SAR324; order SAR324; family NAC60-12; genus Arctic96AD-7. Next base: position 13,070 of record JACNJW010000047.1, read on the forward strand.
GTGTTTTGGGAAAATAGTCTAAAATAGGGAGTGATTTGACTAACAAACTGAGATGCCATCAAAAATGTGATGACTATAATGTCCCATTCAGGACAAAATGTCTCAAATCTACCTGTTAAGTTCAGGCTGAGTTTTTCTGTCGATTTGAGACAAAAACCAGTAGCAGGAGAATAGCAAGGAAAAATCCACTTAGAGTAAGCAACTGGGGCCATGATTCCCAAAGGTTCTGTTGCTTCAGCAAAACATTTCTCATTGCAATATTTGCATGAGTCAGTGGTAGTGCCTGGGAAATCCACTGAAAAAATACTGGAAAACTATCAATGCTCCAAATCATATCACTTAGAAATATTTGGGGCAAGATAACCAGTGGAATGAATTGTACCGCCTGAAACTCATTTGCCGCAAGAAATGAGGCCAGCAAGCCCAATACCAGTGAAATCAGGAGCATCAATAACGTCAAAAATGCTATTGCACCGATCTGAGTGAGAGTAATCTCGAAACCAATCAGTGAGAGAATAAATGTCAATATGATAGCGGCCTGACAACCGGAAAAAATTATAAAACCGCCTATGTAGCCTAAAATGATTTGAGTAAATGAAACCGGTGCAATTAACAACCGTTCGAGTGTCCCCCGGATCCGCTCCCGTTGGAAAGTGATCGTGGTGATCAGAAAAGTAAAGAAAAATACAAAAAATGGAGGAAACACTGGCAGGAAAAAATCAATTAATCGATAATCAGCTGAACCATAAAGATAGTGTTCTTCCAAATCCAAAGGTTTGATATTTACTGAGTTTGCACAAAAAGCCGAACAGGAGCTATCAATTACCACAGGAAGTGAAGCTGCTAAATCATCCATGGCAGAAGAAACTGACTCAAGAACCGCCGCAGTCAAGGTTGGCCTGGAACCTTCCAGATAAAAATCTATCCTCCCCCTCTTTCCGTCAAAACGCTCTTCCAGCAACTGCTCTCCCAGAAACAGAACCCCTTCAACATTTCCGGTACGCAATTCTGCCCAGATCAATTTTTCCAATAATTCTGGATTTACCTCTTCATCCGGAATATCGAGTGAAACCAGCTCTATATCTTCTTCTTCCAGAGTCAGCATCAAGTCTGCTTCAAAGAGACGCATCACACCTCTGGAAACCACTCCCAGCCTTGCCGTTTCATCTTCCTGCAGCGCATAGTAAATAAGTGACATCACAACCAAGGGCACAAGAAAAAAGAAAGCCAAAGTTCGACGATCCCGCATTATTTCACGAATTATCCGCCAGGAAATCCAACGTGCGATCATTTCATTTCTCCAAAATTTGCCTGCGTAGCCTGAACAAAGGCTTCCTCCAAATTTGCAGAATCATAACGCTGCATCAGCTTTTCCGGAGTATCATGCTCCAATAGTTTGCCCTGCCGCAAAAAGGCAACCTTGTTGCAGCGGCTAGCTTCGCTGATATGGTGAGTAGTAATCAGAATTGAGGTACCTCCATGTGCCAGTTCTTCAAACCATTCCCAAAAACGCAGACGCAGTGAAGGATCAACGCCAGCGGTAGGTTCATCTAAAATAACCAAAGATGGTTGATGAATAAGAGTTGTTGCCAGCATTAAACGCCGTAGCATTCCACCTGAAAGGTCTGCTGCTAAATTGTCCAGACAGGAACTGAGTTCTACCATTTCCAGAATATCCAGCAAACGAGTTTCAAGTTCTGTTTCCGGAATGCCATACAAACGGCCATAAAACAAAACATTCTCTCTGACAGACAAGCCAGGATAAACAGCCAATTGTTGAGGCATATAGCCCAACAAATGCTTTACCTCAAAATCACCGGGAGAGTTATTGTTAAAGATTAAAATATTTCCTGAAGTCGGTTTCAGCAACCCCATGATCATGCGCAATAGAGTTGATTTGCCTGAACCATTTGGTCCCAGCAGTCCAAAAACAAGACCCTGAGGAATGTTCAGGTCGAGCTTATCAACGGCAATTTGTGAACCAAATTGTTTTGTTACTTTTGTCAGAGTCAACATAAGGAGGTATGCAATGTGTGATTGGATGGCAAATTAAAATTTGCATCAGCTAAGCATTGCCAGGTATTGTTTTTCAAAGCGATTAAACTCCGCACCCAATGTACCAACTGAACGATAAAAACAGGCATTTTCAGCTTCCTCCAGGTCATTGTAAAAACGTTCTATCCAGGGTTCCATGTGGTTGCGAAAAAATTTAACAGATTCATCTTCAGCTGAACCTTCAGACAGAATTAACATCGACATAACTTCACAAAGTGCTGCAACATGATCTTCCGGTTCATGCACTCCTTCCTGTCTTTCAAATCCAAGACGTTGCAAATCCAGACGAAGAACTCCAAGAGGTTTCTCCATCAGATACCCAGTTTGATACCAGGAACCAAAAGGCACAAGCTCTCCACGACCAAGGCCAATGAAGAGTGCATGATATTCTTCTTCCAAAGATTCATTGTCGACATTTTTAGCTGCAAGTTTGAGCAAACCAAGTGCCTGAGCAAGTTTTGTCTGCTGTTTCTTTTTTACAGAATTATTTTCGACAGAAACAGATTCAATTGCAGCCAATTGTTCAAATAATGTATCGTCAGGAACGCTGCGCAGCAGTCTTCCCAAAAAAGCGTACATTCCACCACGCAACTGATTTTCCTCGCTAATTTTCAAAAGATCTCCATATTATACAGTTCAAATAAAACTGCCTCTGAATTAAGGTAAAAGGCAAAGTAAGATTAAATTTAATTAAACATATCAATTACGCGGCAGTCTTCACACATTTTCAACCTCTCAAGCGTTCCAGGTTTTGTAAACATGGAATGTCCTTCCAGACGTCCGGTAATCAATTTAATCATGCTCGGAGTAGAAAAGGCCTTGCCGCAATTGATACAGCAAAAAGGTTCTTCTTCCTTAAGTACACTTATTTCTTTTCGCAACTCCGGAGACAGCAAAATTCGCTGCTGTAGACTGACAACTTTTTCCGGACAGGCAGAATCGCAAAGACCACACTGCACACATAATTTTTCATTAAAATTTAAACGTGGATGCTCACCACCTGCAGTAAGTGCAGAAGTTGGACAAATAGAAGCACAAGACAAACACAACGTGCACTCTTTAGCCTTGATTTGAATTTGCCCGAAGGATGCCTCAGCAGGAAGGCTGATCATCTCCTCTGGTTCCGGTGAAGATTCATAAAGATGGTCCAGTGCAAAAAACAAAGCCTGCCGTTTTTCACTCAAACCAAAAAAAGATGCCTCAGAAATTTTAGGCATCCCCATTGTTTTTTCCAGTAAAAATTCGGTCAGGTCTTTCTCCCTTCCGACCCAACTGATGCTGCTGACAGGATATCCAAGCCCATCCAGAATCAACTGGGCAATTGAAACCTGGTTCAAGCTTGCATTTTCAACGCTGGGAGGAACCAGATTTGAATCAAGCAGGAGAACTTTTTGTGCACCAAAAGCAAGTGCTGAAAGCCAAGTTTCCAAACCAAGGCTACCGATTTCCTCAATTTCAATCGAGATTATGTTCCCCGGCAGAGAATCCAGCAGATGAGATATTCTCTCTGAGCCTGCATCTTCTCCATAAAATAATAAACATGCATCAGTTCCACCTGCTGCACTGTAAGCTTCCAGCAAAACCCGAATCTTGTTCAGAAGATCTTCCGGACGTGGAAAAACATATTTTAGTGCCCCAGTAGGACAGACAGTAGAACATGCTCCTCCCCCCTGACACAGGTAATTATCAACATCTATTTCTTCTCCTTTTGAGGAAATTGCCACAGTTGGACAAGTATCCAAACAGCGTCTACAACCTGTCTGTTGACTCCTGTCGTGTGCACAGATAGTGGCATTGTACTGAAGAAAAATAGGTTTTTCAAACTCACCAACTTGTTCAGGCAAAGCTTCAAGTGCCTTTCTCAAAATATCTTCATCCCCTTCAGGAGCATAATAGCCAAGCGGTTTTGTTTCCGCACCAGCTAGAGGTGTGGTGTTTAAATCTAAGATCAAATCAAAATAATCGCGATTCTGATCAACGACCTGAGCAATGTTCATATTACCCTGTGGTGTTTCCAGGGTGACAAAAAACTCACCTAAATATCCGCTTATTTTAACCTCCAGATTTTGACTGTATAGTACTTTTATTTTGCCAAATTCTTCTTCATCTCCCCGACCAATGCGCAACACTGAAATATTTAGTCCGCTTTCTTCCAGCCGGGAAAGTGCATCCATGATAGGAATTTCGTCTTTTCCAATAACTAATAAGTTGCCCTTGGAAAGAAGAGGAACCATCGAGGTTGGCTCGACTGAAACATCCTCAACTGCTGCATATGCTTTTTCACGTGCCTCCACATTTTCCTGCATTTCTACTACTCCCTTTTCAAGTTTTGTTTTTTGGCGAAATTTCATTTCCTGAGTAACAATATTACCCAAGGCAGCAAAATTTCGAAAATCTTCATCATAATCATCCAAACCATCGGTAACGTTAAACTCTGCCCCGGAAAATAATTTTCGTAACGCTAATTTACGTATCTTTTCACTAACTTCCGGAGAAAGAAACTGTGTATAATCTGAATCCGGTTTAAGTTCTTCCAGTGATGTTAAAGTAACTGCATCTACTTCAGCAGAGTCGTTTTCTGAATCTGAGGGTCTGTGCTGTTTTGATTCTGCAGGATTTTCTTCAGGCTGGTTGAGTGCCAGATCGACTTTTTCCTGTTGTACTTTTTGCAGGCGTTCGTCCCAACGACTTGAAAGACTTTGTTTTTTCACTCTTTTCTCTTTCGTTTAATCTTCTTTTCCGGCACATAATTCTCAAGGACAAAGCCTTCTATCCTGCAATATATATCCGGAGAAACCGGAGCAGAATAAACCAATTCATCACTCTCCTGATACGCATTTGCCTCATCAAAACTCGCTGTTACTAAAAAAGGTTCAGGAAGATTCAGCACCTCATTTTGCCGGCTAATCACAAAAATTAAAGGTGTTTCCGATAATAAATTATAGTAGTAGCTCTCACACTCATCGACATAGAGAGAAAGAGAAAGGCCAGACCAAAGATACTGTTCATAATCTGAGTCAGAGACAACCCGCTCAAAACGCTTCACTTCCGGATCACTGCGGCTGTCAATCATAACGCCAATTGACTTCCAACTTACATCAGTCCAGGGATTATCAGCAACGTCCTTTTTCTCCATCATTACTTTCACTTGAAACTTGCTGTATTTTTCCGGTTCTCTCTTAAAATCACTCATTGTCATTTTGTATGCTGTCAGTACTTTTATAAGGCCTGAAAAATATCATGCTTTACAAACCAAGTCAATTATTGAGATGTATTTAATTCCGAACTTTGTGTCTGTGCATCCAAAATAGTTGAAAACTAATTATCTAGAATTTATTTTTTCACAACAAAAAACGCATTCGGACCTCTGCAATATGCTTCCATGTTCTGCAAATGATAAACGAAAACAATTGTTTTTCCACCAAGCATTTCTGCAAAATCAAAACGCCAGGTTGCAGTTTTTTGTTGAAATTCACGCTGCAGAATTTCAAACCTCGCCATTTCCCTGAGTAAAACATAAGCCGCTGCAGGATGCCATTCTGACTCCAATGGACTGCCGTAAATACCTGACACAATGTATTCAGATTCCTGATTAACAGCCCTCAAACAGTGATTTTCCAGTTTTTGTTCTGTTTCTGCAGCTAAAGAAAAAGACAGTTTAAAAAAGCACAGCAGCAGGATTATCGTACGCATAATTCAATTCAGCAGGATACTACTGACACGAATATGATCATCCTCCAAATTAAGCTGGTGGAAAGAGGACAGCTGTCCGTCATAAAGTTTTGAGCTAGAAGCAGCAGAATTGATCAATGCTAGATCAGGGCCGGTTTTTCTGAGTAAATGATGTTGCCAATTTGCATGAATATGTCCATGCAGATAGATCCGGATTTGAGGGCGGTCTAAAATCCAGTTCCGTACCGGCACCAGATTGTAAAGTTCGTGATACCTATCAACCTTCCAGCCTTCGGGAAAGCTCAAAGGGTAGTGGTTTACAATGATAAAACGTGTATCTTTCGGAAAACTCTGCAACAGTTTTTCCGTAGCCTGTAATGTGCTGCGGCGCACAGTTCCGGCCGCAGACAACCAGTCGTTTGGATGCGCACTGTCCCAGCCGACAATAACCCAGTTCCCTTTAAGTTTGCGCAAATGAACTTCTTCGCTGCCAAAAAATTCACCAAAGTACTGACTGAATAAATCAATTCCGGCTGGCTGTCTGACATAACGGTCATGATTTCCTGGAACAATTGTCACCCTTTCAGGATCTTGCAGCAACGGTTCCAGAGTCTCTCTTGCTCTTGAAAATCCACGTTCGAGAGCAAGCTGTGTTAAATCTCCGCTAATCACAAGATGATCCCATTTCATTTCTTGTATTTTTTTTACAAGCCGTTTTGCTCGCTCTAAGGGGAATTGCCTGTTTCGTCGAGCCAATAAATTTGCAGCACCCAAAATTCTTTTTGATTTCCATTCTCGAAAATATTGCGGATATGTGTGGAAATGCAAATCAGAAATATGTATGATGGTTGTGTTCATTTTGTTTTATAATCTGTTCTACAAACTAAGTAAGCTAAAGTTGCGGTTATCCATTATAATAACTAAGTCTTTTTTTATTTATCTTTGCTGAAAGACAATGAAAGCAGAATGCCTATTTTTTAATTTGTTCGCAAGCGTTCTTTTTTTGGGGAGAGAACATTGGCGATTCCTTTTTCAGCCCCAGACACAGGAGAACTAATGATCACAGTCATCATAGCTGCAGCATTTTTTGGACTTGGAGTAGCGCTTTATTATTACTTCAAAGTCTCCAGCATTCCACTCACACAGGGAATCGAAAATCCGGAAGAGGCCGCAAAGCTTACTAAAATTCACGGTGCAATCGCTGCAGGTGCCATGGCTTTTTTAAAAGCCGAATACAAGTACATGGTTTACTTCATGGCAGGATTTGCCCTGCTCATCGCTCTCTTGATTGATGACCCGCACACCGCAGACACAAACGAAGGCATTTACACCGCAATTTCATTTTTGCTGGGTTGTGTGATTTCCATCATTTCCGGTTTTATCGGAATGCGAATTGCGACTATCGGCAATGCACGTACCACCACAGCAGCAAAGAGTTCCATTGCAGACGCTTTTAAAGTTGCACTGAATTCCGGGGCAGTAATGGGCTTTGGTCTGGTAGGTCTGGGAGTACTCGGCCTGATCTCAATTTATCTGTTGCTCAAGTTTCTGCTGCCGGAGATTGAGCCACACATCTTAATGGAAGTCCTGGCAGGTTTTGGCCTGGGTGGTTCTTCCATTGCACTTTTCGGACGTGTCAGTGGTGGTATCTTTACTAAAGCTGCTGACGTTGGTGCAGACCTTGTCGGTAAAGTTGAACAGGGAATTCCTGAAGATGATCCGCGGAATCCGGCAGTTATTGCAGATAACGTGGGTGACAATGTTGGTGATGTTGCTGGAATGGGTGCAGACTTGTTTGGATCTTTAGCAGAAAGCACCTGTGCCGCTCTGGTGATTGGAGCAGTAGCATTTGCGACAAACCTGGAAGCATTGCTCTTTCCGATTCTTATTACAGCAGTCGGTATTCCCGCTAGTTTATTGACCATGTTCAGTGCACGTGTCAGTGAAGAAAAAGACGTGGCTCCAGTTTTAAAAAGACTCTTGATTATTTCCACAATTCTGAGTGCAGTCGCCGTCTTTTTTGTCACAATGTGGGCACTGCCGGAATCTTTTGAAATCGGCGGTCAGCTTTACACAAACATGGGTATTTATTTCTGTTTTTTGAGTGGTTCAATCGCAGGTTTGCTGGTAGGACTACTGACTGAATACTACACATCCCATGATTTTAAACCGGTACGTGAAGTTGCCAAAGCGTCTGAAACCGGAGCTGCAACAAACATTATCTTTGGATTGGCCCTTGGATATCACAGTGCTACAGGTTCCATTTTACTGTTAGCAGCAAGTATCTACGCATCATTCACACTTGGTGGAATGTACGGAGTTGCCGTTGCAGCGTTAGGTATGCTGAGTACTCTGGTAGTCGGGTTGACTATCGATGCATACGGACCTGTTGCTGATAATGCCGGAGGGATTGCTGAAATGACGGGTATGGGTGAAAACATCCGGGACCGGACTGATGTACTAGATGCTGCAGGTAATACAACTGCAGCCATTGGCAAGGGCTTTGCCATCGGATCTGCTATTCTTACTTCGCTGGCCTTGTTTTCAGCATTTTTAACACGGGCAGACCTTCTGGATCCTACTGCAAAAATCATGGATAGTATCAACCTGCTTGACCCACTCGTTCTGACAGGATTGTTTGTAGGAGCAATGCTGCCATTCCTGTTTTCTGCAATGACAATGAAATCTGTTGGAACCGCCGCCTTTGACATGATCGAAGAAGTACGCCGACAGTTCCGCACTATTCCTGGAATCATGGAAGGTACAGCAGAACCGGATCATGAAAAATGTGTGGCAATTTCAACAGAAGCTGCTCTGCGTGAGATGATACCTCCAGCAATTCTGATTTTGGGAACTCCACTTCTGGTTGGCTTTCTTTTCGGTGTCCCGGCTGTTGCAGGAATTCTAGCTGGCTCACTGGTTTCGGGGGGCGTACTGGCTATCTCATCAGCAAATTCCGGAGGAGCATGGGACAATGCTAAAAAATACATTGAAGCCGGAAATTTGGGTGGAAAAGGAACTGATACCCACAAAGCCGCAGTGGTTGGTGATACAGTTGGTGATCCATTCAAGGATACTTCAGGTCCGGCTTTGAATATTCTGATAAAACTTTCTGCAATTCTCAGCCTTGTTTTCGTACCGTTTTTCGTTCAATACGGTGGGTTTCTGATTGACTGAATGATAAAGGCGGACCTGAGTGTCCGCCTTTTTTTCACTACTGATCAAGTCTGTTCCTCCAGCATTTTTCCAGAGATTTACGTGTCAAATCCCAGGTGTTATTTGGATCATAATGCAACATCACCTGTGCTGCCGGAGGTGAAAAATGAAATGAGTGAAATTGCTGAGCAAGCATTTGCCAATCCCTCCAGTCCACATTGGGCAGGACGCAGCGCACGTATTTTACTTGAGGAAGCACGTGAAAGCCTGGCTCTTTCTTTGGCTGCAGAGCCGCGTGAAATATTTTTTACCAGCGGTGGAACTGAAAGCAACAATGCTGTCATTCGGCAATTAATGCTGTCATCCGGCAAACAGCATTTAATTACCTCTGCGGTTGAGCATCCTTCTGTACTGGAAACTTCACAAATTCTTGCAACTCAAGCAAATATTCTACTCGATGTTCTACCAGTAGATTCCAGCGGAATTGTTATAGCGGAATCACTGTCTCAAACGATTCGTCAGGAGACAGCTCTGATTTCTGTGATGTCGGCCAATAATGAAACCGGAAATCTTCAACCCCTGAAGGAAATCAGTAAAATTGCACGAGAACATAAAATCCCTTTTCATACCGATCTTGTACAGGCATTTGGGAAAATACCAATGGATTTAAGTTCAGCTGAAGTTGATTTTGCTTCTGCAACAGCACATAAACTTGGAGGACCGCGTGGTATAGGATTGATTTATGTAAAACAAGGTACCCAATTTCAGTCATTGATCACCGGCGGTAAACAAGAAAGAGTACGGCGTGCAGGAACGGAAAATGTGATACTTGCCATAGGTTTTGCCAAAGCAGTAGAATGGTATCTTGCAAATCAGACTAAACTTCGCAAAAAGTATTTTCAGTTTCGTAAGTCTGTTCTTGCTGAAATCCAAACAATCTCCGGTCTTTTCCTGAATACTGATCTAAAGCACAGTTTAGCTCACACGCTCAACTTTGGTATCCATGGTATAAGTGCAGAAAGCCTGTTGATTGCTTTAGATTTAGATGGGATTGCAGTTTCAACAGGTTCCGCCTGCTCTTCGGGCGCAATGGAAGCTAGTCCTGTTCTATTGGCGATGGGACGTTCCCGAGCAGAAGCAAAATCAAGTCTGCGCGTCAGTTGGGGTTGGTCAACTACTGCAGCAGAAATCGCATATTTTTGTGAGCGTCTGAAGCATCACATTCTGCGTTTGCAGGAAATACAAAATAGTGAATAATCCGCTCTCTATTATTAGCTGAACAAGTCATAATGTTTTCCAGATTAGATTTAATCCTGCTTTTATTTCTAGGAAGTCTGTTGTTTTCTGTAGTCGGTGGCTGCGGAACTTCGTTCAATCAGCAAAATTATCTGGCCTGCCTGCAAATGCTGGAGCAGGACCGTCAAAATACTCGTGTAGGAAAAGGCTACAGCTATAGTTCCCAGTCATTTGAAGAGTGCCGAGCTCCTGCCCGCTACAGTACTGATACCGACTGAGTGAAAATAAATTAGTCAGATACATCAAAGTATTTGCATATTCATCAATCTCTTGCTAGCCTTAACGGTTATTATTCAACTTCAAAAGGACTGCAGTAAAACACATTGCTGTCCTGCATATAAGACTAAGATTTACAAAGGAATTGTCATGAACAATCATTTTATTACTGGAATAATTACTCTTGTTCTGGGAACTGTATTTTCAATAAATGCCTTTGCAGAAGGAGACTTGGAACGCGGTGAAGCAAACTACAAAGTCTGCACTGCCTGCCACGGAGATGATGGTGAAGGTAAATTAATCACAAATGCACCAAGACTGGCGGGACAGCAGGCATGGTATTTAGCAAGACAGCTTAATAATTTTAAAAAAGGCATTCGAGGAACCCACCACCAGGATATCATTGGTATGCAGATGCGACCAATGGCCATTAGCCTGGTTACAGATCAGGATGTCGAAGATGTTGTGGCCTACATTGGAACTCTCAACGGACGAGCGAAACATTCCGGAATAGAGGGAGATGTTTCCGCAGGAAAAGCAGCTTATGCTGTTTGCACGTCATGTCACGGTGCTAACGGTGAAGGAATTCAAGCACTGAATGCACCTAAAATTGCTGGACTTCCCGATTGGTATGTCCAGAGGCAGCTTCACAATTTCAAAAACGGATTACGGGGTGTAAAGACACAAGATGTCTACGGCCAACAAATGCGCCCCATGGCAATGACTCTGGCAGACGAGACGGCAGTTAGCAACATAACAGCCTACGTGGCAACACTAAAAGGTGTATCTTCAGCTCTGCCGGTTACTGTGAAAGCTAACACAGCTGTGTCCATAGTTCAAACTCCTGTCAGCGAGCCTCTGTATGCTCCCTGTGCCTCCTGTCACGGTTCTATGGGTGAAGGAAGTCAAAAACTGGGTGCTCCAAGATTGGCAGGCCAGCACGACTGGTATCTAAAAAGGCAGTTAAGCAACTGGCGTGAAGGAATTCGGGGAGCACATGCGGAAGATCTTTACGGCATGCAAATGCGCCCCATGGCAATGACCTTGACCAATGATTACGAACTCGACAAAGTAGTGGAGTTCATAGGAACCCTTAAGGGAGCCCCAGCTAAAGCAACTTTAAAAGGAGACCTTGCTGCTGGTAAAACATCTTATGCTACCTGTATCGCCTGTCATGGCCTCCAGGGTGAAGGCAACAAACTATTGAATGCTCCAAAAATTGCTGGACTTCCTGATTGGTATATTGCCCGGCAGCTTATGAGTTTCAAAAAAGGAATCCGCGGTACGCACGAAGATGATTTATACGGTATGCAGATGCGACCAATGGCAATGACACTGGTTGACGACAATGCTGTTAATAATGTAGCCGCCTATGTAGCTGCTTTCGCTGAAGGAGAATCTCCAGCAGCAGTAGCTAAAAAAACGACTGAAGAGCCTCAGGAGTCAACTCCAAAACCCGCTGCAGTTGACGTGGCTCTCACTGGATCTGTTGAAAAGGGGAAAGTTTCATTTGCTATTTGTGTTTCCTGCCACGGTGCAGATGGTTCAGGAAACAAGGCACTCAATGCACCAAGCATTGCCGGGCAGCAGGATTGGTATATAGCTCGGCAGTTAAATAGTTTTAAATCCGGATTACGCGGTTCTCATGCGGAAGATATTTTTGGCCAGCAAATGCGCCCCATGGCCATGATCCTGGCTGATGAGCAGGCAATTGCGGATGTTGCTGCTTTCATAAGTACTCTAAAAGCAACTGACCCAGCCACTACAATACAAGCTGACACTTCTGCAGGAAAAGCGGCTTATGCGGTTTGTCTCTCCTGCCACGGTGCAAACGGTGAAGGAAATAAAACTTTGAATGCACCAAAAATTGCCGGGCAGCAGGATTGGTACTTAGTCAGGCAACTGCAGAATTTCAAAAAAGGAATTCGTGGTGCTGAGGCCAACGACAGCTTTGGTCAACAAATGCGCCCCATGGCAATGACACTGGCAGACGATGCCGCAATTAAAAACGTATCTGCATACATCTCTACTTTAAAATAAAAATATTCCTCAAGGGAGTCCACGCGGACTCCCACTTCTTTTTTTTGTTAAACAGAAAGATATTTCCTTCTATTTCCTTCCTAGATTTTTTTAAAAGTTCAAACTCTCTTAATATTAAACAGAATTCTGTTGCCTCTTTGGCAAAAGATTGATATAAAATTTACACTCGTTCAATTAGTTTTTAGAACAGCCAGTAAAATTGATACGTTATTAAATTTAATTTTCCGTTTTACTGCAGATTTATCATCATCTTATAATATTGGAAAAATCATGAATAAATTATTTGTTGTTGGAATTAGTTTGGCTCTCGGAATTATGACTGCTGTAAGTGCAAGTGCTGCCGGCGATGCCGCAAAAGGGAAAGCCAGTTATGCTGTTTGTCTCGCCTGCCATGGTGCAGACGGTATGGGTAACAAGGCACTGAATGCACCAAAGATTGCCGGACAGGAAATCTGGTACCTGGAACGGCAGCTGAAAAATTTCAAGGCTGGAATTCGTGGTGCAGACCCAAAGGACACATATGGTATGCAAATGAGACCCATGGCTTTAACTCTGGCCAATGACCAGGCAATAGCAGACATGGCAGCTTATTTATCCAGTTTGCCGAAAGATAAACCGACAGCAGCTACTGTCAAAGGTGACATCAGTGCAGGAAAAACAGCATACATGATTTGTCAGGCCTGTCACGGCCCTACTGCTGGCGGCAATAGAGCTTTAAACGCACCGCGTCTGGCTGGTTTACAGGATTGGTATTTAGTACGGCAGTTAAAGAACTTTAAAGCTGGTGTGCGAGGCACTAAGTCTGGTGATACATACGGCATGCAAATGCGCCCAATGGCTATGGTTTTAGCAAATGATGAAGCCATCAACAATGTTGCAGCCTACATTGCCACTTTAAAGTAAATTGGTTTTCCTACCGCTTAAGGCCTCAGAAATATGGGGCCTATAAAACCATCTACAACCTTTTTCAAACTCTTTGAAAGAGTCTGAGAAATTCCAGAATCCGAGAGTGACATAGTGCGAATATTTTTGGAGAAGCGAGTCAACACTTCGTCCTGGGGCCGAGTTTTGGTGTTGGGCTCCGCATTGTTGTTAGTCTTAATTATAAGTTGGTTCTTTTTTTTGGTAGTTGGAATAGATCCCCAGTCAGCATATAAAATTGTTGGTGAAGAAATATTTCTGACCAAATACGGCTGGCAGGACCTGCTGGTCAAAATGACACCTTTACTGTTCACAGGACTTGCAGTTGCACTTGCTGCTCAAATGCGGCAATGGAATATTGGTGCAGAAGGTCAGTTTCACATGGGTACTTTTGCCATGACCTGGGTTGTTTTACATTTCGACGGACAACTTCCTGGCGGAGTGTTGATTGTGTTCATGATCATCATGGCCATGATAGGCGGGGGTTTGTGGGGCAGCATTCCAGGATACTTAAAAGCAAATTTTGGAGTTAATGAAATCATCACTTCTCTGTTGCTGAATTATGTCGCAGCAGCCTGGATTGATCACTTGCTGTTTGGAGCATGGCGTGATCCAGACAGCAACAATTTTCCAATCACTAAAGAATTCTCTGAGGCCGCACAGCTTCCTGCTTTCGGCAACACATCAATACATGCCGGTCTGATAATAGCCTTCATTTTAATAGCAGTTGTAGCCTGGATTTTAATGAAAACCAAACTTGGTTTCCAAATCCGTCTAACCGGAGACAATCCCGACGCTGCCCGTTACTCAGGAGTCAGCATTAAAACTTTGACAATCCTGGTCTTTGCAGCAAGTGGAGCAATTGCTGGCCTGGCAGGCTTCAGTGAAGTATCAGGTATTCACTACCGTCTGCAGCAAAATATTTCCATCGGTTATGGTTATACCGGTATCATCGTAGCCTGGCTAGCCAGAAATCATCCACTTGGAGTTGTACTCAGCGCATTTTTTATGTCAATTGTCTTTGTCAGCGCAGAAGTACTACAAATTGAATACGGTTTGCCAATTTCAATGGTGTATTTGTATCAAGGTATTATTTTGTTTACAGTATTGGGTTCTGAGATTTTTACAGAATACAAACTGCGTATAACAAGATTATTGGTTTAGTAAAAACAAAATTTAAATGGACTTTTTTATACAAATATTGATTGCTGCTGTTGCCATGGGTACTCCTTTATTATTTGCTACGCTTGGTGGGGTGATAAGTGAACGTGCAGGTGTGATAAACCTTGGCATGGAGGGACTGATGCTTGTGGGAGCATTAGTAGCCTTTGTTGTTATGTTAAACAGCGGCAATTACTTCTATGCTATAGCTGCAGCGGCTATTGCATCAGGAATTGTTTCAATGATTCACGCATTTGTCTGTTTGATGCTACGGGCAAGCCAGATTGCTTCAGGACTGGCACTAACTTTCTTCGGCACAGGTTTAAGCGGTTTGTTTGGAGACAAACTGATGGGAGAAACAGTAGAGCCCCTGGCACGAATTCCAATCCCCGGACTACACTCTATCCCCATTCTAGGATCAGTTCTTTTTAATCAGGATGCACTAGTTTATTTCTCATACCTTTGTGTTGCTTTAACTTGGTGGCTGCTTTTCAGGAGTCGTTTGGGTCTTAACATTCGTTCAGTTGGCGAGGCTCCGGAGGTTTGTGATTCACTTGGTATTTCTGTTTTGAGTTACCGTTTTTTTGCTGTTGTCGGTGGAGGAATGCTGATTGGAGTTGGGGGTGCATATTTTCCGCTTGCATTAACTCCGTTTTGGGTAGATGGTATTACTGCAGGTAGAGGTTGGATTGCTGTGGCTCTGGTTATTTTTGCCTTTTGGGATCCACTAAAGGCTCTTGGAGGAGCATATCTCTTTGGACTAGCTCTGGCATTGGAGCTACGCCTGCAAGTATTGGGTATTGACATCTCTCCATATTTTTTAAAGATGTTGCCTTATGTTTTAACAATCTTGGTGCTGACCTTGGTGACTATCCGTAATAACCGGCGAGGTATTCAGGTCATGCCAGCTGCACTTGGAAAAGTCTTTTTTAGAGGAGAAAAACACTAAACCATAGTGCATTTCACACCGGCCCTATGCCGGTTTCTGCAACGAACCCGTTTGGGGTTCTTTTAATCATTCTCTAGGAGATAATATGAGAAAATTAATTTCAAAATTAATTGGAGTCACCCTGACTCTGTTGTTGGTTAGTAGTTATGCCTGGGCCGGAAAACCAAGCGTTGGCTTCGTATATGTAGGCCCCGTCGGTGATGGAGGCTGGACTCATGCGCACGATTTGGGACGCAAAGCTCTGGAAACAGCCGGATACGAAACGAGTTTTGTAGAGTCTGTTCCGGAAGGTGATTCGGAGCGTGTAATCCGTAAAATGGCACGTAAACACGACATCGTGTTTACCACCAGCTTTGGTTACATGGATCCAACCTTGAAAGTAGCAAAACAGCATCCTGACACAACCTTCCTGCACTGCTCAGGATTCAAACAAAGTAAAAACGCCGGCAACTATTTCGGACGTATGTATCAGGCAAAATATCTTGCCGCCATCATTGCCGGAGGAATGAGCAAAACAGGACGAATCGGTATTGTCGGTTCCCAGCCTATTCCTGAAATCATCCGCCATATTAATGCCATCACCCTGGGTGCACAACAATCAAATCCAAATATCGAGGTAGAAGTGTTGTGGATCAACAGTTGGTTTGATCCTGCCAAAGAGAGTGATGCTGCACAGGCACTCATTGATAATGGTGCAGACGTTATTGTCACTATGGCCGATTCTGCTGCAACAGTACAAACTGCCAAGAAAAATGGGGTTTTTGCAATTGGAAACGATACAGACATGGCCATTTATGGGAAAGAAGCCCATTTGACTGCAGCCGTCTGGAACTGGGATGTCTATTATATGGAAGCAGTTAAAGCAGTTGAAAACGGTTCCTGGAAACCCGGTGCAGACTGGTGGGGACTTGACACCGGAATTGTTGGCCTGACTAGTTTCCATCCGGATGTTCCACAAGCTTTGATTGTGAAAATGAACAAAGAAAAAGGGAAAATCCTGAGTGGTGCAATGGATGTGTTTGACCATGGTTTTACTAAACGTGATGGAACACAAGTTACCAAAGCCCTGTCTGACGGCGAAATGCTCGGCATGAAATACTATGTCAAAGGCTTAATTTCCAAGGCACCTGGTAGCTGATCTTTATTGTTTCAATAAAGAAAAATCAATTGTCGGGTTAAGTTATAGCTTAACCCGATAACTTACCAATAATTTATTAAAAGTTAAACTGTCTCAACAGATCTCTCCTGCAGTAAAACTTTTTCATACCTGTTCTCCCAGATAAAAATGCAAAACCAATGGACTGCTTTTCTTAATCAAGATCCAAATGATCCAGAAGTTCAATTTGCTTTGGAATCAGTTAAAATCCTGACTGAATCAAAGAATAACTTTTTAGCTAAGTTATCATTTGAGACTGAGCCTGCAGAATTTGGCAAAGTACTTTCCATAAATAATTCCAAAACTCAGTAGAAATAGAACAGCATGGTGGATGAAACTTTGTCCCGGATGAGTCTTGTTCAGCTCTCCGCAGCAATTGCCGCAAGAAAGGTCTCATCGCAGGAAGTAGTGCTGAACAATATAGAACAGCTTGAAAAATCTGCTTCCTCATTAAACTGTCTGGCCCGTTTGTTTCCGGAAGAGGCTCTGAAAGCAGCAAAAATTGCTGATAAACAGTTATTCTCCGGAAAGCCCAAAGGCCTCCTTCATGGCGTTCCGCTTCTGCATAAAGATATGTTTTACAGCAGCGGAAATATTACAGCCTGTGGTTCTAAAATATGTGCTGATTATGTTACGGATGTAACAGCAACAGCTTTGCTCAAGCTGGAACAAGCTGGAGCTCTGGACATTGGCCGGTTGAACATGGTAGAGTTTGCTTATGGACTGACCGGACACAACGAAATCACGGGTGACGTACGCAATCCCTGGAATCCGGAATATATCACTGGAGGCTCTTCCAGCGGTCCGGCTGCCGCGGTTGCGGCCTTTTTGAGTTATGGATCACTGGGCTCCGATACGGGAGGCTCAATTCGCTTTCCTGCTTCGTGCTGCGGACTTGTAGGCATGAAACCGACTTATGGACGTGTCAGCCGGTTTGGTGCAATGCCGCTTTCATTTTCGCTGGATCATCTTGGTCCACTCACCAGAACAGTTGCTGACTGTTCTTTACTCACAAATATTATTTCCGGCAGAGACTCAAAAGACACCACTTCTTCCACGCAGCCTGTACCGGCCTTTATATCCAAAGCTGAATCCGGGATTCGCGGTTTAAAAATAGGGGTCCCAACAAAACGCTCCGGCAACTCTGCCGGTTTTTTGGATCCCTTACATCCTGAGGTGCAGCGTGAAATGGAAAACAGTCTGGCTGTGTTTCGAGGTCTTGGGGCAAAAGTAGTAGAGATTCCTCTACCGGAGAGTTTTGAAATCAGCAATGCTATGGCTAACATTATTGGCGGTGCAGAGAGTAGCTCTGCACATGCTAATTGGCTCAAGGAACAACCTGAAAATTATGGATCACAAACTCGTGAACGCCTGCTGACCGGCCTGTTATTTTCAGCAACTGATTATCTTGATGCGCTAAAATTGCGTAAGATAGTTTTGGAGGAGTTTCTGCAGGATGTTTTTGAACAGGTGGATATTCTACACTGTCCGGTAGTTCCAATTCCTGTTCCAACTCTGGCAGAATCGGACATTAAAGCAAATCCCGGCTTTATCGAATATCTTTCTTTACTTGGCCACTTTACTCGTCCTTTTGATTATCTTGGCCTTCCGGCATTATCAGTACCTGCAGGAAAGACGGATAATGGACTGCCTACAGGCTTTCAGCTTATCGCACCACCTTTTGAAGAATCTCTTTTGTTCAGTACAGCACTTGCTTATGAAAAAGAAAACCCCTGGTCATTTCCGGAATGATGAGAGCATAAAGATACCTCTCATTAAATAATTAATTAGAAAAACAGTTCAAATTAAGACCTTGACATAAAAAACATTTTCAACGAAACTTCAGAGGCATGATCAACAACTGTGAATATTGTTAATTAAACATTTTTTATTTTGTTGTACTTTTTTCTTAAAAAACTTGTAAATTTAGCAGGATATGAAATGATTTTCCTGCAGAAAAGATCTTTGCAGAGACTTGATCTCTTAGCATTCAAACAATAATCTTCAAGTTTGGTATTTATAAAATCAGGAGAGTTCCTTATGAAACTTAATCTACGCAACGGGGTATTTACCCTTATACTTTCGCTACTGTCACTTCCGGCCTATGCAGGTGGAGGTGGTGGAGGCAGCAGCCTGATTGAACCACTGGGTGCAATGCTGCTGGCAGCTGCAGTTGTCGCTATAATATTGAGCTATGCTAAACAAGCCAGCTTGTTTGCTTTCATAATTATCGGTGTCATTTTCGGAGGTGTCTTTAATTTTAGAGAGATCATCAATGGCGACGTGATGACTGCTTTTGTTGACATTGGCATCACGCTTTTGCTCTTTATGGCAGGTATGGAAGTCGATATTCCTGGCTTGATAAAACGCTGGAAATTACTATTGATCAATGGTTTTGGACAAATTATTGGCCTCTTTGTAATCAGCATAGGACTGGGTGCAGCATATGTCGGCATCGACGCAAGTTATATGGAAGCCGTCGGACTGCCGGCAGCAAACTCTACCGCCGCTCTGATTTATTTTGCACTTTGCCTCACACTCTCTTCCACCATTTTGGTGATTGGCACACTCAAAAGTACTGGACAAATTGCTCAGGAACATGGTCAAGTGGCACTCGGATTGATGGTTTTGCAGGATATTGTAGCTGTGGTTGCTCTAGCAATTCTTGGCAGTCTGAATCCTGACAAAGTAGGTGGAGCTTCCCTTGGTGTTGAAGTGGGATTGATCTTCGCAAAAATGTTCGGTTTAGCAATTGTACTATATTTTGTAACCAAACATCTTCTCAATCCACTTTTCAAGTTTTTTGCACAATCTGAAGAACTCCTCTTCATCGGAACTTTAGGCTATGGAATGGGGGTTGCTGCACTGTGTGAAGTTATTCACTTTTCATCCGGAATTGGGGCATTCTTTGCAGGAGCTACACTTGCTGCACTTCCCTATCGTCACGAAATTGAGGACAAAGTTGAACCCTTGAAAGCCTTCGGCGTCATTCTCTTTTTTATGGGTCTCGGTTTTGACATTTCAGAATTTAAACTAGAGCAGATGCTGGGTGGTTTGACAGAAGGATTTATTCTGGCGGTCCTGGTTGTGATTTTGACAATCCCTCTGATGTTGATTCTGGGTTTTCTCAGTCGTTTGAATGCTAAACCAGCTTTTCTGATGGGTGCCATTATCAATCAAAGTTCAGAGTTTTCATTAATGCTGGCAGTACTATGTCTACAGTATAAAATTTTTGATCCACATATATTTATTGTAGTTACTTTGGTGGTCTTGATATCATTTTTCTTTTCTGCACTGGGACATCAATTCCTTGACCAACTATACGGTGCACTTGCAAAAGTTCTCAGTTTCATGGACGGACGTTCAACTGCAGCTGCAGAATCTGGAGAGGAAGAGTTTGCTATGGAAGGACATGTGGTCATCATGGAATACAATGAGTTGGCCATTGAAATTGCAGATTTCTATGCAGAACGAGGGCAAAATGTCTTACTGCTTGATTTGGATCCACGCATCATTGATTATTTTGAAAAACAGCATGGACACAGTAATATACACGCACACTATTCAAATATGGCCGATCCAGATGTTTGGGAAGATCTGGCCTTTGACAAAGCAAAAATTGTGATTTCCTGTATGGATGGTGGTCAAGAGGCAGAGCTGGCAATTACACGCTGGTTAAAAATTACAGCACCGGACGTTCCCTTTCTAGCAGCAACATCCTCACATGAAGAAACTTTGGAATTGTATGCAGCGGGAGCACGTTATGTGATTCAAACTGAATATTTGGCAGCTAAAGCCTTCAGAAACATTTTTGAAGCAGAGGAAACTAAACCACCAAAAGAAGCTTTCCGTGAGGTTGGTGAAAGCCATTTGTCAGAAACACAAAAATTGCAGGTAGGGCTTGGCGAAGCTTTTGCCAATGCTTAATTCTGCAAAACATAATGAGAGGTATCATGTCTAAATCAATTTTCTTCAGATTCTCGGCAGCTTTAGCCGTAGGACTTTTTGTTGCTCTCCCTGCGTATGCAGGAGGAGGAGGATGGTTCATTAAACCTCTTGGGCTGATGCTTGGAGGCGCTATGCTCCTGACGATTTTACTGACCAAACTTAAACAGACCAATATTCTGGCTTTTGTGATCATGGGTTACATAATGGCCAGTGTAGCCGGACTTCCGGAAACCACTATTGAGCAGTTGAATGATCATTATAGTGGAATCCGTGCAATTCTGGATGGATTCCAACAGATTGGTATTGTACTGATTCTGTTTATGGCTGGATTGCAGTTCAACCTGATTGACATTACCAAGCGTATAAATTTAATACTTGTAAATGGAGTTGGCTACATGGGGCTGGGTTTACTGCTTTTTTTCTGGGCAGCAATCACTTTTGCAGGCACAACGGGATTTAGTGAAAGTATCTATTTCGCACTTTGTCTCGCAGTCCCTTCCAGCATAATGGTTGCTGCAGCATTAAAGAACAGTGAAACTGAAGAAACTCTGCAGGGACAAATTTCAACAGGAATTACAGTCATCAGTACACTGGCTGCAATCGTCCTGCTTGCCAAGTTGAGTGCTACCGGTGCAGTAGGCAAAATTTCTGACACAACAGCACTGTTTTCTTCAGCGGAAACTTTTAAATCCACAATGGTTTTTAATCTCTGGTTGACCGAAGAACTGATATTACTGGTTGTGGTTCTGATGATACTCTCAAAAGTTGTGCTGGATCCAGTAGTGCGCTATCTTCTACGTTCATCTGAACTGCTCTTTGTCAGTGCCTTGGGTTATTGTATGGGTATTGCGGCCATTTGCGGATATATTGGTATTTCTCCGGAAGCAGGTGCTTTTTTTGCAGGAATTTCTGTAGGAAACCTGCCTTATCGATTAGACATTGAAGACAAAGTCGGTCCGTTGAAATCATTTGGTGGAGCTTTGTTTTTTCTAACTCTTGGAGTTGAAATCGCAACCATTCAAGTCACTAATTTCAGTAGCAACATTGGAGCAATCGTTCCAATCCTGATTTTAGTAGTGCTCATTAAACCTCTCTTTTTGATCATCACAGGTTTTGCTTCTGATCTTAAAGGACGGACTGCTTTTTTGATTGGAACAACTCTGAATCAGTCATCAGAAATATCCATCATAGTCGCTCTTTTGGCATGGAAATCACAAGTTTTCAGCGACAGTCTTTTTGCAATAGTAATTGCTGTTATTCTCTTGTCATTCTTTTTCTCTGCTATCGGACATGTCATTCAGCCCGGACTCTATAATTCTTTCAAGTGGATTGTTGGTATTTTAAACCGCAACATTTCTGCACAGGATCTGGAAACAAAGCGGCATGTCATTTTGAAAGACCATGTAGTCCTGTTAGGTTTTAATGAAATTGCTCAGGAGATTGGTGAGTTTTATGAGGATCAACTTACTCCGGAGCGGGTATTGTTGATTGATTCAGACCCGGAAATCATCAAACATTTTGAGGAGCGTAAAGATTCCAACGTTGATCCCGTTTATGCAGATCCAACCGATCCTGCTGTCTGGAAAGAATATAAGCTCTGCGAGGCAAAAGTAGTTGTTTCGTGTACAGGAAGCGATTTAGACGCAGATTTGGCACTTGCTGCCTACATCAAGCAAGCGGCACCGAGTCTTCCTGTTTTGGCTGTTACAACCGCACATGAGGATTCACTTAAACTATATGAAAGTGGAATCCGCTATGTTGTTCAAACAGATCACCTTGCCTCGAAAACCTTCCGCGGAGTATTTGCAGAAGAAATTGATAAGCCGGCAACAGAATCTTTTCAGGAAAAAGGCAGCAATCACTGGAAGGATACTCGTGCAATCAGAGATGGTTTGGGCGAGATTTTCAAACTAGTATAAGCAAGCAGTAAACCCCGTCATTCAGTGGCGGGGTTACAACTACCCACACCCATCTCCTCGCCTCATAATCTCGCTCTTACATTTGGTGCACGAAGCTGATTTGCACGGAACTGCTCAACACGCTTGTGACCAATTTTTATCAAATTTTCTATTTTATTTTCTGAGATTTTCATCGACTCTGCAATTTCACGCAGTAGAGCTTCTTCTCTTTCATCGAAATTTCTATCAACTGTAGCAATATTTAGCAAGCTTTCGAGCACATGATCTTGATCCTTTTGATCAAACTCTACAGCCTGAATAGGCGGCATCTGCCAGCGTAAAATATATTCTTCAATTACTTGAATTTTGTCGAAGTCTTTCACCAGCCGAATTGCGGAATGCAGAAAAGAACGCTCATGCAGATCAATATGATCATCTGCCATTACCATTGCAACCACTGCACTGGCAAACCAAAATCTCTGTTCTGCATTCATTTTGTTCACCAGCTCAGTATCAAATTTAGGGACATCATGGTCCTTGGTGTTCTTTTTTATTTCGCGTAATACTCTGGTGCTTTTGAGTGCTTTTTGAGCATTCTCATTGCCATATTTAGCCGCTTCACGAAACCAATGGTATGATTCATCCAAGTTCTTCGGTACACCTTTACCATGAAAATTCAAGAGACCTAGATTATATTTTGCACGAGTATGGTGCTGAATTGCAGCTTGATGGAAACTATGATAGGCTTCTTCATAATCTTCATCATTTTTAATCAGTTGCAAGCCTCTTCGAAACAATTTTTCTGCAACCTCAGAAGGTTCCGTTGCTGCCTGATCCTGATCTGAATCCTCATCTGATTCTTCCTCATAACCTATTTCCAGATCTGCTGCTGAGACCGGTGCAATGTATATCAGACGATCTCCAGGGTTAACTTGAATATCCGGATGCGGATTTACCAGTAGTTTGTGTGACTGACTGCGAATCAAGCCCACTGGGAGCTTTTCTTCTTTTTCCTTCAGATTTACAATAGTTGACAACCAACTTGCCGGTTGCCAATCCTGACTTAAATGACGCACATGCAGACTCTGTGTCTTTGATTCCTCCAGGATAACTTCCTCAATCAGTGTCCCAAGTCCTGGATTTAAGGCTGACTGTGAAAGAATTGGAGCAATCAGCTCTTCCGGATCTAGGCAAAAGTCACAACCAACTTTAAACAACTGCTGGTCAAAATCTTCTTTATGAAAACTTGCAATTGTAAAGACCTCACCATCAGTAGCCTGTTCCAGACGCAGCACTGACATTAAATTCTGACCATCATCCGCATGATCAATCAGCGCAACTTTTGCCTCTGTTGATTTAGCCTGCAAAAAAGATTTTTCAGAGTTGGAATCACCTTCAATCCATTCAACATTCAGGTTAGCAGGTATTTCTTCCAATAGTGGAATGTCTGAAAGCACTACTATTTTTTCCTGCTGTTTTCTAAGACTCAACTCGAACAAACAGCGTTTAATGAAAACCAAATTATCAGAACTAATCAAAATGTGTCCTTTCAGACCAATCTCATCCATCCCAATCACTTCAACTGCATGCTCTTCAAGATCACCTTTTGGACGTGTTGCTGGTGGTTCCAACTGCATTATTAAACAGCCTTGAGGCAGCTCAAAATTCGCCTCTGGGTTGATCAGCACTACCTCGTCAATTACAACAGCAAGCGGCATAATACCATGTTTTTGTTTCTGTTTCTTTATGAGATCAAGCCAAGTCTGACCAATAAAAGCTGAACCTGGTTTTCGAGTTGCTATCATCAGCCCATCGGCACAGTTGATTACTTTGCTGAGCCAGGCAGGCGCGCCCTGTGAGTGGAAAGCCAGCAGCATTAATGGTACATAAAGATCATATGGATCCAGAGCATGATCACATCCTACATCCTCAAAGTAGTTTCTATATTCCCGTCCAACATATTGTGCCTGAGTCACAATCTTTCCGTCACTCAAGGTTTCAAGTTGTAAAACTGTCATCAGGGCATAGCTGTTATCTTTAAAATAAACATAGGCAATTTCAGCTTTTGATGCCACTGATTTTCGCAAGACATTGAGATCAAAAGAATCTCCAGATACCCATTTTAGTTTTTTATAAGAGGTGGCCAGCAAAGGATGTTCATCCATCGGAGAGATCAGTACAACTTTATCTTCTTTCACGTACTGCTTGTTTTGTGAAAGTATATCCAGCATCCAAGTTGGATCGTCTGAGCAAATCAGAACATGTCCCTTTATTTTGAGCGAGTCCAAACCTCGATCTCGACCGGAGCGAAACTCCTGAAACTTATCAGTAACTAATGACACTATTATTGAAAAATTTATCAATCCTGCAGCCATTACCAGAAAAGTAAACAATTGACCCGGAATCGTCTCAGGCGACATGTCACCATAACCTACTGTGGTAAAAGTCACGACTGACCACCAGAGAGAATTGAATACTGAACTAAAGGGACTTCCTTCCAGTCCGGTCAGTATGTATTCAAAAAAATATATACCAAAGGTTGAGATGAGCAGAAATAACGGCAGCATCGCAACCAAAAATAGACGAATTTTCATACTTGCGCTCTTTATAGCTGGTTAAAAATACACAGTTTGTCTGATGTCATTTTATCTCAGGATGAAGACTGCTTACATATCTTTTGCAGGCAGAGTAACAAATCATGTATCAAATTAAAAAATATTTGCTCTAAATTTTCAAGGGCTTTCACAGTTAGTATGCTTGATTATATGCAAATATTGTGGAAGATGCTTTGAGTATCTCAAAGCTGAACATACAGGATGCTGTTGATGGGATTAATAAACATGTTTTTTTAGTCATGCTTAAATATTGGATTGATCAGTTTCTCTACTCAAATAGTCTCTACAGTTATTTCGTGCATCTTACCAACAGTCAGTTAGATATATTGATTTGATATATATGATTTCATATTATGTATAATCATATCTTTAAGCTTACATATTTAATGCATTTTTTTGCATTTTGAACTATCTGAATTTTGATTTAATATATATTTTATCATATATAGTAAGTTCATCATCACAACACTCCATTTTTTCAAACAACACTCACTAGTCTATTCATTTTTGATTATGTATATATAAATTCATTTAGAAAGTGTGGTCTGCCAGGGACTGCCATCTCTATATTCACCTATCATTTTGCTTCCATCTTCAAAATACAGAGTCCCTTCGCCATGTTTTTTACCTGCTTTCCATTGACCTTCATATTTGTCTCCATTGGGCCAACTGTAAGTACCTTGTCCCTCCATTTTGTCTGCCTTCCATTCACCTTCATATTTCCCTCTGTCAGCAGCAGTAAGAATGCCTTTACCTTCTTTTAAGCCCTCTTTCCATTCACCTTCATAACTGTCTCCATTTTCATAAGTTATGTTTCCCTTGCCGTGAGGTTTACCGTTTTTCAGTTCACCATCATACTCAACCGCAGTAGTACAACCAACCAACAGTAGCAAAGATAAAACCAGAATAAGCATTAGCATTTTCTTCATATCAGAGTTCTATTTAAAACTTTTGGAAATATCAGTAACTACCTGTTTTATTGCTTAACCCAAGATTTATCACCATTCAGTGAACATTACAAGTCAAGGAAAATGAAAGCGAAAAAAGAGGGGCAACATAAAATACTCAACCTGAAAGCCTCTACAAACTACCGGTTGTCAGCTTCAGTTGGGTCGATTCAGAAAATTTTTTGGGGAGATGACATGATTTAAAGAAAAGGTAAATTTAACTGAAACAGCTATACCCTCATTTTTTATTGGTGGGCCAGGCTGGACTTGAACCAGCGACCGGACGATTATGAGTCGTCA
>JACNJW010000040.1 GCA_014382365.1 SAR324 cluster bacterium
CAGATACTTACATGTTCCTGGATTCCCGCTTCTGCGGGAATTACAACTTTTTACGAAGGCATCATCTAAAACTAGATAGAAAATCTGAATATTAGATAGATAACAGGTGATTTAGTTATCGTGTAGTTATAATTGATTAACCAGCTTGTATTACCTTTGTATGAATCTAATGGATAATTCAAACCTGCTCCAAAAAGTATATCATCCTGAATTTTCATTCCAGTGAAAATACTCGGTTCAAGCATAAAACCAAAGCTTGAAACGGTATTGGAATTAAATGATGGATGATCTGTTTCAATGCTGATTAAATTAAAACCTGCTGCAATTTGAGCTTCCAACAACACTTTATCATTGTCTACCAAAGAATGATCATAGCGCACATAAGCTGTATTTTCTGACATAGTAATTGAATAGTATGATGTAGAAGTATAGTCCTTACCGCTATGAGTACTCATGCGGACTCCCCAGGAAAGATTATTTGTAGCACCATAGACAAATCTAATGTCACTTCCTTCAAGTTCTGCCTTTCCACTTTCAGAAATTCCAAGAAAACTTCTCTCTGAAGTTAATTGATATTTACTATTTATACCAACATCCAACTCCAGTTCTTTCGAAGACTTTACCTGACTACTTCCGGACTTTGTTATGGTTACCGGCTGAGCTTCCGGCTGAGCTTCCGGTTCTGTCTGTGTGCCGTCTGCTTTTTTGTTCTGTTGTAAGGTGGTGATTAAAACTGAATCCCACAATTCATAGTTTTCGTAGACTTTTAACTCTTTCTTTAGCATCACCAAATCTTCATCATTCAAAGGTACAAAGCCCTTAGAAGAACGAAACCAATTTGATGCTCCGATGAGTTCTTGAGAATAACTGAAAAGGTAAGGATAAATCTGCATCTTTCCCTCTTTCAGTTTAAATGGAAGATGCCAAGTTATCTTAGTTTTAGACCTTCCGCTCCTGATATTGTTGGGATTTTCCGTCATT
Source organism: SAR324 cluster bacterium (assembly GCA_014382365.1). Taxonomy (GTDB): domain Bacteria; phylum SAR324; class SAR324; order SAR324; family NAC60-12; genus Arctic96AD-7. The sequence continues at coordinate 982 of JACNJW010000040.1, forward strand.
GAAAAGAGACGATGCTCTCCAGGTGGGAGTTCACTGATTATGGTTAGACTCTTTCCATTTCGCTGCAAATTTACCCTTTGACTGAATAATTTATCAGCTTGATGAGAATCGCTACCGTACCAGGAACCGGAAGAGGGTTTGCTTTGGAAATTAAACACAAAATCATATTTGCGTTCTATTTGAGTCTTATTGACTACCTCTGAGGGAATTACCAAAATTGCTTTAACCTCTTCAGTAGGTTTTGGCAATTTCTGTGCACATCCAAGAATTATAAAAGTCATTCCAATAATAATGCCGATCAATGACCTCGTTAGCTTTAGAGATTTTGTTCGTTCCATTTTGGCCTCCTGATATCAGTTTAACTATAAACATACTCTCAACTTTATTGCTAATCAATTTGAGAAGATTCGTAAAATTGGCAACTTAACTCTGCTTCATAAACTCCTCCTTTCAAATGCTAATATCATTTATAAAATATTGGTTTTAAGATTTTTCTTGATCTATTTCCACATCCCCTAATTTCCCCAGTAATGGTTTCAGCATATCCATCGGCAGGGGAAAAACGATGGTGTGAGTTTTATCTGAGGCAATTTCAGTGAGGGTTTGCAGATAGCGTAACTGCAATGATTCCGGTTGCTTGGCTAAAGTTTGTGCAGATTCAAGCAGTTTTGATGAAGCCTGCAATTCACCTTCGGCATGAATAACTTTTGCGCGGCGTTCACGTTCCGCCTCAGCTTGACGGGCAATGGCGCGTACCATGCTGTCATCCAAATCAACTTGTTTCATTTCAACATTGGTAACTTTGATACCCCAGCCGTCTGTTTGCTGATCTAGAATATTCTGAATATTGGTGCTGAGTTTTTCACGCTCCGCCAGCATTTCGTCCAGTTCATGCTGTCCCAGAACCGAGCGTAAAGTAGTTTGCGCCAGCTGGCTGGTGGCTTCATAATAATTTTCCACTTGGATGATTGCTTTTTCAGGATCCACAACCCTCATGTAAACGACTGCATTAACTTTGACGGAAACGTTGTCACGTGAAATAACGTCCTGTGTTGGCACATCGAGAACCATTGTACGCAGATCTACTTTTACCATTTCCTGCAAAATAGGAATGATTATAATCAGTCCAGGTCCTTTGACCGACCAAAAGCGGCCGAGCATAAAGACTACACCACGCTCGTATTCGCGGAGAATTTTTAACATACTGACCAAAACCATGATCAGTACAACTAAAGGTACAATGAAAGCAAATGTATCTAAATTCATATTTTCTCCTTTGAATTGAGGGGTGTAACAAGAAGCACCAAGCCGTCAGTGCCGGTGATTATCAAAACCTGTTCCGCTTCAACCGGAACAGGAGAACGTGCCTGCCAGATTTCACCTTTAGTCCGGACCTGTCCTTCAACCTCAAAAGCTTTTAATGCAACTGTTTTTGAACCGACCATGGTTTGTGCTCCACTGACCACCGGTCGCTTCCGGGCTTGAATGACGGAACCCAGCACGAAAGCAAAAAATGCTAAATTGGCCAGACCTAATACTCCCACCAAAACGGGGGACAGTCCATAACCAGGCGCATTTGTGTCCATCAAAAATATTGAACCGATTATAAATGCCAAACCGCCGCTAAGGCCGAGTACTCCAAAACTGGGTGCAAACGCTTCTGCAATCATTAAGGCTAAACCTAACAACATCAAGGCTAAACCAGCATAATTGATGGGCATAATTTGGAATGCGTATAATGAAAGCACAAGAGAAACCAGACCCACAATTCCAGGAAGCAAAGTACCGGGAGTGGCAAATTCAAAGATGAGACCGTAAATGCCGATTAGCATTAAAACATAAGCAACATTCGGATTTGTAATCAGCGCAAGCAATTTATTTCTCCAATCCGGCTCAATTCGTTTTACTGTTAGTCCGGAAGTTTGCAGAACATGCTTTTCATGAATAAGCTGGACTTCTCTTCCATCCAACTGCGCAAGCAAATCCGGTACATGATCCGCAATCAAATCGATCACGTTTTGCCGGAGTGCTTCATTTGCAGAAAGACTGGCTCCTTCACGGACGGCTTTCACGGCCCACTCAACGTTACGTCCGCGTAACTGAGCTAAACTTCTGAGATAAGCTACTGCATCATTGATTATTTTGCGCTCCATCGTAGAGCTTACAGATATAGAGGTGTTGTCTGCGGATGAATCGGAGGCATTCGGAACTGGAGAGGCTCCCAGTTGAACCGGAGTGGCGGCACCTAAATTGGTTCCGGGAGCCATGGCAGCGATGGGGCTGGCATATAGTATGTAGGTTCCGGCACTGGCTGCTCGCGCTCCGCCTGGTGCAACGTATGTAACTACGGGAACTTCGGAAGTCATTAACAACTGAATTATTTCCCGCATCGAAGAATCCAATCCGCCAGGTGTATCCAGTTGTATTATCAACAAAGCTACTTGTTGTTTTGAAGCTCTCTTAAGCACTCGACTGACATAATCAACCGTAGCAGGTCCAATCGGCCCCTTGACTTCCAGCAGGATTGCTGAAGAAGAAGTTGTGGATGCCGTCACTTCCATGCACAGTATCCCCAATAATCCAATCAGAATAAGTAAGCGCTTCAGCATGACTGTCAAAGTGAAAACAGATAATTATTCTTCAATCCGCTTTGTATTCATTTTCTTTACCTTAGTTTTAGAGCTGCTTGTCAGGATTTAAAAAAATAATCCTCTAACTGGTGTAATGTAAATTCATGTTCACGCAGCTTCCAGGCCAGGATATCACCAGCCGAAATAACACCCACTAATTGTCCATCTTGAAGTACAGGCAGATGTCGTATTCGATTTTGCGACATTAAATTTGCTGCTTCACGAATAGGCGTTTCCAGAGGCACAGTTGCAATTGATGAGGTCATAACTTCTGAGACCATGACATTTTCAGGATCCAGCCCATCTGCTACAACTCTACTCATTAAATCACGTTCTGTGAAAATCCCAACCAGAACTCCATTATCAAGAACCATCACTGCTCCCACCTTATTGTCACGCATTGTTCTGGCTGCGGCCACAACCTTACTGTCACTCTCAAGTTGAATAACACCCTTATCCTTTTGGGCTAGAAGATCTTTCAGCTTGCCCGACAAAACCTCAGCTGCGGAATCAACTCTAGAAGCTGTATTTCCTTCAGTATCCATTTTTCCTCCATGGTTGAAAAAGGTGAATAATGATTGAGACAAAAGCAACAGGTTATTAATTAACCAACTACTCTGACTTACATTCCTGCCTGAATCTCATACTTTTGACTAAAATAGTCAATACTTTTTTTGTTTTTTTAAAAATTCGTATCTTGCTCTAACTCAAGGATACCTTTATGCTGACTATCAAGATAGATCTTGTAGACGAGACTTATTCTCTCAAACTTGATGAATTCACAAAAAACTCTTAAACCCATAATTTGGCATTTCGACCTGAAGGCTAAATCATAATGATTTTAGAGCTGTAACAGATAATAGTTTTTTTTCGCTTCGCTTGAAGTGACACGTTTTTGGACTACTGACAGCAACATCATACTTTGATTATAATATCTAATGCTGATTGAGACTGGATTAAACTAAACTTTCATGAACTCTCAAAAAACCAAACCTGCTTTGATCGGCTTGACGGGAGGTATTGCCTCAGGAAAAAGCACCGTCATACAGTTTCTCCAAAAAGAAGGGTATTCCGTCATTGACGCTGATAAGTTGGGACACAAGGTTCTGGAACCAGGAAATCCAGGATATTATAAAGTGCTGGAAAAATTTGGAGACAAAATATTAAATCCAGACAAAACTGTGAACCGTTTGCTGCTTGGAGCGATTGTCTTTGGAAATCCGGATAAACTAAAACAACTTAATGGCATATCACATCCAATAATTGCGCAGTTGATCCATAAAGAATTTGACAAATTGGCTGCTGACAGTGTCAATGGTATTGTGTTTTTGGAAGCAGCATTACTGATAGAGGCCAGCTGGCATAAGGTTTGCCAGTATATCTGGGTAGTAATGCTTGACCCTAAAGTTGCAGTACGCAGATTGCAAGAACGTGATAGTCTCAGTGAAAAAGACTCTCAGGCCCGTCTGGATGCCCAACTTTCTCCGAAAGCACGTTTGGCATTCGCAGATATTGTTTTGCATAATGACGGCTTGCCTGAAGAACTAATCACACAAACTAAACAAGCACTGCAGGACTTAATCGTTTCAAGGTCATAAACTCTCAAGAATTATTCAAATTATAAAATCAGCAGAATTTTATGAGTAATCCAATGCACCTTATTTTGGACAGTTATACACATCCTGGTATTTCTTTATTCTGGAAACGTCATGGACTGCGAGTCATGGAACAGTTGGTACCTACAAAGTTTTGCCACACTTCAAGAGATACAACTCTGGAAAAGCTGGTGGAAAGAGAAATTTGGTCCGGCTGGAAAAAAATTATTTTGGTGGGTTCACCTAGCTCTATCAGACGTGGATTTAATACGTTGATGCAAGCCAGTGAAGAGTGCCGGAGCACTTTAGAAATAGGATTTTGGCCTTTAAACCTGCAGGACATTGCTATCAACATCAGCCAATCCTCCTTAAATTTGAGTCCAATTCTGCAGGTTTTCAAAACTGGACACACTCTGCCAGTTGATGTAATGAAAGTCCAGTTTCTTGCATCAGAGTTGGAAACAAGATACTTTTGGAATGATTTTGTATTCAACAGTACACAGGCTACTGCAAACACCACAATTTACATTGATGAACAAAACAGCTTGATAAAAGGCCGATTCTACTGCCGAGTTGCTTTCCATGATGAAGCATTGAGTTCACTGACTATGCATCCAGGCAAATTAACTAGAACTCCAGTGCTTAAAGTATACCTTAAAAGAGAACTTAGTCAGACAGCTGCAGAGTATTTTAAACAAATAAAAAATTGGTTTGCAGTTGGGCAGCAGAATACTAATATTGAGACTCTCCTGAAAACAGGAAAACAGGTTGAAGTAGAGGGTAATTGGGCAAATTTGTCTTTGGATGTATCAGGTATGCAGGACACCGTAGAATCAGTGCATTTTGAAGTAGAGCGGAAATCGTTCTCGCTCATTGTACCTGCAAAACCAATTCAGACTACTGAAAGTTTAAGAAAAATACTCCCTGCATTCAGACCAACCGGCGTAATAGCAAATAACCGTAGACCTGCTGAAAAATTATAATTGCATCAAAGAGGCAACTCTAGGTTTTTCCGAAAAGACAGTTAAGTATTTTCTTTTCCTTTTATCTCTGTTACTGACCGAAGTGTTGGTTTTTTTTCTTTATTTTCAATAGCTTGTTCTTCTGATGGCAGGTTGGAGGAGTTGTCCAGCAATAATTTAGGGGCATGCTGTGAGAGCAGTTTATTCATTTTTTCTTCGGTTGCTGTCGAACACTTTCCCTCAATAATCCCCCCATCATGGATCACCAGACAACCAGTGAGATTGGTCACATTGCCCTGAACACGTCCCATTGACATTATCTCAATTCGTTTGGATGCAAATAATTCACCTTCAACAAATCCAAATATTTTTATGGTTGATGCCCGAATGACAGCGTCTACTTTTGCCGGTTCTCCTATGATTACTTCACTGGCACTGTCGATAGTTCCCTGTACCTCACCGTCAATCCAAATAGGATGACTCCCCCAAATCTTTCCTTCGATCCGCATACCTTTCCCAATATAAGTGGGTGCAGTACCAGTTGAAGAAACTTTTTTATTATTATTGAACAATTCTCACCCCGTTTACAAATTTTCGACTCAGTACTCAGGTAAACTTCTAAGCTCTTGTCGTGTGCATTAAACTCTTTTAATTGTATATTTTCAAGTTAATAATGAATTAATACAAAAAAGTAAATAATAAACCGATTTTAATAAAATATTTTATTGAGCATTGACAATTTCGTAAAAGCTCTGAAACAAAATATTTGTCATTATCTATCAAAGGGATAAGTCTCTATGCTATTAGTGCTTAACATAAGCAAAATTTATCGCAGAACTCGAAATGGCACTTCTTAAAGTCTTTTTAACGAAATCATCATCTTTGCTTCCAGTTTTTATGAAATTTAGTTGAACTCAATGGCACAAAAATACTGGATTTATAATTTTTTTATCAAGCTTTTTTCTTCAACCAGATCATAATTATATTAAGTATTCTATTCATTTCCTGTTTTACATTGCATCCTTTGAGTGAGAAAGATAAACTGTATTGAGTAAAAATTATGATTCATAAAATTCTAAGAATTTTTCGTATATTACAATTATGCAGAGGCTCAGGCTAGCAAAATTATTGATCTTCAGTTTCAGCAGGTGTTTAAGTTTGTTGTTTGTGATAGTCATTTTAACTGGAACATTTGCACTTTCATCAACTGATAATTCAGTCGAGCAGGATTTTCGCTATAGACAACTTGCAGAAGAGTTGCGCTGTCCAACATGCCAAGGATTATCTGTCAAAGACTCTGAGGCTGGCTTTTCAAACAGCATCAAAGCAAAAATTCGTGAACTCATTAAAATGGGTAAATCAAACCAGGAAATTAAAGCTTATTTTGTTGAGCGGTACGGTGAGTGGATTTTACGTGCTCCACCAAAAAAAGGATTCAATTTAGTCCTCTGGATTCTTCCAGGTGCAGGAATTGTAATAGGACTATTATTGGTTCTGTTTCGCACAAAACGCTGGGTCAGCAAACCTCTACAAGAAGAGCTGGCAGAACTAACTCCGGAAGAAGAACAAAAAATAAAGGAAGATCTAGGACGTTTTGAAAATGGTTAATTGTTTTCTTTCATCCTGAAGGCATTAAAATTTTCAAAATCAATCCGGTAATCAACCTGATTTATCACATTAAACTGTTTCAGATAATCTGCATATATTTTCCCTTCTTTTTCCTGATATGTATCAACAAATGTCTGGTCGAAATTTACGCGATCATCAAGAGCAAATATGCGTGCGGCAGCAGTTTTTGGTGAAAGCTCCAATAATACTCTTACATCCATTATATTTTCAAACTCTGGAAGGAAGACAGTTGTGCCCCACACCAACAGAATCATTTCAGGTGCAAGGAAAAACGGGAAACTACTGATCTCATAATCCTGAATAAATGCTGGAGGTTTTTCCAGATAAACTTGTTGACCTTGAGTGTAGGGAGTCAAAATATTGGTAAAAACCCAGTTTTGAATTTCTTCTGAATTCCAATAAGAAGACACAGTTTTGTCTTTGGACAAAGTTTGTTTATAAAATTCTGTTCCGAGTAATTGAGTCAGATCTAAGCCTGATACAAGCTGTTCATGATCTTCAAGTGCGTCGATTAATTCACCCACAAAAAAATCATGCCCACATTCGTCAGGTCCACCTATTCCAAGCATCAAAGGAACCTGAGGTGACTTCTGTTTAAGTTTGGCTAGAGTAGCAGCAAAATCAGCTGCAGTAATTTTGCTGGGATGAAAGATCTGGAGCATGTCGTGCAAGTGCAGATATTGCAAGCCAATTGTTTGAGCAGTCCCAGTGTTGCTGCCTGCATAGTTCTGACTGCAATTTGCTAGTTTGGTTTGTATTACTGGCTGTTCTGTAAGCCAAAAAACGTCATTACCTGTTAGAGATGCATTGTTTTTAAGGGCAATTTCTGCAGAGCTTTCCAGCACAGATAGTTTGTTTATAGTACTCCAGTCAGAGGCCGAAATAGACTCTGATATCAGTACAATCTCAAAATCGCGATCATCAAGGATCAGCAAAAATTGACGAAAATTTTCCCAGCCATCCTGATTAAACTTTGCAGACAGGCTGTCAAGGTCAAAAACTAAACGTCTAATATTACTAGGATGAAATTCTTGCATAGATATTTAAAATATATTTTTAATAAAATATTGAAACTTTATTTTGGTTGTCATACCACTTCTTATATGGAGAAGTTCGCATGCTGAAAAGACACACTCAGATATTTTCTTCAGTCCTGCGACTGCTGGATATGTCTCTGGCTTTTACAGCTTGGGAACTGGCATATCAACTTCGGTTTCATTTGATTAACCTGCCTCCGGCAACAATGATTCCACCACATGATGAGTATCTGAAAGCGGCACTGTTTGTTGCCATCTTAACAGGCTTTGTTTTTTCTTTCAGTGGCGTTTATCGACTGCATAAAGTTATTCACTTAAGACACGAGTTTGTTCATCTTTTGCGTGGTACTGCCAGCTTGTTGTTATTAACTTTAGTTGCCGCTTTTTTCTATCGTGAATTTTCCTTTTCAAGAGTTCATTCACTCTATTTTCTGACATGTATATTATTATTACTCTTTCTTTCAAGAGTATTGTCAAGATGGTCATTACAGTGGCTGCACGCAAGAGGAGCACATGTCGAACATGTTTTGCTGATTGGCAGTGGAGTTTCTGCAAACAAGTTTTTTCAGCGGCTCGAACGTCTCAAATCGCTTGGGATCGTCCTGAAAGGTGTCATTGAGATCAGCAGCAAACCAAACTCAGACATTCCGGCAGATATTCCCAGACTTGGAGGAATTGAACTGCTGACTCAGACTATTCAGACACAGCAAATTGATCAAGTTTTTATTGCTCTTGCGCCGGAAGAACAACACAAACTACCCGAATTGAAAGAGTTGTTGGCCGAACAATGGGTTGATGTCAGAATTATTCCGGATTTAGGCTCCTTCCGTACACTTCACACTGAAGTTGAGACATTTGATGACATGCCAATAATAACCATCATACAGAGTCCAATGACCGGCTGGAATCAAGTATTCAAACGCCTGCTTGATATATTCGGATCATTATTTGCTCTTGTAATTTTTTCTCCGCTCATGTTCCTGATTGCACTGTTGATAAAACTCACTTCTTCCGGACCAGTTTTTTATGCACAGGAACGTATGGGACTTGATGGGCTTACTTTTAAGGCTTTAAAATTTCGCTCCATGCGTATTGATGCAGAATCTCAAACAGGAGCGGTTTGGGCAAGTGAAAACGACAATAGACGTACAAAATTAGGTGTTTTCCTACGCAAATACAGCCTGGATGAGTTACCACAACTTTTCAACGTTATCAAAGGAGAAATGAGTCTTGTAGGACCCAGACCGGAACGTCCGGTATTCATTGAGCAGTTTAAAAGCCAAATTCCACATTATATGCTGCGGCATAAAGTTAAAGCCGGCATAACCGGCTGGGCACAAATAAACGGCTGGCGCGGTAATACTTCCCTCGAAAAACGTATCGAATGTGATCTGTATTACATAGAACGCTGGACTCTCTGGTTTGATGTTAAAATTTTGATTCTGACTTTATTCAGAGGTATTATCGACCCAAATGCGTACTGACTTGCATGCTAGAGGTTTCACCTTATATGAAATCCTAATTTCCATAACTATCGTGGGGATTTTGGCCGGTCTGCTTTCTGTTTCACTATTCCCACTGCTGGATCGGGCTGAGTTTGTAAACACTACTGATAAAATCAAAAACACTTTGCGGCAGGCCCAATGGCTGGCACTTACACAGTTGAGATCACATCGATTGAAAAGTGAATCCGGAAATATCTTGCTTCAACGAAAAAACAATACTAGCTTTGACACCGTCTTTCAAGAAAAAGTTGCGGAAAACATTTTGATCAGCGCCAGCCGCTGGCCTTCATTCAGTGCTTTTGGCTTTGCTGCAGGTGGTACCATCACGCTGGAGAGTGAGACTTACAGTACAAAAGTCATTGTCAGTCCAATCGGTCGTATCAGGCAAACTGAAATTGAAAGAAGATAATTATTATTATAACTTATGAATTTAAAATTAAAACTCTACCAAACCGTATTCATCCTGCTGACTGCGTCTCTGCTTATTTCTAGCGCTTGTTCGAAAAAAGAAAGCACCTCTTCAAGTAGTTCTTCTTCAAACAGTTCTTCAACAACAGGCTCTTTAGCCATCTCAGAAATTACTCAAACTCTTGGAAGCGATGGATATTATGCTGGTTCTTTTGTAGTTCCGTCTGATGGTGTTTCTTTTATTTTATCTGTCTTGAAAGATAACAATGGTTCAACAGCGTTTTACACACTTTTCGATCCAGACGGTACAGATATTTTGAGTTCTTCTTCAACTCCAAGTCTGAGTGGCGTGGCGAGTGGAAGCTTCGGAGGATCAGGCTATGCAAATATTCTCGTACCACAGTCACCCAGCTTCAGTACAAAAGCAGGTACATGGACGTTTAAAGCCTACTCTAACGACCATGTAAAATTGGGGCTGCGCACCGGAACCGTTCCATCTTCAACGACAATAGTTGTTCAGCCCTACATCACTGGCACAACTTGGTCTGCCGGAGATCTGAGCGCAGCGCTGAGCGTCATGTCAAGTATCTACTCGGCAAATGGAATTACACTGACCATCAACAGCACCATCACAATCAGCGACTCTCAATATGCTGCAGTCTCAGGCACATTCACCGACACAACAACTACCGCACTTGTTAAACAAGGAGTAACAACTGCAGTCAATTTATTTTTTATTGAAGATTATTCGGGAAGTTGGTCTGGAGTTTTGGGAAATGCCGCAGGAATTCCCGGATCAATGGGGATCGCTAATGCCTGGAATGGAGTTCTGAACAGTCTCAGTGCTCATGCTTCCGGATCCACGCTGGACTCACAACTACTGGGTGAAACCGCGGCACACGAAATGGGACACCAACTCGGACTGTTTCACACAACAGAAAAAGGAGGAACATCCTTTGATATTCTTAGCGACACTGCAGAATGCTCCAAAAACAGCTATGATAATGACAGTAACGGACAAATGTCTGCGGAGGAATGCGAAGGCTATGGTGCGGAAAATGTGATGTTCTGGACAGCCTGGTCATCATCTTCCAGATCTGCAGGAAAAAAACAGGAAACACTATCCAGTTATCAGCAGCAGGTTTTAAAGTATTCACCTATTGCTAAATAAATTTTATAACTTATTAATAAATCATCAAATTTAAATAAAGGAGAATCATGAAGAATCTGTTAATCATTTGTATGTTATTCTGGCACTTGACAGGAATTGCAGTTGCTGCACCTGAAAAGTCCCAAGTTATAGAATTGCTGGAAGGACGCCACTGGAGTTTGGACAAAGAAGCATTTAAAAACCTGGGAGAGGGTACAGGCAGAGTCTTGATTAAAATTGCCGGAGACACTGCTACAATCAACTATTTGCGTTTTAGAGCATTGGAGACTTTGTCTTTGTTTCCTACAGAAAAGACTGCAGTTTTTTTGGAACAGACTGCAGAGAAATCATTTGCACCCCTGGCACGTCGTGGATTTGAAGCCTTAAAGCAAGGATTTGGAAATACCCAACCTGAAAGAGTTAAACGGTTGGCTGCAAGTTTACTGGAACACCGTAACGCTCAGGTTAGAATTTCTGCAGCCCGTTTCATACGAACCATCGATGCACCAAGATTTAAGCATTTTCTCAAATCAGAAAAAGACTCATGGGTGCGCAAAGAGCTACAAAAATAGAGCTGTTATATCCAAGCAGACGGAAGCTGATTGAAAGCAAAACCAGCAACAATGTCAGGCAGGCTGCTCCCACGAAAAAAACGTGCATGACAAATAAAAGTGGTGTTTTCTCACGCAGACTTTTCAGGAGGATCAAGTAATTTTTTAATAGGTTTTGCATCTAAGAAACTGATCAGCTAATTTTTGAAGATATTGTCTGGCTCAGTGATAGTGCAAAGGTCCACTGTGCAGCATAATAAGTACTTAAGATAAATAATTGAGCGGATTTGAATTTCATCTGAAAGCGATTCCAGGCCAGCAGGGCATCTGAGATTAAAAATAAACTTGCACCGCATACTGCAAATAATGTTTGGGACAGTACCAATTGTAAATGACGCTCCCATGCTATCCCACCCATTATTAGAATTGTCAGAATATAAACCAGCACAGGTACTTGCATATTTCCTAATCCGGAACGTAGCTTCAAAAACATCAGTACTCCAACTAATAATAATGGAGGCCAAACGTACCAGGTAAAGGCAAACTCTAAACCGGAAAGCAACCCAGAAATATAGAAAACGTGTGCAGTCAGAAAACTAACCAGGCCCAGTAAAAACTTGTCAGATGGCCACATCAGTGCAACATCACCACAAATTGAAAACAACAGACCAACCAGAAGAGCAATATGATACCAACCCAGCTTTTCAGGAAGCAAACCTACCCCCATTATTACAATCAGTAGCATCGTGATTGGTTTGAAAAAATAAACCAACTTCTTAGCTTCTTTGTAATCAGCACGGATATGAAGTACCGCAGACACTAGAACGGCAGCAGTCAGAAATTCAATTTCGTAGTTCAAATTATTAGACTCAGCTTTCGCTTAAATTTTATTTAATTGCTTCAACCCAACCAAACGGATCAGTTTCTTTGCCGTATTGGATTCCGGTCAGATGCTCGTAAAAACGAGAAGCCATCGGCCCTGTTTCTCCATTGCCTACCTGGTATTCCTCTTCTTTGTAACTCAAAGCACCGACTGGTGAAATTACTGCCGCGGTACCTGCACCAAAAATTTCTGTCACCGAACCATCTTTAAGACCATTCAAAACTTCGTCTATAGTGATTCGTCTTTCTGTAACATTCAAACCCCAATATTTTCCAAGTTCCAGAACTGACATTCTGGTAATTCCAGGCAAAATTGAACCGGTCAATTGAGGTGTCACTATCTCATCATTCATCACAAAAAAGATATTCATTGCACCAACCTCTTCAACGTAGCTTCGCTCAACTGCATCCAGCCAGAGTACCTGTGTGTAGCCCTGCTCTTTTGCTTCCTTTTCTGCCAAATTACTAGCCGCATAATTCCCTCCGGTTTTTGCGTATCCAACACCACCAGGAACCGCACGAACATATTTATCTGAGACCATGATATTTACCGGATTAAATCCCTGAGAGAAATATGGCCCAACCGGACTTAGAATAATAAAAAACAAATATTTTGAAGAAACTTTCAAACCTATTGCTTCTTCAGTCGCGATGATGGTTGGTCGTATATAAAGTGTGGTTCCTGATTCATGCGGTACCCATGCTGAATCTAAGCGCAATAGTTGCTTAAGTGCGTCCATGACTTCTTCTATATCCAACTCAGGCAGACACATGCGCTGAGCCGTGCGGTTCATACGCTTAAAGTTTTCACTTGGCCGGAAGAGTACGTTTTCTCCTGAATCAGTACGGTATGCTTTTAAACCCTCAAAAGACATTTGTGCATAATGTAAAACCATTGCAGAAGGTTCCAACAATAATGGACCGTATGGTTTTATTTCAGCATTGTGCCAGCCTTTTCCATCTTCCCATTCCATACAGAACATATGATCAGTAAACACTGTACCAAAAACAACTCCTGACATTGTAGAAGGAGGGGATTTCAGTTTTTCTTTAACAGTTGTAGTTAGCTTAATTTCCATAATTATTCCTTAATTATTTTATTGATTTTTCATTTGTTCTCAAATTTATTGTTCAGATGCCACATTTGACGATAGGCTTGTTCTGAACGCAAATCATCATAATTCAACCAGACATACAACAATAGAGCCCCCATACAGATGACTAAAAATGATGCAAACTGAGTTAAGAGTCGTGGTTTTTTATTCATCAGTGAAATGTTTTAAAGATTGATTTAATATCAATATTAAACCAAACAGACTGAGCATGCAATCCACATTTGATCCTCTAATTTATTAAATTTTTTCAGCTGCAAATAGTTATTTTTTTTACTAATAATCAAACAATTCCGCGATTGAGACAAAATATTTTATATTTTACTTGACAATTACTAACTCAAACTGTATTATTCCGCCTGAAAGAGGAGTCTTGCACAGTTTTTGTATTATAAAACACTCAAACTATTCCGTCCCTGTAGTTTAGCAACTTCAAGTATATGGGGACCAAATTGCAAATAGCCTGAGTTTGTTACTGGTAATAAAGTGTAAGTTCAGCCAAAAACAGAGATCATAATAGATGGTTATGCCCGTAAAAATTTATGGTTTGTTTGGCCAGTGCCATGGATTGGAATTAGAGCTGAAAAAGCAAATAAAAAGATCTATAAAAGAAGAAGTATTTTTTCACTACAAGGAGCGTTGTTACGAAATACAGAGCTTTTCTCTGAGGGGATCTCGTAATTATATCAACGTAAGACAAATCCCAAATCCTGGCTTGTACCCTACAAATAAACGGGTTGAGATTTTAGCCGCCGTGAATTGATATTTTAAAAAAATCCGAAAACAGCTGATAGTCCTTCAGTGACTTGCTCACTTTGGTTCGTAGAGAGCTGGTGCCGAACTGACATTAGTTATTTGGGGCGCTTGCAGCTCAAATCCTTCAAGACAATCATCACCACATACTCCAAGGTTTTGACCACTCATAGACTTTAGCCCAAAGTGGTTCCTCCTGTTTTAAGTTATGCAGAGCAGCCTCAATACTGAGTACTTCGCCTGTCTGCCTCACGATTACTGTCAAAAACTCTTCCACTTCAAGGATTGCTGCCAGTCTTTTACGGTTTAGCATATTCTGGACACCTCTTGTTACAACTGAACCGTTATCTGTAGGATAGCGGTAAACATTGTCACAAATGTGGCATGACTTTGGTATATTTCCTTCAAACCATGTCTCAGCAATTTCCTCCTGTAGCCATGGATGAAGCTTCCGTTCAACATTTGCAGTAAACACATAACGTACTGCAGTAGTTTGCAGGCTCAGTGGTTTTTCTTCAGCAGCAATTCCAGCAGGCAATAATATTATTGTTATGCATGCATGCAAAAAAAGCACATTCAAAATTTTTGTGATTAAATTAGTCATAATGCTCTAAAAAAATATACCAAATCCTAATAATACTCGTGTAAGATTTTTTGCACTGGACCAGCGCTCATTAACTGTTGAACGCTGATTCGGATTTACGGGAATACTAGACTCCTGATAACTGTCTTTATAATAAAAATAAATTGTTGGCTGCAGTGCAAATTGAAAGTAGTAATTTTCCAGGCCCTGCCAACCAGCATCAAGAACTGCAAACAGTCCGTATGCTTTTGCTGAATGCAGATAATCTGTAGCTGTTGAATTAAAGTCCTCCGACTCACCGGAAATGCTGGCAGTTGCACTGGCATCTTTCCCCTGATACTTCAAAGTTGCATAACCGAGACCACCTCCTGCTCCGTAATAAAAACCCTCTGTAATTCCCCAGACAATCGACTCATCGACAAACCAGCGGTAAGTTGCTGATAATATTGACCGGTTGATTTCCAACGAGTTTCCGGATCCACTTTTTGCAATACTTTGCATTGCAGTACTCTCTTCAGTCAAACGAAGTGCCTTAAAAGTATTGCCAATCTGCGGCCCTGTCAGTTCAAGAGCATAATGTAATTGCACATTATGATCTAGATTATAATCATAAAAAGTAACAAGACCATTCAATCCCGAAAATGATAGTCCTATTCCAAGTCCACGATACTCAGAAATACGCCAGTCGGAGGCCTTCCGGATTTTATCAGCTTTTGATTCTGCCGTTTTCAGACTGATATCAAGATTGTCTGTTTTTTCTGCAGTGGATAAAACCTGTTTATTATATTGTTCAATAGAAAAATTTTCTAAGCCTGCTTTTATCTTACTTTTAATTATTTTCTTCTTCTTTTTCCCACCCGGATCCTGTATTGAAACACTTGCTATAGGCCCCTTTAATCTACGCTCTGCATCATCCTGAAACCAGAATTTTTGTTGTGTGAAAACCAAAAAGTGACTTGCATCTGGAGGTATCACTGTACTTTCAGGAAACTTATAACTTAATTTCCGGCCTGCTTCACCTGCAGACTTTACCTGCAGGTCCTGATCCATTTTTGATAATGTTGAAACTTGAATTTCTTTTTCAGTCAATCCATCTCTAAATTTATTAATTTCAAACTGAGTAATTGCTGCAACACTTTCCAAACGAGATAATTCATCTTTACCCCAAAAAAATAAATAATGACTGGAATCCGATTCTTCTTCAGGTCTGATAAAAGAGATAGTACCAGCAATCATCCCTAAATCAGCAGGTTCTTTTTTAAAGAACATATTTTGTGTCTGCTCCTGTTCATGCTGTATTTCACTCTCAAGTTCTGTTGAAACTCCTTGACTCATTTGTCCTTCTGCATTTCTACTGAAGACAAGCAGATGAGTTGCTTCCGGAGGTAACAACATGTCTATTTCATGCTGCAATGGGGTTAACTGCCAGGGTGCTTGAAGTTGAGTACTCAGACTGCTGAACCAGTAACGCTTTTCAATCACTAATACCGGAGAATGTGCCCTTAAAACGGTGTCATTGCTACTGCCCCAGTATACAGTATAATGACTCACATCACGCTCATCCCAGGCACGTGTAATTTTAATTACACCCTTAACACGGTTGCCTTCTTTTGCAGTTTGTTCAAAAACAATAGCCTGGGGTTTACTCTGGGGTACTCCTTTATCAACCAGACTAAGACTGTATTTTTCCGTCTCTTCTCCATTTTGATAACGGACATAAAGCAAAAAGTGAGTAGCACCTTGAGGAATTCTAGTATCTTTAAACTGAATTTTCATCCGGCTTCCAGACTCAGCTACAGGCAAAACTACAATTGGCAGGAACATACCCAGGCGCTGATGGGGATTATTTCCCCAATACAAAACATATTTTTCTACTTGTTCAGATTTTTTTGCAGAAACAATCTCATCTGTAACTGTAAAAATCAAATCACCTCTGAGCCAACCTCCTCTTGAATCGTTGTCAGAAAATTCCAAAACTCCATTTACAGCTGCAGCTACAACTCCGTGAAAAAACACTAGCACAAACAGCAGGATTATTTTTATTTTCCAGGAAAGTACTGTTCTACGTTCCCGCTTTCTCCTATGATCAGGAGCAGTGAAAAACATAGTTCTAAAATGCAGGAGGTTCTGCAAACGAAAGACTAGTCGGGACTCCGCTGATGCTGAGGCGCACCCAATAGCCCTGACCTTTCTCAACAGAACTGAACGTACTGTAGCCTTTTGTAGTCAATTCCAGAGCAACTGATGTTTTTGGAGAATATGCCAGCCACTTGCTGCTCGCATCATCCCATTTCCAAATAGAGTGAACCCGGTCATACGATCCAGAATAGTCAAAAGTTGAAGATGTTGAATCACCCTGCGGCGGTGCACATGCTACAACCAGCGTTATCAATGCTGCAATTGGAATCAATTGCCAGACAGGAATCCTATGCAGCTTATGTTGTGCAAGAGAGGTGCTTTTAAGCTGTACTTGTCTACGGTACACCATCAAACTAACCGAAGTTAACAGCAGCACAACCAGCAAAAGCATAGTTCTGGAATTTTGCCCGAGTTCATTTGCCGCAACTAGATAATCATTACCAACATAATTTAATCCGGACGGCGGCCCATTTCCTCCGGAATTATCTAAAAGTCCCAAAGTATTGGATTCATCTTCTGACGTTTGATCAAAATTTGCGGCCTGTGTTATTTCTGCAACAGAAATCTTTTTTGCAGTTCCGGCCAAATTCCATTCTGAGTTCATGCTGCTCAATTGTGGTAAAGCAGTATAGCCTCCATAATTTGCAACTTCGAAATTTGCGGGATTGACCGGTGAATTCAGTTCAATCCAAAATCCTTCTCCGGCCTCAATCGTTGAGTTTAATTCAGTATAACCTTTGTCTGTATAAACAGTTTTGTTATCACTGCTGGTATAAAACTGCCATGCACCACTCCGGCGCACCCAGACAGCTTTGTAAGAACTGAATTGACTTTCAAAACTGGCAGGAGCTATTGATGTATAAGCCGGTAGCGAAACCAGATTACGGGAACCGCTCATTGTTATTGAAGCAGGAATGCTGCTGACAGATACAGTTCCGCTCAGAGCAGATGGAAGTGCATCACCAATCCTCAGTTCTGCAGTTCCTGAAGTTAAGCTCACATTAGTTGTATTGTCATAAGCGTTTTCCAGCACGAGAGTTGCTCCAGAAGATGCCGACTGGACATAAACCGGTTTTCCTGATGTTGTGTCAACACCAATCCACTGTCCGCTTGTCGCATATTCAGAAGATACACCACTACGTTGAGATGTCCGGAGTGAAAAACTACGTTTGGAGATATTTCGCGAACTGCCAGAAGTTGTCAACGGAATAGTTACAACCAGTTTTCCGGATTCCTGACTGACAGTTCCGCCGGCACCTACTCCAGGAAAAATCTGCTTTGCATTCGTTGAAACAGTGGTAATTGTCGGTATCATCAAACCTTCACTATTCATACTCACACTGCTGCTCATACTGGAACTTGGTGCAAATGTAGAAGTTATATTACGGTTTTTGCTAAGTAAAATTGTCGAACCAGTTGCTGCCTGAAGGGTGCTCTCGGAAACACCTGTACCCTGCACTTGAATTGCATTATTTGTACTGCTGGTGGTACTTATGATGGTACGGCTCACGCCGTCATTACCTGTTTCTGCAGAGGAAGTGCTGACAACTTTTCCGCTCTTGATCTGCAAATCCATACTGGTTGAGGATGTGAATGTAGTTTTGCTTGCACCGCTGTCAAAACTTGTCGATGAGGTGCCGTCGTTCAAAAGACTGGCTGCAAGAGTTCCTTCCGTAACCGACATGCTGGCGGCAACTCCGCTGCTGGTATCAATTGCGACTGTCAAACCTGCATCTGTACTTATACTTGACTTACTAGACTCTGAACTGTCTGCATTTGTTGTCCTGCCAGTACCTCCGCTCAGTGTTATCTCAGTTAAAGTAGAACCGTCCGGACTGAGCGTACTGACAACCTGAGAAGTTACACCACTGGTAGCGTCAGTAGATGCAGGCAGAGAGATGCTTGAAGTACCGTCACTTCCGATACTAACTTCAGAGCCCTTGGGCGCTTTGACATTTGCACCTGTACTTCCGGAGCTAACACCGACTGTCATTTCTCCTTCTGTGCTGATGTTGGTTGACAAAGTCGCACCGCTGTTCAGAGTCATTGCAACACTAACTGATGCATCTTTATTCATATTAACTTCTGCACCAAGCGGTACATTGACTTTAGATTCAGTACCGTCCTTAGTTTTAATTTTACTGACAACAGTACCGTCTGTATTCATATCTAGATTCAATTCAGTTGTTCCTGTGGCCAATTTAAGTGTTTTTGAACCATCTGAATTTGTGGTTTCTGCATCCAGTGTTATATCTTTTGGATATTTCGGTTTTATTGAACCCACAGCACTTCCTATTGCTGTAACTTCCTTGACCGGTACAATCGTAACTGAAGTTGAACCATAAGATGCGGTTTTATCATCATCGATCACTTCCAGTCCAAATAAAATAACAGTTGTATCCTCAATATCCGGAGCAGAAAAATATGCAATACTCTCGTTTTCACGTTTTACTGTAACATCTGTACGCTGACCTACATATTTCCACTTGTAAGAAACAATACGTCCGGTTGGATCAGGGTCATAAGAAGCAGAACCATCCAGAATTACTCTTGTCTGTTCATTAACTTTTTGATCAGCACCTATTTGCACTATTGGACTCAAACCTTTTTGCAGATCATCGTTGATGTTAGTAAAAGTATATTTGAAAGCATGCTGTCTACTATCTGAAGTTGAGGAATAATTCGTGTCCGTTGATTCCGTATAGCCTACTATTCGTACTCTGACGTCATCATCTACAACTGAATCATCTTCACCGGTAATTATCAGAGTTTGAGTCTTGTTCCATGTACTTGGACTAAAAGACATTGTGTATTTGTCAAGGGTAGCTTCTGATAAATCAGAACTGTTCAAAACAACCTGCACATCACTGACAGGACGGCTGAGTAGTTTAACCGACATAGTCGCCGTTTTTCGTTCGCCTTCAGACTCGGAAAGCATCCAGTTGGCACTGACAACGTTTCTGTACAGACCATGTGCATTAAATCCATATGCACCGGTTTCTGTGAATCCGCTACAATTATCTTCACAATCAACTCCGCCGGCAGTACTGATAGTGCCTACTGTTCCAGTGGTGGTGGATAATGTAATATAAGAAATTTTGCTGTTATCAGTCATACTCAAATTAGGTTCACCATCAATTTCAAGCAACGCGATTTCGTTTCCATCAACTGAAGTCAACAGTGTATTATCAAGCATCATCAAAGCATTTCCGCTGAATTTTGATGTTTGAGCATGTGCTAGTTTAAGCGTACCACCGGTGCTGGTCAGTATTCCATCACTAATGCTTAAAGCACTCAACAGTATCAAGTCCGCATCAGCAGTAGAAATTCCTTCTAAACTTGAATCGATGATGACAGCATTTTCCACTGTAAGGTCACTGGTTGCACTTCCCAATGTCAAAGTGAAATCATTCAGATTTAAATTTACAAAATTTGAGGCTTCATCACTGGTCAAGGTACTGCTGGCTGCAAGTTTCAAATCAGTTTGTGAAATAGTAAGAACTCCACTCGATTTGATAAAATCAGCACCTAGAACCCAGGTGCTTCCACTAAGATCCAATTTACCTGTTCCTGAAAGCTGACCTCCACCCAATGTAGAAATGTCTCCTCCTGTAGATGTTATGCCACCATCACTGATGTTCAGTGCAGCAAGGAAACTTATGTCGGCATCTCCTGAAATCAACCACTCGTCGGCATTGTCGAAAGTCATTGCAGATGTTACAGACAAATCTGTACTTGCTGAACCTAGAGTCAATGTCAAATCATTCAGTTGCAGCTGGTTAAAAGCAAGTGCTGTATCACTGCTTAAAGCTATACTATTCAACAAATTCAGCATTGCAGATGAACCGTCAAAATTACCACCGCTTTTCGTATAATCTGCACTGAGACTGAGAGTACTTGCTCCTAAGTCAAATTCAAATGTTCCGGACTGAGTACCTCCATTGCGGAAAAGCAGTGTGCCTCCAGTTGAGCTTAATTTCCCATCTGCAAGTGTCACATTACCCTCAACAGTCAAATCTGCATCTCCTGTCTTCAATAATCCATTTGCTGTTGTTAAAGCCAAGTTTCCACTGAGAGTTAAATCACTTGATTCCGAACCCAGTGTGAGCGTATTTGCACCTAACTCAATTGTATTAACGGAAAGTAAGTTGTTGTTGGTTATTTTTAAACTACTGAGTACTGTTAAAGATGAATCTGAGGTTTCCAGAGTTCCACCTGTTTTAAACAAATCTGCATTTAAATTCAGCAAACTATTGCTGATATTCAACAACCCTCCAGTTTGAGATACTCCACCATTAAATATTAAGGTGCCCCCTGTTGAGTCAAGCCCTCCGTTAGCTACACTCAGTAATCCTTGAAGCTTCAAATCTGCTGAATTTGTACGTATTTGCTCATCTGCAGAATCCAATGTTGTTGGATCACTAACCGTCAAATCAGTTGTCTCAGAGCCGAGTGTAAGTGTTTTATCATTCAAAGTAAGTGTTTTCACTGAAAGAGATGTATTGCTCGTAAACGTAAGTCTCTCAGTTAATTCCAGCGTTGTTCCAGCTTCAGTTGCAGTCAGAGTTCCGGCTGATTTAAGAAAATCTGCACCCAGTTTAAATGTACTGTCTGTCAGATCCAGACTTCCTCCGGATTGCTCTCCACCTTTTGCAAATGAAATAATTCCTTTAGTTGAAGAAATAAGTCCATCCTGCATGACAAAACCACCCTGCAGGTTTAAATCTGCAGGACCTGTTACGAGTTGTGCATTTGAATCATCAAACGTAATGTTATCTGAAACAGTCAAATCACTACTTTCAGTCAGCAAAGTTAGGAGCTTGTTATTTAATACAAGCGATTGTGTCTCAACTGCTGTATCGCTTGAATAATTTGTATTTTCACTCAAACTCCAGGAAACATTGTCGAGTGACATTGCACCACCTGTTTTTGTCAAAGCCCCTTGAGTTTCCCATTGATTATTCTCAAATACCAGAGTAGCACCTGCATCAACTTTTATTTGCGCATTATTCCATTTGCTACTGGAGGACTGAAATGTTACAGATTCTTGTGCATCCAGCAAATTGTTTTCAGAATAATCAAAATTTCCGCTGACTTTTGTTCCTGCAGAATTTAATACAAATTGACTTTCATCTTCAAATGTTACAGTTCCGCCAAAAGTCAACTGACCGCTGTCTCCGGATACTGTCAGCACTTTTTGGCTGGGTACTGAAAAAGAGTTCGGCGTATTTAGCTCAGTCAATACAGACAATTCAAGATTTATATTACCTTTTTGATCAAGTTGCTCTACTACTATTTTTGCAGAGCTTTGCAATATACTGTCGTCTCCTTCACAGCTAGAATCTGCACTCACATCAACAACCAACACTTTGTCGTTTTCTACAAGGCCATCACTTGGATCAATGCCAAGATGTGAGAGTGTAGTTGCATCATCTGCAAGTTTTAGAATTCCGCCATCCTTATTCAGGCGGATTGAATTATTATCCCAACTCGAAAAACGTCCTCCACCCTGCAAGGCGAGACTCAGGTCATTAACTTCGAGTGGGATACTACCCTCATAAGTCAAAACTTTATCCGGTGCAATAAAAATTGTGGAATTAGTAAGATGTTGAATTTTGCCGTTAATTGTAACGTTTTCAGTGACGCACATTACTCCGCCGTTTAAATTAATGTTGGCAGTCATTGACCTGTTGAAATTCATGGTCCCGCTTACATTAAAAGTCAGTCCTCCTCCAACATCGAAAACGGTGCTGCCAGTCATTACTATTTGATCTTTAAAATTGATATCTATCTCGTTCTCAACCTTCACATTTACATCCTGCAGCGTTAAAATGACGTCGTTCGGCTGAGTCACTTCTGTTACCAAGAGCCAGCCTCCGTTGCCGTCACCCATTATTTTTGCAGTAGAATAGACGTTTAAATTTTCAACATTCAGTTCAAACGACTCGTTAGTGAAGCTCAAACCCACGTCTGCCAATAAGTTCAGATTGGTAATTTTTGCATTAGCACTTTCAACACGTATTCCCTTTCCAGCCGTACTGTTTGCAGTTACTTCAATGAGAGCGATTGTAATGTCATCTGCAAAAACCAGCAAACTGTCTGTACTACTGAGCAGAATCGAATTCGAATTCAATAAAGTTCCGCTTCCCAGCAATGTCAGTTGAAAAGTTGTGATGTCAATACTGAGACCTGAGTACTCCAGATTCACTCCCTGTGCTACATCTACAGAAGAATTACCGGAAATTAGAATGTCTGAAGCAATTTTAGTTTTGTAGTCCACATCCAGTAAACTTCCTTCTATCAATTCAAGTTTGCCATTTATCATGTTGTGATACGGCGTACCGGAACTGATAGTAGGAGCACTGAATTGAAGTGTGCCTGCCAGTTTCAGCGTGTCAGTTATACTGAGAGTACCGCCGTCTGAACCAAGAATTTCCAGTTTGTGGTCCTGCGGGATTTCAAATGTTTTTGTCAGACTTAATTGTTTGCCGTTGGCCAAATCCATGCTTGCATTGTCGGCAAGTGAAAGTTGAGTTGAAATCGTTACGTTTTCATCTACATCCAACAGACCATTGTTGAAAATCAGTGTGCCGTTATTAAGCGTATTGTTGGTTGCATTCAGTTTCAGTGTCCCAGAAAGTGTCAGCTTATCGCTGATGTTAAGAATTCCACCACCGGAACCTTGTAATTCCAACACCTTATTCATTGGAACTTCTACGCTGTCTGTCAGCGTTAAACTAATTGAGTTAGCAATATCTATTCTTGTTGATTTTACTGGCGATATTGTATTGATGGTAACGTTTTGTATCACATCAATAGATCCTTCAATCAAGTCTTCCGCAACAGCAACTTTTTCAACTTTCGCTATTCCATCAAGTTTCAAGACACTTGCTGCATTATTAAGAGACAGCTCAGTTGAATTATTGAAACTCCCTCCTCCTGACATTGTCAAAGTGAGTGCACCGATTTCTAAATCACTTCCGAAATAACTCAGTATTTTGTCCGCGGAAACATCTATCGTGGAATTTAATAGATGTGTAATGTCTGAAGAAACTGTTGTGTTTTCAGAACTTGTCAATGTACCTCCGTTCAGGGCCAGAGTTCCGTTATCTAGAGAAGAATCAGGTGCGTTAAACTTAATTTCACCTGACAAAGTCAACGTATCGCTTATGCCCAGCGAGCCACTGCCGGAACCAATCAGTTCCATGGTTGTTGCTTCCGGAATCTCAAAAGTATTCTCTAAGGTCAAGCGGACTCCAGAAGCAATGTCCAGACGGGAGGAAACGTTTTGCGTTAAAGTCTCGATAAGTGAGTCACCAGTCACACTCAATTTTCCAGTTGACAATTCTTCAGGAAAAGAGACCCTGGAGACTTCAACTCCATTCAACACCAGAACGCTGAGAGGGTCATCAAGAGCAATATCTTTTATGTTTTCGATCTTACCTTCTCCGGATAGAGTTAAGGCTAATGCGCCCACATTTGGAGAGTCTCCGGTATATTTCAGAGTTTTGTCAGCAAACACACTAATCGCTGAATCCATCAAATGAGTAATCTTAGAGTTGATAATTGCATTCTCAGAAATTGACAGAGTTCCACCGTTGAGCGCTAATGTACCGTCAGACAAAGTATCTGGAGCACTGAATTTAAGTATTCCGGAAAGAGTCAGTTGATCTCCCAAAACCAGGGTTCCATTATCAGCACCAACAAGCTCCATTGATTTATTTTGTGGTACTTCAAACAAATTCTGCACAGTCAGCGTGGTATCATTTGAGATATCAAAGCGTGAAGAACCTGTGTGCGACAGAGTCTGAATGAGAGTGTCATTGTCAACACTGAGCATTCCACTGGTTAATTCTCCGGTCACTGCAACTTTTGAAATTTGATTGATTCCTTTCAAGACCAATTGACTCGATGCATCATTCAAAGTGATTGCATTTTCATTTGTTATGGTTCCGCTTCCGGAAAGTGTCAGTGTAAAGGCACCTATTTTAGGTGTGTTTCCGGAATATGTTAATGTTTTGTCTGCAGCCACTGCAATGCTGCTGCTGCTCAACTGAGTTATTGTTGCTGCGATATTTGTATTCTCTAACACATCTAGCAGACCACCGTTAAGTCCAAGAACTCCGCTGGTGAGCGAATAACCGGCTGAACTTATTTTAAGATTTCCGGAAAGTTTAAGTGCATCAGGCAAATATATTGTCCTTCCTGCTCCGGAACCCAATAGTTCCATGAATTTTCCTGCTGGAATTTCAAACGGATTTGTCAGAGTCAGGTTATTTCCTTCATCAAGCTCAATACTGAACGATGCAGATTGTGTCAGTGAATCGATTGTAGAGTTTTCAGCAACATTTATCACCCCATCACTCAACTCAGTTTTAACAGCAACTTTTGAAATTTTGATTCCATCCAACTGGAGTTTGCTTTGAGCATGATTGAGACTGAGATTATTTGTATTATTGAAAGTCCCGCCGCCTGAAAATATTAATTTAAAGGCTTCAAGATTAAATTCCTGACCTGTGTAATTTATCGATTTACCCGTAGCAATTTCAATTGTAGCATTTGCACTATGAACCATATTTGATTCGATTGTCAGATTTTCATCTACATCAAATTTTCCCCCACTCAGGAAAACCGTGCCGCCGCTTAAGACTCCGGATACGGGAAACTTAAGCGTGCCGCTGAGAGTCAAATTATCACCAATAGCAAGGGTTCCACCTGCACCGACAAACTGCATGACCTTTGTTTGAGGGATTTCAAAACCATTGGAAATACTCAGGGTTTTTCCTGATAAAATATCTACAACTGATGATCCTGAATGCAGCAGGTTTTGGACTCCTGCATTATTTACAACCTCAAGTTTTCCCGTAGTGAGTGTAAGCGGAACCGAAACATTTGCGACAGCAGATATTCCATCCAACTTCAGGATGCTTACCGGATCATCTAAAACCAGCTGATCCTGATTGGCAAAAGTACCTCCGCCGGAAAGAGTCAAAGTTTTTGCTCCAATTTTAAAATCACCACCGGAATGCGTTAAGGTTGCACCGGAAGAAATATTAACTGTAGAATCTGCATTGTGAGTAATTATGGCTGAGATTGCAACGTCATCATTCACGCTTAATTTACCACCGTTGAGAACAATTGTCCCGTTGTCAAGTGTCTGTGGGACTGCAAATTCCATGGTTCCGGAAACAGTTAGTGTATCCTCCAATTCCAGCACACCATTACTACCGGTTAAATTCATCTTTCTCTCAGCCGGCACTGACAAATCACCCTGAAGAGTCAAACGTTTACCGGAGGCAATCTCAAACGTTGATGCTGCAGGATGTGTGATTGAAGAGGAGATTGTTGAATCTTTTTTGACAGAAACAATTCCACTATCAAAGGCCAGTGTTCCGCCTTCAAGCCTACTCTCTTCATCCATTTGCAGTGTCCCGTTCAGAGTAAGTGTATTTTCCAGCTTCAAGCTGCCACCAGAACCATTGAGCAGCATTGTTTTGTTACTGCTCACACTGAAATCTTCCTTGATGCTTAGGGTCTTTCCGGATGAAATATTAATTATCGATTCACCTGTATGCGTGAGACTTTGAATTAACGTATTTTCTGAAACATTCAATTTGCCCGTCTGCAGTGACACAGGAAAAGAAACTTTGCTGACTTCTGTAATTCCAGCCAGGTTCAAAACACTGGCTACGTCATTGAATTTCAAATCTGCGCTATTGGCGAATTTACCTCCGCCGGATAGTGTAAGTGCAAACCCGCCGATATCCATTGCGCTGCCGGAATAAGTCAGAACTTTCCCGCTGGAGACATTAACTTCGGAACTAGCTTTGTGCAGCAATGTCGATAAAATGCCTGCATTTTCAACAACCTCTAGAGTACCTCCGCTGAGTGACAACGTACCGTCCTTGACAGTATCGGCTGCACTCACTTTCAGAGTGCCTTTAAGCGTCAACTTTTCATTCAAACTCAAAGTTCCGCCTCCGGATCCAGATAATTCCAGCGACTTCGCTTGTGGAATTTCTAAAGCATTTTTTAGCATCAATGTCTTTGCATTGGCAATCTCAATCATTGAAGAACCGGAATGAGACAAGGATTCTATAATCGAGTCCTGAACAATTTCCAGTTTGCCTGATGTTAAAACTGCTGAGACTGAAACTTTATTAACTTTTGCAATTCCATTAAATTTCAAAGAACTTGAAGGATCATTGAGTGTTATATTTGTTGTATTCGCAAAATTTCCACTGCCGGAAAGTATCAGCGTTTGTGCTCCAAGATTAAATTCATTTCCGGAATAATTTAGTGTTTTTCCGTCTGCCACTACAATGCTGGAATCCGCTTGCTGAGCCAGATCAGAGATAAAGTTTATGTCTTCATAAACTTGCAATGTCCCACCATTGAGAGTCACGGTTCCGCCAGACAAAGTCGTGTTTGCTATTGGTAAATTAAGCGTACCGGAAAGTGTCATGTTATCACCCAGCGTCAGAGTCCCGGCTGCACCTGAAATCTTCAGTTCTTTTTCAGTCGGAACTTCAAAAGCCTCAGTAATACTCAATGTTTTGCCACTCACATAATTTATTTCTGAAAATCCTGTGTGTGCTAAATTGTTGATGACACCACTACCAGTCATTTTTAAAACTGGTGCATTTAAGTTGTCTCCTGAGCTTGTTTTCACGTGGCTGACAGTAGAGGCTCCTGCACCGGAAAACTCAAGTCCTCCATCGGCGTTATTTAAGGTTAATGGGTTGCTGCCGTCAGTGTTTAACAGCAGAGACCCGCCGCCGGATATGGACAATATGCTGTCATTTAAGTTAAGTGCCGCTCCTTCATATGTTAAGCTGGCTCCATCAACTATCTTAAGATTGGATGACGCATTTAATGAGATCGAAGAAGAACTGCTGATTGTCATATCACCGTCAATCCGTAAAGTTCCACCGTTCAAGACAATATTACCTTCAAGCCAACCGTCAATACAGAACTCACCGCCTGTATTTATACTTACACCGCCGGGAAGTTTTAATTGTCCTTTAGGTTCAACCGGTAGAGATTGTGGACAGGAAATTCCGACAGAAATAAGTTCATCAACCTTGAGTTTTGTTGTACTGCCCAATGTCAGCATTGGTTGAACATTTTCCGCAATCGTTACATTTGCTATCAACTGTTCTGCATTGGTGGTCAAAGTGGAGTCCCTAAGCAAATGGAAATTAGTAGTTACATCTGTCTGCAATACTCCTCCAGTTAAATTGAAATCTCCCCCTAAATTCAACAAAACCCCTTTTGCGTCAACCGTCAAACTTCCCGAAGTAAGTATCACATCTCCATTTAGAGTGAAGTTTTCATTTAGTTCCAGCATTCCTGAGCCTGACAATTCCATACCCTGTGTTGGTACAGTCAGGGACTCGGTGATACTAAAAGTTTTTTCGGAAGCAACAGAAAGTCTAAGCTTTTCTGTCAAATTCAAATTGCTCAGAGTAGCATCTGAAATCACGTCCAACCCTTTGTTTGAGCCACTGGCTGCTGAAACTGAGACATAACCGACAACCACATTATCCAGCACCAAATGGCTGTTTGAGTTATTCAGGCTCAAGGCAGAGGCAGCAGTATTAATGAAATTTCCGCCACCCTGAATATTCAGTTTTGAAGTGCTGAGATCAACGGTTGTTCCCGAGTAAGTCAGGGTTTGTGATGAATTGATATTTATTGTTGAATCTGCACTTTGTACCAGATTATCAACTAGAACTGTACTTTGTTCTATCGACAAATTACCGCCGTTCAAGGCAATATCACCCGAAATTTGCTGACCTTGCCCAACCAACGCACTGCCGGGTTCCAGGTTTAATCCTCCTGCAAAATCAAAAGATCCACCACCGTTACTGAGTTTTTGTGTGTTGTCGACTGTTACAGGACTCGTTACTCGAACAGTAACATTTTCTGTTCCCAGACTTAATTCAGCTCCGCCTGTCAAAGCAAGAGTTCCGCTGTTGACATCCTTATTACTCGAAAAAGTCAGTGCTGCTGCTGCCGTAATATTTCCAAGTGCTACAGGTGTATCTGAGGTTACGGAAAAGCTGTCACTGAGGTAGAGGTTCTCCACAATGTTTCCTGTAGCGGAAACATCACTGTCAGTAATGTTCAATCCGACTGCTGTAGCAGCCGTACTGACTGAGAGGAGAGAAATTATAGTACTATCACTTATCGAGAGCTTACTGCCTGAATCATCCAGTTCCAGCTTGCTCGTGTTGGCAAAAGTACCTCCGCCTGAAAGCTTAAACTCATGATCACCAACACCAATTTCACTACCGGAATATGTAAGTGTTTTTCCAGATGCAATTGTTAATTCAATACCTTTATGATCTACAGCCTGCAGCAAAGATCCTGAAAAAGTCAGGGATTGTTGCACATCCAACTTGCCTCCAACAGTTCCGGCACCGAATGCATCACCCTTCATTGTGACATTTGCGGCCAAAGTTCCACTGTTATTGAGTTGAAGATTTCCATTTGAAAATACTTCAATTTCGCCGCTAAGACTCTGATTTTCTGAAATTGAAACCGGAATGAGATGACCAACTGTTAATTCATTCACTGTTGATTCGTTTTCTACAACAAGACCAAGGCTGTCAGCGCTCGTTCTGACATAGTTTGCGGTAACTGCTGATAATTTAAGTTGACTTGCTGCATTGTCTAATTCAAGCGGATTGGTGTTACTGTAACTTCCTCCGCCACCAATACTTAAGGCAAAAGGGCCTACCTTGATAGTTGCACCTTCGTAGGTCAGCGTTTTCGTTTCTGCAATTTCGATAGTAGATGCAGCCAGATGTTCGATTGATGAATTAAGTGTCGTGCTGCTTTCAATGGCCAGCAAACCACCGTTAAGTTTTATTTTGGCTGTTCCAGTATCGAGATCTTTAGTCAGCCGTAAAACTGCACCGGAATCAATACTGACTCCGCCAGTCAGTATCAGGGACGTTGAGTCCTGCACAATACGTCCGTTGGGATTATTAAGAGTTAATTCCTCACTCAACGTAAATGAACTCGACTGACCAGCAAGCGATAGCACATTATTATTCAGCGTGACCGCTTTAAAAGAAAGTGCTGAATCGCTGGAGAAGGTCACATCGTCAGTCAACTCCAGGGAGGAATTACTGCTTGTTAAGCTACCTCCTGTTTTAGTTAAGTTTCCACCAGTTTGAATTGCAGCAGCATCAACTGTTAACTCACCTCCGGACTGACCGAATGTACCAACCAAAATTAGTGTAGATCCGCTACTCAGTGAAATTAACCCATTTGCTGAAAGTGAACTTCCGCCGCTAAGAGTTAGTGTCCCACCGGACGCATAGACTTTTGCAGTGCTGAATTCTGCAGCACCCGTCCATGTCAAATCAGCCTCCTGAATTTTAAAAGTTCCTGCGGATTCGCCTTCAGTCGGAGCTGAGTTATTGATGGTTAAGTCTGTCGTAGCAGAACCTAGAGTCAGTGAATTTCCTGCCAAATTTACTGAACCAAGCGTAAACAGCGAATCTCTACTGATAGTTGTATCTGCAGTTAATTTCAGCACAGTACCATTGCTTGTTGCTACATCATCCAGCGTCAAACTACCTGCCGTTTCCAATCTTCCATTTGACAGGTTTAACCAGTTTGCACCACTCAAGCCAGTACTGCCGTTGGTTTGCAGTAAACCGCTAAACACCAGATTTGCAGTTTGCAAAGCAAGTGTTGAGTTTTTGCTGTTCACAGTTCCGGAAACTGAACCGCCTTTTTGAAAAGTCAGCCTTCCGCCGGAAGGTTCAAGGATTCCAGCAATAGTCGCAGTTTCAGCAAAGCTCAAATCTGCGCCACTCATTTGCAGAGTCGAACCATTGTTTAAAGTGAATGCTTTTTTAAGTGTGAGATCTGCGCCTTCTGTTGCTGTGACTGTCAGGTTCCGGTTATTCATTTCCAGAGTTCCAAAACTTAACGCCCTGTTACTGCTAATAGTCACGTCGTTGATTAGATTCAACTCAGAAGTTTCTGCAAGAGTTAATGTTCCGCCAGTAATGCTGATGTTATCACTTAATTTGAGCTCCCCGCCTTGAATATCAATTGTACCTGCTGAACCCAAGTTAACTGTTGAGCCGAAAGAGATGACGCCGCTTTGTGAGGACAGCTTTCCTGCAACAAGTTCCAGCTGGTTGTTCAGCGTTAAGTCTGATGCTCCAGTCAGTAGTTGTTCTCCGGAAGCATCGAGAGTAAATGGATCATTGATGGTTGTTGCCATTGTAATGCTCAACGCAGAACCGTTGAGGTCAAGTGTGCCAAATTTAGTGGCAAGTGAGTTGCCAAGAGTCGAATCTGTCTGCAAAGTCAAAGAGGTGGCATCATCTGTAACTGTACCACCGAGATCCAAATCTCCACCTAAAATTAGTTTTCCGCCGGAAAGATTAAGTTCACGTGTGTTACGCGAAATCGTGCTTCCTGCGTCTGTGGACAATGTTCCGGCAATTGCTAAATTACTCCGCAGCGCCAGTTCCGTTCCAGGAAGTGAAATTTCAGAAGTGCTGTCAACTGAACCACCCAGTTTCAGCGTACCACCAGTAGAATCAAGTACAGAGTTCGCAGCAAGTGTGAGTGTTCCCTGCAGATTTAAATCTGCATCACCGGTATGTAAAGTTACAGCACTGAGGTTGAGTGGATCAAGCAGCTTCAAGTCTGAGGTTGAGCTGCCGAGGCTAAGTATTTTCCCGTTGTGCTCTAAAGCCTTAAACGTTTTTTCTCCATTGAAAGTCAGAATCACATCATCCAACAAATCCAGTATAGAAGTATCATTTGTGGTCAGTGTTCCACTATCAGCAGCAAGATCCGCATTCAATTTCAGTGTGGTTCCACTTACATCAAGTGTTGCGTTTGTTCCCAGTGTACCACCTTGTGTAAGTGTGAAAGTTCCTCCGCTTGAAGTTATTTTTCCGGCATTCAGCTCCAAAGGATAGGGCAGACTTAAATCCGCCTGATTTGTAGTTAGTTTTGAACCTGAATTGTCCAGCTTCAGAATAGACTGAATCGTCAGGTCAGTGGTCTCTGAACCAAGCGTAAGTTCGAAGTTGTTCAGATCCAGTCCACCAATTATCATTGCAGATGAAGTGGAGATATTTGTATCTGCATTTAGTTTCAATGCAGTATTGCTGTCAGTCTGTATTTTACTGAAATCACTATAAGTACCACCGAATTCAAGGGTGCCGCCTGTCAAAGTAATTTTTGAGGAGCCGACACTAAAGGCAGTGTCTTTCAATCGCAATGTACTACTGTTTGACATTGCAACATCTGCCGCAAGAGTCAAAGTCGAGTTAAACAGTTTCAATTCACCCCCGCTAATTTGTGCTGCGGAATTGAAAGCAACTGAGCCTCCTGTCATAAGTATACCGGCATCGTCCAAAGCCACACTTCCATTGAATATGAGTGCTCCTGCACTCGATTCGAGTTTCCCGTTATTGTTTAGACTAAGCGCATCATTAAGCGTCATACTGCCGGATTGAGTGTTGATGGATTCGTCGGATCCGACTGTAAGCAGATTACTCAACGTTAGATGGGTTGAAGAAGTATTCAGGGTCAGCCCTTGTCCGTTCAAGTCCAGCGTCGGAATAGTAAATACAGCATTGCTGGAAAAACTTGATGCGGTTTGGAGTTCGAGTTTGGAGGAATTGTTTGTGTTTAGGGTGCCGTCGGCAACATCCAGAGTTCCAGACAATTTCACTGTGCTGCCTGAAAAATCAAAAACAGCACCGTTTCCAAATACTGCGCCCTGCTGTAGTGTCAAAATCCCTGAGGTGGAACTCAGTTTCCCGTCTGCCAGTGCCAGTGCAGACTGAAGCGTGATGTCTGCTCCTCCGGTTAACATTTGTGAAGCAGTGGTATCAAAAGTTAATGCTCCAGTAACTGTCATGTCACTGGTCTCTGAAGCGAGGGAAAGTGCTTTATTTTGCAAATCGATACTGCCCAGAGTAAACGGAGAACCACGTGAGAGAGTTGCATCCGCGGAAAGTAGTAGAGCTGTGTTTGTACCGGTGATGACTCCATCCAGCGACAAACCTGTCCCTAATTCCAATTTAACATTCGTTCCGGATAAATCGACGCTGCTGCCGTTTAACTGCAGAGTTGGATCATTTCCGCTGGTTGTCAGTTTGTCGCCAATTGTTAAATCTCCACCCAAAACCAGTGTCGCGCTTTCAAGCGTTAATTCATCTACTGAACCACCGTCTGCAAAATCCAGGGTTCCGTTGCTGACCTTAAGTTCACCGTCTTGAACATTTATCGAGTTTTGAAACTTCAAACTTCCGTTACCTCTCAATGACAATATCTTTTCGTTCAACGAAAAATCACCGCCCTGCTGAATTATTAAAGTAGAGTTTGGAGCGACGTTCATTTCTGAATCTGCCGAAAGACTTAGCGTGCCAGTCAAATTCTTATCATTGGCAACACTGAATTTCCCTCCGGCAAGTTCCATTCCGCCTGTATATTCTCCACTTCCCGAAATTTTAAGTTCGCTATTATTGTTTAATTTTATCTGACCGTCGATCGTTTTATTTGCTGCGATGTCAAGAATGGTGGTTGCGGTCATTTCGAAGTTACCCAAAGTCACGGACTCTGTAACCTGAACTCCTTTTCCGGAATTTGCAACAGATGTTGACTTCACATTTCCAACTGTGTTGATTCCAGCCAAGACAAGCAGACTATCCGCATGATCCAGTTCAAGCACATTTGAATTGTTGAAAATCCCTCCGCCGCTCATAGTCAGTTTGTTTGCACCAAGCTTCAAGGATGCTCCGGAATAATTCAGTGTTTTTCCGGAAACGACTTCAATGTTAGCATCATCAAATATGCCTATATCACCCGATATTGTCGGAGAACCACTTGCTTTTAGCGTGCAACCTTCCAGTCTGATTGCTCCGGAAATTATTCCATTTCCTGTTAAATCCAGCACACTTTCCTCAACAACCAATACTATTGGGCTGTTTACAGCATTACTGAACGTACCTGCGCCTCCAATCGTCAGGGTGTAGTCCTGAACAGTCAGGTTCCCTCCTGAATAGCTCAGCGTTGTACCTGCATCCGGAATTAAAACTGTGACATTGTCTGCAACATTTATTGTTCCGGAAACCATGAGACTCGTTCCTGCTTCCAGCGTTCCTTCAAGATTCAGTGTGCTGCCAAAAGTGCCTGCACCGCTGAGTTTGAGACTAGTGTTTTGCGCAACATCTGTTGATCCGGAGAGAGTTTTTCCGGCTGCAATATTCAATTCTGTATCTGCCGCAATATTCAGCTTACTGATTGTTCCGGAATCATCTATCAGAATACCTTTGCCCTCATTACTCGCCGTAGAAACTTTCGCAGACTGTAATGTACCGGTTCCATTCAGTTTTAGTAGACCGTCCGAGTTATTTAAAACGATGCCGGACGCATTTTCTGGAAAAGCAACAATTCCGGCGCCTTCAAGCGTCAACTGATAACTTCCTGTCTTTATCTCACCGGAAC
Organism: SAR324 cluster bacterium; assembly: GCA_014382365.1. Taxonomy (GTDB): domain Bacteria; phylum SAR324; class SAR324; order SAR324; family NAC60-12; genus Arctic96AD-7. Next base: position 35,417 of record JACNJW010000040.1, read on the forward strand.
CAAAAGTAAGAGTTTTTCCGGAGTCCACATCAATTGAGATGTCTCCGGATTGTGTCAATGCACCTGAAATTGTTAGCGATTCATTTGCATCCAGCGTTCCGCCGCTCATCAAAACATTTGCTGCTAAAGTACCGCTATTGCTAAACTGCAATGTTCCTCCGGTATTCACGACAATGTTTCCGGAGAGGCTTTTGCTTGAAGTAATAGAAACAGGAAGGAGATTACTGACTGTAAGACTTGAAACCGTTGAGTTATTTTCTATTTCCATTCCAAGACTGTCTGCGGAAGAAATTACATTTGCGATACTGATTCCGGAAAGTTTTAATTTGCCGTTTGTGCCAAGATTGAGCGCATTCGTGTTCTGCAGTTGTCCAATACCTGAAAATGAAAGCTCATTTCCAAGCATAATTTCTGCGCCAGAATAATTTAGAATGCTTCCGCTGTTGAATTTAATTGCTGAATCTGCTGTCAGCGTAAGATTGGATGCAAGTGCGAAAGTTTGGGAAACATTTTCACCAAGTTCTAAAACACCACCGTTGAGAGAAATGTCGCCTATTGTTAAATTAACAGGATCTTTCCACGCAAATTCTCCATTTGGATCAAGCTTCAGTCCGCCATTCAAGGCAACTGCAGAATTTTCATCCCAAATAATTCTCTCATTTGCATTGTCCAGCACAAGCTCATTTGCGACTGTAAACGAAGATACAGAATTTAGAGTCAGTATTTTATTTTCCAGACGCAATTCATTGACAGCAAACGTGGCATCACTGGTGAGACTGAGGTTACTCAGCAACTCTAAATCTGTGGCGCTGAGTGTTAAGGTACCTCCACTTTTAGTAAAATTATCTGCTACTGCCAGCGTACTGTCCTGTATTACTAATGTTCCTCCATTGACAGCACCACCTTTTTCAAAAGTTATTTTGCCTCCACTTGAAGTCAAAGTTGTTCCGGATGTGAGATCTGCAATCCCTCCAGTGAAAGTCAGATCTGCCAGGTCCGTTGCCATTGTTCCTGCTGGAGTACCTGTGTTTGTTCCACTATTACTTGAAGCACTGAGGTCAAGTGTCAAATCTGTTGTTTCTGAGGCAAGTGTAAAAGTGAAACCTTCTAAATTCAACTCGCCTAAAATGAAACCCTGACTGCGATTCACTGTTGTATCTTCACCAAGTTTGAATGTTGTCTGGTTATTGGTCAGTACATTATCTAGAGTTACGTTGCCGCCAAGTTTCAGCGTGCCTCCGGAGAGATCAAGATTGGACCCGAGGTTCCAGCTTGTGGTACTGTTTGTTTTGAGGGTTCCGGAAACCGCATAGTCAGTTCCAATCTTCAATTCAGCACCCGCCGCATTGATTTCTCCAGCATTGGTTCCGCCCTGCTGAAATTCGAGCTTTCCCCCTGTGCCGGTAATGACACTTGCATCAATAGACGCTCCGGTTGAAATATCCGCCCTGCCAACAAAAACAAGATCGGCACCCTGAGTGCTTAGTGTACCGGATGCAAGTGTAAAAGCATTTCCGAGTGTAAGGTCAGAGGTTACGGAGGCTAGTTTAAAATTAAAACCATTGGTATCTAAAGTTGCTGCTTCAACTGCCACCGTGCTTGCAAGCTCTGCATTGGCAGTCAGTGAAAGATTGGTATTTGTACTTGTCCAAGAATCCGCAACATTTAAATTTCCACCAAGTTGAATCGTTGTTCCGGAAGTGCTGAAAGTTGCTCCGCTGACTGCAGTAGCACCGCCGGGCAGACTTAAGGTTCCGCCTTCGATATTAATTATTCCGGTAGTATCTGCGCTCAGACTTGAGGCAGAAAGAGTTCCGCCACTGGATGAAAGCGTTCCGGAGCTCACTGTAATTCCACCGTTGAGTGACAAATCAGCCGCGCCGCTTATAATCTGTTCTGTGGCTGCGTCAAGTGTCACTGCCTGCGAAACACTCAGTCCCGCCATTGCGTCATCCAGCGTCAAGGCAAATTCTTCCAGTTCAAGTGTGCCGATTGACAAGGTGTCGCTGTCATTGAGCGTCGTATCTCCTGACAAACGAAGTATGCTTGTATTATCCGGAGTCACTCCGCTTAAATCCTGTGTACCCTCAATCTCCAGATTACTGCCTGATAATGTCAACGCGTTTGAGTTTGTAGTAAAAGTTGTGTTCTTGGTCTTCAGTGTTGAAGAGGAAATTGTCAACGGACTTTGCAGAACCAACGTTGACTCAGGAAGTGAGAGAGTTGAACCTTCAGCAAGACTGCCTCCGGAGTTGAGGGTGATTGTGCCTCCGCTTGAATTGAGTTTCGCAAGATTGCTCAAGTTCAACGCTCCGGCAAGTGACAAACTTCCTGCACCGGTTTCCAAAGTGATGCCGGACAAACTAAGCGTTGTATTAGCGTCAGTTAAGTTCAGCTGAGTTGTTGCTGAACCAAGAGTCAGTACCTGACCCTCCAAATTAACACTACCGAAAGAAACAGCATTACTCGATGAAAGCGTGGTTGCAGACTGCAGTTTCAGAATTGAAGTATTACTGCTGCTGAATGTTCCGGCGTTCAGATCAAGAGTCTGGCTGACACTCAAGGTACTGTCTGTTACATCAAGTATTCCTGCTTCGCCCAGAGTCAGTCCGCCTGCAAATGAAAGCGTTCCGCCTGTGGAAGTAATTGAGCCTGAATCAAGTTGCAAAGCGCTGGAAAGCGTCAGATTAGCAGATTTGGTTTCAATTGCTGAGCCGGTCGCAGTCATTGCCAGAGGGTTCGGCAGAGTCAGGCCTGCACTGTCTTCTGCAAGTGTAAGTTTGTTTCCACTTAATTCCAGTGTACCGAAACTCAGTGGGGTATTGCTCGTTACCTCTGTATCACCACTTAATTTAAAAGTTGTATTTGTGCCGGTTGTAAAATCATTTAAGTTGATTGAACCCCCGCTAGACTCAAGGGTTCCGGAACTAAGATCAAGCGTACCCTGCCAACCACTCCAGTTCGAACCGGAGTTTGCCGTTAAAGTTCCTGTTATGTTTAAGGCTCCTCCAAGTTTAAGCTCAGAGTCGCTCATGTCTAACTTACCGGTGGCTCCGACAGTTCCACCTTCGATCAGATTCAAAATACCGCCGCCTTGTACAAATTCGCCGTTCAGAGTCAAACCATCCATTAGGCTGATATTACCTGTGCCGGATGCTAATTTGCCACCCTCAGCAATACTCAAACTATCATTGAATGACAGCTCACTCGATCCACTGTTGAACGTTTCATAGCTGCCGATATTCTGTGCACCGTCAATTGTCATAGAGGTCACACTGCTGTCCAGTGTCAGTTCGTTGCCGTTCAAATCGAAATCTGGCCATGTTGCATTTCCACTATGAGAAAGAGTGGTGGCTCCTTCCAGCTTCACTGTGGAAGTTGAATCGTAATCAACAACACTGTTGTTGACCAGTGATAGCGATCCTGACATTTTGAAAGACGCATCAGGAAAAGACAAATTACTACTGTCAAATGCTCCTCCATCTTCTAATATTAATCCGGCACTACCTACATCCAGTAAGCTACCGTTTTTGAATGTTGGAGATTTTTGAAATGTAAGATTTCCATTAGAGTAACCAAAATATGCAGCGTCAAATTGTGATGCTTTTGAAACCGTAAGGTTCATATCACTGATAGTTAAAAAGCCGCCGCTGGTTCCACCAGACTGCCAAAATATTAATTCGCCAATTATACTTGTGCCGGAATCTGTACGTGAAATATCTGCTGAAGTGTTTATTTGAAGTGTTGTGTCTGCGTCCGTTGTGAAACCGTCCAAACTGTGAGTTCCAGCAAGTACAAGCTTTCCGCCTGAAAGATCAAGAGTATTGGCTGCCAGGCTGATATTTGCACCACTGTTTAAATTCAACATACCTGCAACGGAAAAATCTCCTATTAGATTAAATCCAGCTGAGTTTCCGACTTCAAGTTCTCCATTCGCTCCTACATTACCCCCGGAAAGCACCAATGTTCCGCCTTTGACTTCTATTTTACTTTGAGTTAAAGCCAGACTTCCAAATGAAACAATACTGGTTGAAATACCGTTTAGAACTAAATCGAAGCCTTTTGGATCAAAAGTATCAAAACCTACAGCAGAATCGAGTATGAGACTTACATCGCTCTGTAACTCTAAAGCTGTACCGCTTAGTGTTAAGGTACCTCCGCTTTTAGTAAAATTATCTGCTACTGCCAGCGTACTGTCCTGTATTACTAATGTTCCTCCATTGACAGCACCACCTTTTTCAAAAGTTATTTTGCCTCCACTTGAAGTCAAAGTTGTTCCGGATGTGAGATCTGCAATCCCTCCAGTGAAAGTCAGATCTGCCAGGTCCGTTGCCATTGTTCCTGCTGGAGTACCTGTGTTTGTTCCACTATTACTTGAAGCACTGAGGTCAAGTGTCAAATCTGTTGTTTCTGAGGCAAGTGTAAAAGTGAAACCTTCTAAATTCAACTCGCCTAAAATGAAACCCTGACTGCGATTCACTGTTGTATCTTCACCAAGTTTGAATGTTGTCTGGTTATTGGTCAGTACATTATCTAGAGTTACGTTGCCGCCAAGTTTCAGCGTGCCTCCGGAGAGATCAAGATTGGACCCGAGGTTCCAGCTTGTGGTACTGTTTGTTTTGAGGGTTCCGGAAACCGCATAGTCAGTTCCAATCTTCAATTCAGCACCCGCCGCATTGATTTCTCCAGCATTGGTTCCGCCCTGCTGAAATTCGAGCTTTCCCCCTGTGCCGGTAATGACACTTGCATCAATAGACGCTCCGGTTGAAATATCCGCCCTGCCAACAAAAACAAGATCGGCACCCTGAGTGCTTAGTGTACCGGATGCAAGTGTAAAAGCATTTCCGAGTGTAAGGTCAGAGGTTACGGAGGCTAGTTTAAAATTAAAACCATTGGTATCTAAAGTTGCTGCTTCAACTGCCACCGTGCTTGCAAGCTCTGCATTGGCAGTCAGTGAAAGATTGGTATTTGTACTTGTCCAAGAATCCGCAACATTTAAATTTCCACCAAGTTGAATCGTTGTTCCGGAAGTGCTGAAAGTTGCTCCGCTGACTGCAGTAGCACCGCCGGGCAGACTTAAGGTTCCGCCTTCGATATTAATTATTCCGGTAGTATCTGCGCTCAGACTTGAGGCAGAAAGAGTTCCGCCACTGGATGAAAGCGTTCCGGAGCTCACTGTAATTCCACCGTTGAGTGACAAATCAGCCGCGCCGCTTATAATCTGTTCTGTGGCTGCGTCAAGTGTCACTGCCTGCGAAACACTCAGTCCCGCCATTGCGTCATCCAGCGTCAAGGCAAATTCTTCCAGTTCAAGTGTGCCGATTGACAAGGTGTCGCTGTCATTGAGCGTCGTATCTCCTGACAAACGAAGTATGCTTGTATTATCCGGAGTCACTCCGCTTAAATCCTGTGTACCCTCAATCTCCAGATTACTGCCTGATAATGTCAACGCGTTTGAGTTTGTAGTAAAAGTTGTGTTCTTGGTCTTCAGTGTTGAAGAGGAAATTGTCAACGGACTTTGCAGAACCAACGTTGACTCAGGAAGTGAGAGAGTTGAACCTTCAGCAAGACTGCCTCCGGAGTTGAGGGTGATTGTGCCTCCGCTTGAATTGAGTTTCGCAAGATTGCTCAAGTTCAACGCTCCGGCAAGTGACAAACTTCCTGCACCGGTTTCCAAAGTGATGCCGGACAAACTAAGCGTTGTATTAGCGTCAGTTAAGTTCAGCTGAGTTGTTGCTGAACCAAGAGTCAGTACCTGACCCTCCAAATTAACACTACCGAAAGAAACAGCATTACTCGATGAAAGCGTGGTTGCAGACTGCAGTTTCAGAATTGAAGTATTACTGCTGCTGAATGTTCCGGCGTTCAGATCAAGAGTCTGGCTGACACTCAAGGTACTGTCTGTTACATCAAGTATTCCTGCTTCGCCCAGAGTCAGTCCGCCTGCAAATGAAAGCGTTCCGCCTGTGGAAGTAATTGAGCCTGAATCAAGTTGCAAAGCGCTGGAAAGCGTCAGATTAGCAGATTTGGTTTCAATTGCTGAGCCGGTCGCAGTCATTGCCAGAGGGTTCGGCAGAGTCAGGCCTGCACTGTCTTCTGCAAGTGTAAGTTTGTTTCCACTTAATTCCAGTGTACCGAAACTCAGTGGGGTATTGCTCGTTACCTCTGTATCACCACTTAATTTAAAAGTTGTATTTGTGCCGGTTGTAAAATCATTTAAGTTGATTGAACCCCCGCTAGACTCAAGGGTTCCGGAACTAAGATCAAGCGTACCCTGCCAACCACTCCAGTTCGAACCGGAGTTTGCCGTTAAAGTTCCTGTTATGTTTAAGGCTCCTCCAAGTTTAAGCTCAGAGTCGCTCATGTCTAACTTACCGGTGGCTCCGACAGTTCCACCTTCGATCAGATTCAGAATACCGCCGCCCTGCACAAGCTCTCCATTCAGCGTCAAGGCTCCACTCAGTTGAACTGAACCATTGTCTGAAGTAAGTAAACCTCCACTTTCGATTATTAAGGAATTGTTCAGTGAAGTATCTATTTGGCCCAAATTCAACGAGTCACCATTGTCTATATTTAATGTTGAATTGAACATCACTTCTGTTACATTACTTCCCAGTGTTAAGGCATTTCCGTTCAGGTCCAAGGTGGTGAAATCAAGACGCCCATTACTTGAGAGGGTTGTATCTCCATTCAATACTACAGAACTATTATTCAAACCATACCAACTGTCAGCCAGAGAAACTGTACCCTTTGGTTTAAAAACTGAATTCTCTAAATACAAATTACCATTGCTGAAAGTTAGTCCATCCTGCAAAATCAACTCACCGTCAAGCACTCGAATGGAAGCATTATCTGCTGAAACAGTTTTTTGTAATGTGAGCGTACCTTTATTGAAATTGATATTTCCTTGTTCGATTTGGACATCTCCGACAATGTTGAGGCTCATATTATCAACCTCTAAATAAGTACCATTATTGCTGGAGTTGTCGTTTTCATATTGTACAGAGAGCATTTCCAGATTTCCGATGGTGTTACTACCGTAGTCGGTCCTAAAAATATGTCCGTAAGAATTAATTTGGAGCGTAGTTGCTGAAGAGGTGGTGATGCCATCCAGATTATGTTTGCTGCTCAATTCCAGACGACCGCCGGAAAGGTCTATTAGATTATCCGAAGGAGTAACATTTGCATCATGATCCAGAACCAAAGTTCCAGCAACCGCCACATTGCCCTGCAAATTCAGATTGCCGTTCCAGCCAATTTTAATTTTTCCGTTTTGGGTGACATTTCCTCCCGAAAGATTGAGTGCACCGTTTTGTATTTCTACTGTTCCATCATCAAGCGTCAAATTTCCGTTGAAACTCACATCTCCCTGATAACTATGGATGGTCGCATTATCTTTCAGTGTTACATCACCGGAGAGAGTTAGATTTGCATCGTCAGTTTGGATACCTATGTAATGAGAGTTATTGTCCAGGTGTGTCTCAGTTAGAATATCGTTTTGATACTCATACCATTTAACAAAACCACTCGACAAAGCGGCAGAACTAGGTTGAAGCAAAATGTCTCCACCCAGAGTTAGAGTGGATGCATTATCATGCATCAGCAATCCCCAACCGTTAGGTTCATAGCTGTCAAATGTGACTGCAGATCCCGGCTCAAAAATAGTATTAGCATTTAATCTAAGTGTGCTGGCAGAGGTAGTAAACGTACCGCCATCGTAATTCCCAAACGGTCCACCAAGTTCTAAAATACTGTTGCTCAAATCCAATTCACTGTTTGCCCCTAAACCTCCACCTTTTTCCAGCTTAAGAGTTCCCCCTCCCATCTCCAGTTTGCCGTGTTCAAGGTAGAAAGATCGTGTCATAGTTACGTCAACCCCTTGAGCAATCAAAGCACCCACATTACTATTATTGAGAGTACCATTATCACCATAATTTGGAGCCCAAAAGCTACCTGTTGTTAAACTGGTAATTGCTGAATTCAAAGTTAAAGTGTTGCCTTTCGCGCTTATTCCTTTAAACAAAAGGACACCGGTTTTTGTGATACCTGCGTCGCCAACCAAACCTAAGTATGTCTCACTGTCTGTAACCACATCTGTAAAATCAAATTCCGGCCCTCCTCCAAGATCAATACCGTCTGCTAGTGTTAAAGTGTTACCATTGGTTTTCAAAAGAGAAGAGGCTCCTGTAAATTCCATCCATGAGACTGTGAGATTTGTCCTTAAATCTAAGGTTGTGTTTTCCAGCAACATTCCTGTTTCATTATCCGCGAAAGTAGTCCCTGCTGATCCTGCTTCATAAGTTACAGTTCCACCACTGGACATTATTCCTCCTGCCAGCACATTGACTGGACCATTCAGAGTCAAATCTGCAAGCCCTGTATCAAGTCCATTCTCTCCGGGATAATTAATGGTGAGTCCTTCATTAATAGTCAAATCAGTAGTTTCCGAACCCAGCTTCAACCAATGCTGGCCCAGCTCGACAGTCTTTAGTGATATTGGATTAGCACTGCTGAGTGTTGTATCAGCAGTTAGTTTAATTGTGCTTTTGTCGTCAAAAGCCATTCCGTCAAGGGACAGCGTTCCGCTCGTCTCCAAAACCCCTCCGGATGCCGCAGTTCCACCAGAAAAATCAAGAATATTGTTGTTTAGTGTAATTGTCGAAGTGTCTTTCAATTTCAAAGTTCCGGCAACACTTAAACCTGCATTCAGCACCAAGGAACCACTACTGATTTCCAGCTTGGCATCCGAAGCAATTGTGCTGACATTTCCCAAAGAAATACTACCGTCATCTACTTCAATTTCTCCTGCTGACAATGTTAAGCCACCGGATAAAGTCAGATCCGCGCTACCGACTTTGATTTTTTCGTTTTCATTACTCAGGCTTAAAATATTACTTATAGTTAAATCAGTTGATGCCGATCCCAAAGTCAAATCATTTCCATTCAAGGCCAGTGATTGAAAACTAAGCGGACTGTAACTAAATATACTAACATCATTAAGGAGTTTAAATTCTGTAGTCGATGAGGCCATGTTGCCGCTCAGTATATTGCTCAGATGACTGCTGAGATTTACTTTTGAATCCGAGAGATCCATATTTCCATCTTCCAGCGTTACTCCTCCTGAAAGCGTCAGTTCAACATTTTGCAGACTTACTGTTCCTTGATTGTGCAGCAAACCGCCGACTGTAACTTGCGGGTTATCCGGAAAGTCATCATCGAGATTTTTCAATGCAACATCCGCTCTCGAATCCAGATAGAGATGCTTAACTTCAGTCTCAGTCAGTGCACGGTTATATAGGCGAAATTCGTCCAGGTTTCCACCAAAATAATTACAAAAGCATTCACCCTGTTCACCAATGTAAAGGGGTGCTGACGTTCCACCGTTATCTATGGCAGTGATATTACTATAGTAGGGACCGTCTTCAACTCCATTAAGATAAAAATAAATGCGCAACTGTTCGCCGATATCCTCTACCGTGACCGCGACATGCTGCCAGGTATTGAGAGCATAAGTCGTTATTGAAAAAACACTTGAACCACAGACAGCCTGATCCCAAAAAACAAGGCTGTTAGGTGTTCCACAACTACCGTCTCCTGACAAGGCAAAACCATAACCATAATTACCACGCATGGCAATACTACTCCAATCGTTATCTGTCGGATAAACCCAGGCTGACATTGTTAGCTTTTCACCCATGTTAAGACTAGTGCTGGTAGGAATTGTCAAGTAATCATCAGTACCGTTTAAAGCCAGTGACTTGTCTGCGTCTCCTTTACGGTCGGCGGCATAACTCGAACCATCCACGGAAGGGGCGTGATTAGCATTTGTGGTTTCATCGTTGGCATTTCCATTGAATTTATAGTGAGCAACCAAGCCATTTTCAGCCATTGCATTTAGTACAACTTCATACTCCTGATGTCCGTCCGAAATTTCGTCATTGACTCCGGTTACTGTCACGGTTTGCGGCGTGTTCCAGTTTTGCTCAGTGAAGCTTAAAGTGGCAGGATTGACATATGCTTCGCTGGTGTTACTACTGGATAAACTAACTGTAAGATCCAAATCATCATCTAGGTTGTGCAGGACCACTTCTACAGATTCTGGTGCTGAAATACTCACACCGCTTGCTGACAAGCTGATTTGATATTCCTGGTGTCCATCTGAATCTGTATCATCAATTCCTGTCACGGTTACAGTTTGCGCAGTGTCCCAATTTCCCGTTGTAAAAGTTAAGATCGCCGGATTTACTGTTGCTTCTTCGGTATTACTGCTGGAGACATTGACAACAACATCCTCAGTTGGAGCAATTTTCAGCGTAACATCAAAGGTTGCGGCTGTTCCGTCTTCTGATGTATGTCCGGAAATGTTGCTGATCGTGTAAAAAGTGCTTTCTGGTGCTACCGGAGCTTCAGGAGTTGCGGGAACAGGAGGAGCGGCATTAAGTACAACATCAAAAGTAGAAGCTGTTCCGACTTCTGAAGTATGTCCTGAAATGTTAGTGATGCTGTAGAAATCACTGATCGGTATGCTGGGATCTGCAGGGGTTTGTGGTGCCTGCAGATTTATGTTTCCTGAATTAGTTAGTTTGTTGCCGAAATTTGCATTCCCTGTGAGATTTAAGGTTCCACCATTTTCAACTTCCACTGTACCTGAAATGCTGTTGACTGAATCACTCCAATTCACAGACGTTCCGGAACCAATTTTGTAATTCAGGGAATAATTTGAACCACACTCCGAACTTTGTGAACTACCATCGCTGAGTGTCCCAAAAGTGGAGCTAGAAGTGAGGGCACCATCAGTTGTCGAAACACATTGATTCGATGTGGCCTGCAACATTGTGAACAAAGCTCCGCCGCCCAGTACCAGAAGCACAAGTAAGTAACGCGGCTGCAGAATTTTGTTGAGTTTAAGCATGATGCCTTTGTAATATTACTAAAACATTTTCATTGCTTATGTTGCCAAAAATCATAAAATATTGAATTCATTAATCCCAATAAGATCTCGCTCTTCGTTCAAGATGACAAAATTCACATACGAAACAGCTATTTGCCATGAGTTTTTCTAAGTTATAATTCACAAGTTACCGCCCATTTAACCAGTTATTCAACCACAGAGTTTTGTAATGAACCAGTCCATTGCATCAAGTTTGAAGACAGATTATCTCCAACTGAAACGTTGTCTGACCTCACAATTGAATTATTTTCAACCTGAATAAAAAATACTGCCTGCGGATTATTTGCTTCAGTGGTTGCAGGATTACTGTCATTTTTAAAATTATAAGGACCATAAGTTATATTGTCGGTTATTCCAGGACCAGTCAAAACTAGTTTAAAATTCTGTACATCTGTCTCGCTGACATCTTCTACATAAACCAGATAAGTTCCATTGCCGACTTTTTGACTGTCTGTAGCCCAGACTTGAACCTCAGTATCAGAGGAACTGCTGCCGTCCTGCAACTGAACTACATCTCCAGTTTCAGAATATTTTTTGTTGGCTGCATTACTGTAAACCCAGTAACGCGAACCCCTGGTAGTATTATCAAAACTTCCATTTGTAGTTTCTTCATTGTATGTCCAATCCGGAAAATAGTATGAGTGCAGATCCGGATCCAGTCCATCTGTCCAACTGAGTGTAAAACACATGGTACTGTTGTCAACACAGGCATCATAGTTAACTGTGCCAATTGTCTGTGTTTTTGAAACTTCATTAACCGTAAGAATCACTTGAAGTTCATTTGAACCGTGAACTAAAGGCAGGGATGAGGCTGTTGTAAATTGAGTTGTGTAAGTCACATTATCCGAACCTTCAGTATTAGACCAACTGGAAAGAGCAATTGGTGGTGTAACATCTACAAGTGTACTGGCTCCAACCCGTTTTACCTGCATTAAGGATAATATCTGGGTTACATTGTCTTTTTGGGCAATCGGTACATTTAACACAAGTGTCCCGCTTGCAGTCGCATATGCAGATGTTCCCACTTGAGAAATGCTCATACTTTCAAAACTCAACCAATCAATATCTACATAATTCGGTGTTAATTTTACATCCAGAGTCTCTGTGGAACTGCTGACCAGAAACGTCTGATTTAAGGGAATAAATCCCTGCAAATCAACATCATAACTATATGAGTTATAAACAACATTTGAAAACACTATCGACTTACTGGCATTGTCCTCAGAACTAATCGTGAATGAACTGTTGTCAATGAGAATACCTGCAGTAGAATTAAGCTTGGCAGTACCTGTACTTCCGGGCAGCATTCCGGCACTGCTTGTGCTGCTGATTTTGAATGTAACAGTTGAATATTTTGTAGTCCAAAATTCAACAGCAACTGTTTTGGAGATAGTTTCCGAATCAATCGTAAAAATACCTGATTCACCATATCCTCCAGGTGTAATAGTACCTGCACCCAATTCGTTCAAAGCATAAGTTTCACTAAAAAAGTAGAGGCAGAGTTTAATTTTTGTATCCAGCGGCACAACAAATTGAGCATCATAAGTATTAATGTCAACCAACGACCTGCTGTATTCAACTCCGGAATTTGCAGTAGTAGACTCACATTGAACTGCCGGTATCAAAACTGCTAAAATTGTTTTGGCATCGCTGCTGGTCAAACTTTCTGCATACTGCGAACGACTCATTTTTCTATCTGATACGTCATCCATCCGAATCTGCAACGAAGCATAGCCGTTCGTCTCTGTTTCTACTTCTGCACAGGACACTGCAAGTACAAAAAGCAACAGCATAATAACAAAGATGTTAAGGTTGGTAGTCCGCATCATCTTAACTAGTGCAGGATTGTGGTATCATCATTCACACTCATATTAACTTAAAACTAAACTTGTAAAACTTTTTTCATTTAATTATTGCCATCAATTGCAGAAATGCTAACGGTTCGTGAATGTCATTCCTATAATGATGGTTTTACTTGTTGCGGCATCAATAGCATTTTCCGCATTATTAACCATGGTTTCTAATTCCTCAAGACGATCCAGTTGTTCCAGTAATTCGCCTTCTGCGTCTGCTTCTTCTTCAAAGACTGGTGCTGCATCAGTATTGTTCAGTCGCTTCTGAATAGACCCTACAGGTTCAGACTGACCAAACTGCACCTCTTGAAAACTAGCAGTACCATCTGCTTGGGCAATTTTATCTCTTTCCTCAGGTGAAACAGTAACAGGAGCAGACGGACCTGAACCTTCACGCACATGTGAAACCTCGTTTGCAACAACTGCAATTTCATAATCCGGAACTTCTGGAGATGCAAGCGAGACCTCACCGGATAAAGCCAGCAAATTTGTTGAATCTCCACTTGTGGCAACCACGAAATCAGTTCCTTTAACTCCTATAATTGCTGTGACTGTCCGGACATTAAATCTCTTTTTTTTACGCTTCAGTTTAGTTTTTGTAAGTTTTGCCAGGTTACCCTTTAATTTTTCGCCAAAATTTACATTCGCTTTGTTTTCCACAGCTTGTTCTTTTTTAGTCTTTTGCTTTACTTCTCCACTGCCTGATGTTTCTGCAAGAGGTTTGACACTGAAGTTTCCTTTGCCTGTCAAAAGGGCCATGTTGTTTTGTTCTGCAGAAATATCATCCAGTTTAAAAAAACTGTGAGAAAATAATTTTACTGTGTTATCTCTGTTTTTTAAATAAAGTGAAATCTGGGTGCCCTTACCGGTTTGTAAGCGGTCATTAGCCTGCAGCAGATATGTTTCACCAACTTTTTGTAAAAAAACACTTTTTCCATTACGAATCAACTTAACTCTGCCGGCATGCAACTCCAGAGAATTCTGAACTGCACCTGCAGAAGACTGAAATAACAACAGGCAAAAGCAGGTAATTGCCAGCGAAAGTAAAATTATCTGTTTTTTGATTTGGTAAAACATTTTTATTCTCAACAATTTTAGAACATCCAAATATATTGCAGTATCAGTTGATTCTCCTGAAAGGCCCGTGTTGCATCATTTGAAGCCTGTTTTAATTGTTTCAAGTCTATACCTACTATAGTCGCTTGACTGTATGCATATTTACAATTTAATGTCATTTCATCCTTTTTATTCTGTAAAACAACATTAGTTGCCGGATCAGCACTTTTATATTGCTGATTATTATTTTGAATATTCAGACCAAAGACCCAGGGAGTCCAGGAATAAGAAGCTCCGGCGTCAATCAGTGTCGACTGATAATCTTTGCTGGCAGTCTTAAATTTTGTCGTTTGTGAATCCCAGCGTAATTTAAATCTAAAATCCTGCCAGCGCATCTTTGCTCCTAAAGAAATCAGAGTTAGTATTCCGTCTTCGGAGTTAGTTTTTACTTTGTTCTGACTGTCTAACTGCAGTTTAAAAGAAGCATCCACGAACTTTGCCCAGCGTTTTTTTGCTGCAATAAACAGAAATAGAGACTGTACATCTTCCCTGAATTCTCCAGCTTTTTTAGGATCAGTCGGATTAGCATCTTTGACACTAATCACACTCTGTCCCAAAGCGGAACTAAAATCCATTCCCAGCAGTTGTTTGTTCCTGTATTCTGTACTGAACTGCCGGAACAGGACTTCTTCAGCAACTAAGCTGCGGTTTTGCTGACGATCAAATTTTAAGACAGCTTTCAACGAAACTGCTGAATCCTTTTGCAGTTGAAAAGCGTATGCTCCAGACACAAGCAAATCATTTTTAGCAGCACTGGTTTTTGAGCTGCCTTCCTGCACACGAAGCATGTTACTGCTGTTTGTCTGCCCCAGCATAATGACACCATTCAGCGGTGGAGGTATTTTCTTTTTTTTCTGCTTTGGTTCATAAGTTACAATAAATTCCTGTTCCTGCTGTCCTGTTTTTGTCTGCACAAAAATAGTAAAACTATTCTTGCCGGGCTTTAAATAATATGGTATTTCATATTCCGCCCAATCTGAATCCTCTCTCACCATTTGCGCAAAGCCGTTAACTTTGACTACCAGCAACGGACTGAAAGTACTGACTTGAAAACGAAACCAACCTTCGGCCTGCTCTTCCTTTCCGGGCGAAGTCCGAAAAACAAGTATCTCTTCCGGAAGTTCCAGTCCCTGCTTGTTATCTTCAGTCTGAGCCTGTACAACACTAATTCCCTGTAGAAAAACTATAATCCAGATTAAGACACAGACCCTCATGCTAAAATGAAACATAGTTTGCCTTAGCCTTCATCAGGATCCGGAAAAAATTTTCTGGTTCGTTCTTTTTTTACAGGCCTCGTAAATATTAGATCTACCCGCCGATTTGCTTTGCGTGCAGCTTTTAACTCTTTCCCGCTTTTCCGCTTACCATCCTCAGATAGATATGACTTTTTAGGTCTGGTTTCCGCATAGCCGGAAATTGCAATTCTTTCCGGATTAAAGCCGACTTTTTCCATCATTAGTGTGGCGACTACAGTGGCCCGCACCGTACTCAGTTCCCAATTATTCCTGAATTTACTTTTTTTTCTGAGAGGGACATCATCCGTATGTCCATCCACCCTGATTGCATCTCCTTCCAATTCATAACGATCACGGATTTCACTCAGAAATTGCTGTAATTGCACTTCTACTTCCTGCACAATTGCTGCTCCTCCGCTGGGAAACAGGAAGCTGGACGGTAGAGAAAGGATACAACGTGATTTACTTGCATTGAGTTCGAAGGAGGCAAAATCTTCATTTTCACGTAAAAAACGATTAATTCCACTACAGTCCTTCATTTCCTGTGCACCAATGATGGTATTGACTTGTTTTGAGATACGACCTGTTTCTGCATTTTTAATGGCGAGAGCATCCATTTGAACAACCAATGTGCGCGTAGCATATAAAGGAACCTCGTCTTGCAAGACTTCCATTTCCACCGTACCTTTTTCAGTATAGGGATAGATCTTAATCGTAGCACCATCCATGAAACGAAAGTCTTTTTTCTCCTTGGCAGTTCCAGCAAATTTAATTGGAATTTCTGTTATTACACCACTGACTGGTGAAATTTTAGCAGTGATATTTGAGATACCTTTGTAAAGATCCCTGCGTGAAACTTCAAAGCTAACGCTGGGAAGCGGTTCATCATCCTGGATAAAAATGCTCCTACTGACAAAGTTTCCACGCTCCACATCTCCACGTAGTTTTCCGATTTGTACCAGAATTTCTTCCGAATCCTCATAAAGTTCATCGTTGATGATACATAATGGGAAAAAAGTTTCATATTCTCCCTGTGGAATAACTGCCACTTCTGATCCCAGAATATAATCAAACTCCTGAATTTCAGTCGGATTTGCAGTTAAACCTTCACTTGTGCAAAGCTCAGCATCAACCGGCCCTCTGCGTGCGCTGCCTGAAAAGAAAAGGGGAATCCTCAAATCTTCTTCTACTTTTTCATTGAGCAGGACCACTACTTTCAACACTCCTGCAGATTCATCAACCTGACCTTTGGCCATGCTTTCAATCAGAATCTGCGTTTTGTAGAGAGATGTCTGTTTTTTACCAATCAGTGTTTCCAGTTTTTCTTCAAAATTTTCTTTGTTATCAAAGAAAACTCCCATCATCGATCCTAAACTATTGACAGTATTATCCGGAAGACGGTTTTTCAAAGTATCAATTGTTGCAGCATTGACTACAAATCCGGTTTTCAGATCTACTTGTGGTTTGTTAAACAACGACAAATACACAAAAAAACAAAACAGCAATGTAATCAAATCAGCGAATGTCAACATCCACCTTACTTCATTAGCCTTTTTTTTCTTTCCTCCAAGCATCTTTTCTTCTTCAACGAGTCACGGTTTTCTATAAATTATTTATGTCAACAGTTAGCAAATTATACTGAGTACCATAAACTTTAATACATCACCCATACTGTTTATCAAATTCGTCCCGCTTGTGAGGGAGAAACATTCGTAGTTCCTGAAGAATTGTGTATGGTGCCTCACGACGTGCTATGCGATGCACACTTTCACGAATCATTTCCAGCAAAATTAGATTTGATTCTTTGAGTTGCTTCCGCTTCGAAGCTATCGGCAGTAAAATCATGTTTGAAAAAATTACTCCATAAAGTGTGGTCAACATGGCAATTGACATGGCCTGCATAACTGCACGAATACTTCCGGTTTCCGCCAGCATCAGTACCAGCCCAACAATCGTTCCAACCATACCAAATGCAGGAGCTGCGGTTGCCATAAAATCCATAATCTCAATTTCTTCATCTGCACGCTGCTCATACATGGCCACCTCAGACTTTATGATCTGGTGCAGCGACTCTTCCTCTACTTGCTCTCTGACAATCAGCCCCTCTATCCAGCGTCGCATAAATGGATTTTGCAGATTGTTGAGATCATCGTTGGTGATTCGCTTTCCACTATAGCGTTTTTCTGCGATTAGCTTGGATTGATCATATATTTCCTGAGTTGCTTCTTCAGCAATATCTGAAGAAAACACTTTAGGGATGCTGCCAAAACTTCGTAAAGCCTTTCGGTAGGGAAAGGCAATGAAAGTTGCAGAAACAGTTCCGCCCAACACGATGAAGGTAGATTTCAGGTCAAAAAATCTTAAGATTTGAATTAAATATTTGTTATATGAATCCGCTTCTCCGGAACTCTCCAGCCAAAGTGCCAGATTAGAAAATTCTGCCGGCCACAGAATTCCAGAAAGAATAAAAATTGCTCCTGATAAAAAACCGAGTGATGTTCCTAATTTATCTGCACTTGTTTGTTTCATGAATCCTTTTTATTCCAAATTTTAGCCAGTTCCTGATGCACATGACGCATAAAAACGTTGCGGTGCAGATCTCGGAGTTGATTTATCCGCTCCTTATCTGCATCATCTTCTTCACGTTGTTTTTCAAAACCCTGCTGTTGTTCTTGATAATATTGCCGTGTTTCTTCTGTATATTCCTTCATAATTTTTTCAGTCACCGATGACTCAGCATCGAGTAACAGATAAGGTACTGAGACCCTGGCTCCAGTGCTTAACCGTGAACGCTCAAAACGTTCCATCACTCTGGCTACAAGTGCTTCCTCAATCTCTGAACTGCTTTGCAGTTCATCAAAAGACAGACTTCGTTCGCGGATTTGAGACATGGAACTGTCTGCAGTTTTTGCCAGATCTGGATTTTTCTTCTTCAGTTCTCCTGTACTGTCAAGTATCATGTTCCATTGTTCAGCACTCACCTGTCCTGAAAGTTCTCCAATTCGGCCTAGTCCGTCAAAAGAAACCGGTAATTTTTTTGCAGTTTCAGCTAATTCCTCCGCCAGCTTTTCCAGTTCACTTGGCGAAACACTGACATCTTTCATGGCCAGCACAGCCGCCAGTGCATCCTCTGCAGGAAACTCCTTGAGGATTACAGCCATTTCACCAGGATCCATTTGACTGAAAACTGCAGCCTGTTGAGCTGGTTTTATTTTCTGCAGCAGATTAACTCGAATTCCTGCAGGCATCCTGCGAACAAAACCGAAATAATCTATTTTGCCTTCATCATCATCTGCCCCATCTTCTTCATCAGGAAGATCCAGTTCCTCTTCTTCCTCCTCTGTTTCCGGTGCCATGCTTTCAATAGCAGTTGCAACTTTTCCAAGTGTAGACTGTAAAGGATGTTCTTTTTCCTCTTTCTCACGAGTACTGCGGGAGACAAAAAAGAAGAGGGCAAGGGTCAACAACAACAGAACTCCAAGTGTGCCAATTATGGCCCATTGAGCAGGTGTAATTGCTTCAGTACCTTCAGGCACATATTCAGGAATTAACTGCTCCACTCCCAGCATTTCATAACCTGCTGGAAATTCTGCACTTATTGCTGCTGCCTGTTTCAGCATTTCCTGTGCTGCAACCGGTTCATCAAGATTTAAATTTGCACGTGCACCAACCAGTAAATTTACATATTCAACCAGTTTTGCAGAAAAATCCGGCCGCTCGATTTGTAGTTTTTCTATAACAACTGACTGTTCAAAACGGTCCTGAGATTTTAATTCAGTAATTTCTGAACGTATCCGCATTTCCACTTGATCTAAATTTACTGCATCGTTGACCGTTAAAATTATACTGCGGTAATTGAAGACTACTTTCACGTCATTTTCACTAGTAATAATTTTCACTCCAGGAAGCAGATCACTGTCTTTTTTTACAGGTGTATTATCCAAAACTGAATGCATTACTACTGAAACGTCAATATATTTTTCAGCTAGAGTTTTACGCAGAATTTTATGAATCCGTTCACGCATCTCCGGTTCCGGCCGGCTGCGACTTAAAATTTCCGCCTGACAGTAACTAATACTGAGGAAAATGAAAACCAGGCTGCAGCTTATAATGCTTAGAATTTTTTTGTTCATAATGTGGTATGTGTTCATGGACAAGCAATATTTTGGTGGTGAAAATATTTGTTTTCAGTATATTTTCAGCTAATTTAATCTCTCATTAACCCTCTTTATTACGCTTTGACGGAAGATTTGTCAAGCATAATTACATGCCATTGTTAGTAAAATTTGTCAGGCAGATCAATTTTTTTACAGATTTTAATTATATCCCTTTCATCTGCCAACAATAATATTATTTTTTTATTTTCTGTTAGATATTCGTTGCAAATTAAAGACATCTCAGTTAGTCTTGGTCTTTAGTCATCTTGCATAATTTGCCAATCTGCGTAAAAGATTGTATTCCTCAAATAAAAAATGTCTGGAACAATCTTAAAAGGTACTCACATGCTAAAATATTTTACTATTTCGTTAGTTCTTTTGTCTCTCCTTTTTGCCGGATGCAGTTCAAAAAGTCCGGAACCTCAAGTAGTAGAAGAAGAACCTGTTGTTGAAGAAGAAAAAACTGCTGTTGTTGAAGAAGAAACTGCTGTTGAAATAAGTCCTGAGGAGGAAAACAAACTAGACTTAGAACATCAAATAAACATAGAAGAGCAGGAAAAACTTCAGGAAGAAAAAATTACTGAACTACTGACCCAGGAAAGTGTTGCAGAAACAGAAGATTCTGCGCCTGCATCAACAGAAAGTTTGTTAGTGGCCGAAGCCGAGCAGGAAACTCAGGAAGTAATTCAACCTGAATTACAAAATGATGAATCCGACTCTTCCGCAGAGATTTTACCTGCAACAGAACCAAAATCACAGGAACCACCCGTAGAGGAAACTCAGACAGATGGAACTCCGGCAGAAGAAACTCAGACAGAGGAAGCTGTTCAGGAAATAATAGAGGAAACGGTGCAGGTTGTAGTAACGGAGGCAACCGAGGAAACTGTAGTCGAAGCCGCACAATCTCGAGCAGAGAAAGTGCAAACTCAGGAAACTCAGTCAGAAACAGTTGAAGATTCAGTAGCAGAAGAAACTAAAAAAACTACTCCGGATGTAGTCGCTATCATAGTATCACCACAGGTCGAACCAAAGCCTGATCTTTTTATTCCGGAAGCACCGTTGGCACTTTCCTCTGCCAATAGACTTGTATCCTGTAGCAAGGTACCGGAACTGATGGCAGCAATTCATCAACGCCTGCTTAAAACAAAAGAATTAGATATTGCAGACAGGAGACTTCGTGACAAAACAAATGATCGACTGATGCCTGTCATACACTTTGATTTTGATAAAATAGTTATCAAAACTGACTATATAAAACTATTACGCCAGCAAAGTTCCTGTGTGCTGAAAAATGTGGAGTCACGTGGTGACATGATTATTCAGATTGAAGGTCATGCAGATGAACGGGGTAGCGACGAATACAACATGGCTTTAGGACATCGCCGGGCTAACTCAGTTTCAAATGCGATTTTGGCCTATCTCACCGACTCTTCACTTGCACAAATCTTCAGTTTTGGTGAAGAATATCCGCTGGTTTCTGAATCCAACAAAAATGCCTGGGCCCAAAACAGGAGAGTGGAATTCACTTTATTGCTTAAACCATAAATACATAAATGGATTTTTTATCTCTCCCGTTTACTACTGATTTCAGTAGTATTGCCTTTAGTGTTCTTGCAGTGCTTTTTGCCTGTTCTGTGATTGTCTGGATCACGTTGTTCATGAAGTTTTTCAGCCTTATCCGGGCAAAGTTTCTTCAGTCACGTGCCCTAAAACTACTGGAAAACACAAAACGTGTTGATGAACTACGCTTGCGGTTCGCAAAGATGCCCAATAATCCGCTCCAGGAAATGTTCACACTTGGAGATCGGGAACTTAAGAGGTTCCTTAAATCAAATCCTGCATCAGATTATGGCCACCGCCGGGAATTAATGGACCGACTGGAAAGGATGCTGGAAGCTCGAATTTTGCTGGCAGAGAAAGATCTAAATGCCGGCCAGGCTCTGCTGGCAACCATCGCTGTCACATCTCCGTTTATTGGTTTATTTGGCACTGTGATTGGTGTAATTAACACTTTCATGAGTATTTCTGAGTTCAATTCAGTTGATCTGTCTGTGATCAGTCCAGGCATTGCTGAGGCGCTTGTAGCTACTGCGGCCGGTTTGTTTGCGGCAATTCCTGCTACTTTAGGCTACAACCTCTTTCGTGCAACGATCCGGGGAATGACTGAGACAATGGATTATTTTGCACTGCAACTTCTGCATCACCTTCAACAGCATTTGCTGCCAAAAAAATGAGAAAATTTCGACATGCCCGGCGACTCCGTGGGGAACTGATGTCTGAAATCAACATCACTCCCTTTGTAGATGTCTTATTGGTACTTCTGGTGGCCTTTTTGATTTCTGCACCTTTATTGACTCTTGCACTGCCTGTTCAGTTACCTAAAGGAAATATAAAAGAACGTCTTCCTGCTTACGAAAAATCAATCCTGGCAGTCGTCAACAACCAACAGCAAATTCTAATTCTAGACAAGATTTATTCACTTAAAAGCCTTTCATTATCATTGACTGATGATGTTAATTTGTGGCAGAGTAAACTACCAATCTATGTGGAAATGGATAAAAATGTTCCTTACGGAACTCTAATGGAACTAATGCTGCTTTTTAAGAATGCCGGCTTTCCGCAAGTAGGACTTGTATTCAAAAAAGACTCCTGATTCAACACCTGCCATAGTCTAAAACCACCTTCCTGAAATACTCGATGAAACTTATGATGGTTGCCGGAGAAGCATCCGGAGATGCTCATGGAGCAGGTCTGATTAGTAGTTTGAGACAAAATCTAAAGTCTGCAGAGATATTTGGTATCGGCGGTGAAAAAATGCTGAGAGCTGGTTTCCGTCCATATTACCTGCTGGATTCTTTGCAGACACATGGTTTAGTCGAGGTAATACGGCATCTTCCACGTCTCTACCGGATTCTCTGGAGGATGCGGGACGCCTTGTTAGAAGAACGCCCGGATGCACTAATCCTGATTGATTATCCGGGTTTTAATCTCAAATTGGCTGCTTATGCTAAAGCTGCAGGAATTCCGGTAATATTTTTCAACAGTCCACAAATTTGGGCCTGGCGTAAAGGCAGATTAGCAACCATCAAACGTGTGGTTGATAAGATGATTGTACTCTTTCCCTTCGAAGAAATAATTTATCAACAGGCTGGAGTAGATGTCAGTTGGGTTAGTCACCCTCTATTGGATGAAATTCAGGAAAATACAGACTCCAATGCATTTCTAAAACGAAACGGACTGCAGGAAGATCTTCCGCTGCTGTTGCTTGCCCCAGGCAGCCGACCAAGCGAAATGAGAAGGCACCTGCCAGTTATGCTTGAGTCGCTACCGGAAATTCAGAAAATAACGGGAAATATCCAGTGCATTCTGCCTGTTGCTGAGTCACTCAATTTACAGCTGGTAAAACAGGCAGTTCAATCATCAATGGTTCCAGTAACTCTCGTTACAGAACATTTTGTTGAAGCATTGCAGGCTTGTGATGCAGCAATTGTTGCTTCTGGAACTGCTTCACTGCAAACTGGACTTGCACTCAAACCGTTCGTAATAGTTTATCGGGTTTCAGCACTAACATACTGGCTTGCACGTAGACTGGCGGATACTAAATATATTGGTCTGGTTAATGTGCTGGCCGAAAAAGAAATCGTTCCAGAATTACTGCAAAATGATTTTAACGTCAGTAAGATAACAACTGCAACTGTTCGCCTCTTGCAGGATGAAGACTATCGTGAAACAATGATCAGCCAACTGCAAACAACACGCAGCAAGCTTGGTGAGCCTGGAGCCTATAACAAGGCTGCAGACTGTATTGAATCCTTTCTAGCTGCAGACTGAACTCAACTTGTCTTCCAATCATAATTTTTAACAAACAAATAGTCTTAATACTAAATGAATTCTTCCCAAATATCACTTGAAACCAGCAATATAGCCCAGCACCTGACACACACTTTGTCTGCAGAGGAAGCAGTAAAGCAGCTGTTTGAGGTACAGATGGGTATTGACCAGCAGGTACTTCGTCAATTATTGAATACTGCACTTCACCGGGGAGGTGATTTTGCAGACATTTATTTTGAGTACAGCACAAGAAATTCAGTAGTAATGGAGGACGGCATCATCAAAAACTCTGCTGTAGCAGTAGTTTCCGGAGTGGGAATACGTGTAGTACAGGGTGATCAGACAGGCTATGCATACAGTGAAGATTTTGCCTTAAAACCAATGCTGCATGCAGCTCGTTCAGCAGCAGCGATTGCTTCCAGCGGAGAGGTCTTGCTGGAAGATGGTTTTCGATTTAACGAACTGCTTCCCCCCAATTATTACCCTGTTCTGGAAACAGTAACAGATTTGGAGCTTTTGCAAAAAATAGAGCTGGTCAAACGTACAGAAGCCGCCGCCAAAGCCTTCGATGAAAAAATTGTTCGTGTAACCGTTGCCGTGATGGATGCACTCAACCTGACTCAGGTCATCACTTCAGAAGGTTCAATTTTACGTGACACTCGACCAATGTTCCGCATGAATGTACATTGCGTTTCGCAAGAAGGCAAGAACATTCAAAACGGTAGTTCAGGAATAGGTGGACGTGTAGGTCTGGAATATTTAAAAAATGCCGATCATGCAGTAATTTTAGGTGAACAGGCAGCATCAGAAGCAATTTTGCTGCTAAGTGCTGTACAGGCTCCATCAGGATTAATGCCGGTTGTTTTAGGTCCGGCTCAATCAGGAATTTTGCTGCATGAAGCCGTTGGCCATCCACTGGAAGCTGATTTTAACCGTAAAGGAAGTTCTGCCTACAGTGGTCGTATCGGCGAAAAAGTTGCTTCTGAACTCTGTACTATTTTTGATTCCGGTACCATTCCACATGAACGCGGTGCATTAAATTTTGATGATGAAGGAGTGCCATCTGCAGAAAACTTATTAATCGAAAAAGGGGTTTTACGCAATTACATGCATGACCGGATTAGTGCCAGACATTTTCGTACTAATCCCTCAGGAAACGGACGCCGCGAATCCTATGCCCATTATCCAATACCACGGATGACATCCACTTTTTTAGCTCAGGGAGAATCTGAACCTGAGGAGATAATCGGTTCCATAAAAAAAGGGGTTTATTGTCAGGAGTTCAGTGGCGGACAAGTAGATATTTCAAATGGTGATTTTGTCTTTGTGCCAACAGTTGCCTGGTTGATTGAAGATGGCAAGAAAATTGTTCCTATAAAAAATTTCACGCTGATCGGCAATGGTCCAGATTCAATGTCAAAAGTCAGTATGGTAGGCAATGATTTTGCTATGAGTGAAGGTATCTGGACTTGCGGTAAAGAAGGCCAGAATGTGCCGGTAGGAGTTGGGCTGCCGACTGTCTTGATTTCAGAAATGACTGTTGGCGGGATGTAACTAATTTGCAGACTGCAATGCTTAAATATTCACACTTAGTGCAACAAAATATTTCGACAAAATCTAATTCTTTCTACTACTATTATAACTGCTGTTGTTCTTCAGACAAATTGGATATTTCACAACTCAGTATTGCAAGTTCCAGACAGTCAAGCATGTGTTCATCCAAAAGCGGCTGGTAGTTCACAGTGTCTTTGGCAACTGCAGTTTTAACTTTAGCCAACATTTCATTTTTTTTAACAAACTGATCTAACTGTTCTGCTAAATGAGTGGTTTGTGCTGTGATTTTATTTAACCGCCCGGATGCTTTGATCCATTCTTTTGCAAAATTAGCCATTTCTGTCAGCTTGGTAAAACTGTGGCGTTCATCAGTTTCCACGTGATCACCCCAAAACTCGCCCATTCCCAGAGAAACTGCTTTGTCTCCCATCCGCTCCAAAAATGACTGCTTGCTTTTAAATATCTCAAACAGGTCAAAAGTAATGATTTTTTCCTCATCTCCGGCCTTTACCGGTCTCTTCAGTTCTTTGAGCCGCAACTCATGACGCTTGATATCCTTTATTATTCTCTTTCTTGAATTATTCAGCTGTTGATATTCATCTTCATCCTCTAAGTGTGACTTTTCTATGATGCTGATGGAGTGAATTACCTCTTTTAATTTCTCTTTAACATTTTTAATGCTTTCCTCTTCAGCCTCAATTTTAACTGCAAGCTGATCTTCCTGTTTAACCTTTCGTTCCTCCTGTTTGCTGATAATTGTTTTTTTACGCAGGGCAACTCTGACTGGAAAAGTGTCTTTAGTAAATTTCCAGGAATTAAAAAAAACAATATCCACTTTTTCAAAATCTGCTGAATTAAAGACATAATCTGCAATATTTGCCTTTGACAATTCGTCTTCAGCATGATCATTCCTGAATTTTTCAATCTTGTTTGCCAGTTCATTGGAAGGCATAAAAGAAAGAAATTTTCGGCTGAAATCTATTTTCACCAGCCCATCCTGTGTACGCTGACCAAGATCATCTATAATCATCACATTGATCAAACCTTTCATCAGACCGTCTAAAATTGCAACTCCAGTAATCTTCTCAATTGCAGTACTGAGAATGTAACCGATACCCTGATAGTATGGCTTTTCTACTTCAGTAATTTCTTGTTCCAGCTTGCTAACCAGTTCCTGAAATTGTAGTAGTATTTTTTGTTTGTTGCGCAAAACAGCATCAGTCACTGCCAACTTGAAGAATTTCGGGTCTTTTTCACGTTCTTCACAAATCTGCAGAATTTCCTTGTAACGACTTGTCAGCTTTGTCAATTGTTCCGTGTCACTTGAAGCTGTTTTTTCCTGCAATAGATCTGGGCTACCTGGCACACGGAATACCTGTTTGACACTGTCTGCATCCGGAGTTATTCCCAGTGGGAGATCTCCGGGAAAACTTAAAATCCATTTGTATTTTTTCTGCTTTTCTTCCGGATAATTCGTTTCATCAATTGCAACCGTGACATCCGTTTTTAGTAAACGATCTACTAAAGTTTTCATGTAACTTTTACGTAAATCTTTACTGAGAAGCAATAATATCAGTTTGTTTTTTTCCGCTTCACCTGCCTGGAGATCTGTGTCTTGAACCTGATCAACCATATTTGCCTCATTCGTCGTCAAGATGAAAACGAGTTAATTTTTCTTTTGTTAAAATTTCCCGGTCATCAAATGTTGCCTTTAGCTTTGCTGAGCCTACTTTCAGTTCTTTATATTCTTCTGTGCCTTCTTCAAGCTTATTTTCAGGATCATAATTGTCCATAAATTTCATGTATTGTGCAGCAGACTGTAATTCATTAAGATATATTTTAATCTGAAATAATAACAAGCATACATGAATCATCTCAGGTCCCTTTAATCTTTCAAAAATAGGTTCCAGTTTCTCAACCACCTTTTTCAGGTTTGCTTCTGCTGCCTCTCTGTCCTTGTTTTCCATCAAGAGTTCCGCCTGTGTCATCAACATCGATGCTTCTTTACGAAGTGCCATACCCTTTTGCTGATCATCTGAAACAATACTGGACATCTGTTCAAAAGTTGCAATTGCCAGATCATAAGCCAGGATTCCCTGCTTGGTGTTTCGTTCTTCAGAATAGAATTCTTCGCCTGCCGCCTGAGATTTTTTGAGCAGAGGTGCAATTTTTTCTTCCCAACCTGTTGAAAACTTGGTTACATCAAAAACTGCTTTATCTGTTTTCAAACGTTTAAAATGTTCTTTATGGTTACTGGAGAAGCCGCATTTTGCACAAGAGGCAACTTGAATGAGATTATAATCACAAAAATCCAATTTTCCTGCCGATCTGATATATGCAGGAATTCCAAAAATATTTGGTTCAGTAATCATACTTTTTGAATGCAGTTCAAAAAAAGCAACTTCGGGATTATCACAGACATAACAACGTAAGTTACTACCCAAAAGTGAGTTCTTCTTGGTTTTGATAAACCCTCCATCAGAAAATTTAGCAAATTTTTCTGGATGCATTATCTGCATTATCCCATGTTCTTCTGCTATTTTTTGTACAAAAACTGCTCGCACCAGATAGCAACTTTCTTCAAATTTCAACTGACGTTGTTTAAACATTTTACAGGAGATAACATCCCAGTATTTTTCTTCTTCTTCGCTACCTTGATTTTCCGGAATTTCTTTACGTACCTTGAGCATGATACTAACTTTTGGCATCAGTGCTTTTCCCAGCCGAAATGTGAAACCGTCTCCATCTACTTTAGTTAATCTGACTTTTGCAGTTATTTTTCCTGTTTCTATTATTCCTAGTGGCAAATCCCTATCCAGCATTGCACGGGCACTCTTCCAGAGCTTTGTCAATATTTCGTTATTAAAACCTAAATAGCGTCCGGCTAAGAGAAAATAAGCAATTTCTTTTGAATGCAGATGAGAATCTGCAACCATTAACTGTGCCAGAAATTTCAGCATCAGAAACGCCTGCTTGGGTTCGATTTCCAGAAGGCTCATCTCGGGTGATTTACCCTCCTTGATAATATCCATAATTGCCTGTATATCATCTTTATTTTCTAAAAAATTAATTGCCTCCCGCAAAAAGTTCATTTCCTGCTGGTCTGCACGTCCATCGGCAACAACCATTCCTGCAATTGATTTGGCAAACCAAATCTTTTCTGCCGCTGACATCGCTTCTACATCTGGTAACTGCATAATTTTTTACTAAATTAAGATGAATTAATTAATTAGAAGCCGTAGCTTAAGCCCAACAAATAACCCGTAGATCCCAGTCGCTGATCTCCGGTGCCACTCCCGCTGGCACTGTCCATGGTTAAAATACCAGCATCAGACCAAAAGTCCTCAGACAATTCCATCCCGATCCGAAATTCACTAACCAGAGAGTTGCCAAGTTTTCGCTGACTACCAAGACTGAAAACTGTTCTTGCCAATCCGAGTGCAGCACTTATCTTCCAGCCTTCTGTCAGCAAATGCTGTGTCTTTGCTAAAACACCCAGGTAAGTTGTACTTGATTCTGCCTGGTTCTCACTTGAAGCAAACATCTTAAAGCGTTGTTCAGCAAGCAAACCTTTTATACCCCAGCGGTCACTAAACCACCATTCTCCCCAATAAACATGACTTCTCAGTTCTAGAGTGTTTCGGAAAGCACTGTAATGCGGATTGCTCAGAACAAAAAAGTCCATTCCAGCCTGCCAGACGGGCATCTTTCTACCAACACCGCCAAAAACAGTAGTCGGCTGAGCAACCTGATTTTCAGCAAGAGCAGGGGCAGATTCTAGCGGAGTCTGACCTATTGTTTCAACAGCCTGAATGCTGCCAGCCAGAAAAATAATCCCGCCCGCAAATAAAAGTCTTAAACATATTTTAGTTACTGTAGAAATCATCTAAATCTTAATATTTAAGCTTCAGGATTCCAAGCTGGTTTGCGTTTGCTGAAGAAGGCATCGATACCTTCTTTAATTGAATCCGACTCCCAGGCATTTGCCAGTTTTTCAATTGTTGCACTGCGTACATCATCCGGTTCTTTTCCTCTGACCTCTGCAATAAGACGCTTGGCAGCCGAAACTGCTTCCGGTGCACAGCACAGCAGTTCCTTGATTTCCTGCCCAATTGCTTCATCCAGTTTGTTAGCAGGAACTGTCTTGGCAATTAGATTTAACTGAACAGCTTCCTCTGCAGAAAAACGATGTGCGTTTAACATCACCCGCCTTGCATTCGGTGCCCCGATTCGACGCAGCACATAGGGGGAGATCGTCGCCGGCAGTAGACCCAACAATACTTCAGTCAGTGAAAACAAGGCCTCTTCAACTGCAACTGCAATGTCGCAACAGGCAATCAGGCCCACTGCACCTCCAAAAGAGAGGCCGTTAATCCGTCCAATCAGCGGCACCTTGAGCTGGTCCAGTTCGCCAAGCATTTCGGATAACTCCGTTGCTTCCGCAATTCTGTCTTCACGTTTTTGCTCTCTAATTTCCTGCATCCAGCGCAGGTCTGCACCGGCACAGAAAGATTTCCCGCTGCCTGTCAGAATCACTCCTCTGACTACTGAATTTGCGTTTATTTCTGCCACCACTTGACGCAGTTCACGAATCATTTCCAGACTTAATGCATTGTGTACATCCGGACGGTTCAGGGTCAGGGTAGCTATTTTACGCTCATTAATTTCTAAAATTATGGTCTTAAAACTCATCTTAGCTTATCTTAAAATAGTTTAACTTGAAAAGTGCTATTATCCACTTTTCAGCAATAACGGCAAGTTTTTGCTTGCAACAGTTTTTCAGTAGGAATTAAATGAGGATTCGAGACATCTCCCTGCTCAGAAAGAACAGGGAAATGCTCGCAAAAGGTGATGCTATTCTAAAGTTGGTTCCGGTTTTGTCGGCTGAGAACCAAAATTGGTGTTGTAGTTTGAGATACTCTCCAAATTATTAGTGATACTTGCTCCGTACCCGCCAAAAGTGGTTGTGGAGTAAGAAGAATTATCAAAATTACAATCATTTGTGGGTGCAAAAGTAATATTGTCAGTAGCTGACTTCCAAACATTAGCTGTACTATCAAAGCTCAATTGCTGTCGTTGTACTTTTGAAACACCTGTACGGCTATTGTTTGGACCAGCCCAGTTGCAAATCATCCTGTCAATTTTAGTTGAACGATATTTATTCGTTCCGCTGCTGTTGTCAGGATGTGGATTGAAGCCGAAATAGGCATCTCCGCTCAAAGTTCCGGAAGTATTGTCCGTTTTGATATTAAACGTCCTGGTATATCCATCACCTTTACCTGCCTGCCAGGCATAGCCTATTTTACCAAAACCGCTGGAATCCAGATTTGCTCTTACAACATTTAAGTCAGCACACCAGCCCGCACTTGAATTATCAGTAATTGAAGTTCCGCGAACTTCTCCGCCTGAACCGAAAAATTCACTGCTGGTCATGTTATCAGAAAAATTAGCTTTAACTGCCCTGATGCTGACATTATCAGAGGTATTTTTGTAGGCTACTGACATTGCAGTATCAAGTGTAGAACCACCACAATTCCCATCAGTTCTGTTGAGACCTTCCTGCCACATTTGAATCAGGCCTTCTCCACCTGTTCCCAGCGTAGAGGATTCAGTATCCGGAACATGCTGAAATTTGATGGTGAAGTTTTGATTGTCTGTATTGTTACTGCTGTCGGTGTATGAAAAACTACCTACCAGTTTTGATAAGTATTTGATTTTTCCACTGGCAAGTGTACTGCGCTTAAGAGTAGCAGATGTGATTTCCATCCCACCGCGTTTTGCCGACATTTGTGTCTTGGCAACCGAGGCGGTTACATCTAGTGCGTCGCCGTCAACTGTCGGCCTGCTTAGACTGTCATTCTTGGCGGCACAAATCATCATCGCTGTAATACCCACTGCCAGGTCAACTTTCCTGCCGATCTTATCCATCAACAGATTCATTTGTCCTACTGAACAAGCCTCCTGCGTTGAATTGTCATTGTAGGCAGACCATATTCCCAGATCACCCGTTGGGAGGGTACCATCTGATGAGTTATCAGCTGGATGATTTACATAAGCAAGTTGAGGTCCGTAACAACTGACATATTTGCTGCTGTCACCTTTCATTTTCTTGGGAATTGCCTTATGGCACTGACTGATATCAGTTGTATTCAAAACTGCCTGCAGTCTGGCAACTTTATCTGCATGTTTTTTGGGATCGCTGTCGTCATTGATCTTGGCTGAAGTACGACCTGCAGTTCTGCTGCTGACACTTGAGCCTGATTCGGTATTTGAGGAAACTGACAGATTACTCGGCATGGCTGAGACCATACTTGAATCTGAGACTCCACTGCTACTACTGCTGCTACTGCTGTCATCTTTCTCGGAACAGGCTACAAACAGCAGTACTGATGATATTAACACTAAATATTGGTAAGTTTTCATCTTTACCTATTTAGTTAAGATTAATAATTACGGCTGAATACTACTCATAACCAATATCAGCCGGACTTATGTTACACAATACCTCCTCAAAAACCGCGGTGAACCTGCACACTGCAGCAATTCTCCTCAATTTATCAAATAGTGCAGAAGAATTAAAGATTGCTTTTACGCACAAATCCCACCATTTAAAGCAGATTATAATTGTTTTAACACAGAAATCAACTAAAAAATATTTTGCGGATGTCATGGTTTAAAACTGTGCTACTTCGAACCCAACGATAAATCTTTTTCAATCATTCATTTTTTCATATCTGTCAAGTTGTGTTAAACTTACAATGCAATTAAAAACAACTTGATGCTACCCCTTTATAATCAAATGATTACTCAATATTCTGCCCAACATAAAACAAGACTTTTGCAGGTCGCAAGAAAAGCACTGCAGAATTATCTGGAAAATAAAACCCGAACCAAGTTTGTGGAAGAATCTGCTGAAATGCTCTGCAAACGTGCTGTGTTTGTAACTTTGAGAAAAAAGGACTCCGGTGAATTGCGCGGTTGTATAGGACAAACCGAGGCTCGCTGCTCGCTGATTGAGGCCGTCGCCAGAACAGCAGTTTCCAGTGCAGTTGATGACTCACGTTTTCCAGCGGTCACGCTTCATGAATTGCCGAATCTCTTGATTGAAATAAATGTACTCACACCAATGTATGCCATAACTGCTGAAAATGTGGTGGTTGGAAAACACGGGTTACTACTCATTAAAGGATGCTCTAGAGGATTATTTTTACCGGAAGTAGCAGTTTCACAAGGCTGGGATCGCCTTACACTGCTGGATGAACTGTGCCGTAAAGCAGAGTTACCAAAAGGCAGTTGGCGTGATGCTGATGCTGAACTTCTGGCCTTTGAATCTGAAGCATGGGAAGAAAAATGAGGTTGCCCATTGATTTTATTTTCCAACAACTGCGTCCATTTTTATTTGCAGTAGATCCTGAAAACGCCCATGAAAGAATGCTTTCTGCAGTTGAACTTGTTTCAAAGTTTCCCGGACTGCTTCAGTTCTTGTGCTGGCAGTTCCGTGAGGAATCTCCTCGGTTAACAACTGAACTCTTTGGATATACTTTGCAAAACCCAATTGGTCTGGCTGCAGGTTTTGACAAAGACGGTCGCATTCATCCTGCATTATTTGCACTTGGTTTTGGTTTTGTAGAAATCGGAACCGTTACCCCAAAGCCCCAAAGCGGAAATTCGCGTCCCAGACTTTTCCGGCTGGTTCAAGATCTGGCACTGATAAACCGCATGGGGTTCAATAATCAGGGTGCCTGGAAAATGGCGGAAAGACTTGTCTCCAGGACAGCAACTATCAGTGCTGATGAGGTGGAAATATTCAATCAATCCACAAACTATCCTGCAAATATAAACTCAGGACTGCTGGGCATTAATATTGGCAAGAATAAGGACACAGATCTGGATAATGCTGAAGATGATTATGTCTCTGCACTGAGTACACTCCACCCCTTTGCAGATTATTTCACACTCAATATCAGCTCACCAAACACAGATAATTTACGCAATTTACAGGAAAAAGAGGCTCTGCGCAGTCTTCTCGTTGCTGTCTGTGCACGGCGCGATACGCTGGAGCGGAATCATCTCCGGAAGACTCCGCTGATGGTTAAACTTGCTCCGGATCTTAGCCAAGAGGCTTTGGAAAACACCATTCAAGTCATTCAGGAATTTTCCATCCAGGGTGTGATTGCTACCAACACTACCGTTGAGCGTCCTCAACTTAATAGTAAAAATCATCACGAAACCGGAGGTCTGAGTGGTAAACCACTACAGAAACGAAGTACGGAAATGATCCGGAGTTTGTTTCAGGAACTTGGTCCGGAAATACCGATCATTGGAGTTGGTGGGATTTTAAGCGGTGCTGATGCTTATGAAAAAATCAGAGCCGGTGCATCTGCAGTACAGATTTACACCGGATTAATTTATCAGGGTCCCGGAATGGTGCGTAAAGTAAAGCGTGAACTGTCGGAGTTGTTGAAAAAAGATGCTTTCGAATCTGTTGCCTCTGCAGTTGGTGTGGACTGTTAATACTTTTTTTAGCTCTTGTTTCGAATTACTGCCAACATTTCTGTAACCGAAGTTACTTTTCGCCGGGGTCGCCCCTCTGCCTGACCTGCTTCAATCTCGTGAGTATCCAGCAGTTTCCAGTCTGAAAACGAAATAAAATCCACTTTACGTTTTTCCAGCAAAGCAGTGATATCCTGAGATTTCACATCTTGGCCAGCCTCCATTTTTTCTACCATGAAAGTTTCCAGCATTCGATGCACCGTTTCAACTGCATCCTGTTTATTGGTACCGATTACACCACTGGGACCTCGCTTTATCCAACCGGCAACATATTCACGCATTCTTAAAGTATTTCCATTTTCAGGATCTTTGACTTGCCCGCATTCATTTGGAATTGTGCCTGATTTTTTATCAAAAGGCAGATCCGGTAGCGGTTTCCCAAGATAACCGATTGAACGGAAAATCAAACCAGCCTCTTCTACAATTTTATTCTCAGTTGCCTGTGGACGCAAACTGCCATCAGCCTGCTTCACCAATTGATTACGGATCAGACTTATCTTTTCAACTCTGCCTTTTCCGGATATTTCAACAGGTGATGCCAGAAAAAGAAAATGAACATGTTTCTTTTTATTAGTGGATGTATCTCTTTCAGAAATCTGTTTGAGAATTTCGATGTTTTTCTTTGTGTCTTTGCTGGCTTCAGTTTCCAGTAAATGCTGACTTTCCGGATCCAGTTCCAGCAATCCTCCTTCGAGAACTACATCAGACTCCTGCAGCTCCAGAAATTCTCTGGCTTCAGACGGTGTAAAAGCTGCCTGCAGCGGCCCCCTGCGGCCTACCAGCCAGATATTTTCCAGTTGACTCTCTGCTAGAGCCTTGAGAGCATAATCCGCAATATCCGTTTCTGCGAGTTCATCCGGAGTTTTTGCCAAAATCCTTGCTACATCAAGTGCCACATTACCCATGCCAATTACAAAAGCCTGCTTTGCTGACAAATCAAACTT
Source organism: SAR324 cluster bacterium (assembly GCA_014382365.1). GTDB lineage: Bacteria > SAR324 > SAR324 > SAR324 > NAC60-12 > Arctic96AD-7. The sequence goes on from JACNJW010000040.1 coordinate 69,611, forward strand.
GAGTTCAGCAAAATCAGGATGTCCGTTATACCAGGCAACAAACTCTGTTGCAGAGTGGCTTCCGGATAATTCCTCACCCGGAATTCCTAAAGCACGATCTGCAGGACTACCGACTGCATAAATCACTGCATCATAGCGTTCCATTAAATCAGACTGTTGTATGTCCCTGCCAAATTCTACATTGCCAAAAAATCTGAAATTCTCATTTTCTGCAATTCGTGTATAGATTTTAGTGACAGATTTTATTTTCTGATGATCCGGTGCTACTCCTCCGCGGACAAGTCCAAACGGTGTCGGCAAGCACTCAAACATATCAACTTTGATCGACCATGATTCTTGTCTAAACAACTCTCCAGCAGCATAAAATCCTGCAGGACCTGAACCGATAATTGCAATATTCCAGTATTTTTCCATGACAATGTTGATTAAATGTTTTTTAATTTTCGCAACAGATCCTCTGCACCATTGTCCAGTAACCACTCTGCGACATCCTGACCAAGTTTGTTTGCATTTTTACGGGATGCACGTGCTTCATAAGCTAACATTAAACCAATTCCACTGTCACAAATTGCGGCTCTCAAAAACAATTCTTCTCCGTCTAAAATACAATATCCGGCTAAAGGCAGTTGACAGTTCCCCTCCAGCACTGCCAACAAAGTCCTCTCTGCCTGTAAACAATCCCATGTAAGTGGATGATTAAGATGTTCAATCCGGCTCAGTGTCGCCTGATCTCCTATCCGTGTTTCAATCCCAATTGCACCCTGACCAATTGCCGGAAGCATCAATTTCAGCGGCAATATTTCAGTAATTCGTGCTTCAAGTTTGAGTCGCTTCAATCCTGCAACTGCTAAAATTGCTGCATCTACCTCACCTTCATCCAGTTTCCTGAGCCGTGTTTGTACATTTCCACGCAAACTCTTAATCTTCAAATCCGGACGATGATGATTCAGTTGAGATGCCCTGCGTAAAGAACTTGTACCGACAACTGCACCATTTGGGAAATTATTCAGAGTACCATATTTTTGACAAATCCAGGCGTCTCCTGCTTCTTCTCGCTCAGTAATCACTGATATTTCCAAGCCCTCAGGAAATTCACTTGTCACATCTTTCATACTGTGAACAGCCATATCTGCACGACCGTCAAGCAGTGCGCTTTCCAATTCCTTGATGAATAAACCCTTACCGCCGACTTCAGACAGTGGGCGATCCTGTATTCTATCTCCGGTTGTCTTAAGGATTAACAATTCAACAGAGGTTTCAGGATATTCATCCAGAATCCTTTGCTGCACCCATTCTGCCTGCCAGAGAGCAAGTAGACTACCGCGGGTTGCAATTACTAAACTGGATTTACTCCCGCTTGTCGAAAAAGCGTTGGACATATGTCAGGAATTCACGATTTTGAGTCTGGAATATTTTTTTGGATTCTCTTCCAAATTAAGCTGTTGTGGTTTCAAGTCAAATATCTTTTTTACAGATTCCAGATAAAGGTGGGCATCTTCAGAATGTGCAATTTGCTTAAGGTTATGTGAAGGATCGTGCAACAGCTTGTGAATCAGCCTGTGTACAAACTGCTCTATTTCCTTTTGTTCTGATGCCGGAAGATTTTTCATTCGCCGAAATGCTTTCTCCATTTCCTCTTCTGCTTTGGAATGGAATGCTCTGCGCAGACTTCTAATTGTTGGTACTGCAGAAAGAGACTTAAACCAGAGTTCCACCTCCAAAATTTCCTCTTCAATTATTTCTTCTGCAACAAATGACTGTTTCTTTCGTTCCTGCTGGTTTTGAGAAACATGAGCCTGCAGATCATCAATATCATAGCAATAGGTTCCATTCAGTTCATTGATTTCAGGATCAACATCACGCGGTACTGCAATGTCGATGAAAAACATAGAATTGCCTTTGCGTTGTCTCAGACTTTGTTTAACCATTTCTGAAGTGATAATAAAGTCACGCGCACCGGTAGAGCTGATGATAATATCTGCTTGATGTAAATGACGTTTGAGATGTTCAAAAGGTACTGCCAGGCCCTGAAATTTTTCTGCAAGTTTTGCTGCACTTAAAAAAGTTCTGTTGGTCACAAAAAGTTGTGAAATACCATTGCGCATGAGGTGTCGGACGGCTAATTCGGCCATTTCTCCAGCTCCAATTACCATCACTGTCTGTTTGGATAGATCTTCAAAAATATGCTTAGCAAGTTCCACTGCTGCATAACTGATGGAAACTGCATTACTGGCAAGAGTGGTTTCTGTCCTGACGCGCTTAGCAGTTGAAAATGAACGTGTAAAAAGAGGATGAAGCAATTTTCCTGTCAAACCTGCTTCATTAAATGTATGGAAAGTGTCCTTTAGTTGACCAAGTATTTGAGGTTCTCCAAGGACCATTGAATCTAAACTGGAGGCAACTCGAAAAAGGTGCTTTACTCCTGCTAAATTATGAATCGTATAAACACTTTCCCGCAGTTTATAAAGTTTCCAGTAACTTTCCAACTGCTCGATAATTTGTTCAAGCTGCTCCTCTGCATTGACCAGATATAATTCCGTACGGTTGCAGGTACTTAGAATTGCGACTCCACCCAAGTCAAAGCGACCTTTCAACTGATGCCCAAGTTCTACCTGCTGCTCAGGAGTTAAAGCGAGACTATCACGAATTTCAACAGGTGTGTTTCTAAAATTCCATCCAATTACTGAAAAATGCATCTCTTGAAGTGTTTTTTGCTACAATGTTATTATCTTCAAATTCAAATCTAAGCAGAAAAATTTCATCCAATTTGAAAGGTAAATTGCTTTTTTTGCTGAATCAGCGGATTATATTAGCTGACCAAAATAACTTTAAGACAGTAAATATTTACATGGTTGCATTTTTTTCAAAATGGCTGACTGCCAATCATTTAACCACATTACGGGTGGCATTGGTACCATTTATTTATGCCGGTATACTTATCGGTAAAGACGACCACTTGATATTATTCAGTACCTGGACGATTTTTGCCTTCGCCTGCATGACAGATTATTGGGATGGTGTACTGGCACGCCATCAGGGTCAAACTACCAAACTTGGTAAATTATTGGATCCTGTAGCAGACAAAATATTAATTGGTTCTCTGCTGATTTTATTAGTTGCTCTCGGAAGAGCACCTGCACTTCTAACGGTTATACTCATCTCAAGAGAGTTCATAATCAATGCTTTACGTTCCATCGCCGCAACTGAAGGAATTATTATTTCAGCGAGTTCTGGAGGAAAATTAAAAACAATATCCCAGATGTTTGCAGTTGGTTTCCTCATCATTCATTTTCAGACCATTGGTATTCCCACCCATGATGTTGGCATAATACTACTCTGGGTTTCAGCTGCCATTTCGCTTTGGAGCGGATATAATTATGTGGCAGGATATTTTCAGGCTCTTTCAGACAAATAATAGTCTGTGTATTTGCTGCTGACAGGAAGCTATTTATCTCTCGTCTGGACAATAGTAGCTCAACTGCTACTATATACAGTCTGGTCACTATAATTATTTCTCAACAAATAAGTTTATGACAACAATTCTCTGTGTTCGTAAGGACAACCGTGTTGTGATGGCAGGTGACGGACAGGTCTCCATGCAAAACACAATTATGAAACCTTCCGCTCGTAAACTACGCAACACATTTGACGGCAAAGTAATTGCCGGATTCGCGGGTTCTACTGCAGATGCTTTTACACTTTTTGAAAAATTTGACGAAAAACTGGAGCAATACAATGGAAAGCTGCTACGTTCTGCAGTTGAATTAGCAAAGGAGTGGCGTACTGACAAAATGCTGCGTAACCTTGAAGCACTGTTGGCTGTCTCCAGTGCGGAAGCTTCTTTAATCATTTCCGGAAACGGTGATGTGATTGAACCTGATGACGGATTAATCGGCATTGGTTCAGGCGGAATGTACGCACTTGCGGCGGCGCGCGCACTAATGGACTCTAAGCTCAGTCCACGAAAAATTGCAGAAAAATCTATGAAAATCGCCTCTGAAATCTGTATTTATACCAACGATAAAATCACATACGAAGAATTGAAAATTTAAACAAATGAAAGCAACCTCAGAACTTGATATGACACCGCAGGAAACGGTGATTGCACTTGATAAATATATCATTGGTCAGACTGATGCAAAAAAAGCAGTGGCAGTAGCTTTGCGCAACCGCTGGAGACGTCTGCAGTTGGATGATGATTTAAAAGATGAAATCCTGCCAAAAAACATCATCATGATTGGTGCAACCGGAATTGGTAAAACAGAAATTGCACGTCGTATTTCGAAGTTGGTCAATGCACCTTTTGTAAAAGTGGAGGCTTCCAAATTTACTGAAGTCGGCTACGTGGGACGAGATGTTGAGTCTATGATTCGTGACTTAACTGATTACTCTGTTAAAATGGTGCGTGAAGAACATACAGAACAGAAAATTGAGGCTGCAATAATAATGGTTGAAGAACGTCTCCTTGATCTACTGCTACCGCCTGTAGAAAGTGATAAAGATATTTCAACAGAAGAAGCACCTCCAAATCCGACCCGTGAGAAATTCCGTAAAAAACTGCGTTCAGGTGTACTGGACGAAAGGATGATTGAATTGGATGTTTCAGAACGGCCATCAGGTGCTGTCATGGAGCTAATGCCGATTTCCATGAATGACAACATGGATATGAATATTAGGGATATGCTCTCAAATATGATGCCCAAGCAATCAAAACGCCGTAGAGTCAGTATTGAGGATGCACGGAATATTTTACAACAGGAAGAGGTCAGTAAGTTAATCGACATGGAAGAAGTGTCTCGAGAAGCTGTCTCACGGGTTGAGCAAAGTGGCATTGTTTTTTTGGATGAGATTGACAAGGTAGCTTCACGACGCAGTCATTCTCAGGGACCAGATGTTTCCAGAGAAGGCGTGCAACGTGATTTACTACCGATTGTAGAAGGTTCAACTGTTAACACAAAACACGGACCAGTTCAAACAGACCATATCCTCTTTATTGCTGCAGGTGCATTTCATCTTTCAAAACCTTCAGACATGATTCCAGAATTACAGGGACGTTTTCCAATTCGTGTAGAACTTCAGTCACTCAGCAAAGAAGATTTTGTCAGGATTCTTACAGAACCAAAAAATGCACTGATAGTCCAATACACAGCCTTGATGAAAACAGAAGGTGTTCTGTTGAAATTTACCAAAGCTGCCATTGAAACTATTGCAGAAATTGCCTGCCAAATTAATGAGGATTCGGAAAATATTGGTGCACGCAGACTACACACCGTAATGGAGCAACTGCTGGAAGAAGTCAGTTTTACTGCTCCGGATTTAAAGGGACAGACAATTTCTGTTACTCCGGAATATATTCAGAGTAGAATTTCAAACTTGTTAAAAAATCAGGACCTTAGTCGTTATATTTTATAAGTTAAAATACCTACAGAGGAAAATCTTTGGACTATCCAACTTTGCTGTTGCAATTAGAAAATCAGTTGCAGTCCCTGCATAAAAAAGGGTTTGATTATATGAATATCGAAGCCATGCCCAAAGTAGAGTTGAGGCGTCTCCTTGAAGGATTAGGCATAATTGGTTCATCTCATGCTGAACTGCAGAACAAAGTTGAGAAAAGCAGTTTTTCATTTTCAGAACAATCACAGTCTGCAGTTGAAACTAAAGAACATAATTCACACCCCAGCATTCTCCCTCCATCAACAGGAATCTCAGATTTTCAAGATAAATTATCCTCAGCAAAACAACAGACTATAACAGAAGCCTTTGCTCAAATGGCGACACAAAAAACTCAACCAAAAGCAGCAGAAAATCTGTCGGAACTGGCACAACAAAATGCCTCATGTAAACGTTGTAATCTGGCAAAAACCAGAACGAACCTTGTTTTTGGTAGCGGACTTTCTAGTTCTCCAGTTCTTTTTATTGGAGAAGGCCCTGGAGCAGATGAAGATGCACAGGGAGAACCTTTTGTTGGACGCGCGGGCAGGTTATTGACAAAGATGATCAATACCATTGGAATTGAGCGTGAGGATGTTTATATCAGTAACATTGTAAAATGCCGACCACCGGAAAACAGGAATCCTACTCCGGCTGAAATTTCCTGCTGCCTGCCGATCATCAGGCAGCAAATTGAAATTATCAATCCAAAATTGATCGTTACGCTTGGTAACGTACCAACAAAGACACTCATTCCCGAGCTTCCTGGAATTACCAAAGTTCGCGGCAGGATTTTACAGTATGCTAACTGGACCATGCTGCCGACCTTTCATCCTTCTTACCTGCTGCGGAACCGTTCTGCAATGCCCTTAGCCTGGGAAGATTTTAAAAAAATACCTGAACTGGCATTTATCTCATGAACCAACTCGGGTTGCAAATTCCAATTATTCAAAGACTGTCCATCTCAATTAAGAACCATTATGATTGATTTACAACCTGTCAAGGGTACACGTGATTTCTTTCCGGATGAAATGCGTCTGCGTAACTGGTTATTTGAGACCTGGCGGAGTGTCTCAGAACAAGCTGGATTCGAAGAATATGATACTTGTGTGCTGGAACATGAAGAACTTTATATTCGTAAAGCAGGTGATGAAATAAGTAAACAACTCTACAGTTTTGAAGATAAAGGAGGAAGACGCTTAAGTCTACGTCCGGAGATGACACCATCACTTGCAAGACTGGTTCTGCAGCACAAAAAATCAATCTCATTTCCAATTAAGTGGTTTTCAATGCCGCAGTGTTTCCGCTATGAACGTATGACTAAAGGTCGGAGGCGTGAACATTTCCAGTGGAATGCAGACATTATAGGTCAACCTGGCATAGTTGCAGAAGCCGAAATCCTGCTGCTGCTGATTTCTGCTTGTGAATCAATGGGACTTTCTTCAAATAAGATTCGCATTTTTATCAATGACAGACGTATCCTGAATTCGATTCTCAGTCAAATAAAAGTGCCGCAGGAACTGCACAGCGAAGTTCTGGTTATCATGGATAAACGTGATAAAATTTCCAGCGAAGCTCTGACAACAATGCTGGCAGAATTGGGCATGTCCTCAAAGCAGGTAGAGCAGTTAAATAGATTCCTGTTAAAATCTGAGCTACAGGAACTACGGGACAGTTTGAATGATACTGAAGGTATCGATGAGCTGCAGAACTTAATGCAACTGCTGGAAACTGCTGGATATGCAGATTATCTGCAATTTGACATTTCCATTGTCAGAGGCCTGTCTTATTACACAGGAGCAGTTTTTGAAGTCAACAGTCCAGAAAAACAGCACCGTGCAATTTGCGGAGGAGGACGTTATGATTCACTTCTATCTGCATATGGTGGTGAAACAGTTCCTGCAGTTGGATTTGGATTTGGTGATGTCGTAATTTTAGATGTACTGAAAGAGTTGAATCGTTTTCCGGAACTAACCAAAAACATAGATTATACAATCATTCCTTTTGACAAAGAACAGTTGGGAACTGCTTTAAAAATTGCAGCAAAACTTCGATTGCAGGGTTCAACAGTAGATTGTAACTTTAGTTTGAAAAAGATGAAAAAAATGATGCAGCAGGCAAATGAATCCGGTGCAGCAAAAGCAGTTCTTTTGTTTCCGGATGAATTGTCTGAAAACAAGGTGGTCATCCGAGATTTGACACTACGCGAACAAAAACCTGTCAAAATAGTAGATTTATTATCTTCTGCGGAGTAGACTTCTTGAATATTTCTAAAACAGTATCAATGCCTGCTTTCAGGTTTAACTGGATTATCATGATCCTCCTGTTGGGCTTGGATCTAGGTTCAAAGATGTGGGTCAGGGCAAACGTTGCTTTGTATGAAACGACCGAACTCCTGGCTGATTTTATCGACTTGACCCATGTACAAAATCGTGGAGTTAGTTTTAGTTTTTTAGCAGATTTAGCTGACACATATAGAATCCCGTTGATAGTAGGAGTCTCCATCCTGGCAGTTGTTGGAATGCTCTATTACCAGACTCGCTACTGGAATGAGTTGGATTTTTACTCCCGCTCTGGTTTGGCCTGTGTAATACCTGGTGCAGGCGGTAATTTATTTGATCGTACAGTTTACGGACATGTTACCGATTTTTTGCATTTTCACTGGTATGAAACAAGTTTCTTTGTCAACAACCTGGCAGATTGCTTCATCAGTCTGGGTGTTGTTTTCTTTGTACTTCAGTTGTTTTTTACAAAAAATGACGATGTCACATCAAACTCGGATTGACCACTTTTTGCTGAACAAAAAAAAAATCATTAGCCTTTTTGCCGTGCTTTTGTTTTCAGCTTCTTTGTTCAGTTCAACAAGTATCGCACAAAAAGAACTGCGCTACATCAAAGGACTGGGCGCAGTCTTACGTGCAGACTCCTCTATTCAGAGCAAAACGCTGACAAAACTGATCCGTGGAACTAGGGTCATTCTCCTTGAAACAAAAGGAATCTGGCAAAAAGTTAAAGCTGGAGATAATCAAGGCTGGCTGATGCGCGGGCTGTTGACAAACCAACCGATCAATCTCAAAAAGTCTGTCCTTGGACAAAAAATCAGTCTCAATGCATCTTCCGGAAGGAGATTACGTTTACGTACTTTTTCTGCAGTAATCGGAGTGAAGGGTCTGGTAGACAGTAAGGGTAAAAAAATCAGCCCATACCAAACAGACTACCAGGCACTGGAGTGGCTGGAAAAACAACCTGCAGATGAAGAAGTTTCTGTTCAATATTTAACATTTTCAGAATGAGTATTTAATGCTTCTTTTACGAAAATATCTGTGGTTGAATTTCTTGTTTTTTTCACTGTTCACTGCATCTTCCATTGTGGCAGAGGAGTTTCGTCTAAGGGCTCATCACGCTTTTTGGAAAAATCAGACCGCGGATACAGAAAAGGAAATAGATTTCGGCCGTGGTGTGTCCGCAAAAATTCTGGGGAAATATCCTATTCTGCGGGACGAGCGCTCCGTAAATTACATAACAAGAATTGGTACAGGTATCTCTGCACAACTGGGAAGACCGGAGTTAAGATATTATTTTGGAGTCCTGGATACTGAAGAAATAAATGCATTTGCAGCGCCAGGAGGCTATATCTTTGTCACCAGAGGTGCCTTGAAACTGATGCACAACGAAGCACAACTGGCAGGAGTTCTGGCTCACGAACTGGCTCACATAGATCAAAAACATATTGTCCGCAAACTTAAGCTTCAAAGCATTGACCGCTCTTTGACTTCCGGTATTGCTCAGGTTCTTGGTGGAGCCTCACTTTCAGCAAAAATTGCTTTGGAACGTCTGAATGATCTTGCCTTTAAAATGTTGATGGAAGAAGGTCTCTCCAAGGATGACGAAGCAGATGCTGATCAAAAAGCTCTGGAAATGCTGCTGTCAACCGGTTACGATCTGCAAAGCTATCTTGATTATCTGCAATCCCTGAAACCATTTTTGGAAAAAGGACAGGCAAAAGTACTTTCAAAAACTCACCCTACAATTCAATTCCGCTACAACAATTTACGTAATTTTATCATCAAAAATGAGTTGGAGAATTTTAATGGGAAGAAAAATGAAAAACGTTTTCAGCAGAATACCGTTCAGCTTTAGTTTAATTGTAATTATTTGTTTCACTGCAATTCCGCTGAAAGCAGATGATGCACACTACAAAAATATGCTGGTTGGCGAACGCGCTGCAACTATGGGGGGAACCTATGTAGCAATTTCTGATGACAGTACTGGTTGCTACTACAATCCTGCAGGAATAGCCTATGCAGTTGGTGACAGCCTTTCCGGTAGTGGTAACGTTCTGCACAAAATGAAAACAGTCTACTCTGAAACCATTGGTACTAAAGATTGGGTCCGTGAAAGTGAAGCCTTGGTACCAAATTATTTTGGCGTACTTAAAAAATACAAATCATATTCGTTCTGCTTTTCTTATGTGGTTCCGGAGGCTTTTATTGAGCATCAGGATCTGGTTTTTGATTATCCACTCAGTACTGTTAAAAAATATTACCAAAGCCTGCATTCTGAGGATATTACTTATCTGATGGGGCCTTCTGCCGCAATCCGTTTTGGAGATGATTTGTCTTTAGGACTGACACTCTATTATCAATACCGCAGTTTTATGCGTCAATATCATTATTTTCTGGCAAGCACAGACGGCAGCTACCAGATAAACTATCAAAGCCAGAAACTAAGAGAAGACGGGCTGATGCCTAAAATTGGAATGCAATGGAGCCCCTGGAATCTACTGACAGTCGGCATGGCAGTCGATCAATCGTTTTTAGTAAACTCATCCTACCAGAGCGACGCCTCTTCTCATCTGACAGATAACAGCAGCGGAACTGCAAATTATAACAGCCTGATGTTCCGTTCTATATCTGAAGAAAAACGCAAATTCCCCCTGCACTTTGCCTGGGGGATCGCTTATTTCCCAACTCCGTCTTTGCTTTATACTATTGATTTGGATTATTACCAGGCACAGCAAAAAGGACGCGCCGATATTGTCAATTATTCAGGTGGTACAGAATATTATCTCAATCCTACAAATGCAGTGCGTTTTGGTTTATTTACCAATTATACAAACCTTCCACAGCCGGATTCATCAACAATAGCTCCATTTGAGTATATCGACATCTATGGAGCAAGTTTCGGCTATACTTCTTATTCCTCTTCTTCTTCACTCACTTTAGGTGCAGTTTACACTTCCGGCTCCGGCAAAGCCTGGCTCTATGACGGCAGTACAGAATCAAAAAACATGACTCGTGACTCACTCACGCTTTTGTTTTCGGCTAGTTCAAGTTTGTAAAACGAAAAAGCGCTGCGTACAGAAGTTATGCAGCAGGAATAGAACGGATCTGCAGGGATGTACGGAAACCTTCGCCTGTGAGAATATTAGCTAAGACAACTACCTGTTCAGTTGCCTCGAATCCTTCATTTTTACTGAGAAATCTTAAAGCATCCTGAATGGTATCTTCAGGGTTTTCACGAAACTCCATCAAGAAAGGAAAGACACTTCTGAAAAGCGTCATCGATGAGACAACTTTTGGATCATTTGTAAATGAGTACAGTCCAATCTGTCTTGGGCGCATATTTGAAAGATAAGCTGCACCTCTGCCGTTACGAGTAATCACGACTATCGCACGAATTTTTAATTTTGACGCAATTTGAATAGCAGACTCAGCCAGGAATTGACCATGAGATTTTTTTAGCAATTTTTCGCTAAAATTAACTCCCGGAAATTTTTCAGTTTTCCCTGCAATTTTTACCAGTGTATCGACTGCACGAACAGGATACTTTCCCACAGAAGTTTCACCGGAAAGCATTATTGCATCTGCTTGTTCAAAAACGGCATTTGCTACATCAGTTACTTCTGCCCTGGTTGGAACCGGATTTTTTATCATTGATTCCAGCATTTGAGTTGCCACTATTAAACGTTTACCGTATTTTGCGCATAAAAAAGCAATTTTTCTTTGAATTTGCGGGACATCTTCCAGCTCAACTTCAATTCCTAAATCACCTCGGGCAACCATAACTCCATCTGCTACCCGCACTATTTCTTCCAGTCGATCTACACCCTCCTGATTTTCAATTTTTGCAATGATCTGGATATTTTGCACCTTATCTCCGAGCAAATCCCTGACCTCCAGAATCGTCTCAGAACTGCGAACAAATGACAAAGCAATAATATCTACATTCTGCTCCACTCCAAAAAGAATATCCTGTTTATCTACAGCTGTTATGCCAGGCAGATTAACAACTGTACCCGGCAAATTCACATGCCTCCTGGCTTTAACAACTCCTCCGTCTATTACCTCACACTCCAGTCCATTCTCGTTTTTTTCCAAGAATTTCAGACTCATCAATCCGCTGTCTAATGAAATAATATTACCTGGCACCAGATCTTTCTGCAAATCATGATAATTGACAAATAATGAACCTGCAGTTTCAACATCAGGCGGTGTCTTGACTTTGACTCGTTTTCCGGAAATAAGTGTTACTACCTGATCACCAGTCCGAATTTCAGGTCCCTGTGTGTCCAGCAACAATGCAACAGGGAATTTCCTCACCAGGTTCAATTTGCGTATTTGATTAATAATATTCAGATGGGACTGATGGTTACCATGTGAAAAATTCAGACGTGCGACGTTCATCCCTGCAGCAGCCAGCTCTGCCAAGTTCTCGGCTGAGTCACTGGCAGGACCAATGGTGCAGATAATTTTTGTACTTAACATTATTTTGAGTTTATTCTGAGAGAAAAGGATGTTTCAGTTTCTTTCAATCGATGTATTGTCCATCTCTGAAACATTTATATTGTAGAAATTCATTAAAAATATAGGGTTTGTAGATTGATTTGCCCAGCAACATCCGAATACACTCCTGTATTCCCTCTATAATGGAAGGATGAGGATGGATCAATTCAGCCAGTTCTTCGATTCCCTTGTCTGTGGCAATCAAGAGGGCAACCCCCTGAATTGCACTCGATGCATGCTCACCCACTGCACGCATGCCCAGAACTTTCATATGTGAATCATCTGTCACCAGTATTTTAAAAAACCCCTGCGTGTTACGCATGGCAACTGCTCGAGGTATGCAGCGGAAATCAAAACTGGCAACACGATAATTGAGTCCAGCTTTTTGTGCCTGCTGCTCATTCATGCCAACTCCGGCAACTTCAGGGTTGAGAAACATTATCGTTGAAATGTTTTCGTAAATCATTGGACGTTTAGGTTTGCCGTAAATCTTTTCAACGGCGTGACGGCCTTCCAGTTCGCCTACATTTACAAGAGCAATATCAGCAGTAATATCACCTACAGCAAAGATGTTAGAAATGCTGGTTTGTGTATCGTTATCCACAATATGTCCTGCAGCACTCAGATCCACACCTAGTTCATGCAAACCAGTATTTTCTATATTAGGAATCCTGCCTATTGAAACCAAAGCTTTTTCTGCCTGAAACACTTCTTTTTTACCATCAGCATGTTCCAGCAAATATTCAACTTTTCCTGCCACAACCTCCATTTTTTCCAACTTTGATTCACGGTGAATTATAACACCGTTAGACTCTAAATTTATTTCAATTACCTGAGCCAAATCGGTGTCTTCAAAGGGTAAAATACGATCGTCTTTGCAAATTAAATGAACCTTCGTTTTCTGAAAATTAGAAAAGATGGTTGCAAACTCACAGCCAATAACACCAGCTCCAAGAATCACAAGACTTTCGGGGAATTCTTCCAGCGAACTGATACCATCACTGCTCATGATGAATTTCTCATCAACTTTAATAGTTGGAATTTTTCGAGGACGGCTACCAGTAGCAATAATAATATTCTCTGCAAACACCAACTCTTTTCCGGAATCGGTATCCAGTTCGATTTGGTTCGAACTGTGAAGTCGGCCGCTACCTTTGACAAAGCGGAATGCAGCATTACTTCGCTGAATGACCAATTGAAGGTGTTCCTCAAGTTGATGTGAACGCTCAAATACTGCGTCGTTTACTTCCTGAAGTACATTATGAAAATGAATGTCAGGTTCAGACAAACCATAGTGCAGCATCTTTTTACTGAAAGATGCATATTCTTTGGAAATTTCCCAAAATGTTTTTGAGGAAAGTGCACCATCGTATATTCCTGCACCACCAAGACGGTCTCTCTCCACAAGAATCACAGTCTTATTAAAATCAACTGCACGCATTGCAGCAGCATAACCGGACGGGCCCCCTCCAATTATACACAGATCATACTTTTGCATTAAATGAATCTCTCTATCTCTTAAATTTTTTGACTTCGTTCTTTAATTTCGTGATTTAAAATACGATCGTTTTCATAATAATCTACCGGCAGTTCAATCAGATGAACACCAGGTGTCGCATGGCATTTTTTTAGTAGCGGAACGAAGTCATCTGTTTTTTCGACACGATAGCCGTTTGCTCCATGACATTCCGCAAACTTAACAAAATCAGGATTACCATATTCCAGACCAAAATCTTCAAAACCCATATTCGCCTGTTTCCAGCGTATCATGCCATAAGAATTATCTCTGAGAATCAGGCAAATTAAATTCATTTTGAGTCTGACTGCCGTTTCCAGTTCCTGTGCATTCATCATAAACCCACCGTCACCGCATATAGCCATCACTTTTCGTTCAGGATGTACCATGTGTGCTCCCATTGCAGAAGGTAGTCCTGCGCCCATAGTGGCCAGTGCATTATCAAGCAAAACTGTATTGGATTTGTAGGCTTTGTAGTTACGTGCAAACCAAATTTTATAGACCCCGTTATCTAGTGCAATAATTCCGTCATCAGGCATGGCTTCACGGACATCTGCAACTAAGCGTTGCGGCAGCATCGGAAAACGCGGATCATCTGCACCTTCTAAAAGATGTGAATCCACTGCAGCTTTGACTCTTAATGAATAACTAAAATCCCAGGACTTTTGCGGATTTATTTTCTCTTTAATTTGCCAGATGCTGTTGGCAATATCACCAATAACTTCCAGTTGTGGAAAATAAACCGGATCCACTTCCGCAGAAGAAAAGTTTATGTGTATCACCTGAAAAGAATCCTGCTCCATGATGAAAGGAGGTTTTTCAATATAGTCATGTCCAACATTGATTATTAAATCTGCTTTGGCAATTGCACGGTGTAAAAAATCGCATGCCGACAGTGCTGCGTTGCCTAGAAATAAAGGATCCCTTTCATCTAAAACACCTTTACCCATTTGTGTACTTATGAAAGGCATTTGTGTTTTGTCAACAAAATCCCGCAACATACGTGCAGGCATTTTACGGTTGGCTCCAGCACCAATCAATAAAATTGGATTTTTTGCTTCTTCAATCATTTCTACAGCCTGAAGTATTGCTTTTTCTTCCGGTATTGGGCGGCGGGCACGACTGCGCGGTAGTGGTTTGGCAAGTGCATCTTCACTGGCCACATCTTCAGGCAGTTCCAGATGTGCGGCTCCCGGGCGCTCCTCCTGAGTAATCCGGAAGGCCTCCCTAATTCTTGAGGGAATATTATTTCCGCTGACAATCGACTGCGTGTATTTTGTCAGAGGACGCATCATTTCTACAACATCCAATATTTGGAATTTTCCCTGTTTACTGTGTTTTATCGGCTTTTGCCCAGTAATCATCAACATCGGCATTGCACCTAATTGTGCATATGCTGCTGCAGTAACAAGATTTGTAGCACCTGGCCCAAGAGTTGATAAACATACTCCTGTTTTTCCAGTTAAACGTCCATAAGTAGCAGCCATGAATCCTGCCGCCTGTTCATGACGGGTTAGAATCAACTTGATTGAAGAATCCTTAAGTGAATTTAAAAAATCCAGATTTTCTTCTCCAGGAATACCAAAAACGTGTTCAACACCCTCCTCTTCAAGTGCTTTAACGAATAAATCAGATGCTTTCATATTTATTTCTCAGTTATCAATTATTCAAATACTGCTACAAACATTAATTATTCTATAGCTTTAAACAGCCTAATTTGTCATCGTAAAACTGTCAGAACGGGCTGCCTCACAAGCTCTGGCATAACTCTCTGGTTTTGAGTCTTTAAGAAGAGAACCTTCCTCAATGTATTCATATATTTCGGATAAGTTGCGAATTTCATAAGCCTCTATTCTGCGCATCAAGTGCCATGGTTTTAATTCCTGAGCACTTTCAAGGCCCATTGCTCCCATGATTTCACAGGCACTGACAACAGTATTTCGATGATAACTGTTGACTCGCAAGCTTTTATCCGCTGGAACCAGAGCTCCCATCAAGTTTGGATTTTGTGTTGTCACTCCAACTGGACATACATTAGAATTACATTTGCGTGCCTGGATACATCCCAATGCCATCATCATGGCTCTTGCAGAATAACAAAGGTCTGCACCCAAAGCTAAACGTTTCACAAGACCAAATCCGGAAGTCAATTTTCCACCACTGATGATTTTTATTTTTTCCCGTAAATTAAAACCAACCAATGAGTTGTGAACAAATATTAAGCCTTCAACCAGTGGTGTCCCAATATGATTAGAAAACTCCATTGGTGCCGCTCCAGTTCCCCCTTCTCCTCCATCGACAGTGATAAAATCCGGGCTTATACCAGTTTCATGCATAGCTTTACAGATAGAAAGGAATTCACGGCGCTTTCCCACACACAACTTAAAGCCGATTGGTTTCCCTCCTGACAGCTCACGCAACTCTTTGATAAACTCAACCAACTCCAGAGGATTTGAAAAAGCAGTGTGCCCGGGAGGTGAGTTAACATCATGTCCCATTGGTACATCTCTGATTTTAGCAATTTCTTCAGTCAATTTTGTAGCCGGCAGAATACCTCCATGTCCAGGTTTAGCCCCCTGTGAAAGTTTTATTTCTATCATTTTAACTTCTTCTGCGGCCGCACGTTTTGCAAATGTTTCAGGACAAAATCTTCCTTCCTCATTACGACAGCCAAAATATCCGGTACCAACCTGCCAAATTAAATCACCACCCTGAAGATGATATGGACTGAGTCCGCCCTCACCTGTATTGTGGGCAAAACCGCCAATTTTTGCACCCTGATTAAGTGCAATCACTGCATTTTTACTGAGAGCACCATAACTCATTGCAGAAATATTTAACAAACTTGCAGAATAAGACTGTTTGCATTCAGGACCCCCAATCAAAACTCTGACGTCTGAACGCTCCATGTGCTTTGGGCTAAGTGAGTGGTTCACCCATTCATAACCTGTTTCATAAACATTTTCAACTGTACCAAAAGGAACGGTATCCCGGGTATTTTTTGCACGTGCATAGACTACACTTCGCTGTTCCCGACTGAAAGGACGACCGCTTGTATCAGACTCGACAAAGTACTGGTACATTTCCGGACGAATCTCCTCCAGCAAAAACCTCATGTGTCCCAAGACTGGATAGTTTCTTAAAATAGAATGAGATTTTTGAGTTATGTCTCGTAAACCAAGTAGGATTAGTGGTCCGAATAAAAGCATCGACCAGAGTACTTGAGGAAGATAAAAATATGAAAAAAGGTTGACGGCAAGAATTAAAAATGAAACTTGTAAAAATAATCTGCGCATTTGGAAGCCTCCTGAGGATAGTGATCAAGTCACAACTAATATATGTCCTGTTTTATGCTATGTCAATCAGACATTCTCACAGGAAGCTGACAGAAAAGCAAGTGATAGTAATCTGTTGAATGCCGAGCTTAACCGCCAACACGTGACATGACAAGAGCAGAACCTGTGAAAGCAAAGTCCTGCTTGTAGGAAATAGACTTTTTAACAATTTTCTGCAGTGCATCTGCTGGATCTGGATGATTCAGTAAATGATGGATCGAAATAGGAGTGGGGTTGCTCAGGCAACCAATGAGTTGTCCGTTGGAAGTGAGTCGTAAGCGTGAACAAGTGGAACAAAAAGGTGCACTGTTATTAGGGATGATACCAAAGTAACCGCCTGGAACCCAATAACGTAGCGATGTTGAATCCTGATCTGCACTAACAGGCTTTACAGTAAAGCGTGCAGAAATTCTCTCCAGCATTTCATGCATCGATACCAGTTTATAATCATCTTTTTTATAGAGCGGGCCCATCGCCATTAATTCAAGAAAACGTATTTCAATTCCATGCGTCAAACCATACTCCAGCATATCTACAATTTCATTTTCATTCTCTCCCTTAATGACCACCATGTTGACTTTTACACTCAACCCATTTTGTAAACATGCTTCTATCCCCTCCAGTGTTTTATAGAGTTTGCCTACTCTTCCTAAACTTTTGAATTTTTCCGGTTGTAGTGAGTCCAAACTGAGGTTGACGCTTTTTAGCCCTGCTTTCGCCAGAGCTTCAGCTTTTCTGGCCAGTAATTGACCATTAGTTGTCATTCCTATACTGCTGAGACCCATTTCGCGGATTCCAGCAATTACTTGAATTAAGTTGGGATAAAGCAGTGGTTCACCACCTGTAAGACGAATTTTTTCGATGCCTGCATGATCTTTCAGCATATGAACCAGGCTGATGATTTGCTTGGCTTTTAATTCGTCAGGATCTCTTTTATGATCATGCAGGCTACTGACACAATACGTGCAGGCCATATTACAGGCTTCACTGAGAGATATGCGGAGTTTGTTGATCTTGCGACCGTGAAGGTCAAACATGAGGTTTCTCCTTTCCAAAACCGGGAGGCAGACCGGTTTCCCTGTCAGCCCTATCGTTCACCAAACCATTGTTGTTACATAAGGTTTTAGTGAATCGGAGATCATTTATTTAACGTTGTTCTGATTCTTTACCAATGCTAGGCTTTTCCAAGCATATTGTCAAGCATTTTTTTAATAATTTAATTTGATTAAATAACAGTTGTTTGCTTTTATCACTCAGCTCTTTTAAGATACTACCATATATAATAAAAATCATTTAATTGAAATAATCCTGTATCATTCATATTGCAGACTAACAACAGTTTTCCAACTAAATAAGTATTACTAAAATTCACATCAAATGGCCAAAAAAAAATGGGGACAAAATTTTCTGATCAACCATAATGTTGTTGCAGCCATTGTTCAGGCTGCAGATATTCAAGAAGGAGATTCGATATTGGAAATCGGCCCAGGACACGGTATGTTGACACGGTTACTGTTGGAACATAATTCCCTAGTCACTGCAGTTGAAGTAGATCCTGAGTTATGCATAAAATTAAGAAGACAATTTGAACGGGAAGATAGATTCACCCTACTAGAGAGCGATGTGCTGGAATTTACATCTAATGCTCTGGTTGAATTAGTACGTACGCCAGCTAAAGTAGTAGCTAATTTACCATACAACATTGCCACTCCACTTTTAATACGACTACTCTCAGTTCGTCAGGCTTGGCAGTCTTTGACTTTAATGGTCCAACTGGAAGTTGCAGAAAGACTCTGTGCTACAGTTGCATCAGGAAAATCTTATGGACCTTTATCTCTGGTTGGAGCCTTAGGATTTGAAAGAGAAATTATTTTAATTGTCCCTCCGGATTCGTTCAAACCAGCTCCAAAAGTCGATTCCGCTGTTATACATCTAACACCTCGAATATCAGGACTAACTCTTGACGAAGAAAAGAGTTTCCTCAAGTGGAGTCGAATTCTTTTTCAACAGCGCAGAAAAATTCTACTCAACGGAATTCGTCAACACTTTCCAAAATGGTTTGAAAATAGTGAAGATTTACTACGTGAAAAGTATCAACTACGAAGACCGGAAAACCTGGAATATCTTGAGTGGTTAGAACTGTTTAAAGTTTATTTGCAAAATGGAAATAATGATAGCAATTAATAATTTGATTCTTGTTGAATTCAGAACAAAAATATTTAGAATTTTTGTAACTCAAAAATGTTTGAATTTTTGCCTTTTTGCATTGTTTTTCACTTTCAGCATTGCAACAACCACTAGCGCTGACGAAAAGATTAAGGCTCTTGATTTTTCCGGAAACGGCCCCTTATTTCTAAGCAATAAACAAATTAAAGAAGACCTGCTGCAGGCAGAGCATTTTTTGCAGGAAAACTATGTTCGCTATTCAATTCTTGAAGATCAGGGTCTGAGATGGAAAGAGGTTTTTAATAAATTAGCAGATCAATTGTCTGCAAATAAAAATCCTACACTGACACATCATTTTCAAAAGCAGCTAATCAGTGGCCTCGAATTTACTGAAGATTCAAGTCTTCAGGCTGATTTATTCATAAAAAAGAGGCACTATATCCAGAGGGTTGACCCCAAAGTAGCTTTTTTTACTGGAATACGATTGGCGCAGCAACAAGAGCGTTTCCGAGTCTTGCCGACTCAAAACCAGGCATCTAAAATAGTCAACAACTGGTTTAATGACTGCACAGCATTTCATGAAGTTTTCTTTCCTATTTTACCTGAGAGACAATCTGAAGAGCTTTTCATGTTGGGACAACAGGCAAATCATCAACTAAAACCACTGATCTGTGAATTTGAAAATGACTCTGGAGAAAAACAAATAAAACAGCTTCCCTTAACTTTTCCTGAAGCAGAACTAAACAATTCGGAAATGCCGGTTTATGAATTTGAAAGTGGACGCACACCCTACGTTCGCTGGTATCGTGATGGAAAGTCAGGCGAAGTTGCAGTAAAACAATTTTATAAACTTGCCAGAAAATTACAATCAACCAGAGTACTTATTCTTGATGTACGGGGCAACAGTGACGGTAGTTTCTCATTTATTGAAAAGTGGCTCAAGGAATTTACCAGAAACAACTGGCAAAATGTAATTGTGCAGGAAAGACAAACTCTGTCAATCTTGGCAGGACTGCTGAATAGAGTGCAATGGAACCTGCATCATGCATCAGCACGTTTTTTAATTGGTTCTGCTCAACTTGAAAATAAACGTCTGCAACTTCTGGCACTCATTAAACATTTTAAGGAACAGGAAATAACAGAAAAATTGGTGGAAACTAAATTTATCTTCAATGGAAAACATACTGCACCAAAATGGAATACACGACTGATTGTACTGACAAACCAGCATTGTGGTAACGGTTGTCAATTTCTGGCAGCCTTGAGTAAACAACTTCCGCATGGTGTCTTGATAGGCACAAACACCGGTCCCTTTCCCAAAAACACATCCGGACCAATTTATCAGCTAAAGCATTCCAGGATTATGCTATCCTTCAGTCATCGACTACACCTGAATCATTTGAGGGAGCCAGTTTCCACTTCGGGCTATCTTCCTGATTACTGGTTGTTTCCACCAATGGGAAGAATGGACATTCTGCGCTTTGCCAGCAAAAAAAACTAAAGCCACGCTCTATTATTGTATTTCATCAACTTGATTTTATCTGCAGTTTAAGACAAGATTGTACGGACAATAAATACAAAAATACAATTCCCAATTAATAAATATTTAAACAAAAAACAACTTCATTTTTATTCTACAGATGCTTAATTTTTCAACTAATCTACTAAAGATTCCACTTTTTATTTTTTTATTCGTCCTCAATACTGCTTTTCACGGAACTTTAGTGGGATTATGTGCGCCAATCAAATTCATAATTCCATTGAGTGACTGGCGTCTCTTCTGGGGCAGAGTCTCCTACTGGATTTCAGGTGGATTTATTAAAACCAACAGTCTTCTTCTGAAAGTGTTTTATCAACTTGAATGGAGTGCTGAGGGTTTGGATACTATTAATTCTGAAGGTTCGTACCTGGTTATCAGTAATCACCTTTCTCTGCTGGACATTCCGGTAGTACAAGGGCTTTTTTTAAGACAAATTCCTTTCCTGCTTTTCTTCATTAAACAGGAATTGCTCTGGGTACCATTCCTTGGTCAAGCACTCTGGGCTTTGGAATATCCAACTATGAAGCGTTATTCCAAGGAAACTTTAAAGAAACATCCGGAATTACGTGGTAAAGATTTGGAGACAGCAAAGCGTTCCTGTGAAAATTTAAAAGGACATCCAGTTACTATCCTGAATTATGCTGAAGGCACACGTTTCACTTTTGAGAAGCATGCTAAAACAAAATCTCCATATCAACACTTGCTCAAACCGCGTGCAGGTGGAATACATACCGTTTTAAGTAGTATGGGGGATGAAATGACAGCAATTTTAAATGTAACCTTAGTTTATCCAGGCCATTCATCACCAAATTTTACAGATTTACTGTTTGGCAGGGTTAAAAAAATCGTTGTCTGTGTTGAAGCACTGAAGTTTGGAGAAGGAAAGACACCAGCACTTGAAACTATCCGGGCCAAGGGTGGTTCTTTAGCTGTCAGGAACTTTCTAAATGAACTCTGGAAAGACAAAGATAAACACATCGGAGAAATTCATCTAAATGCTGAAACAAAGGCAGAAACAACTCAGCCCACCAGTGAACCATTTTCGACAGAGTCAGTTGGTGTCAGCAACACAACACCTTTAACTTCTGAATAAGCTCCGATAACAAGCACCTCAGATTTTACACCTGCCACACGTTTAACCGGAAAATTTAGTACCGCAGACAGTTGAAGTCCAATTAAATCCTCGATAGTATAGTTCTCAGTGATTTGTGCAGAACTTGTTTTTATACCGAATGAGCCAAAATCGATTTTCAGAATATAGGCTGGTTTGTTAGCTTTTGGATTTAATTTTGCCTCCAGAACAGTTCCTGTCCGGATATGAATCCGCGTAAAATCTTCAAATTCAACTTTTTCCATATTTTTTTCTAAGACAATAATTCATCAACTGTTCAGTAACTTTGCATCTTTTGAAGAAATGATTTCTCTTAACAAAGCCTGCAGTGGATGCAAAGGTCGAAAACCTGAAAATCTCCGGACCTGACTGCGACAGGAAAAACCTGTTGTTAAAATATTTTGCCGCAATATTTGATCTTCAGGTATCTTGTTTTTCCAGCTCAAATCATAGATCCCGCGTGATTCTTTAAAATGTATAGTTTCGTGTCCATAAGTTCCAGCCATTCCGCAGCAGCCTACTTGAATCTGTTGTAAAGTTAAACCAAAACTCTTAAAAACATCCTGCCACATTTTTTGCGAAAGCTGAACATCCGTTTTCTCTGTACAATGTCCCAGTAAGTGATATTCATTATTATTTTTCTTTGCTGAAACAGCATGCTTGGATAACTTTCCGGAATTCCTGCATAATAATTCCTGCGGCAGCATGACTTCAAATGGAATCTCATTTACTTCAAGAATTTTCAAATATTCATCTCGATAGGTCAGTACTATGCTTGGATCAACTCCTACTATCGGTATTCCACAAAGTGCAACATGAGAGAGCCATTTTGTGTTTTGTTCAGCAACTTTCCTGAATTTTTCCAGGAAACCTTTAACATGCAGCGGCTTTCCATTTGGATGAAAGGGAGCGACATAAACAGTGTAGTCAAGCTGACGCAACAGTTCATAAAAATCCATCACAACTTGTGATTCATAAAATGAGGTGAAAGCATCCTGCAGCAAAATCACACTTTGACCCAATTCTTCCGGAGTAGATGAAGACAATTTGTCCAGATCAAAAACCGGTGCCGAAGATTTTATTAGACGGGTCCTGACCGACTCTGGACTGTATAATGGTAAATCCCTCAAACCAATTTGATTTTTAAGCAAACCCTTACTCAGCGGCCAACTAAACAAGGAGTTTGCCAATCTGGGGATGTTGGAAAATAAGCGGCCGAAGCTTTCTGTTGTTGCCACCAAATAATCCTTGATTGGATGAAAATACCGGGAATGATAAAGATTGAGGAATTTTGCCCTGAACTCCGGAACATTTACATGCACCGGACATTGTGTTGCACAGGCTTTACAGGCTAAACAACCACTCATTGACTCATATACTTCATGCGAAAAATCGTCTTCTCCATTTTTTTTAAGTCTTGTATTCTGCAGCATATTCAACACCTTGGAGAATACGCCCTTTGTTTTGTTGTCTGCAGTTGTCTCATGCTGCTGCAAAGATAACAGCCTGAGCCACTCACGCATCAAGCCTGCTCTGCCCTGAGGAGAATGTACACGATCACGACTTATTCTTGAAGATGGACACATTACATGCACCGGAGAATAATCAAAACAGGCCCCATTGCCGTTACAATTAATAACTGACTCATATTCTGTCTGCAGTTGAGCATTTATTTGACGATCTTTTTGACCGCGAAGTGGTCCTTCCAGACTGACTACTTTGTCTTTAAGTGAAAGTGGTGTAACTATTTTTCCAGGATTTAACCTGTTGTTTGGATCAAAGACTTCTTTGATACGTCGTAAATCCTGATGCAATTCTTCACCAAAAAATTCTGCTGTGTATTCACTGCGAAATCCACGTCCGTGTTCACTCCACATGATTCCGTCATATTTCTTCAGCAACTCAACAACTTTATCTGAAAGTTCTCTGATCCAGGCAACCTCTTCCGGATTTTGCAAATCCAAAGCTGGACGCACATGCAGGCACCCAACGTCAACATGACCAAACATGGCGTATTCCAAATCATATGATTCCAGCAGTGCTCGAAACTCCTTGATATAGCTGGCCAGATTTTCAGGCGGAACTGCAGTGTCTTCGACAAAAGGAAGTGGTTTTCGTCTACCTTTTGTGTTACCTAAAAGTCCAACTCCTTTTTTACGTAAACTCCATAAATCTCTAATTTCTGCAGGATCTGCAGTCCTGAAATAACCTGTTGCTTCTCCGGACTTATTTTTCTTTGCAGCTATAATTTTACAAAGTTCAGTAAGTTGTTTTTCCAGTTTGCTTTTGTTGCTGCCGCAAAATTCTACAAGATTTATGGTCCTTGTTTTTCGAGTTTTACCTCTAGTTTCTGTTTGTTCATCTGCAATATAGTCTTTGATTTTAAGATAGATCTGGTCTTCTTTAGCCAAACTGAGTATGGTTTCATCTATTGTTTCGATTGCCGCAGGATCTGATTCTACCAATAGTTCTGCATCACGCAGAGCATCATCAAATGTTTCATATTTAACTACCAGTAAACACTTGTATTTAGGGAGTTTTGTCAAACGCAACTTTGCTTCACAAACTACTGCTAAGGTTCCTTCCGAACCGGACAGTAAATAGTTCATATTAAAGTTTTTGCTTGCATTTGCATAAACTTTGGCTAAGTTGTAACCAGTCATGAAACGGCTCATTTTTGGAAAAATCTCCTCAATGAGTTCGGCTTTCTCAGAAACTACTTGATCAACAACTTTATGAACTTCTCCCAATATTCCGGGTTTTCGTTTGGATTCATGCAATGTTTCCGGATCAAGCTGAACTGACTGCATAACCTCACCGTTTGAGAGTACACATGACAATGCTAAAACATGATCACTTGTACGTCCATAGATACGGGAACCTTTTCCACAAGCATCAGTATTGACCATGCCTCCTATTGTTGCTCTGTTACTGGGTGATAAATCTGGAGCAAAAAATACCTGCTGAGGTGCTAAATGCTCATTAAGTTGATCTAAAACAACCCCAGGCTCTACACGAACCCAACCCTCTTTGTAATTTATCTCAAGAATCCGATTCATGTAACGTGAGCAATCCAGTACAACACCTTCAGTCAGTGACTGTCCGTTTGTTCCTGTTCCTCCACCACGAGGTGTTATTTTAATACTTTTGCGGAATTGCTGCTGATCTGCAATTTTTAGAACACAGCGGATATCTTCCATGTTTTTCGGAAAAATTACTGCTTGAGGCAACAGCTGATAAATACTGTTGTCAGTAGCATTGACCAGTCGGGAAGCGAAATCGTGATTTATGTCTCCGGAAAATTTGCTATTCCTCAATTTTGCAAGAAATGTCCGCACAATTTTAGGTGTGTTTTCAGAAAGTGTCAGGCGGGGGATCATATTACAATTGAAAATAATATCAGGAATAAAGTTTTTTTATTTGTCTGGAAAAAGAGACATTTTTTTCTTGGAAAGTACTGAAGAAAGACAAGATTCGCCGGCTCATCAGTCCTTGAACTCTGGGGGACGGTTCTGCAGCATTGACATCATTGATTCTTCTAGATCAGCAGAGAGCAACATTGCAGAATTCCAGGTTGCAACATAGTTCAAACCATCAGCAACAGAATGATCACGTGCATGCAGCAGCATTTCTTTCACTCCGCGCAATGCAAGTGGTGCCTTAGCTGCAATTTGGGCTGCAATTTTTCGCACTTCAGAGATTAAGATTTGACGATCTTCATAACAGCAGTTAATCAAACATAATTCACGTGCTTCTTCTCCTGAAAATTTCCGACCCGTGTAGGCTAACTCACGGACAACACCCTGAGGAATCAGATGTGGTAAGCGCTGCAAACTGCCAATATCTGCAGTTAGTCCAAGATCTATTTCCTTAATTTGAAATACTGCACTATGGGTAGAATAACGCATATCACAAGCACTGATCAAATCCAGTCCTCCCCCAATACAACCTCCATGAACTGCAGCCAGAACCGGTTTTCGACAGTCTTCTATTTGAGTGAATGCTGCCTGCAGTTTGATAATTTTTTGACGAAGATAATCACGTTTACGGCCCTCACATTCTATTTTGTCAACTTCCTGACCAATAGCCTGTAAAAAACCAAGATCAATCCCTGAACAAAAGTGATCACCTGTCCCGCTTAAAATGCAAACCCTTACTGATTCGTTTTCACTTAATTCACTAAAACAGTCTCCCAGTGCCAGCCATAATTCTTCATTCAGAGCATTTGCCTTATCCGGACGGTTTAGTTTAATTTCTGCTACTGAATCAGCAATGTTAATCGAAAGCAGTTCTGTCATATCAAATTAATGAGAATTTAGTTAAACTTTGCAAAGACTGTGTGTCCATTGGCAGATGCTCCAAACATTTTTCAGCTGCTTTTAATTCTAACACTGCCTGAGCCTGAATCATTTCGCTAAGCTCATATTTTTTAAAGAGCATCCATAGTTCTTCACACAATTCCTGAACGTTAAAGTCGCTTTGCAGTTTTTCGGTAATTTTTCTGCTGCTATCTTCCGGCAAACACTCATGAATTAAGATACAGAGTGGTGACCATAACTCACGATCCTGTAGTTTTTGCTGAAAAAGTTTTTTATTTTCAAGTGCTTTCAAATCAGTTTTAAACTGAGTTGCCATTCCCACATGTTCTCCAAAGTCAAAAAGTACTGCAGCAGTAGCTTCAGATGATTTACCCCAGTAAGCAGCACTTTGAGCACCTGCACCAAATAAGCCTGCAATTTTGTCACGAGTTACTTTTCGCCAGTGCTCTGGAGTTGCAGTAAGAGTTGGTAGTGAAATTTCATGTACCTGGCCTCTGGAAATGTTTTGTGTGGCCAGAGAGATGGCTTCCAGCACATCCAAATTACCCACTCTTGTCAAAATTTGAAAAGAAATTGAAAGCAGATAATCTCCCAGTAAAACACTCGCTTCACTGCCCCAAAGTTTTGTTACATGCTTTTGTCGACGTCTTGCATTCTCAGGTTCCTTAATATGTCTATGCAATGCAGATGCGGTATGTAAATACTCCAGCGTACTGCCGATATCAATGATTTCAGCGTCTGGATTATCAAATAGAAGCGCACTTTGCAATAAAACCTGTGTGCGTGTTGTATTATTGTGCGGAGTCAGCATATGGTGTCCAATATCTGCCATAAAAGGCAGAGAAACACCCAAATTTTCTTTCACAGCAATTTGAACAAGTTCTAAATAATTCTGACTGTCCAATTCATTTCTATCACAAAGAACTTGTTCCATTATTTTATACTCTGGACCTCTTTATAATTGTACTTATTGTTTTAATGAACATTATAAGTGCTTATGCTGGAAGGTTAATTCGTACTAGTTCTACAATCAATGACAACATTGCCAAAAAAAAACCTATAATAGGAGCAACTGTATTCCAGCGCGTCCTGACTTTCTGTAATTGTCGCAGCAGCAGTAGCATCGCAAAAACACACCAGGCACTGATTGATGTAGCAAAACGCAAATTTGCTAATAAAGAATTATCCTCTGTATTAATTAATATTCCCAGCATAATGCCGATACTCAAGGCTAAAAACCCCCAAAGTGTCCCCTCCCAACTGATACGGTCCAAGGTTCCGAGTGCAGGAAAACGAATCATCAGTGATGTCACCAATTTAGTTTTAAGATGATGCTCCTGGTAAAGAAAAATAATGCTGGCTACACAGGCAACCCCTAACATCACGTATCCGGCCATTAGAATAATGATATGTGAGCCCAGCAATAGATGATACAACCACGTTTGTGCTGAAACCAGTTCACCTTCAAAGACTTGCCTCTGTGAAATAATTAGTGACAGACCCAACAGCAGTATTACAAATAAGCGGACGATAGAAGTGTTAATCAAACTTGGAAAACGTTCCGGAAAGGCCTGAATTACAACCACACTGCCCCAGGCAGCAACATTAAGAAAATCACTGACAAAAGAAATCGGCCAGACTGATTTTGTCCATAACAGTCCCAGCAAAGTAAAAGTATGTACAAACCAGGCTATGAGCATTCCCGTGTGTTCTGTCCTTGCCGCAAACCTTGATTGGGAAGGTTCCTTGAAGGCTGAGACATATAGTCCGGATATCCAACTGATAATGTAAAGCAGCAAGGCTACCCATGTCCCTACAATCAGCATAATTGTTTTTTAATAATTGGTGTTGCAATTATAATTGCATGAATAATTAATTGAACTCCGACCCCTCACTTCAATTTCAGGACTTACACAAAAATTTTCTTAACTTGTTCTACAGTAAAACCAGCGAAACTGAGCCTCAGCATTTTATGCGAGCCACAAAGAAATAACGTATAGATTGTAGCTCTGATAGGGACTTCAGTCAATCTGATTTATTGAAGATCATGGACAGGTGAGATTACCGGAATATTGTTTTCCGGAAAAGACAGCAATATTCTTGCTGAGAGGCAGTGTGATTATGATGTCTAGTTTAGAATCATTATCGAGGTCGGAAATTAAAAACTCTGCAGGAGAAGCACCGTTTTTTGCTAAAGTAGCAGCAAAAGAAGTAGGTGAGGCATAGCCTGTACTTGAGGTGGTATCACTGAGTGTCAATGAAAAATCTCCGGTCATAAGAGAAACTCCAGAAGTACTGACAAGAAAATTATGTCCAACCAGAAAGTCCATTTTACTGTCATTATCAAAATCGGCTGCAGCCAATGCTCCCGGACCTCTTCCTGAACTGATTAAAACAGGCGAAGCAAATTCTCCATTCCCTTTTCCATAAATCAAGGACAGTGTATTGTCTCCTGAATTGCTTACAGCAAGATCCTGTTTGCTATCACAATTCCAGTCACCGGAAATCATACCTACTGGAGTACTACCCACGGTATAGGTAGTAGCATGTTTGCTGAAAGTCCCTGTGCCTGCATTGAGCCAAATTTGAACTAGAGTGGTATCTCTTATTAGAATTGCCAGATCAGTGTCATTGTCTGCATCCCAATCACCACTCGTTAACTGTATGGGATGTTCACTAACAGCGAGGGTTTGAGTTACAGTAAATATCCCACTACTGTTTTGAAGAATGGAAACACTGCTGTTATCCCGATTTACAACTGCCAAATCTGTTTGATTATCACTATTCCAGTCTGCCGACACAAGATTTAGCGGAACATCACCTACAGTCACACTTCCGTTATCAGTAAAATTTGCGTTGCCGTCATTAAGTAATAATTTAATTTTATCCTCATCAGTATGTGTTACAACCAAATCAGTTAAATTATCACCATTGAAATCAACAGAAATCACATCCTGACGCCACTCTGCAGTTGAAGGGCTAAGAGTGCTGGAGGTAAACGGGAAGCGGCTACTGCTGGAGGAGTTTTTTTGAAATAGAGTCAATGTTCCGTCTGCTGTGGTTGTTATTCCATCTTGCTTCCGGGAACTTGCTACTATTAAATCTGTCTTATCATCACCGTTGAAATCCCCGGTTGCAATCCCAAGCGGATTCTCACCTGCATCATATTCCAGTGGAACTTCAAAGACAGTTCCTGAAATTGTTGACGGTCCTTCGCTAATTTGTGACGGTGAGTCTGAGGAACTACAGGTTGAAAGAAAATATATGACAAAATTTCCAAACACTAATAATCTGATCCAGGATAATTTAAATGGCAATAATTTACTGTTCATTAATTAAACCTTTAAAAAATAGTCCATACTTATCTGCATGATAGTCTTGCATCAAACCAAAATATTTATTCCATGGTGGAACAGGTGAGCGTTCCCTACTTTGAAAATATAGTACCGTATTGATTAGTTTCCAATGCTGTTCAAGATAATCTTTCAAAGGAGAAGTTTCTGTCAACCCCTCAAAAACAATGACCGGTGATCTTGCGCCTAGAGCATATTCTTCAAAATGCTGAATAATATTTTCACCATCTCCCGCCAGCAGTTGCTCTTCCAAGTATGCTGTAGCCTGAAAATCAATTTTTATCCAGTCAGCTAAATCCAATAACTGATGATGAACATTAACATCCATTTTGTTAGTATCATCAAGTGCTAAGCGAATTCCCAAATCTTCGGCAAGTAAACGAATAGTAGTCAGGTAATCTTCAGTAACATCTTCATTAATCTCAAAGTAAAACATCTGCTGGTATTCTGGAAACAACTCCAGCAGTGTTTTTAAAGTTCGCGGATAATTCAGATAAAAAGTATCCACATTTTGAGTAAATGTCAAAGAAGGCATGATTTCCTGATCACGCTCCATGTTCAGTCTAAGTAAACGTACTGTCAGAAATGTTGCAATCAAAGAGGCAAAACGGACCATTACAGACGGTATTGCAAGTTCTTGAGAATGCTCTACAATGTCACCAAAACTGTTTCCATCTCTATCAATAGCCAATAACTCAAAGCCTCTTGTAGTAGTCTTTACAGGCCTTGGAGCCAGAGCATCAATCGACTCCGCTTTTACAGTAATCCATTTTAAATAGTTCCTGGCTCGATCAGTCAGTTCTTCCCACTCGCGCTCTGCCAACACCCCTAATATTTCAGCAATAACTTCTGGGAAACAAGGTGTGGGAATACAGCCAGGTGCTGCTACAACAGTCTTTGCAATCAAGGCTGACTCATCTGTCAATTCTGCCAGATATTGCTTCAGTTCTTCTATGTTTTGCATCAGTTTCTTTTTTTCAGCAAATCTTGTAACTGAATATTATCCAAAATAATTTCTAATATATCTTCAGACATCAGCAGCAGAATTATCATAATCCCCAGTCTGCAGATGGTAAAATTGAACTTCTCTAGTCTACATCAGTCAAAACAGATACTTTCTGAGTCAACATGTTATGTTGTCTGACTTCCAGTGCCTAAAGCCAAATTAGCAAATTTTGTATATTGCCCTATAAATGCCAGACGCTTCATGCCAATTTCACCATTACGATGTTTTGCAATACTTATTTCTGCAATACCTTTATCTTCAGTCTCCTCATTGTAAACCTCGTCACGATATATGAAGAGAATCAAATCAGCATCCTGTTCCAAAGCACCGGATTCTCTCAAATCTGACATCATTGGCCGTTTTTCTGTACGTCTCTCCAAGCCACGATTTAACTGTGACAGCACAACCATCGGCAGGGAAAACTCTTTTGCAATTGCTTTTAAAGAGCGTGAAATTTCGGAAATTTCCTGTTCACGTGAAGGATTCCGCATATTGCTCTGCATCAGTTGCACATAATCCACAACAACCATGCCCAGTGCGGGAAATTCCTTTTTCGCCTGACGAATTACCTGTCTGATATAATTGGGACTGACTGCAGACCGATCATCTATTAACAAAGGTGCCTCCATCATGCGTGTAGTTCCCTCCATGAGTTTATCCCAGTCAGCTTGGTCCAAATCACCAATCATTAATTTCCTGTTGTTTACTTTTGCTTCACTGCAAATCAAGCGCATTGCAATATGCTCTTTTGGCATTTCCAGGCTAAAAATAAGTGCTGGAATTTGAGCATGGACAGCAGCATAGATTGCCATGTTTATGGCAAGTGCAGTTTTTCCCATCGAAGGTCGAGCAGCAAGAATAATCAGATCTCCCTTTTGCAATCCTCTAGTCAGGTCATCCAATTCAGTAAAACCGGTTGGAACACCAGTCACATTTTCCGGAGATTCAGATATTTTTTCCAGCAGTTCAAAATTTGTAGCAAGAACTTCTTTAAGATGAGAATAACTTTTCAAACGTGTTCTTGCATCGATTGACTGTAATCGGTCAGTTGCCTCTGCGATAAAATCAGAAATATTATCTGAATTTTCTTCCTGTCCTCGCCTTGCCACTTCGTGTGCGGTAAGGATAATGTCACGCAATTGACCCTTTTCCCGCACTATTTGAGCATAACTCTCAGCATTTTCTGCAACAGGGGTCTTCTGGGACAACTCGTTCAAATAATCTACACCACCTGTTTGTTCAAGCTGTTGTTTGGATTCCAACTGACTGAGGAGGGTCAATTCATCAATTGGTACCGGAGGTTCTTTGGCAGCCATTTCCTGCATGGCTTCAAAAATATACTTATTGGCGGGAGAGAAAAAATCGTCTGGAGTGAGGACATCCAAAATCTGTGAGAGGACTGAATTCTGAATGATTACAGCACCCAGAACAGCTTGTTCTGCCATCTTGTCATGGGGTAGCAATTCCCCAAGATCAACGTTTTGCGATTGCATTGTTTTTGACCTGCCGGAAAACTTTGATTTGTCAGAAATTTTTTTGGAAGACTGCATTGACACACCAGTAATGTAGACAGGAATCAGGAATCAGAAGAGAGGTAGCAGTTTTCTTCGAAACAATAATATAATAAACTTAAAGGCAAAGGCTGAGGTCTGTAAACAACCAATGCCCTTCAACTTGCATGTTCAAGCTTGCTCTTGTTCTGCAAGTGCTTCTTGCTCATCACTGTCAATTGTTTCGTCAGCATTTTCTTCCGTAGTTTCTGCTAAAGTAGTTGCTGCAGCTTCTGCTTCATCAGTCTCTCCAACTACTTTGACCTGCATGGTTACTGAAACTTCTGTATGAACACGCACTATAAATTCATGTGTGCCAACGTTTCGGATGGAAGAATTTAATTGAACAACACGTCGTTCAAAATCAAAATCCTGCTCTTTCAGCAATTCAGTCAGATCCCGACTTGTGACAGAACCAAACAATTTTCCACTTGGACCAGCCTTGCGAACAATCTCAAGCTTTAGAGCTTTAAGTTTTTCGGCCTGCTCATGTGCAAAAGAGATTTTCCCTTCACGCAGCTTTTCCAGATGCTGCAGACGATGACGTAATTCTTTAGACACTTTCCCAGTAGCTAAAAGCGCCATACCCTGTGGCAACAGGTAATTCCGGCCGTAACCGGGCTTCACCTCTATTGTATCTCCCAACGAACCTAAATTGGGAACATCTTCAGTTAATATTAACTTCACGGTATTTCCTTATATTATTAGTAATCTTTTTGATGCAATTTTTGTTATAAGCCCAATTCTTTATCTGGTTGGACCGCTATTTGTGCGTCTTGTAAATCTGTTTTCGACAATAACTTGCTGAGGTACATAGCCCTTCATTGGAGAAAGTAATGCCAGATTACGAGCACGCCGAATTGCTAATTTTAGTTTCCTTTGATTTGGTGCACAAACCCCGGAAATTCGACTCGGAATAATTTTTCCACCTTGAGTCACATAGTTTTTGAGCATTTCAACATCTTTATAATCAATACGGTCAATACCGGCTTCTTTGAATGGACAGGATTTTCGTTTACTGCGCAACAATATACTGGTAGGTATACGTTTTCGGCGTAAATGTGATCTTTTTCGTTTTTTTAACATAAATTATTTTTTATCAGAGTTTGGTGCAATACCTGGTTTTTTTGAAAGTAACTGTATTTCAAGCTTCTACAGATTCAGATTTTACTTCTTCAACATCATCAGCAATATCTTCTTTCTTAAGCTCGGATTCAGTTTCATCAGTTTTAACTTCATTTTCTGCAGGCTGATCCTTTTCTTTCTCCTCAGTTTCTGCAGGTTTGCTTTCTTCAGCAGCAGATTTTTGATCTTTTTCTTTCTCCTCAGTTTCTTCCTTAGGAGGTATTAAACTTTGTAAAAATGCTGCTTCTGTATCAATGTCAGTTGTTTTTACAATCTGATGACGTAAAATATCATCAGAATAACCAAATTGCCGCTGTAACTCGTCTACAGTTGATCCTGTACCTGTGAAGTACCAAGCATGATAAACTCCAAAATCATGGCCTGCAATTTCGTAGGCTAATCTTCGGCGTCCCCATACATACTCATGAAAAAGTTCACCACCTGATTCGATGAGACTTTTTTTAATATTTTTCAAAACAGCAGACATATCTTCCTCAGAGAGGGTTGGTGCTGTGATGAATATTAGTTCATATCCTATCATTTATCTTCCTTTCGGATTATTGAATTTTGTCAATAAGTTCACCAGAGTGAACAAGGAAACAGCAAAGGTTCATTCCTTTGCATGTCAACGCATGTTGTTCAAAACACATGCTAAACATTAAAACGAAAATGCATGACATCACCATCCTGCACTACGTAGTCCCTGCCTTCAAGGCGCCAACGTCCGGCTTCCTTGACAGATGACTCAGAACCCAACTGGTCTATGTCATCATAATGAAAAACTTCGGCACGGATGAAGCCTTTCTCAAAATCGGTATGTATTTTACCTGCAGCTTGAGGAGCAGTTGAACCTTGTTGAATCTCCCAAGCCCGCAGTTCCTGCTTGCCCGCTGTAAAGAAAGTTATCTGATCCAACAGCTGGTATCCTGAATGTGTTAACCTGTCAAGTCCGGAACTGTCAATACCCAGTTCCTGCAGGAAAAACTGGTATTCTTGTTCTTCCATTTCAGAAAGTTCTGCTTCCACCTGTGCACAAATCGGAATCACCTCAACACCCTCTTCCTCTGCAAGTTCCCGAAGTTGTTTTTCGTAAACATCAGGAATCTGAAGACCCTCTTCAGAAACATTTGCAATGTAGAGATAGGGTTTCAAAGTCAGCAGATTTAACTCTCCCAACTTCTTTTTTTCATCTGCATTTAAATCCAATGACAGCGCCAATTTTCCTTCACCTAAATTTGTCAGCATTCGTTCAAATACTGGCAAATCTGCCGCTAAAGCACGGTTTGCCTTCAGTTGACGCTGAAGACGTTCCACTTTACGCTCAACCTGTTCCAAATCAGATAAGATCAATTCTGTCTGAATGATTTCGACATCACTTATCGGATCTAGGTTTCCGTCCACATGTACTATGTTTTCATCGGAAAAACACCTCACCACATGTGCCAGTGCATGTACTTGCCGAATGTGACTGAGAAACTGGTTTCCTAAACCCTCTCCCTGACTTGCCCCCTTGACCAGTCCGGCAATATCCACTACCTGCAAAGTTGCCGGAACAATCTTGTCAGGTGTCACTAAATCCGTCAAACGCTGCATTCTGGAATCACGTACAGGTACAATTCCTACGTTCGGATCAATCGTACAAAATGGATAGTTTGCAGCTTCCGCCTGCACCTTTGTCAATGCACTAAAAAGCGTAGACTTTCCAACATTCGGTAAACCAACTATGCCAACTTCCAGTGCCATTCGATTCAAGAAACTTATGAGTGTTTTGTTCAGCTGTTATGAATGACTTTTTGAAAGTTCCGGAGCAGAAAATGATGAATTCTCAAATTGCGAAGTTTCCAAAAACCTGATTAATTCTTCAAGTACTACATCAATCACACTACGCACAAGCTTCTCTTCCGCCCTAGACCATTTTCCTAAAACATGACCTACAACATCTTTTTTACCAGCAGGTCTGCCAATGCCGCATCGTACTCTACGAAAACTGCTATTTCCTAAAGACTCGATGATAGAACGCAAACCATTATGACCACCGTGTCCACCTCCATTTCGCAAACGGGCTCTTCCCGGCTGCAAATCAAGATCATCAGAAATAATCACAATATTTTCAACAGGAATTTTATAGAATCCAGCACATTCCGCAAGTGCCAGACCACTCCTGTTCATGTATGTCTGAGGTTTAATAAATATACAGGCTTCACCTTTAATAGTCGTCCTGCACAACTTGCTGTGAAACTTTTGCTGAAATCCGGTGAGACCCAACTCTTCAAGTAATAAATCGACAACCTGAAAACCAATATTGTGCGGTGTACCTTCATACTCTTTGCCTGGATTTCCTAAACCGGCAACCAGTTTCATATCCGCCCTTAATTTGTTTCAAAATATGTCAGGATTCATTCTTCTTCAGTTTTTTCCTCATCTGCAGAATCTTCTTCGCCTTCATCTGCTCCATCAACTGTTTCTTCTTCTTCTTTAGCTCGGCCAACGATGGAAATCACCGCATAGTTTTCATCAGTACTGAGAGTAACATTTCCTGGCAGTGTAACATCCTGAATTCTTACGGAATCTCCTATCTCCAAAGCTGAAGAATCTATTTCTATTAAGGAAGGTATATTTGCAGGTAAACATTTTACTGGTATTTCACGGACAACCATCTGCAGTACGCCGCCGCTTTTAACACCCCGCGATTCACCAATTACACTTATAGGTATTCTCACATTTTGCGGTTCTGCTTCAGGCAGTTCCCAAAAGTCTAAGTGAGTCAACTTGTGCTTGAAAGGATGTTTCTGAATTTCCCTCAGCAAAACCTGTGCAGTCCAATTATCTCCACTGGCAGAGTCTGCAACCGCAATTGACACCAGTTCATGCAGCCCGGACATTTTTTCTAGCAGATGTCTAGTTGATTCTTCTTCCATCTCCAACAATATATTGCCGCGTGGGCCATAAAGTACTGCTGGTATTTTTCCGGATTGACGTAGTTTTTGATTGGCAGTTTTTCCTTTGCTGCTTCGAGTATTTGCTGTTAATTGATTTTGTGACATGTCGTTATTTTCCATCAAGAGGATGGGTTACTTGAAAAAAGTTAAACCATAAATTTAACCTGATACTAGCAATCAGTCAACGTTATTCTGCACTGAATTCTCTTAATTAGTAATTAAAACTACAAATAGACCTGAGAATTCAAGATTTTTAATAATATGAGTTGGTTTTTGCTTCTAATAATAAAACAACTTACTGTACTGCTGTGCCAAAATAGTATCTCAAAAACATTTAGTTTTCACTGCAGTAACTCCTGCGTCTTCAACTCTGTTAACACAACAGAGCTTTATTCTTGAGTTTTATGTAGCAAAGCTCTAACTTGACTGTGAATTCAGGTGTAATTTTAGCATCATCATTAAACAAGAACAACTCATAACATTAGATCAAAATCTGTTAATAATGAGTATATTTTATAAAATATTTTTATATCTACTGATTGGACTGTCTATCTTTCTACTGGCCAGACTAGGAGTAATCAGTGCTCACTATGAAAACTTCAGTACACTGACATTTGGAGATATTTGTCTAGCCTTTATTTATGGTCTACGTTTTGATCTGGCCTCACTGCTGGTTTTTAGTGGAATACCACTGCTCTTGCTTGCACTACCTTTTCGTTGGGCCAGTTCACTTTGGTGGCATGTTTTACTATCTATGCTGGTCTTTTTTATTTTTGTAGCAGAGGGAACTTTACTGATTGGAGATCTTGTTTATTTTAGTTTTGTAAAACGTCATTTAACTAACGAGTTACTTTTTTTAGCAAATGACATTAATTACCTGCTCAAAGAGGTTACGGCCAACCCAATTTATTTTGCCGTCTGGCTGGGGCTGATTGGTTCAGCATCATTTTTCTGGTTAAAACTTGTTTCTATTAGATTACAACCAGTACGTTTCCACTGGATTAAATTTCTCTTACTTTTTGTTTTAGTTGGAGTTGCAGGCAGAGGTGGAGTAGGCATGAAACCTTTGGCGATCGTACATGCATATTCTTCGGGAAACAGCAGTTTTGGGAATCTGGTTTTGAATGGAGTTTTTTCTGCTTCCCATTCAAGTTTGTCTACACCGGTCGAACGTCTAGCTCTTTCTGAAGCAGAAATTGTTAAAACTTTAAAGCTGCCTCAGGACTTTTGGCAGCAGCCCTTTCCGCTCACTCAAATAAATATTCCGGATTCAGCAAAACAATATAATTTAGTAGTACTTTTTGTGGAGAGCCTGACACCGCGTTATCTTGACAGTTTTGGTGGAAATAATTACAAAATCACACCAAATTTAGACAAACTGAGTACTGAAGGCTGGAAGTTCAACCGTTTTTATGCTCACGGCCAACGCAGCATTGACGGTGCGCAGTCTGTACTGACTGGATTACCGTCTATTCTTGGTCTACCTGCAATTACTAATCTTTCGGCAACTTACACAAAAATAGCTGCTCTGGCAGAGCATAATGGAATTTCGACAATATTTGTCAACAGTACACTTCGAGAGTCATTCCTGGCACGGGCTATTGCCGGTTCCAGCGGATTTGGAGAATATTACGGTAAAGAAGATATGCCGTTACTTTTGGACTATTTAGCTGAAGAAAGGAATCGTGACCTCGGTTGGGACTATGAAACTTTGATCTTCAGCTTGGAAAAGATAAATAAGCTGAACACACCTTTCCTGGCCTTCATCAGCCTCAGCACAGATCACACACCGTTTCCAAAACTGCAGGCTCCTTTTAACCGTTTCCCACATCATGAAACACAAGAGGGAGGCTACCTGAATTCATTAAATTATACAGACTGGGCAATCGGTGAATTCTTTTCCAAAGCAAAAAAAGAGAACTGGTATAAAAACACAATATTTGTAATCACTGCAGATCATGTCTTAGCTCATTTTCAAAGTGGTGGGTTTTTAGCAAGATTTAGAATACCCCTGATCTTTTATGCACCTGCCTTACTCAAAGCAAAGGAGATAGAGATTGTATCTTCTCAACTTGATTTGATGCCTACCTTCGTTGATTTAATGGGACTCAAGGCGGAATACTCTGCACTTGGTACTAGTTTACTGCAGAAAAAAGAATCTATGGCTCTTATCAAAGAGGGTTCTTTGATAGGAATAATCACTGATAAAGGTTTTCTTAAACATTCATTACTACGAAGGATGGAGTACGGCAGGCTTGCAGACAATGTAACTGACTCATATTTTGACGAAATTGAAGCGCGTTTACTGGCCTGGGACAGAGTTGCTTATGATTTAACCCGTTATAATCGCTGGGCACGATAAAACTCAGCCATGATAGATTTGCCTGCTCAGCAAATACACTCGCCACTAAAGCAAACACTGTTAAACTCTATTTTGATTTTATAAAACGATATTCCAAGGAATCGGTAGAAGGAAAGATCAAATGAAACGAAAATGGATTTTTATTTTTTTGATGTCATTCTGGCTGATAAGTTCCTGTGCCTCAAAACCTGTTGTTCTTTATGTCAAGGCACGAAATTCGGAAGAATTGAAACTTAGTGCATTTGAGCGCTGCGGCAAACGCTATAGAGTTCTGGCTTACGAGGATGATACTGCTAGAATTGAATGTCTGATAAAAGCAGATTAATAAAGGCTTCCAAAATCATAAAATCAAGTAATCAACGCTTCACTACGTCCATTACCGTAAAATATCCAATTGGTAAAACCCATAAAATATTAAGAATAGCAGTCATAGTTGCTAATATGCCTCCATCCATTGTTGCCTCCTCGTCAATGTATTAGATCATTTAATCTGCTGATAAAACAAACTATTTTATTAAGATTAATTTTGACGCCTAGTCTGTTTTTTCACACTATTTACTTAACTATACTTAGAAAAATAGCGGTTTAGCTCAAAGAATGCAAGTATAATCCTGCGTTTATTTATTTGTATAAATTCTTGGTATTCGCTCATTCAGGTTAGTTAATATTTCATAGGGGATTGTTTCTGCCCATGCAGACATTTCTTCTACTGTGATGCTTTGTCCATCCTGTTCACCAATCAAAAGCACCTCAGTACCGGCTTCAGACCTAACATTTTTTGATTTAACCATAAACTGGTCCATGCAAACCCGTCCCACAATTGCCTGACGTTTTCCTCCAATCAAAACCTCACCACGATTTGAAAATGCACGCCGATAACCGTCACCATAACCCAGTGGTACTGTAGCAATTTCTGCTCTTTTGGTTGAAGTCCAGGTTGCACCATAACTAACAGTAAAACCATTTGGCACAGATTTATGAAAAGAAACCTGAGATTTCAACTGAAGTGCAGGACGAACATCCAGTAAATGTGGACTGTCTGGTTCCGGATATACTCCATAGAGTAATATTCCTGGACGGACAAGATCCAAATGTGTTTGTGGAAAATAAAGTACTCCACCTGAATTTGCCAAATGCCGAATAGGCACCCGCACCCCAAGCCGT
The DNA here is from genome assembly GCA_014382365.1 of SAR324 cluster bacterium. Taxonomy (GTDB): domain Bacteria; phylum SAR324; class SAR324; order SAR324; family NAC60-12; genus Arctic96AD-7. The sequence goes on from JACNJW010000040.1 coordinate 109,312, forward strand.
TCGAAAACCGAGACCGCATCCAAAAACCTTTCCAACTGCTCTACTGTCATTGGATCTTCGGGATCATCTGCACAGGCCAAATGAGAACAAACTCCTTTCACAAAAATGTGTTTTGAGAATACTGCTTTCTCAATAAATCCTGCAGAATCTTCTGCAATGCAGCCGACCCTGCCCATTCCACTGTCCAGTTTCAGATGAACTACTGCCTGCTGTTCGCAAGCTTCACAAATTCTTTCAAGCTCGCGTATATTTTCAGATGAAGAGAGAAAAAACTCTAAATTCCATTTCAGATACTCCGAAATCTGATTTGTCAGTACTCCACCAAAGACAACAATCGGGAGGCTTATTCCTGACTTGCGTAATAAAATTCCTTCTTCCAGCAAAGCCACTCCCAGGCAGTCCACTGCAAGTTCTTCATAAAATTTTGCTACTCTGATTAAACCATGGCCGTATGCATTTGACTTTACTACAGCCATAACTGGTCGGTTTTCAGTATGTTTTTGGATTAACTGTAGATTATGTCTTAAATTTTCAAGACTTACTTCAATGAAGGTAGGCCGCATAAATGTTATAATATTAGTTAAAATAACAACTGATTCTTTTGCACAAAACCGTTATCCGCTGAAAGTTTAAAATACAGGAAAGAAGCTTCACAATCCACAACTTAGAGCCAGTGAGTTTTTTAGTTGCCTTCGAATTTACCAGAATTTTGATTTAAGGACTTGTGAGACAAATACTTAATATTTCTCTCATGCTGCTATGCCCTTTGGGAACTGTAAAACACAAATAGTGCGCTGCAGAATAGTTCAAAATTTTCCAATTCAGAATCATTACTGATCTTTTCCAGGACTGCAATTAAATCATCCATGCTCCGGATTTGCCTGAATGCCTGATAAAAGCGCACACGAATTTGGTATTTTACAAATAGGGGAACAATCTCATTGATGATCACAGCAAGACCACCTGATTCATCTCCTAGACTTTTCAAAACATGACTAAAGAACCCCTGAATATATACCTGCAGTTTCCGTTTGTTTTCTTTAAGTTTTTCTTTGGGCAAATATTCTGCAGAGGCATTTTTCAATTTACTTTCATTGACATTAAATTCAGTTTCAGAATCTGCATCGGCCTTAATTTTTTCTGCAGTTGCCGAGAGTTTCCTCTTGCGGTGAGCCGAAATATTTAGCGGATATTCCAGAGAATACGGTGATTTTTTTTCAAGTTGTTGAAAAAGACTTTGAGTCTTGACAGGATCCAACTCAATTTTTTCTGTTTCTGCCGCAACTATTCCAACCATAAAAGGATTCTTGGGATTGCGGTAAACATCATAGGTTTCTGCACCAAAATCATAAGGAAGAGATTTTACAGCTTTAATGTTTTTTGGATCTTGCCCCAATATCAAGGGCTGAAGAGGTACAGAATTATCTGAGTCTGTCAAGTTTTCTTTTTTTTGTTTCACAGAAACTATCTCCTCAGGTTGATTTACTTCAGTACTCATTTAATATTTTCCTTCAAATAAAAGATGATGAAGTGCTCCGGCAGGATTTTTGCTCTTGTATTTTGGGAATCCTGGGTGCAAAATTAACTTGATGCATTCTAAATATTGTAGCACCAACTATACCACCTTAATAAAATCATGTTGCAGAGTGTTTTCTCCATCCTGACTATCACCGGATTTGCTCAAAAAATATTAACCAGATTGTTGTTCAGTCCGGCACTTAGAGTTCTGCTCTTTGCGGTTTTATTTTTTACAGCCGGAACTGCAAATGCACATAAAATATCATCCTGGCAGTCATACAAATATCTATATGAAAAGGAGGAGTGTCCTGTACTTATCAAACATCTAAAATCTTTGCCATCCCCCTCGGACTGGCAAAACAACGGCTTATGGAGCCGTTCACGCATCTTGAACGCCAAATGCCAACTGCAGTTAAATAATTTCAAAGCTGCCCTGAAAAGTCTGGAACTAACTCCGGAAGCAGAAGGAAAAGACGCTTGGACATTTCAAAAATTTCGCATTTTACTGAAGTCCGGCAAAAAACACGAGGCCGTGCACACTATCAATAAACTGTTGACATTTTCTGAGAGGGATTCTTACCTCAGTTCTCTGCGCAAAATAATACACAAAGAATACCGTTCAGATCAAGAAACACGTTTTATATTCCCGCTGCTCCATAATACTCGAAAAAACTACAGTTGGTTTCTTAAAGATTACAAAATACACGCAATCTATCTCCGTGGTGCAAAATTAAAGGGCATAAAACCGGATCATAAATATCGTGTTTTAGGCTGGCAGTTTCCTGATGATGAAAAAACTGCACGCTTGTCTCACAATAATCTGTCCTCAAGTGACTTCAAAAACATGACAGCAGTTGAGGTCAAGAATCGTGTCCGAACTTTAGCTCGTCTTGGTCTGAACAAATATCTGATAAAACATCTTCCGCAACTCAGAAATATTCGGAGCATCAAGAGAAAGAATAATCTTGGTGAAGCATATCTGAAAGCCCTTTTTGCAGAAAGATATTATGCTAGAATCATTAAATTACATACAAAAGCTCAACTCTCAAAAATTTGGTCGTTACCCAAAGAATCACAGTACTATTGGACTGCACTTTCATATATAAAACGCAAAAACATTGCTGCTGCCAAAAGTTATATTTACAAACTTGAAAGACTTGATGCCAAAGCCAAACAACTACCGGTTTTATTTGATACTTTTGCCCTGCGCTACAAACGAGATTCTAAAATTAAAAAAGCACAATTCTGGTGGCAGCGCTTATTGAACAATTTCCCGAGGCACAGCCTCGCAGCAAAATCAGCTTGGGAGCTGGCCTGGTCGCATCAGCAGCAAAACAACACAAACAAGGCCCTCAAATTTTTGAAGCTTGGACTAAAAACAAGAATTTACAATTCTGAATTGCGGGCAAAATTACTCTACTGGCAGGGTAAATTATATCAGGATATAGGACGTCCGGATCTTGCTCAGAAAAGTTTCAAAAAGCTAATTCTTCACCAGCCAAACACCTATTATGGAATGCGCCTGATTGCTTCAGAAGATGTTCCCGACAATGTTGCTACAATACTCAAATCACGCAAAGCAAAGCTCTACGTGAAACCAAATGAAGCCGTCAGTAAAGAAACCAAAATGCTGCTACAGAGAACAGAATTTCTTTTTGACATTGCAGAACCTGAACAGGCTCTGAGGGAATTGTTTGCCGGTTTGGGGCGTTATAAAAACAGCACACGAAACTGGCATGTAAGTCATCTGCTGCACCGCAGGGGTGAACATCATGCAATGCTCAGGATAGTGGCCAATTATTATCTGCCGCGCATGATTTCACTTGAAGTTGGTGAATATCCACTCTGGGAACTAGCCTATCCTCGTCCTTACTGGTCAAAATTGAAAAGCTTTGCAAATCAAGCCGGAATTGATCCTTATTTCGCCCTCGCTATCATGCGGGAGGAAAGCCATTTTGATCCCCAAGCTTTATCATCTGCCAAGGCAATGGGTTTGATGCAACTGATGCCGGCCACAGCAAAAGCTGTTGCCAAAATGAAGAAAATAAAACTGAATGCCAGAGAAGATATTTTTAAGCCTGAACTTAATGCTAAACTTGGAACGTTTTACCTGGGCAAACTGGCAAATCTTTTCAAATCTGAATTGATTTATACTGCAGGAAGTTATAATGCCGGCCCACAGAATATGAGTAAATGGCTCAACCGCTGGCCTGGAAAATCACTCGATGCCTTTGTTGAACAAATTCCTTTTAAGGAAACCAAAAAATACGTCAAAAGGGTTTACCGGTCCTACAAACTTTACAAACAGATCTACAGCTCATAAATTACAGAAATTGATCTGCACTGAGACTAATATCAATGCAGCTACCCCCTTATCAGCCCGTAACAGTCAACATTCAGAGGCAAACAAATTAATCAATTGTATTGAAAGTGATTATAGACAAATAATTGATAAAAGAGAATAACTAGTAGTACAATTCTCTGCATTTTACAAAAAACACATTTTACTTGACCAGGTATACTGTGCAGGCATATAATATCCTGACTAATACAAAAATTAGTGCTTTTAATTAAAATTTGAACCTTTTCCTGACGAAGAAAAATGAAACCAATTAGCATATTCCTGATTATTTCTCTCCCTTTAATTTTAGTTACAAGCTGTAAGAAGACGGATGATTTAGCACCTTCTGCTTTTAGTGATAATACAGTAACAGTTAATGAATTAAGTGCTGTAAATATTCAACTACACCCTTCAGATGCGTCTTATATTACTTCTATTATAGACACAGATAATAGTGGTTTAACTATCGATGTAAATGGTATTCACTTAAACGGTACAGCACCTGAAGTATTAGATGATTACGATAATAACCCAAGTGATACATACACTATAAGTGTTGTAAGAACAAACTCTTATGGTAGTTCTACAGGAACTTTGACTTTGGTGGTAACTAACTTAACTGCACCTGTAACAGCTATTAGTGGATTTAGCCACGTTTCAGGAACAACTGCAATGATTGATGCAGATACTATGGATGATGGCTCGGTAGTTCACTTAAACGGAACTGTAGCAGATGGCGAGAGATTTGTAGTAGAGAAGGCTTATATTGAGGCTAATATATTACCAAGTTTAACTGAAGCTAACGATATGTATATTATCGGATTATCTAATCAACCTGAAACTTTTGGAACATTAGAATTATCTGACTTTGATGCTGCTATCGTATGGGAATATGAGAGTGCTACAAGTCACACATTTAAGTTCTATAGAGACGGCTCTGTAGTTAACAACATTGTGATAAGCTCTCTTACTCAAGCATTCTATGACTATGCTATTGAAGTAGATGGTACTTCTGCTTGGTTAATTGCTTGTAATGTTAATGGTATAATGAATCAGCCTTCTCCTAGCGAGGGTGGTACATTCTCTCATACTTATGAAGCTACTAATATAGAAGATATAGAGCCTGTTAAGATAGTAATGGCAACATTAAATACAAGTGGTGATATTAGTGCAACAGATTTAACTACTTTAACTACACCGACACCTTCTCCAAGTAGTACAACACCTTGGAC
>JACNJW010000011.1 GCA_014382365.1 SAR324 cluster bacterium
CAAATGTAAAATTTATTTAAAAAAGTCTTGCATTAAAAACATTCCTGTATTACTTTAGCTCAGCTAAGCATTTTGCTTAGTGTAGTGTGAGTGCATGGTGTAGCTTGTTAAAACGATTCGTGTCCTACACGGAAAGCTAGGAGGGAGTGGCACTTAACAGGCATTCATATTTTATTTAACTCAAACAAAAGGAACAATATGAGACAATTAAAAAATCTCATAAGTGCGGTATTGATGCTGGGAATGTTCAGCGGAACTGCATTTTCGGCCACTCAGATTGAATGGTGGCACGCGATGGGCGGTGCGCTCGGTGAAGCTGTTAATACCATCGTTGGCGGATTTAACCGCAGCCAGACCGAGTATGAAATGAAGGCTGTATATAAAGGTAATTATACAGAAACCATGACAGCAGCAATTGCTGCTTTCCGGGCCAAAAAACAACCGCACGTAGTGCAGGTGTTTGAGGTCGGAACTGCCAGCATGATGGCCGCAAAAGGGGCCATTTATCCGGTTCATCAAATGATGAAGGATACTGGTCAACCATTTGATGAAAGCAGGTACATATCTGCTGTAATCGGCTATTATACGACAACTGATGGAAAGCTTTTGTCCTTGCCGTTTAATAGTTCTACGCCGGTGGTCTTCTGGAATAAGGCTGCGTTTGCCAAGGCAGGACTCAGTGGTGCGCCAAAAACCTGGGAAGAGATGGGCAAATTCTCCAAGAAGTTGATTTCCAGCGGAGCGAGCGAATGTGGTTTTACTATTGGTTGGCAGTCCTGGTCGATGCTGGAAAATTTCAGCACATGGCATGATGTCCCGTTTGCTACCAAAGAAAACGGATTTGCCGGCTTGGATACTGAATTTGTCTTTGACAGTCCATTGCACGTCAAGCACATTCAGCAGTTGGCAGATTGGCAGAAAGACAATGTCTTTCGCTATGGCGGACGCAGAGGTGACGGGAATCCTTTGTTTGCAGAAGGAAAATGCGCGATGCTGATTAACTCCTCGGCTTACTATGGTGGACTGGTGAAGAGTACAAAATTTGATTTTGGTACCAGCCAACTTCCTTATTGGGCAAGTGCGGTTTCAGAGCCTCAGAACTCCATTATCGGTGGTGCCACTTTATGGGTACTCAAAGGTGGAACAAAGGATGAGTACAAAGGTGTGGCGAAATTCATGACCTATATGTCGGATGTCTTTGTTCAGACTTTCTGGCATCAAAACACAGGTTATGTGCCAATCACTAATGAAGCCTACGAACTCACCAAAAATTCTGATTATTACAAGAAGAATGAGGGACGTGATGTCGCTATCATTCAGATGAGTTCAAAGGCTCCTACTCCTAATTCCAAGGGATTACGTCTCGGTAATTTTGTGCAGATTCGAGATATTCTCAACGAGGAACTGGAAGCAATTTGGGCTGGAAAGAAAACAGCAAAAGTGGGACTGGGAGATGCAGTATTTCGCGGTAACAAATTGTTGCGAAAATTTGAGCGGGCTAACCGCTGATCTTTGCAGTTTGTCCAAAATATGTGATAATATAGGGTGGACTTACAATTGAGTGTCCACCCTTTTCCTTGCAGGGGACATCTCTAGCGTCAGTGGTGACTCAATTACCTTTTGGTGTAACCTCCTAGCTTGAGTTGCCTTGCCTGCAAATTGTCTGAACTTTTATCCCATGCTGGATTGTTGAATGGAGAAACGTTCCACTTTTAATAATTTGTGGTTGCCGTATTTGTTGGTGGCACCTCAAATTATCATCACTTTTATCTTTTTTCTTTGGCCCGCCAGTCAAGCACTTTATCAATCTTTTTTGCTGGAAGATGCTTTTGGTTTGTCCTCGGAATTTGTCTGGTTCGAAAATTTTGAAGAACTTTTCAGTGACCCTCTTTATCTGGATTCATTTTACACCACAGTACTTTTCAGTGTTTCCACGACTTTTCTAAGCTTGTCTCTTTCACTAATGTTTGCGGTGATGGCTGACCGAGTTATCAGGGGCGAAATGGCATATAAATCCATCCTCTTGTGGCCATATGCTGTAGCTCCGGCAGTAGCGGGAGTTTTATGGATGTTCATGTTTAACACGGGGAACGGTATCCTTGCGCTCACGCTCCAATCTTTGGGTTACGAGTGGAACCATGTTCTCAGGGGTGGACAGGCGATGGTGCTGGTAATCATTGCTGCAGCCTGGAAACAAATCAGTTATAATTTTATTTTCTTTCTGGCGGGTTTACAGTCAATTCCAAAATCTATGCTGGAGGCATCTGCAATTGACGGTGCCGGTCCTGTAAAGAGGTTCTGGACAATTGTTTTTCCTTTAATTTCACCAACGACCTTCTTCCTCATTGTAGTAAACGTGGTCTATGCGTTCTTTGATACTTTTGGAATCATACATGCCGTCACACAAGGAGGTCCCTATAAGTCCACAGAAATTCTGGTATATAAAGTTTACAACGATGGTTTCGTCGGCTTGGATCTGGGTGGTTCTTCAGCTCAGTCTGTTATTTTAATGATCATTGTTGTTTCTTTGACTGTGTTCCAATTTCGATACATTGAAAGGCGAGTGCAATACTGATGGTAGAAAATCGCCCCTGGCTGAATGCCCTGACACATTTATTACTAATTTTTGGAATTATTGTAGTCATCTTTCCGATCTACATTGCCCTTGTTACTTCAACCCACGAGGCTGAAGACATTCTGACAACGGTGCAGCCCTGGTTCGGTTCAGAAATGCTTGAAAATTATGGGACTGTACTGCAAAAAGGAAAAGTAAATGCGTCAGGTATTCCTGTTGGAATGATGATGTGGAACAGTCTGATTATGGCTCTCGGAATTGTGGTCGGTAAAATTACGATTTCAATACTTTCCGCCTTCGCTATTGTTTATTTCAGGTTCCCTCTGAGGAAGCTTTGTTTCTGGACCATTTTCCTGACTTTGATGCTGCCGGTCGAAGTACGGATCTTACCAACTTATGCAGTTGTGGCAAATTTGGGATTATTGAACTCCTATGCGGGGTTGACACTTCCACTCATTGCTTCTGCAACCGCTACTTTTCTTTTTCGCCAGTTCTTTATGACAGTACCCGAAGAACTGGCAGAAGCTGCGAGAGTCGATGGAGCAGGGCCAATGAAATTCTTTTTTGATATATTGCTTCCGCTTTCCCGCACCAATTTGGCAGCACTTTTCGTTATTTTGTTTATCTATGGTTGGAACCAATATCTCTGGCCGCTGATAGTCACGACTGAAGAAAGTATGACCACAATTGTGATGGGAATCCAAAGGATGTTGTATGTCGCAGATGCTATTCCGGAATGGAATATTACTATGGCCACCGCCATACTTGCAATGCTTCCTCCTTTGTTGGTCGTAATTGTCATGCAGCGTCAATTCGTCAAAGGCCTTGTTGAAACAGAAAAATAATTTTAATCAAAGCAATAACTCTCATGGCAACAGTCAGTATTAAAAACGCAATTAAAACTTACCCCGGAAATGTGCAGGCACTCCACGGAATCAGCATCGATATTAAAGACGGGGAACTGATCGTCATAGTTGGTCCTTCCGGATGCGGAAAATCGACCATGCTGAGGATGGTTGCCGGACTGGAAACTGTAACGTCCGGAGATATTCACATCAACGAAGAATGGGTCAATAAAAAAGAGCCTGCCGATCGTGACATTGCAATGGTCTTCCAAAATTACGCGCTCTATCCCCACATGAGTGTTTATCAAAACATGGCTTACGGTTTAAAGAACCGGAAAATCCCTAAAGACCAAATTGAGCAGCGTGTGCGTGAAACCGCAAAAATTCTTGAATTGGAAAACTTGTTGGTACGTAAACCCAAAGAACTTTCCGGAGGCCAACGTCAACGGGTGGCGATGGGAAGAGCCATTGTCCGTGAACCGAAAGTCTTTCTTTTTGATGAACCGCTCTCGAATCTTGACGCAAAGCTCCGTGTGCAAATGCGCCTTGAAATCAAACGTTTACAGGAACGGCTAGGTGTAACAACGATTTATGTTACTCATGATCAAGTCGAAGCCATGACTTTGGGGCATCGGTTGTTGTTAATGAACGAAGGGCGCGTTGAGCAAATAGGTACACCGCTGGAAGTGTATGAAAAACCGCAAACTCTTTTTGTTGCCGGATTTATCGGTTCACCTTCGATGAATATAATTCCGGCCGTTTTAAGTTCAAATGGCGATCTCGCTCTTTTAGGCGACTCGCTTTCACTGCCTTTGACTCATTCTGAAAATTCTGCCAACAGCGATTCTCAGGTAACTTTAGGAATGCGTCCGGAACATTTAGAAGCCTGTGAATCCGAAAAAGCATCTATGTTCTTGCAAGTCGAAATGCTGGAAAAACTTGGTGCGGATACAGTTGTTTACGGAAAATTAGAACAAACCGAACTAGTCTTAACTGTCCGTCTTTCAGGCATTCATCCTGTGGTATCCGGAGACCGTTTACCATTGACCATCCCTTCGGAACATCTGCATATTTTTGAAATAGATAGTGGCAAACGATTAAATTAAAAAAACTCATGATATAACAGTCATTAGACCTATTAATAATTTAATGGACCTGTAAGAGATTTGTCTATAAAAGCCATAGTCTGTGTAAACGAGCGGCTAAACTTCTAAACCTACAAAAAAATATGAATACAGCATCAAGAGATCTAAAGAAATTTTCTGCCAGAGCTTCCTGGTATTATTATAAAACTGGAATGATACAAGGTGACATCGCCAAGCGGTTAGGTATCAATCGAGCCCGTGTCATCAATATTCTCAATGAGTCCAAAAAAAACGGTACTGTTTCAATTCATGTTCATGGCAAAGACGCAGAGTTGATGGACTTGGAAGTGAAACTAAAAGAAAAATGGGGTCTTAGAGATGTGTTTTTAACTCCGGAGGTTGAAGCAGATCAACTCAAGAATGATCTGAGTATGGCAGGTGCACAGTATTTGGAAATGAATTTACCGTCTGATGAATCACTGGTAGCATTGGGCTGGGGAGACACCATTTCCGGAATTACCCGCATCTTAGGAAGAGTAATTCCAGAAAACACAGCCTTTGTTACACTCTGTGGTGGGGTAATGCACTATCTCAGTGAACGGACTTCAGCTAATATGGGGACTCCGGTTACAGGGTTTTTGTATCCTTTTTACGTTATTCCAACACCACTTATGGTGAGTACCAGTGAACTTAGAAACCAGTTGATCCAGGAACCGGAAGTTCAGCACGTGATGAAAATGGCAAAAATGGCAGATATGGCCTTAGTCGGCATCGGCTCACTGATGCCCAGTACAGAGTTTGGACATTTTGGATATAAATCCAAAAAAGAACTAGATCAACTCAAAAAACTCGGTGCGGTAGGAGAAATACACGGTGAATATTTTAATGCAGCTGGAGAACAACTGGACCTGGAACATCACCGGCGCCTGATTACTACACATCTTGAAACTCTGGGTAAAATGAAGCATGTGGTTGGCGTCGCCGGTGGCGCAGAAAAAGTTGAAGCACTAAAAGCTGCTTTCAAGGGTGGATTTATTCATTCCCTCATTACCGACGAACTTACTGCTCGGAATTTGCTTTCATAAAAAATTAACTGTGTATTTTTTCCGAGCACCGAAATATGAACCTGAGGGAAAGTAACATTGAAAAACTTAAAAACCGGACTTTCGATGTTTTGATCATCGGCGGTGGAATAAACGGAGCTGTTTCTGCTACAGCACTTGCTGCACAGGGAGCACAGGTGGCTTTGGTGGATAAAGGAGATTTTTCCGGCTTCACTAGTCAGAATTCTTCGAATCTTGTCTGGGGTGGTATCAAATACATGGAAACCTTCGAATTTCCACTGGTGAGTCAGCTTTGCACTTCACGTAATCTACTTTTGCAATCTTATCCCTCTGCAATCAAGGAAATACGTTTTTATACAAACTTGGATAAAGGCTTTCGTTTTTCTTCCTGGATGCTCTATATGGGGGCATTGTTGTATTGGGGAATGGGAAGTTTCTTTACATGCTCTCCCCGTTTATTATCTCCAAAAAAGATAAATGAGGAAGAACCGGTTATAAATACCGACAACAGTATCGGTGGATTTGAATACTCGGATGCATTCCTATACGACAATGACTCACGTTTTGTCTTTAATTTTATTCGCTCTGCAATCAATTACAATTGTACTGCAGTCAACTATATGGAGTCAGTCGGTCGTGACAGGAATTCAGCAGGCAACTGGGAAACTGAACTCCGGAATACTAGAAATGGCGAGGAATTCAAAATTCGCAGCAAAGTTATTATTAATGCCTGTGGGCCTTATGTAGATCAACAAAATCTGCTGACGTCACAAGCAACTGCTCACCGTCACGTTTTTTCTAAAGGGATACATTTAATTGTTCCAAGAATTACGAAGAATGAGCGGGTATTGACTTTTTTTGCAGATGACGGACGATTGTTTTTTGCTATTCCGATGGGACACCGAACCATGGTCGGAACTACTGATACTCGTGTTGATAGTCCGGAATCAGAAGTAACGTCGGAAGATCGCGAGTTTGTACTGAAAAATATTAACAAACGATTGAATTTGGCAAAACCAATTACTAAGGCAGATATTATTTCAGAACGCTGCGGAGTACGGCCTCTGGTGGTTGAGGCAGGAGAAAAAAACAATAAAAATGAAGAGTGGATGAAACTCTCCCGAAAACATGCTATTGATGTTAACCGGGAGCAAAAACATATCAGTATTTTTGGGGGTAAACTCACGGATTGTATTAATATTGGTGAGGCGATTTGCGAGACAGTTCAACAACTGGGGGTTACATTGCCGGAACAAAAAGATAAGTGGTACGGTGAACCTGATGATGTTATTCGTGATGAATATCTGCATCAGGTGCATCTGATGAACCTGGATGCCTTAACCTCACCAGGATCTTCAGAAGAACTTTCTTCCCGACTGTGGAGACGCTATGGTGCGCAGGCAATCGGTCTGCTCGAAAATATCCGGGAGGATCCAAAGATGGCTGAACCATTGATTGAAGGAACTGATTATATCCGCTGCGAATTAATTCAGGCAGCACGACGTGAGATGATAGTGACTTTGGAAGATTTTCTACGTCGTCGCTCTAAATTGTCACTGGTAGTTCGCCACGAAGATCTTAAAAAGTCGCAGGGACTCAAAGATGCCTGCGAAATTCTTTTTGGTGAAGACGCTCAGAAACGTTGGGATGAATATTTTGCTTAACAACTCTGAAGACTGTTTTCGGTTACTGTCAGGCTGGATAAAATAGCAGTGTCTCTTTTCTCAATACAAATTTATCAATAAATACAGCAAGATAAATTAACAGAATCTTCACGATTCTTGCATTCCCCTTTTTGTCTTTTACAACGGTCAGCTTCAGTCAGCTTTGATCAGTTTAATAGTTACTGTAAGAATTTCTTTGGCGAATCGTCAAAATAGTCAAGACCGTTGTACTTTGTATTCACACTTCAGTTAATAAAGGAGATGCTATGAAAAATAATACCAAGGTAGTGAAATCCTACGTTAGCCACGAAGATGTTCAGTCTGCAATGGCACGGTTCTTTGAGCATGGTGGTAAAATCACCAAAATCGAAAGTCCTTGCCAGGAAATTCTTCTCAAACATGATATGGGCGAAGAGGAACTGGATATAATTGATCCTCACGCAGGAAACTTGACCAGTAGCGGATTAGGTACTGTGGGGAATATTCTCAGGCAGGAAGTACAAACTGAACACGAGAAAGCATGAAAATATGGAATATTCTGGCCATCCGCCTGTCAACAGTATTTTTGTTGGGTTTATCTATTGTTTTTATCAGTCCGGTTCAGGCGGAGTCGGCTCAGCGTAACGGATTCTTAATCGAAGATCCATTAATTCCTCTTGCCGAAATCTTAAGTGGTGGACCACCGCGTGACGGAATTCCGTCGATTGATGAACCCAAGTTTGTTCCGGCTTCAGACGTAGATTGGCTGTTGCCAAACAGCAGGGTTATAGGTTTGGATATAGCAGGAGAAGTCAGAGCCTATCCTCTGGCTATTTTAAATTGGCACGAAATTGTCAATGACACTGTGAATGGAGTTCCGGTTTCCATAACTTATTGCCCACTTTGTGGTACCGGCATGGCTTTTCGTCGAGATTTTGACGGAGAGAGTACTACGCTTGGTGTTTCCGGTTTGTTGTATAACAGCGATCTTCTGCTTTATGACAGACAGAGCGAATCACTCTGGTCTCAAGTCATGGGGCAAGCTGTCAGTGGTCCCCGCAAAGGCGAAAGGCTGATTCCAGTACCGATAGAACACACCACCTGGGAAGACTGGAAAAAACAGCATCCTCAAACAGAAGTCCTCTCAAAGGACACCGGATTCAGTCGTGCATATGGCCGTTC
>JACNJW010000060.1 GCA_014382365.1 SAR324 cluster bacterium
AGTTACTGGCCTTTTATGATTTTCCTGCCAAACACTGGCAGAGTATACGAACCAGCAACCCGATTGAATCCACCTTTGGTACCATAAGGCACAGAACCAAAAGATCAAAGGGCTGTCTCAATCGTGAAGGGATGCTGCACATGATGTTTAAGCTGGGACAATGTGCAGAAAAGAATTGGAGAAGGTTACGAGGATTTGATTACCTTGCAAAGGTGATTGATGGAATACAATTCAAAGATGGAATCGAGGTGATTCCTGAAATCCGGATTGCCGCTTGAATCAATTTACTCAAACACCACTTTTGACAATAACTCTAGTTTTTTTTGAAAAACTTTGGCAACAATTTAACAAACAGGAGCAAGCCGTGATTATTTAGGAAATTGAAACGGCTCAGATTTGATTTTGCTGCCCAATAATCATAGCCTTTTATCCACTCAACACCCTTGTTTTTTGCTTCCATCCGTAAGTAATCTTTCCGGCAAATGCAACATATCCCCCAGAGATGTTCAAAATAGAACCTTGGACGCTTACAAGATTTAGCGCTTCGTAAACAATGACATGGTTTTAGGATTTTTTACGAACGCATCAAATTTATTCAACTGACAAATCAAGCTCTGTTCCGGCAAAGAGGAAAAAAGTTTTGCGTATTTTAGCTGCAACTTGCAGATAATATGCGCCCGCCGGAAGATGCATGACGATCCGGTTGTCCTGATCGCTATGGTAAGTTTTCCATGGACCACCGGCTTTACGTAAACGAAATGCAGTCATGCCCTCATTTTTCCAGGTCTGTGCTTTTTCAAGATTTAAGCTTAATCTTCCAACCGGAATTACTTTTGCTCTTTCCTCTGCAAGCATTGGTTTACGCAGAGTAGAGTGTGGAATTCCTGTAGCAAGCACACGCTCAATTTCTGCAAAGATTCTGTTTTGGAATTCTACCTCTCCTAATCCGATAAAATCACGCAAGTCCAGCATCAGCGCAGTTGAGTTAACCTTTTGTAAAAACTCTGCCGGATAGTGTATGTTACTAGAAATTGCAGTTAAATTGAGGGGCTGGAGTTTCCCTTTGCAGTTTGCTAATTTAAGTTTTTGCTGATTGCCGCTACGAATGTATGATTGGTCAAAAAGCTGAGTGCGTAAATTATCAAAAATATGCTGAACTTCCTGGATGGGAAGATAATCATAACGCTGCTGATCTAATTCTGCATATACAGCCAAACTTACCAACAGCTTTAAGGTAGTGAAGTCCTTTTTCAGCATGGTAGTCTTTACCAGGGCATGGTATGCAGCCAGATCATTTGGAACCAGATTTAATATCTGCAGGGCCAGTTTTTCCAGCTCCGCAGCATTCCTGCAGGTATTATTTATATTGAGCAAACGGTTGAGACGCTGCTGAAGCTGTAGATGTACCTTGGATAACTTTGCAGTTTCCGCAACTGCATAAACACTTAGTTCTTCTGCAGTCATTGGCTGTTCTTTTGTTTCCTTTAGATCAGCCAAATCAATTCCGGAATTATCTGCAAATTCCGCTTCTGACTCCAGTGATTCTGCAGCTCCTGAAGCAACTGTTTCTCCATCTACAGAAATTGTTCCATCTGTAGAGTCCAGTAATTCAGGAATATCTACAGGATATTTGAGGATGGTAATTTCATTTGACAGGCTGCTTAAAGCAATTAATTTCCCATCCGGACTGAGTGCTGCAGCGACAAGAGGAGTTCTGTCGCCATGAAGTATCCGCAACATTTTTCCGCTTTTTACTTCCCAGATACGCATCGTTTTGTCTTTGGAAATTGAGACCAGCGCTTTTCCATCATGTGAAAACAAAACCTCTTTCACAATGAATTCGTGACCCTCTAATTTTCGCAACGGTGCAGGCGAAATTTTATCTGTTGCACGCCAGATAAAAATTTGATTGTCCTGCGAACCACTTGCTAATATTTTTCCATTAGGACTGAAAGAGAGCGTTGTCACAGCTTTTGTGTGTCCAGTTATCTTGCCCAGCAATTCTCCCTCAGGATATTTCCAGATTTTTATAGCAAGGTCACTGCCGGCAGTCGCAAAACGCTCTCCGTCAGGAGAAAAAGAAACTGCCAGAATTTGAGATTCATGACCTTGACGGGAAAGCAGCGGCTTTCCCGTTTCCAAATTCCAGAGGACCCATTGCTTGTCAGAACCTGCAGAAAGCAGGACTGCATCCTGTGGATGATAACTCAATGCATTGATTTTTCCCCGGTGAAGTTTTAAGTTGTGCAGGCGTTTTCCAGCTTTTGCATCCCAGATAATCACCAGACTTTCTGCACCGGCTGTAGCAAAACTTTTTTGATCCGGAGCAAAACGAACCTCCTGCACCCGGTGATTACCTAGATCAAAACTGTTGAGAGTCTTACTTGTTTTTAGATCCCAGATTCTTACACTTTTATCTCCGGAATAACTGATGACAGATTTACTGTCTGCAGAAAAATCCAGTGATTCTATACTGCGCTGATGTCCACTTAATTTTTTCAACTGCAGCGAAGTACCATACTCCCAAATCTGTACATTGCCATTCTGCAGTGCAGAAATAATCCGTTGACCATTGCCGTCAAAACCAACATCTGTGACTGCATGTTCGGTTCTGGTGACCTGATGCAACTGAGTTCCTTTTTCGAGACTCCATGTTTCAAGACTTCCACCTGCAGTTCCAACCACTATTTCTGCAAGTTTTGGATGGATACTGATTGCAGAAACTGCATCTTCAAAGTCGATTTCAAAATGCTTTTTTTTCTCTTTCCAATTCCAGATAATCAACTTCCCGTCCTCAGAACTGGAAGCAAACAGGTTTCCGCGTGGATTAAATTCAAGGTCAGTAATCGATTTTTTATGATTCTGGAGGGTATAAAACAGTTTCATTTCAGGTACACTCCAAAATTGGAGGCTGCCGTCTTCTCCTCCAACTGCGAGTATGTTTCCATCCGGATGAAAATTCAGACTTTTTATACTGCCTTTGCGGACAACCTTGGTGGTTTTCAGTAATTCGTTTTCTTTCATATTCCAGAGAATTACAGTTCCATCCAGACTTCCCGAGGCTAAGAGAGTACCTCCGGTATTCAAGGCAAGTTCGGTAACTGCACTGAGGTGTCCACGCAGAACACCTTGTGAGGTAGTCTGGTGAGTGTTCCAGATTCTCACTGTGTCGTCCCTGCCTCCGGTAACCGCCCATTTCCCGCCCGCATCCAGAACCAGTGAAATGGCATCATGTTCATGATTGGAAATTACACGGATTTTTTTTCCATTTTGGATCCTGAAAATATCCAGCAGAGAACTTCCGGACAGAATTACCGCACGCTGATCATCCGGAGAGAAAAAAGCAGCCTGAACCGGTTTTTTGCCCAGTTTCAAACTTTTTGAAAGCAAATAAATATTTTTTTGTTTTTCAACTTCCGGCGTCTGTGCTGCTGACATTGTGCTTGAACCCAGCACTAAAATTAACAGAGCAAGACCGATTCGTTTTTTCCGTTCTAATTTCTGGATATAATACATCAGTTTGTGTAGACAAACTTTGTACTGCGATACGTTATCGTAATTAATCATTTGTTTTTCGTGCAAATAAAAACAGTTTGTGGTACAAAGTATGGTTGGCAGTTAGTGCTAAAGCTTAATTTTTTAAGCGTGCCAATGAAAGTCAATTATTTCTACTGAAGTACATCTGTATTAAAAATAATCAACTATCACTTTTTTCCTGTATCCTGACAATAAATGAGCACAGCCGACACTGAAGAAAAAAAAGACCCGCAGACTAATGAGTCTTCCGATGATGTTCCGATGCCTTTAACTTCCCATCTGGGAGAATTACGTAAGCGTCTCGTCCGTGTAATGCTGGTAATTCTAGTGGTTTTCGTTGGTACAACTTCTGTAGAAATGGAGCTGGATCAACCAATTCTCTCAGCTTTCCGCGCACCATTAGATGCCCGCAATGTCCCGCTGGTATTTCTTGAATTAACGGAGCCTTTCTTCACATATTTACGGATTGGACTCTATTCCGCACTTTTTTTATCATTCCCATATTTACTGGGACAAATCTGGTTGTTTGTCCGGCCGGCTCTTTTTTCAAAAGAACGTAAAGCAGTCTGGCCTTTTATCATACTTTCATATCCACTTTTTGTAGGCGGAGGTCTTTTCGGCTATTTTGTTGTCATTCCCTTTGGTTACGATTTCTTTCTGGGTTTTGAGAACCAATTCACGCTGCCCTCACTGAGTATGGCCAGTTATCTGTCACTGACTATTCATCTTTTGTTTGCCTTCGGGTTAATTTTTGAACTGCCGACCGTTTCTTTCATTCTTACCAGGTTTGGACTGATCAACGCCGACTGGTTAAGAGAAAACAGAAAATATTCGCTGGTAGTCATTTTTATTGGTGCTGCAATCCTAACTCCTCCGGATGTCTTTACACAGACTCTGATGGCCGGACCTCTAATTGTGCTCTACGAAATCAGCATTCTTGTCTCTCAGATGGCCGGCAAAAAAGATGAAGACACACAACCTGAAGCACAGGCTGTTCCGGAGAAGAAATCCTAATTCAGTGTGACTTCAAACTCTTTGCAAGACTGATACTGCTAACTGTAGACTTGAGCTAAAAAACTTCCTGCTAACTAATTAAAGAGCAAGGCAGGGGCCAAAATTCAAAGGTGTTAAAATAGCAGGCAACTAGCACATGGAATTGAAAACCGAGTCAACTTTTGTCGCCTAATAAAGCTACTAGTTCATCCAACGAATTTACCTGAATGTCAGCCAGTTCCGGCCAGGCAAAAACTCCGCCTGGATCAACATGAACCGTTAACACCTCCGCAGCACGTCCTACCTGAAGATCATAAAGATAATCTCCAACCATCAAAGCCTCAGCTGCTGCAACTTTCCAGTGAGTGAGCAGCTTCTGAATTCCATGCGGAGACGGTTTTGGTTCTGCGCACCAGCGTCCAATCACTGCTTCTTCTTTAAAATATTGTGCTAAACCCAGCGACTCCAGTGTAAACCAGGCATTTTCTCTGGAGTTTAAGGTCAGTATACCCAGCTCATAATCTCTACACTGAAGCTCATCAAGCAAAGTTTTTACTCCAGGTGCAGGACTTGCGTCCCGTGCAAGTTTTTCTTCAATCTCCTGAAGTTTTTGCTTAAGAGGTCGTGATTCTTTGCCGGGAAGTGATTTCAGTGTCTCAATAATTGGCTGCCCAGCTGGAATTCCAAGCTCTTTTCGGATAGCATTGAAATCGTGAACTGCAACTGTTAGAGTACCATCAAGATCAAAAATCCAATATTTTCGTGTTAAAAGTGTATAATTGTCTGACATCAAGTCGTTCACTGAAAAAGAATTAACAAAGGCTGGAGTGAAGCATTCTACGGACATCTCTGCTGTGAGAACAAGTCAAAAATCTAACCCACTGCTCTCCTGCACAAATCTGAGTCGTCAAATCTCAACTAACTGGATTTGGACTGAGATCAGTATAAATTTAGCTGCCGGAGAGCGGCTTGCTTTGAGAGGTTCCTCCGGTAGTGGAAAAAGTCTTTTGCTGCGGACTTTAGCAGGACTCGATCTTATTCAGTCCGGTCCGTCCAGCCAATCCGGCTCTATTAGTTTCAGAGGGAAATCACTGGCTGCCTGGGAAATGCCTCAATACCGTAGCCAAGTCGCTTATCTGGCACAACAACCGGTCTTTTTTGAGGATACTGTTGAAGCAAATTTAAAACAGATCTTCGAGTTCAAGGCACATCAAAACCGCAGTTACAATCCGCAAAAAATTAAAGCCTGGCTGAACGAACTGAGCCTCTCTACAGGAACTAATAATTCTGCAGGAACTGATTTTACAGATTTTCTGCAGCGTCCCGCAAAAGAACTTTCCGGAGGAGAAGCTCAGGTGGCAGCTCTACTGAGAGTACTGCAGCTGGAACCACAAGTGCTTTTACTTGATGAGCCCACTGCATCACTGGACAGTGAACTAAGTGGGCTCTTTGAAAAGCTGCTTAAGCGGTGGCAAGCGGAAATACCAGAAAATAATGCGAGTACTCCGGCACTGACTGCTCAGCGCTCCTGGATTTGGGTCAGTCATAATCCTGAACAATTGCGGAGAATGTGCCGCAACACATTTTGTCTGGACCAAGAAAATGGAAACTAATTATATCTTCCTCAGCGGTGGACAATTGCTGATCGCTTCAGGACTGATGCTACTCAATATCGGGCTGTCACTGATCCTGAAACTCGGTCTGGCAAAGCAATGGAGTATTGCCGCAGTCAGAATGGTGGGGCAACTGCTGCTGGTCGGTTTTTTGCTGGACTGGGTTTTTGCACTTAACAACCCGTTTTGGATTCTTGGAGTGGCTCTCTTCATGGCCACAATTGCTTCCGTGACTGCAGTTGGAAGGACACAAAAACGCTTTTCTACAATTTATCTGAACAGTTTTATTTCTATACTTGGCGCCGGATTTTTTGTAATGTTCTTTGCACTTTCAGGAGTTTTACAAATTGATCCCTGGTATTCACCTCAGTACCTGTTTCCGCTCCTCGGCATGGTATTGGGGAATACACTGAATGGAATTTCACTGGCCCTTGAACGTTTTATGGACAGCCTCTCGGTACGCCGCAAAGAAGTGGAAATGCTGCTCAGTCTCGGTGCAACTTCCTGGGAAGCAGCACATGAGTTAATACGTGATGCCCTGCGTACCAGCATGATTCCCACACTCAATTCGATGATGGTGATGGGAATTGTAAGTTTACCGGGCATGATGACAGGTCAAATATTGGCAGGAGTCAGTCCCGGAGAAGCAGTGCGTTACCAAATCATGATGATTTTTGTGATTGCCGCCGCAGCCGCCATTGGATCTACGCTTGTAGTCGTTTTGGCTTTCAGAGCCTTATTCAATTCGCGGCATCAACTCCTGCTTCAACGCCTGCGAACACTTGCTTGAGTTTGGATTAATTTATTCAAAGTAACTTAAATGAAGTACTCATTCCAGGGGAAGCCTGTCTTCAACTTAATCTGGCACTGGAAATCTTGGAACACGTAAGTGTCTACAATAATGAAACACTACAAAGATGTATGAAATTGTCATTTCGACTGAAAGGAGAAATCTTAATGATATTAATTTAACCTTATTCACAAGATTTCTAGCCTTGCTCGAAATGACACTGTTTCAAAATTATTTTAGCAGTTCATCAAACAGCTTACTCAAATTTGTATTTTCAAGATCCTGGGCAGCACTTCAAAGGTAGCTTGCAGATATCCGGGAGACTCACCGTCAATATCGAGAATTACCTGTTCAGAGCTCTGAACAGTAAATTTCTTTACTTTTTGATAAAATATTTCCGGCAGCTGCAGATGAGATCCCAGATAGATTTTTGGTAAATGCCAGAGAAATTTTGCAACAGAAATTTCTTTGAGGATAATCAAATCAAGTAAGCCGTTGTCCAGCTCAGCTTCCGGTGCAGCATGCATGGCCCCGCCAAAAAAACGACCGTTGGCCAATAAGCCCAGCCTAGTCTTAATTTCCTGCTGCGGACCAGCATCTATACTATAGCGGATTGTCTGATTTGGGTGTGTAAAAACCGTTTTGATCGTGGCCCACAAAAAGAGTGGTGTTCCACCCAAATAACGGCCCAAACTTGAGTGTTCAAGACAATGATCAACGGCACCGCTTAAACCGAAACTTGCGATGTTGTCAAAATAACGGACTTGCTGAGTTTTATCTGAAGCGGTGTAAGTGACTTTACCAACATCAATTTTCCGGATCTCTGTAGCCTTGAGTCCGGCAACTGCTGACTCCCACTTCCCGGAGATTCCCAGAGAACGCTGAAAATCACAACCTGTTCCGGTCATTATAAAACTCAAGACTGCCTGCGGATTTAACGGTAGATCGCTCTCAATAAAACCGTTCAGCACTTCGTTGAGGTGTCCGTCTCCGCCAACTGCTACTATTCTCTCAGACCCTTCATCCAGAGCCTGGCGACACAAACTTGTTCCATCTCCCTGTGCAGAGGTCTGCAATATTTCAAAGGAACCAATGCTGTTTTTTAGAGCCTGCTCGATTTTTGGCCAGAGCTTTTTGGTGCGGCCGTTGCCTGCTCTGGGATTTACAATGACTGTAGTCTTCACAAAGCTCCCGAATATTTTCGACAAAAAACTTGCTTCAGTAGGCAGAGTTTTTTAGAGTGGTTATACAAACTACATTGAACACATTAAACTAAAGGAAAACTGAATGAAGATCAACCTGACAATGAGTCTGCTTTTCGGAATCACACTGATGCTGCTCTCTGCATGTGACTGGAACCGAACCGAACTTGCTCAACAGCAAAACTATGCCCCAGGTCCGGATGCACCCTCTGCACTCAGCCAAACTCTGCAGCGCAACCAGGACTACTATAAAAATTCGGATGGAGATCTGCTAAAAAAAATGCGCTAAGCTCTGTTGTCCTTAAGTAATTTTTCAAAACGGAAACGGATTTCCTCCACCCTTTTCCTATTTTGTCCCAGATCCCAATATCCCAAACGAGAAGCGGAGCGCAGGTGAATCAGCGCTTCGGATTCAACAAAATAAAACTCAACATCGTCTATAAAACGCAGCCAGCGTGTGGTGAACTCAACATGCCAGTAAGATGCGTCCTGAGTAATAATCTGTGTTCCACTCATCGAATTGATAGCCTGCTGTAGTAACTCACTTGCAGCTTCCAGAGGTCCTGAATAGCTCAGCGGCTGAACCTGATGTCTGGAATCACTCTTTTGACTTAAAACGCAATTAGGACTTGCCGGACAAGCTGCGAGCAACTTATTATTGAGTCCCAGATTATGCGGACGACCGGAAGAGCATCCACTGATTCCCCATAACATTATTATTCCTCCCATCAAGATTGAGATGTTTTTTTGCACAATATGAAGCCTGTTTGGTATTTTCATAAATTTGAAATGATTAGTTAAAAACTTTTCTAAAACTAATTTGTTTTCCTGCACAGTCACAAGAGCTACGTGTCATTCCGAAAGCATGTGAGGAATCTGCAAAGATGATATTAGCCTTCAGATCTCTCACTTTGGTCGAGATGACAAATCACAATTTATAATATCAAGATCTTACAAAAACTCGTGATTTGCTAGTGTTCTCTCAATTCTTAATGCTTAATCTAACAGCACCGCTCGATGCAACCTGATCTGCCACTGCTTCTGCTTATAGAGAGTAGCAAAACCTTCAATTTGCAGCTGATCACCTTTTCGTAATTTTTCCAATCCCAGCCAATTTCGCTGATTTTCAAAACTGATAACCGGTAGTCCTTTTTTCATTCTGCGGTGCTTCAGAAAAATAAGCTGCGCACCTTTACGTAGTTGCTGAATTTTTTTAACTTTACCCCTGACGCGTACAAAACGACCATTGTATTTTGACAAATCAATTTCTTCCGCTTTTTGCATTTTTACCACAAAATACGGATTCCTGGTGGAATAGACGGTTTTACCTTCGTCACGCAAACGCAGCAAATAGTGTTTTCGGGACTTGCGGTGACTCCAGATACCCAGTTTTTTTTCAAAAGCAAAGGCCTCAGCAAGTGCATATTTTTTGAAATCATCCGGCCAGGCATAACGTGTGTTAAAGTAACTGTGACCACGTTTGATCAGTGCCAAATTAACATTCTTTCCCTTGACCTCAAGGACACCCAGCAACCGCTCGTAGTTACCCCTTTTATTTTGTGGATCAACCCATAAGACGATTCTTGTTTTTGCAAGAACGGTTTTCAAAAAAGCTTTTGCTGGTAAACCAAATTTAGGATTTTTTCCTTTATGAGATTTTGTCAATTCCGGAGTATCAACGTAGAGCAACCGGATCCGCTCCTGAGGATTGGAGAAGCGTCCATTGCGATTGAGATCTGCATCAAAGGTATCACCATCAATCACCTGCAGCCTCATTTTTTTGAGCGGTAGCTGCTGCCAGTTTTTGGGCAGTGCCTGTTTTTCGGCTGCCAGAATATGCGGTGGCAGCAAAAGCGGATTAACACAAAATCCGAGTCCGGCAAGACAGACAATCAGACGTGCAAAAAAAGCGAATGCAGGTTTCAACCGCTCTGTAGTGATGTTTAGATCTTTCAATTTCTACTCTGTTAATTATACAGTCTGGATTGTTGGAGCAGGAAGCTTCAAGTCTAAACAGCCGAATTTGGCTGGATTCTTGTATGACACGGAGAGCAACCCACACCAGAAAGAGTTATACAGGAACCATGCAAGTATCGGCAAAAACTGCTCCGACAGTAAACAATCAAAATTCGGATCGAGCGAAAAAACCTGCTGTAAAAACTGAAACAGAAGAAAAAGCAGAAAACTCGGTCTCTAAAAAAACTGCCAGTTTTCCCGGAAATTCAAAATTGGGACGCAAGAGGATGCCGCCAAATCCTGCCATTAATAATATCCTCAGAGCAGATTCTCACGGCGGAACAATGACTCTGCGCCGTTCGTACGGTATGGTCGTTTCAGGTTTTGAAAATGTTGCCAAACGCCTGCAGCTTACTTCGGAGGCAGCAGAACAATTTGGAAAAACCGTAGACTCACGTATTCGTGAGCTAAATGAAGAGTCAATCAGACAAATAAAAAAACTTCCGGAATATAAAAGTTTTGCCCTTGATGATATCAGCGAACTCGGTGATGAACTCAGTGATTTGATGCAGGAGCCGGAAAATTATCTCAAGGCTTTTGCGCTGTTGAAAAATTCAAAATTTGCCGTCTTGATGGAGTCTACAGAAAGTGTACACCGTTCATTTGCTGAATCAATGAAAGATAACGGTGAAGAGAAACTGATATTCGGCATGTTGGAAATGATCAAAGATTTGGGTGGTCTGGTGGGATTCCAGGAATCAACTCAGATTAATCAGAATAACAGCAGCGTCAATATTAGAGTCTAAAGAGCAAACGGATTTTACTTTGCAACATCCTGCTTTGCTGCACACTTAAAATGCAGTTCCTTCCCTGAACTAGCAGTTAATAATTCCTCCAAATTTTTCAATTCAGATCCATCAACTTGCTGCCTTAATCCTGTTGCATGAAATCCATTGCCTTTTCCACCATTTTTGGTGAACCGATGTAAAGCGGAATCCGTTGGTGTAGAGCATTTGGTTTGATTTCCATTACACGGCGTGAACCGTCGGTTGCCATTCCACCTGCCTGTTCTACAATGTAGGCCAGAGCACTACACTCATACTGCAGGCGTAACTTACCGTCTGGTGCTTTGCTTGTGGCAGGATAGAGATAAATTCCGCCTTTCAGCAAATTGCGATGAAAATCTGCAACCAGCGAACCGATGTAACGACCGCTTAATTTTTCCTTGCGGCATTCTTCCAGATAACTCTGAGTACCTTGAGGAAAATCATGAAAATTACCCTCGTTGCAGGAATAAATTTTTCCATCTTCCGGAATTTCGATACTGGGATGAGAAAGAAAAAACTCTCCCAGTGAGGGCTCATAAGTGAACCCGTTAACACCCTGTCCGGTTGTATAAACCAGAATGGTGGAAGATCCGTAAAGTACATATCCGCTGGCTATTTGTGCTGTTCCGGACTGAAGTGCGTCTTCAATGGTTGGTGCAGAACCTTGTGGAGAAAGTCTCTGGAAAATAGAAAAGATTGTACCTATCGAAACATTGACGCCAATATTGCTTGAGCCGTCAAGAGGATCCATCGAGACCACATAACGAGCCTTATGATTGCCTGTGTCAATCATTTCTTCCAATTCCTCAGAAATGATACAGCAAACCTCTCCTCCGTTACGTAAAGCACGTTCAAAGCGAGTATTTGCAATAACATCAAGTTTTTGCTGATCTTCACCCTGTACATTACTTGAACCGATACTGCCGTCAAGATTTAAAAGTCCCGCGCGGTTAATGTCGCGGTTAATGATTTTAGCTGCCAGGGAAATATCTGCCAGCAGTTGTGAAAGTTCTCCCTGTGCACCCTTGTGGGTATGCTGCTGCTGTGCTATAAATCGCGAAAGAGTTGTGCCGACAGGAGCTGAAAGCTGGCTGACAGATTGCATGGCATTGTTGCTCATAACTTTAATGCGTACTTGGTCAAATGAATTTGGTTGTGATAAGTTAACTCTAAACTGTTTGCACTCAAACCAAGACTAAGTTTTTTTACTCTCCAAAGCAAGCAAATTATAAAATGATTGCACCTCTTTCTGCAGTTCCCTGCGGAATTCTTGGTTTAGGTTTTTTAGGAAAGATCCTAGCCAAAGAGTTATCAAAAGTTCCCGAGTCCTGGGGAACAGACCACAAAACTCCTGCACCGGAACTGGAGCTTCCTGTATTTTACTTTGATTGGAATAAGCAAGATTCGTGGTCGTCACTGCCTGAAACCTCTGCAGTTTTGGCACTGACTATTCCTCCACAGCTGGATTCTCCGGAAGCAGAAGCGAAGCGACTACATAACTGGTGTAGCTGGATGCAGCAAGAACGTCCATCTTTAAAGCGCATGATCTACATTTCCAGCACCGGTGTTTATCCAAAACGAAATGGGCTTTGGAGTGAAGATTCAGAATTTGAGGCGGATACTAATTCTGGAAAACTGCGTCTGCTGACCGAAAAAATTCTCTCCCAATATTTCACATTACACGTCGTTCGTCCCGGCGGTATTTATGGTTGCGGACGTGGAATTGACGTGCGTTTCAAGTCCGGAAAACCGATTCCAGTATCCACTACTCCTGTTCACCGCATTCATGTTGAAGATCTCAGCCGGATTATTCTCCACCTGGCAGAGCACCCTGAATCTCCAAGCTGCATCAATGCCGTTGACCTTGAAGCAAAACCATCTTGGGAAGTTGCCTGCTGGCTGGCGGAAAACCGGGAGGATTTGACTGAGGAAATGCTGCAGTTTCCACTTAATGATATCAATCTTCTGCAAGCAGTTAAACCTGAGGAAACACCAGAGCGATTTGTTTCAAATCAACGTTTGCATGAACTTGACATTACTCTGCATTATCCCACTTTTCGGGAAGGTCTGGGATGAACAATTACACCCAGACAGATTAATTATTAGAATTTTCTGTTTTAGACAATATTGCAGCTTTTTTTCTCTTGCAATACCTTTATTTAGGTATAGCATAGATATAAAGAGGGGCTCCTAAAACTGATGCTGAACCGTTTGTAACTGCAATGTTGGTTGCAAATAAATCAAGTTTCACTGTTTTACCAAAGAGGTAATATGAAAAAGCTCATTTTCTTACTCCCTTTCCTGGGGATATTAAGTCTCTTACTCTTCAGTTGTTCCAAAAAGGACAGCGATTCTTCGTCTTCATCCAGCGATACTGTTAGTGCAGTCTCCGGTAGCGGCTCGATTACTCTTTCATCAAAGGTCAGTGTAGTAGAAGCCAAATCCAGTGCCTCTACCGCCCGCTCAACAAGCCGAACTGCATTTGCTATTGACACCGGCAGCTTTGCTTCCACTGCTGATTATAATATGGATGAAACCGACACTTTTGTTTTTGAAAAGTCCGCAGATGTGCTGAAAACGGTTAACTCAATTTTATGTCAGATTTCTCAAACCCGTGCCGACTTGATGCTCAATGCTGGAAATTACAAAGCACAGGTAGATACAAATAAATGCGGTGAAGGAAGTGGGGATTCAAAAAGTAACGCACCCAAATACGAAATGTGGACCGTTAATGCATCTCGATCCAAAGGTGACCCCATGATCGTTAAGGCCTGGGTACCGAATGATGAAAATCAAGATGGAACTCCTGACGGCTTGATTCATGCCAAGATGAAAATTTATCAACCTCCCTCTACTGACTATCCAGTTGGTTTCTTCAAGATGAGTTTCAAGGCGGTTTCAAATGCTGGTGTGGAGAGCATGAAAGGATACATGGGGACCAAGAAGTCAGGCACAACAAATATTTTAAAGTTTTACATGCCGATGACCATGTCCGGAACAACATACGATTATGCAGCCGCTGTCAATTTTAACAGTGATGGTAGCGGCTCTGGTGCGACCACAATGCCGAACTGGACTGGGGAGAACCAAGCTTCAGGAGCATCAACCTATAATATAGCTTATACTAGTAAATATTTTTATAAACAAAAAACAAAAGCTGGTGTCGCCAAGGACCCTATTTGTCTGGACCGCAATAAATATCTGACCTCAGCCTGGCGCTACGGTTTATACAGTAGTACAGGCAGCAGAGTAACTGTCAACTCCGGTTTTCCAATATCTGCCACTACCAGCGGAACAACATATCATGGCTACATCGGTTATCACGGACTGTGGATGCCTACTGAAGCAGGTGTAACGGACAACAGTACTGTTTACAAAATGGATTTCAGTAATCCTGATAGTTCTGGAACAGCCTACACTGTGCGTTCTTATGGGGGAAAACTATTTAAACATACAAAGCAAACTATCACCTTGGACAACATCAAGAATATTCCACTCTCATGGTGGGATAGTTCCGCAAGCACAGAAAAACGAGTTTATTGGAACGGTACAAACCTAATTGTTGATGCTGTTCGTGACAGTAACTGGCAGTGGACTGATCAAACTGCTGCGACGCTGACACTCACGGCCAGTAACGCACCCTGGGGTTTCTGGTTCTGGTCAAGAGCACTGGGAGGTGATGGACAAATTGATTTAAGTTACTCAACACAAGGCGCCGCACCAACAGCGCCTAGCGGAAGCACAAGTGTAATTTTCAATACAAGAGAACCTGTCTTTCCGGGAGATTCCGCACCAACTACTTTGGCCTGTTATGAACGTTGCCCAAATCCTGACACCATTGCTACCGGTTCTGAGTGGGGAAGTTCCAGTGTGTTTCTGGCAAATAAAAGTACCTGGCTTTACAGTTCAAACATTGACAATGCCAGTGCACCGGATCCGTACATTTACACTTTTGACAATACAACCAGTGGAATGGTGCTCCAGTATGATAATGGAACTAAAACGCCAGTTGTCTTGAGCAGCACCAACAGTAATCTTTCATGGGGTTTAAATACAGGAGTGCTGTTTGATAACAGTACTTCAGCAAACTTTACCGCTATTCAATGTTCCTGGGACAGTACCAAGATCTGCCCCTGGGAAGCCCGTTCAAGCCTCTCAACTTTCTATACCTGGGAAACAGGTGCAAATGATTGGAACAAGCTCACAGTCCTGGTTGGCAGTGACAACAGCAGTGTTAAATTTGACCCGCCGATGATGGTTAAATATACTCATAGTGGTACATCCAGCAACAGTGGCAAGAGTTATGACGGTGCAAGTTTCTACCTTGACTACGGTGGTTTTGGAGACCTATGGGGTGTGCCTTCATTCTGTGTGGATGTCAAAACCGGAGAAAAAACATCATGTGCTAATGACCAAAGCACTCGCTGGGTGAACGAGTTTGTCATTCCAGCTGCCTCACTGGTGACTCAGGTGAAAGATAGTTCAGTAGAATATGTTGTTAAACCTCTACAAATTGAACAAACCATGAAAAAAACCAGTAGTGTCTCAGTTTGTACTGATGCAGGTCTTTCTCTTGGAGGAGTAAGCCTTCCTGACAGTAGTAACTGGACTGATCCGGATATTGGAACTAAACCAACTGTTATAGGTCCACCTTCAGTTGTTGCGGGTGCAAAGAAAGGTAGTTGACAGTTTTTTTAAAATTTTTATTAATTTAACATTCTCCAGAGGGAAGGTCGGCTTAGATAGCAAAGCCTGCCTTCCCTTTTTTGTTTTTTTATTCTTTACTTTTCTCTTGATTGGCCTATACTGCGGTTTGAAAAGGAAAATATTGAACCTGAACTTCATTAGCTTTGGTTCACGGTTTATTTCTATTATTCATTTGAATCAAGGAGGACCCCATGAAAAAGTTTGCTTATCTACTTCCACTTCTCGGTATTATCAGTTTTAGTTTTCTAGGCTGTTCGAAAAGTGACGACTCTTCAACAAGTTCTGCAAGCAGTACCTCAACTTCAACCTACACCCGCAGCAATACTCCCGCCAAATCATCTGTGGCAGTTCCTGCGTCGCTGAGTGCTTCAGGAAGTGCCAGCAGCCGCACTGCTTATGCGACAGACTACAGTTCCTCAGCCATCTTTTACGCGATGCTGAAATCAGTTGTAAGTGTGATGAAGGGAACTGTCAGTTCCGCAGATCTAAACCTGATGCTGGTCGATACCAGGATTGCTTCCGGGTACGCAGCAGATAATAGTACTTGTTACGAACAAGGAGCTTACACAATCACTTTCTCCCAGGAAATGTATAATGCTCTAGTAGCCCAGGAGAAAGAATTTGGCGGTACTGAAGGCGAAAGCGGTTCGATGTCCTCCAGCTTCAAAGCATATATCGGAAAAACCATCAGCCCACCGGTTGCCTATAAATTTGAAGACATTAGTGCCGGCGGCTATAATCATCAGATAAGTACAGGTGACAGTTGCTCAAGCTTAACCGAAACATTCCGCTGGAACAGTGCCAAGACAAAGCTCTCTTCACAATTCAAAGATACTTCCGGTTCGGATACCTTCAAAGGAACGTTCACCTTTGACGAAACGAATAAGAATTCCACCTTTCAGATGGAAATGAGTGGTTCCATGTCTGTCAATATGTACATCAGTATGAAAACCTGTAGCGACAACAGCTCAACCGGAATGACTGGTGACTGTGTGATTTATGAGTTCAAAGAATCTTTCAGCGACTCGACTTATGGTACTTCTCTGATGTCCGCAGTTGGTAAGGCAGACGACAGCGGAGGTTACGCAAAAGCTATCATGTCTTATACCCAAAGTTCTGATAACAGCAGTATGGAGCTTCAGTACAAAGAATACTGGCAGGGTGACGGTACTGTCACTGCGGTTTCAACCTGCATAAGCAGCTGTTCCTCCAGCAGCAGTTGGACTACACAGGGCACAGAGAATACAACCTACGCCGAAGACAGCTACGATTCCGGAACCACGACTGTCTCGGTCAGCAGTGTCACTGCAGACGGTAGTTATCTGCTGATTGAAAGTGGCAAAACGCCTTCCGGCAATCCTGAAGCAGTTTTAGGTTACGGAGAAATCCGTTCCGGAAAAACCGAATGGGAATTCTGGGGACCTGATACGAGCATCACGTTAGATGTGTATATTATTAACAGTAATGGAACCTTTACAATCCAGTCCGGTGCGTCAGTAACGCTTTCATAATCCGGATCAGCTTTTAGTTTCACTTTATATAAAGAGGTACATGACTCCATAGTTTTTCAAGATAACATTATTATTGACTGTTGTTTGCCATCTTGACTGAAAGGAGAGATCTGATTGAGAACTAATATCTTATCTTTTAAGATCCCTCACAAACGTTAGTAATAACACGATAAAACTCGTGACTTTAGATTAAAGGGAGAGTAGGCTTGTAGAGACAAGTTTGCCTCCCTTTTTTTGTTTTGTTAGCTAAAATGCCTCTCGGATTGATTCAAAAATTATTACGGTTTATCAGGTTCCTTCCACTTTGCTTCCTGTGGTTTGGATTTTCAACAGATTTGTTTGCTCTGCCTATCAAAACCTCAATCCTCAATCCTGAAAAACAAATAGTTGGACAAGCCCTGGTTTACATTGACTATATTGAATTACTGAAACTGGACGGAACCCCTCTGGGGCGACTTGGTTTCGTCAATATTCAGGGCGGCTTTCAGATGTTTGTGGTACGTGATGACGGCAAACAAAGCCTGGTCGGCAGCGCAAAATATAAACGGCTTTATGACACAGCAGGTAAATTAATCGGTCACTACGACTGGACAACTTTCTGGTCCTATGTTTACGCGCCGGACGGAACAAAACTTGGCAAGGCAAAGTGTATTGCTTTCCGGGGCATTTGTTCCGCTGGAATTGCAAGCTACTTGACCGGACTTTTAGATCAATAGATATTATGAGAGATATTTGGACGGAACAACTGAGCTGGCTTGATTCCGGACAGCCGTTTGTTTTGGCAAGGGTGATCAAGACCTGGCGCTCCGCACCACGAAAAAGCGGTGCCGGAATGCTGATTGGCAGCGGCATGAAAGTCGCTGGCTCAGTCAGCGGCGGCTGCATTGAAGGTGCAGTTATTGAGGAAGCCCTCGATGTGTTGGAAAGCGGAGAATCACGAACACTCAGTTACGGAGTTGAAGACGAACTCGCTTTGTCAGTAGGACTCTCCTGTGGAGGAGAAGTCACAGTACTGCTGGAAAAACATTGGGCATTTTCTATAGATCTTAACACTAGAATTATTTGGGACACCCTGCAAAACTGTATCCGTAACAATAAACCTGCAATTCTGATTTCACCTCTGCCTACTGAAAGTGGATCTTCCGCTGAAAATCAGTCTCCGCTGTTAGTACTACCGGAAGGCGAAAATGTGGGCCTGCAACAAAACCGGGAAGAGGTTATTGCTCTGGCAGAAGGAACCTACAATGAGCGTGAAAACAAAATTGTGGAAATTGGGGGTAATGAATTTTTTATTCAGGTTTTTCCGCGCCGGGATCAGCTGTTAATTATCGGCGCCGGACACATCACAATTCCGCTGGTACGTTTTGCAAAGGAACTGGATTTCCTGACTGTCGTTATTGATCCCCGCACAGTTTTTGCCAATCCGGAACGTTTTCCTGTTCCTCCGGATCAATTGATTTCAAAATGGCCGGATGATGTGCTACCGGACTTTCCACTCAACGATGACACCTACGCTGTTTTACTTACGCATGATCCGAAAATTGACGACCCTGCTTTACACATTTTGCTCAAAAACAATCTACCATACATCGGTGCTCTGGGCAGCAGCAGAACTCACGCCAAACGCTGTGCACGTCTTGAAGAAGCTGGATTTAACGCTGATACCATTGCACAAATAAAAGGTCCCGCCGGAGCGGACATCGGTGCACAGACTGCAGCGGAAATTGCGCTCAGCATGATTGCGGAAGTTGTAGCCGCCAAACACGGGAAACTGTAGCTTTCAAAAATTTACCTCCGGGATTGCGAAACTATTACGGAACAATCCATTCCTTGGAACGTTCAACCGCTCTGCTCCAGGCTTCCATTTTTTGATCAGAATTTTCTCTGGAGATGTCTGACACAAATGTCTTTTCTTCCTGCCAGAGATTCCTTATAGCTGCTTGATCAGGCCAAACTCCGACAGCCAATCCCGCAAGAAACGCAGCACCCATCGCGGTAGTTTCAAGTATCTGCGGCCGTGTAACATTAAGTCCCAATAGATCCGCCTGAAACTGACAAAGAAAATCATTGGCTGCGGCCCCGCCGTCGATGCGGAGTTCTTTAATGTCTTTTCCGGAATCTTTGGCAATGCTGCGGAGAACTTCCTCTGATTGAAAGGCGATTGCTTCCAGAGAAGCCCGGACGATGTGGCTGCGGTTTGTATCACGTGTCAGTCCGACAATTGTACCACGGGCGTAGGGATCCCAATGCGGTGCGCCAAGTCCAACAAAGGCGGGAACCACAAATACACCTCCGGAATCCGGAACCGATTCAGCCATGGCCTGAGTTTCGGATGCATCTTCAAAAAGCTGTAGTCCGTCCCGCAGCCATTGTATCAAAGCACCGGCGATAAAGACCGAACCTTCGAGCGCATAAGTCACTTCGTCGCCGATTTGCCAGGCGATGGTTGTCAGCAGACCATGCTTTGAAAAGACCGGTTCCGCACCTGTGTTGGAAATCATGAAACAACCTGTACCATAAGTGTTTTTTGCCATTCCCGATTCAAAGCAAGCTTGTCCAAACAGTGCTGCCTGTTGATCACCAGCTACTCCCGCAATCGGTGCTTCTCCACAAAATAAATCAGGATCTATCTGTGCAATAACTCCGCTTGAGGGCTTGACTTCCGGAAGTGTTTCGCATGGTATACCAAAGCGCGTGAGAATTTCAGCGTCCCATTCACAGGTTTCGATATTGAAAACAAGTGTCCGTGAAGCATTGCTGATTTCCGTGGCATGTACACGTCCACCCGTCAATTTCCAGATCAGCCAGGAATCAACGGTGCCGAAACAGAGTTTCCCCTGATCCGCCAGTTTCCGAGCCTGCGGAATATTTTCCAGAATCCAGCGCATTTTAGTTCCGGAAAAATATGGATCGGTGACCAAACCTGTTTTATTTTTCAGCAGACTGTCAAAACCCTCTGCCTTTAACTCTTCACAATAATCTGCGGTGCGCCTGCACTGCCAGTTGATTGCCGGACCAATTGCTTCTCCGGTATTACGGTTCCAGGCAATTGTACTTTCGCGCTGGTTGGTAATTCCAACTGCGGCAATATCATTCATAGACAAGCTTGCTTGTGCTAAGACTGCAGCGATAGTTTGACGCTGGCTGCTCCAGATTTCTTCAGGAACCTGCTCGACCCAGCCGGATTGTGGATAATAACAATTCAGGGGTGCATTGGCTTGCGTAATAATCTCAGCATTTTCCTTGAAAAGAATGGTACGTGAACTGGTGGTGCCCTGATCAAGAGCCATGATAATTTGTGACATGCTAAACTTCCTGTTTAATTTGTTGATTGAAAAAGCACAATTGCCTGCGCCGCAATTCCTTCTTCACGGCCGATGAGGCCCAACCGCTCCGTAGTGGTTGCTTTTATCGAAACTTGATCGGTTTTAAGTTTGAGCGCCGCAGCCAGGTTTGTTCGCATTTCTGAAATATGTGGACTCATTTTCGGATTTTCCGCCATGATAATGCTGTCAAGATTTACGCAGACAAAACCCTTTTCCGCAGCTAACATTTGAACATGACTTAGCAACTCCATACTGTCTGCACCTTGATATTTAGAATCTGTGTCTGGAAAATGCTGACCGATATCGCCCAGCGCAAGCGCTCCCAGCAAGGCATCCATAACAGCATGTGCAAGAACATCTGCATCAGAGTGACCCAGAAGTCCCAGAGGATGAGGAATGTCAACTCCTCCGATGATCAGCGGTCGATCAACTGTAAGTGCATGTACATCAAATCCTATTCCTGTTCGAAACATTTTTATCACCTGCAAAAGTCTGTTTAATTCTAAAATAAAATCAATAAATGATTATAACATTCTAAAATAAAAATAGAAATATGCTTGACTGCAGTTTAAGTAATATGCTATAAAATATGGTTTAGCTATATTAACAGTTTTTGACAATCAGTGGACGCAGATAATGGATTTTAAGCAGGCTATCATTGAAAATGCATGGGGCGGAATCAGCATGGACTACGGTTTACTGCATCTGCAGTTAGCCACTCCTGCTCTGGTATTAGTCATTCTTTTTATTATGATTTTTCTGCTAAATAAGCTGTTGTTTCAACCAGTATTACGCACACTGGATAATCGCAATGAAGTAATTATCAAAAGCCAAAAACGTGTTCTCCAAATCAACTCTGAAGTTGAGCGCCTTAAAGAAGATTTCGAGGGAAAACTAAACACTGTGCGAACGGAGGTTCTTCATCTCAGGAATGAAGGACACGAAAAAGGGATGACCACAAGAGAGTCGATGATACTGGATGAGAGGCAGGAACTACAGACTGCATTTGACAAAAATTTTGCTGAATTAGCAGGAGAGATAGAGGCCACCAAAACTCATTTTGCAAAACTGAATCTTGAATTATCTGCTGCAATCAGCAAGCAGTTGTTAAATTAAAAGAAGACAGAGCTTGTTGACAAAGGTCCGCCAGTTCACATTATAATAATTTTCAAGCTGCAATACGCAGGCACAAACCTCTGCATATCACTTTTAATGAGTAAGGTTTTAGGTACAAATATGTTGCGACATTTTACATTAATACTGTTTGCCACTTTCTGGAGTACAGTACTATATGCTGCCGGTGCAGAAACAGGTGGCTCTGCCTTAATGGACTTTGTCTGGAAAGTAGTCAATGTTGTAATACTGGTGGCCATCATTTATAAATTTGCCAAAAAACCTGTGGGTACTGCACTCAATAATTCTGCAGAATCTGCAAAGCAGCTGATCGATGATGCCAGAAATGCTGAAGAAATGATTGCTTCAGAGTTGAGTGAAATGCGGACAAAAATTTCAGGACTGGAAAAAGATGCTGCTGAAATGGTTGCTGCAGCCAAAAAAGATGCTGAATTGGAACGAAAGCGCATCATAGAAGCGGGTCAGAAGGAAATTGAAAGGATGAAGGAGCAGGCAGGGTTAGTATTGATACAGGAACGCAGAAAAGCAGAAGATGATTTGCGCCACTGGATTGCTGAAGAAAGTGTTAAATTGGCTGAAGAAAAAATGAAGAATGAAATTAATCAAAACCAACAAAAAAAATTGGTGAAAGAATTCGTGGATCAGCTCAATCAGCCTGAAGGAGTAGCGTGAGTCAAGGAGTAATTGCAAGACGCTATGCCAAGGCATTAATTAATTTGGCAGAAAAAGGAAAAGAGCTGGAAAAAATAGGTCAAAGTCTGGGTACATTGGCCGATGTTTATGCAGACTCTGCTGAGTTACAGGAAGTTCTTTCAGACACAAAAATTTCTTTGGAAGTAAAACAAAAAATCCTCAAAGAAGTGTTGATAAAAATTAAAGCCCTTTCTCTTATTGACACCTTCAGCCGCTACCTTTTGTTCAAACGCAGAATAGCTTTGTTACCAAATATTGAACGGGCTTTCAATTTATTATTACAGGAAAAGTTGGGCCGCCTTGAGGCTCGGGTGACCTCGGCACATGAGTTACCTAAAGCAACCATTACAAAACTGGAAAAAGCAATTTCCAGTTATTCAGGCAAAGACGTAGTAGTTAATGTTACCATCGACCCTGCCATCATCGGCGGAATCGTTACACATATCGGTTCCGTGGTAATTGACGGGAGTATTCACACGCAGTTAAATCAGATTCGAAAATCAATTATCAGAGGCTGACCGGCTATGAAAATAAGAGCAGAAGAAATAAGTAATATAATTCAGCAACAAGTTGAAAATTTTGATAAAAAAGCAACCAAATCCGAAATTGGGACCGTCCTCGAAGTTGGAGACGGAATTGCCCGTGTTTATGGATTGGACAATGTTCAGGCAGGAGAACTGGTTGAGTTTCCTGGAAATATTACCGGCATGGCCCTGAACCTACAGGAAGACAATGTGGGTATTGTTATTTTTGGTAGTGACCGCACCATTAAGGAGGGTGATGAGGTCAAACGAACCGAACGGATTGCTGAAATTCCTGTAGGCGAAGGTTTACTTGGACGTGTTGTCAATCCTCTTGGAGAACCAATTGACGGTAAGGGGCCGATTGAATCAAAAGAAACACGCCTGATAGAAGAAATCGCACCTGGGATTGTTGATAGAAAATCCGTGCATGAACCAATGCAGACCGGGCTGAAAGCGATTGACTCAATGGTTCCAATTGGCCGTGGACAGCGGGAATTGATTATTGGTGACAGACAGACAGGAAAAACCGCAATTGCCATTGACACCATCATTAATCAAAAAGGTGGTGATGTAATCTGCATTTATGTTGGAATTGGTCAAAAACGTTCAACAATGGCACAAATTGTTCAACGGCTGGAAAAAGAAGGTGCAATGGAGCACACAATCATTGTTTCTTCTACAGCTTCCGAACCTGCACCTTTACAGTTTTTAGCTCCATACTCTGGTGTAAGTATCGGTGAATATTTCCGGGACAAGGGCAAGCACGTACTTTGTGTTTATGATGACCTTTCCAAGCAGGCCGTCGCCTACCGCCAGCTTTCACTTTTATTAAGACGTCCGCCGGGACGTGAAGCATATCCTGGTGACGTGTTTTATCTGCACAGCCGCCTGCTGGAACGAGCATGTAAATTGAGTGACAAACTTGGTGCCGGTTCTTTAACTGCTCTGCCAATTATTGAAACACAGGCAGGAGACGTTTCTGCATATATTCCAACCAACGTAATTTCAATTACTGATGGTCAAATCTTCTTGAGTAGTGATCTTTTCAACTCCGGAATTCGACCTGCAATTAACGTTGGTCTTTCAGTTTCCCGTGTTGGTGGTGCCGCACAGGTCAAGGCTATGAAACAGGTTGCCGGAACACTGCGTCTGGATTTGGCTCAATACAGAGAAAAAGAAGCTTTTGCTCAGTTTGGTAGTGATCTGGATCAGGCAACCCAGCGACAGTTGGCACGTGGACAGCGTTTGGTAGAGATTCTTAAACAACCGCAATACAAACCGATGCCCTGGGTCGACCAAGTGCTTTCAATTTTTGCTGCAACCAATGGATTTTTGGACGACCAGCCGATCAATGCTTTGAGCAAATTTGAGTCTGAATTTCTGACTTTCATCCAAACCAATCATGCGGATTTGCGGAAAAAAATTGAGGAGGCAAATAAAATTGATGATAAAGAAGAAACTGAATTAAAATCTGCTTTGACTGAATTTGTTCAGGCTTTTTCTGCATAACACACCGTAAATTAATTTCGGATGGCCAGCTTAAAAGATATACGCAAACGCATAGACAGCGTCAAAAGAACTCAAAAAACCACCAGTGCCATGAAAATGGTTTCTGCAGCAAAATTACGACGCTCAGAAGACTATATTCGTGAAGCAACTCCTTATGCCGTAAAGTTAAAAAGTGTTGTTTCTTCACTTAGTACACGCTTTGAAGGCGATGAGCAGGACACAGGTTTTGGACGTCTTTTTCGCAATACCGGCGGAAAGCGTACCGGAGTGATTTTAATAACAAGCGACCGTGGACTTTGTGGTGGTTTTAACATAAATCTCTCTAAAACATTAGCCAGGCAGCTTGCAGATGAGGAAGTTGAAACTGCAGAACTTATTATTATTGGACGCAAGGGAAATGATTTCTTCAAAAGAACAGATCATACTGTGCTGGCAAATCATACGGATACTAATCCAGGCGAACAGTTAGCACTAGTCCGGGACATTGTCAGTGAGTTCACCAGACGTTTTGAGGATGGTGAATTAGATCAGGTCATACTTGCATATAATCATTTTATCAGTGTGATCGCACAGGAACCAGTAGTCGAACAACTCCTGCCCATCAAACCACCGGAAGCAGAGTCAGCAGATGAGCGTGAAATAATATTTGAACCTTCTCCGGAAGATATTCTAGAAACACTGCTCAAAAAATATGTTCAAAATCAGGTTTATGTTTCGTGGCTCGATACTGTCGCCGGTGAGCATGCAGCACGTATGACATCAATGGACGCAGCCACAAAAAATGCAGGCGAAATTATAGACAAACTGCAGTTACATTATAACCGAACCAGACAGGCAGCAATCACCAGTGAGTTAATTGAAATCATTAGTGGTGCCGAAAGTTTATAACCAAAAATAATCATCCACCAAACTAAAAAAGAGGAAATAATGAGTACTGGAAAGATCGTCCAGGTGATGGGACCCGTCGTTGACGTGGCATTTGAATCCGAAAACCTCCCTGAAATTTACACTGCACTTGAAATCATGAAGGGAAGTGAAAAAATTATCTGTGAAGTGCAGCAGCACCTTGGAGAAAGCACCGTACGTACAGTTTCAATGGGATCCACGGACGGACTTTCCCGTGGAATGGATGTGAAAGATTTGGGTGAACCCATTTCTACTCCTGTTGGAAAAGGTGTACTGGGAAGAATTATGAATGTTACTGGAGATCCTGTTGACGAAGCCGGACCAATAAAAACCGATGTCCGATGGCCGATTCACAGAGATGCGCCGGCTTTTGACGAGCAGGAAACAGAAGCACAAATGCTGGTCACAGGAGTTAAGGTAATGGATTTACTCTGTCCTTTTCTCAAAGGTGGAAAAATTGGTTTATTCGGTGGTGCCGGAGTTGGTAAAACAGTTGTGATCATGGAACTCATCCGGAATATTGCCGCAGAGCATGGTGGATTTTCTGTTTTTGCTGGCGTCGGAGAACGTACCCGTGAAGGAAATGACCTCTGGAATGAAATGAAAGATTCCGGTGTGCTTGATAAAACCAGTCTGGTTTACGGACAAATGAATGAACCTCCCGGAGCACGTGCACGAGTTGGTTTAACAGGTCTGACAGTTGCAGAATATTTTCGTGACGAAGAAGGTGCAGACGTTTTAATGTTTATTGACAATATTTTCCGCTTTACTCAAGCAGGTTCAGAAGTATCTGCCCTGCTCGGACGAATTCCTTCTGCAGTTGGTTATCAACCAACTCTATCCACAGAAATGGGTAATTTGCAGGAACGGATTACATCAACCAACAAAGGTTCAATCACATCTGTACAGGCAGTTTATGTGCCGGCTGATGACTTGACTGACCCTGCTCCGGCCACTACTTTTTCGCACTTGGATGCAACCGTCGTCTTGAGTCGTGCAATCACAGAGTTGGGAATTTATCCTGCAGTTGATCCACTAGACTCTACTTCACGAATTCTTTCAGCAGATATTTTGGGTGATGAGCACTATCAGACTGCACACGAAGTACAGATGCTCCTTCAGCGCTACAAAGACCTGCAGGACATTATTGCAATTCTTGGTATGGATGAGCTCTCAGAAGAAGATAAAGCTGTTGTCAGCCGTGCCCGTAAAGTTCAAAGATTTCTCTCTCAACCATTCTTTGTTGCAGAAACCTTTACTGGAACTCCTGGAGAGTATGTAGATATCAAAGATACAATCCGCGGTTTTAAAGAAATTCTTGCAGGAAAACATGATGAACTTCCGGAACAGGCCTTCTACATGGTTGGAACTATTGAGCAGGTTCAGGAAAAAGCCAAAAAAATGAGTAACTGATGTCAGATCAACTCAAGCTTGAAGTAGTGACTCCTCATCGTACAGTCCTGATGGAGGATGTAGACTCTGTAACGTTGCCTGGTATTGAAGGTGAACTGGGAATTTTACCAGAGCACGTTCCACTTTTGACCACACTTGATACCGGAATCATGTCTTATCGCAGCAATGGAAAAAAACTCGCCATTGCCGTTCACTGGGGCTATGC
This sequence comes from SAR324 cluster bacterium, assembly GCA_014382365.1. Lineage (GTDB taxonomy): Bacteria > SAR324 > SAR324 > SAR324 > NAC60-12 > Arctic96AD-7. The sequence continues at coordinate 26,847 of JACNJW010000060.1, forward strand.
TCAGGTTGAAGGTAACAGCGTTAGAGTTCTGGCAGAGTTGGCCGAAACTGCAGATGAAATCGATTTACAGAGGGCACAGGAAGCAGAATCAAAAGCAAAAAACGTCCTGGACTCTACTGCATCCTCAACCAATTGGGAAGAAGAACAAAGCCGGCAGAATAAATATGAAAGCAAGCTGAAACGTGCTTTCGTTCGTCAAAAAGTAGCTCAATTTAATTAAGATACTGACCACTTTACTGAAAGGCAGCTTGAACTACAGGTTGCCATTCCCAGCCTGAATTTGTTTCAAAATATTTTCCTTCTGCTGCAGCTTAATTTTCGTGCCTCCGCAGCACATGTTTAAAAAAAGCTCCGCTAATAACTAGTCCTTATTTTTCAGAAACCAATTTCACTCTTACAAAAGAATTCCTGCTGTCATAATTCTTGCACTATGAATATGATGCATCAAGCAAACTTCATTTGCCTGCAACACAGCTAATAAATCATGTTGGAAAACAAAACTACGAGCCCGTCTGCCAAGAAGAGTTTTCAGGAAAACTTAATCCAGCGTCTTGGACCAGATGAAGGCCGTGCACTTGACGTGCTGGGTGAAGACTTTTTTTATCTGGTGGATCTGCTTTCAAACGAACTCCATCAGAAGCACATGCAGGATGCACCGCTATTAGGTTTAAGTGAGGCAGAATTTCCCTGGGAGTTACAGGTTTTTTCAAATCAATTTTTACGTGAATGTGCCCAGACTGCACAGGAACTGACAACTTTTTGTCATGGTTTAAGAAACAAACTTGAGGATCTGGAATTTAGCAAGGAGTTCTGGAATATTCTGGACGAAGCCTACCAACACCATTTTTATGTTTCAGACAGTAAAGACCAGTTTCTTGTCTGAGTAAAGATTCTGCCACAGCATGTCAGCAAATTATAACCAAAATCCCAGTAATACTGAAACTTCAAACATTTCCTGGACAGAGGCCTGGCTGGCTTCACCTGGTCCAAGAGTTTTTTCTGAACACCTGCAGTTGTTTCTTAAAGGTCTAGCTATGGGCACTGCTGATATTGTACCAGGTGTCTCAGGAGGTACAGTTGCATTTATCACAGGTATTTATCTCAATCTGCTGGCAGCAATATCTTCAATCAATGGGAAAATACTGGGATTGGTACTAGCACTGCAGTTTAAAAAGGCACTGACAGAACTCCATCTGCGTTTCCTGGTCACACTTGTTGCAGGAATTGCACTTGCTTTAATCAGCACTGCACATCTGATGCACTTTCTGCTGACTGAACATCCTGTACAAACTTGGTCCGTTTTTATGGGTTTGATTACTGCGTCTATTTTAATAGTAGGTCACTCAATCGAGAACCGTTTTTCAACTTTTCCGACCCTCCTATTAGGAACTCTGCTGGCCTATGGCATTACCGGTCTTATTCCATTACAGACTCCGGAAGAAGCCTGGTACATCTTTTTCAGTGGAATGATTGCAATTTGTGCAATGATTCTTCCTGGTTTGAGCGGTTCATTCATACTACTAATTTTAGGTAAATATGTTTTTATTACTGCAGCCTTAAGAAACCCTTTCTTGCCGGATAATCTGGAAATCATCTTCATTTTTACTGCTGGCTGCATCATTGGAATTTTGGGATTTTCACGTGTCTTACGCTACAGTCTGGAGCGCTGGCATGACTTCACCTTAGCCCTCCTGACCGGCTTCATGATAGGTGCAATGCGGAAAGTCTGGCCCTGGAAAGTTACTTTGGAAAGTCAAATAATTCGGGGGAAAGAACATGTTCTCCGGGAAGAAAACGTCTGGCCAGAAGCAAATTTAGAATTGGGATTGGCTCTACTGCTAATGCTTGCCGGTTTCTCAGTAGTAATTTTGCTGGACAAAATATCTAAAAATAATACTGCCGGCTAAGTCTTTTTCTCCAAATCTTTGAGAAAGATTCGCAAAGACTCCAGCAGTACCTCACGCATTTCAGCCTGTTTCGAAGGTTGCTCACAGGCTGCAAAACTATCACAATAATGAGAAATTGTCTGGAGAGACTCTTGGATTTTAGCTGGAGACATCCGGAACTCGTTAACAATAGCAGCTCTGTTATTCTTTAAATCCGTCAACTCCAACTGCTCTGCATCCTGTCTTTCACGAACACGTTTCAGGGTTTCCCGCAGTTCTCTGATGCTCGGAGCAGGCTTTTCACCACGGGCTTCCTGCCAGATTTCCTCCCGTTCTTCCGGTGTTTTACAACTGCTCAAAAGATAGGCCCCGGAAGCTGTGTAGCGGCCAATAAGTTCCGGATCTATTGAATATACCTCAGCCACTTTTCGGCACTGCATAGCCGAGGAATAGGGCATATTAATATTTTCTGCATACCAGGATTTTATTTGCTCTGTATTTAATTTGGACTCCTTGAGCAGGGAGTGCAGAGAAATTAAATGAAGTCCAAGCAGGAAATAATCATCGGCAATATTTTCGATAAATTTGTTTATCCTGCTAACCACCTGCTGTACTTGAGGTGTACTTTTTTGCGCAGACTTCTCTACCGAAGTCAGGTTCAGTTCCGGAAGAAAAAATTCTGTTTTAATACGGCCGACCTGAAGAACAGAGTTATCCAGAGTCGATGCACTGACCTGAGTACCTTCCTGTTGTATTTCACGTTGTGAGTTTAAATTAATTTTCAGTGCTTTAGGCATATTTTATGGAACAGAGTATATTGAGTTTATCTGATAATTTAAATTGATTTAAGCAGATTTTTTCAGGTTTTCAGGTTTTCAGGTTTTCAGGTTTTCAGGTAGTAGTTTTTTGTAATTGAACGATACGGCGCATAATTTCCCTGCAGAGTTGGTCATACATTTCTGCACCCCGTGTTCGTCCGTTTCTATAATCAAAAATATTTTGCTGAAATGCAGGAGCTTCCTGGATGGAAACAGATTCTTCGATAATCCGTTTAAACAGTAAATTCGGCCACCTTTCCCGCAGTCCTGCAGTAATTGTTTGTGCCAGCTTTGTTCTTGACTGAGAACGGGTAACTGCAATGCCCAGCACCTCTGCTTTGCACTGACCCAGTTTGCTTGCTTTGAATTCGTCGATGTAGGCCATTATTTGATCACAACCACTGTAGCCCAGATAATCTGTCACAACTGGTACAATCACATAATCTACATACATCAAAATATTGCGACTGACCTCACTCCAACTGGGAGCAGTATCAATTATCACTATTTTGTGATTAATTGATGAAAGCAGGTTTTTGAAGAGTGAATCTTTGAAACGTGTATGACTTAAATAACTTGAAGCCTCCACCATTGCCTCACCACCTGATGGTAAAAAAGACAATTGGCGTTCCAGTTTTATAAATTCAAAGTCACTTACTTTACCTAAGATTACATTGGCCAGATTACAGTGATGATCACGTTGAAAGGTAGTCGTGACATTGGCCTGAATATCTGAATCAATTAATAAAACCTCACGGCGGGCTTTGGCAATTCTGGCAGCCAAATTGATAGCCAGTGTTGTCTTGGCCTGACCGCCCTTCATGGTCATGACTGCAATTTTGATACTCACACCTCATCTATTATTAAGATACTAAAAAAGAATAATTGCAATAATGGACGTTAAAATCTAACATGACTTCCACTAATAAAACAAGATAGTAAAGAGTACCGACCAGTTTATATTCTCTCTGCTGTTTTTGGCATTGTGTCTGACTTTATCAATTAGAAAACGGCTGGGGGTTGTACACTTCACAGGCAGAAGGAAGACAGACTCCCTGAATTTGCAAAAGCCGGAGCCTGTACAAATATGCTGCACCAGTCATTATATGCCAGGCAACTTCCACCGTTTTGCGCCGGGATACCTCTTCCAAATATGAACCCTTGACCCAGTAATTAAATGCCCCCATTGCAGGTCCGGCCCAGATTTGATAATCCGCCTCACGTCCCGGTTCTCCGGAATTTGACCAGCGAGAAGATAAACCTAGGTACCAACGAAATATTAAGGCCATTTTACGCTTTGGGTTACCTTTAGCACGTTCAATCTGATGCGGGTCACGGGCATTGAAATGCGCCTCAGTCTGCTGCCAGATTTCATCGAGTGAATTCCGGAATAATTGCTGTTCCAGCTTTTGTTTTTCTGCCTGCGGAATTTGCTCAATGCTTTCATAATTTTTATATAACTCATATAATTTTTTGGCCCGCATCGGAAACATAGAGCCGCGTTTAAGCACCTGGAGTTCTACACCCATTTCAAACATATCTGCGGCAGGTGCCATTGTTACATCTGCCATTTCCGCTTGTGCTAAGAGCTTTTTACTGTGTTCAGATGCAGCTGCTTCCAGACAGGCCTGGTTAACTGAGCCGGTAACAACATAAGCTGCTCCCATCATAAAGGCTCCCAGTGCGGAGGCCGGTGTCCCGACTCCTCCTGCTGCTCCTATACGGATAGGCTGCGCATATCCATATTCCTGCTGAATTTGTTCGCGCAACGCTAAAATGGTGGGTAGTAGTGAAACCAGCGGACGGTTGTCGGTATGACCACCGGAATCTGCTTCTACAGTAATGTCGTCTGCCATGGGAACCACTGCTGCAAGCTGAGCCTGTTCTTCAGAAATACTGCCTTCTTCAACCAATCTCTGTAAAATTGCTGCAGGTGCAGGTGCCATAAACTTGGAAGCAACTTCTGTCCGGGAAATTTTGGCAATAACTTTATTGCCAATCTCGATTTGATTTTGAGCATTTCGACGTAATCCTGCAACTCTGTATCGTACAATATTTGGAGTCAGTCCCAGAAATGCTGATGCTTCTACTGTTTTTACACCACGCTTTAAAAACAGATCAACTGCCGCCCGCTCAATTGCATCTTCACTTGGACTGTGAATCAGGTTGAAGGCATATGGGCCATTTGGCAAAGCTTGTTGAATTCTGGTTATTGCTTCTTCTATACGTGAGGGTACCAAACCTGCGGCCCCAAATGAACTCAACAGACCTGCTTTTCCGCAGGCAATAACCAATTCCTCGGAGGCAATGCCATTGGCCATTGCACCGGTCATATAGGCCATATTGACACCATATGCCTGCATGAATTCCGGATCACCCAATTGTGCAACCTGCAATGAGTCTACCTGCGTCAATAGTGACATGGAAGTCCCCACCGCAGAATCCTTCAAATCTTCAGCAAGACAGACTCCGACAGAATTTTCATTTTGCACTACAAAACAGGATTGGTCCAGACGAAGCAGTTTGTTGCGGATTTTTTCAACAGAAGAAGCAACCATTGAAGTATCAACCGCTACCTGACCCTTATTTGTGAGCCGATTATTTATAAGACGAATTTGATCCATTATATTATTTTTTAGCGAATTAACTATTTACTACCGATCAATTTTTAAAACTGCCATAAAGGCTTCCTGTGGAACTTCGACTGAACCAATGCGTTTCATCCTTTTTTTCCCTGCCTTTTGCTTTTCCAGCAGTTTTCGTTTTCGAGTAATATCTCCACCATAACATTTTGCAGTCACATCTTTACGCATTGCACCCTGAGTTTCGCGGGCAATTATTTTTGCACCAATTGCAGCCTGGATGGCAACTTCATACATTTGTTTTGGAATAAACTCTTTTATTTTCTTTGCCAACTCACGACCCCGAAAAGGAGCCTGATCCCGCGGAACAATTAAAGAGAGGGCATCAACTATTTCACCATTCAGCAATATATCCAGTTTTACCAATGTGCCTTTGCGAAAGTCAATCAATTCATAATCAAAAGAAGCATATCCGCGTGAGATTGATTTTAGCTGATCATAAAAATCCAAAACAATCTCATTCAAAGGTATTTCATATTCCAGCATTACTCGATTTGGCGAAGGGTACTCCATGTTGGACTGTACACCCCGTCTTTCCTGGGCCAATTTCATTATTCCACCTACATACTCTTCCGGCGTAAGTGCCCGACCTCTAATATAGGGCTCTTCTATGAAATCAATTTCAATTGGCGAAGGTAACTGAGACGGATTATCCACCATGATGACACCACCTTTTTTCAAGTGAACCTGATAAACAACACTTGGAGCAGTAGTGATCAGTTGTAAATTAAATTCCCGCTCAAGGCGTTCCTGGGTAATTTCCATATGTAATAATCCCAAAAAACCACAACGAAAACCAAAACCAAGTGCTGCAGAAGTCTCTAACTCATAACTCAATGAAGAGTCATTCAGTGCCAATTTACGTAAAGCCTCTTTTAGTTCTTCATATTGTTCCCCCTCTACAGGAAAAATTCCACTGAAAACCATCGGTTTTGCTTCAGCATAACCCGGAAGAGCCTCTTTACTGGGGTTGTCTGCAACTGTAACTGTATCTCCAATTCTGGTGTGTCCAATTGTTTTGATTGAAGCACTTAAAAACCCAACCTCACCCAATCCAAGTACATTTCGTTCTTCACGAAAAGGTGTGAAGACACCCAATTGCACAACATCATATTCTTTCCCTGTTGCCATAAAACTGATTTTATCTCCAATTCGTACGCTACCATCTATGACCCGGATCATGATGACAATGCCAAGATAGGAATCAAACCATGAGTCAAAAATCAATGCCCTGAAAGGTGCTGTTGGATTGCCTGAAGGTGGTGGTACATAATCCACCACCTGCTGGAGAACTTCATTAATTCCTATTCCCTGTTTTGCACTGACTCTGGCCGCAATACTGGTATCAAGTCCGATAATATCTTCAACTTCCTGACAAACTCTTTCCGGATCTGCAGTCGGTAAATCAATTTTATTTAAAACCGGTAAGACTTCCAAATCATTATCAATTGCCAGATACACATTTGCCAGTGTCTGCGCCTCTACTCCCTGTGCAGCATCAACAACCAGTAAAGCTCCTTCACAGGCAGCCAGAGATCTGGATACTTCATAGGTAAAATCAACATGTCCTGGCGTATCAATCAGATTCAGGACATATTCATTTCCATCTTCTGCAAGATAATTTAATCTTACGCTCTGCGATTTAACCGTAATTCCACGTTCACGTTCAATATCCATATTATCCAGCAGTTGCTCTTGTGCTTCACGGTCAGTAACAGCACCTGTCTCTTTCATCAGGCAATCTGCTAAAGTGGATTTCCCGTGGTCGATGTGAGCAATAATTGAGAAGTTCCGGATTTTACTGGGATCAGGAGGTATTTTATTCATCTAAGTTAGTTTTGTTGAACAAGACTTTGGAGGTGTGATGCTTGATTGTTTGCTAAATAATACTCGCAGTATTAGTAATATTTTACTGAATTTTAAGAACGGCAATCTGTGGTCATTATAAATTAATTAATACATGCCAGTGCAGACTGCAATCTACAGTATCTAAAATGACATACTCGCAGCAAAAGATCGAGGCCAGACTATGAGAGCTTTGTTGCCGGTACTCTAGTTTCCTGAATAATAATAAGTATTCTGTCTTTCATGTTAGCCCAAATCTGCTATCGTTTTGCTAATGATTACGAAACAATCTTATAAACATGCCTGAAAAATCCACCAGCAAACTTAGACCAGAAAAACATAAATTTCGGCATCGGCTTGAATTTGCTCTTTTCAGCAGCTTAAAACGTTGGGGTGAAGGTGCATCTGAAAAAAACCTGAAACGCGGAGCATTCCTGCTGGATCTCCTGCTCTATCACGTTTTACGTATTTGCCGGAAAATAGTCTCAATCAATCTGGAACTCGCATTTCCGGAATTATCAGCAAAGGAACGTGGAAAATTTGCCCGTGCAAACTACCGCTGGTTTGCGCGTTTCTGCATGGACGTTTTGCATATGGGTGCCTGGCAGGGGCGAACCTCAGAAGTCACAAAATGTCATAACCTGGAAGTCCTTGATCTGGCTTTAACAGAAAATAAAGGTGTGCTTTTGGTAAGTGGACACTTTGGTAATTGGGAAATGATACCATCTGCACTGGCAGAACTTGGATATCCTGTAAGTATGTACGTTGGCCGACAAACTAATCCACTGACTAACGAACTTCAAAATACTGCACGTGCAAATTTTGGAGTAGAAACTATTGATAAAGGAAAAAGAGCAACCCTGCAGATGGCAAGAGCACTTGCGGCTAATAAAATAATTGCCATGCTGATAGATCAAAATGATAACAAATCTGATCTGTTTGTAAATTTTTTTGCTAAACTTGCTTCCGTCAGCAAAGGCACAGCGGCGTTTCATCTGTTACGTGAAAGTCCGGTGATCCTTGTAACCTGTCCTTATGTTGGAAATGGATTAGAAATTACATTCGAGCGTATCCAGTTTGAGCTTTCCGGAGATCAGGAGCAGGATACACTGGCAGTTACTCAAAAAATCACTTCTGCACTGGAAAAAATAATCCGTCAATATCCGGAACAATATTTTTGGATGCATCGACGCTGGCGGGCACGTCCCCCCGAAGATTCAGAGAAAATATATTAAAATCAACCTTCAAAATACTAAATAAAATTTATGCCTGAAAGAACACTGAATGTCCATTCCGAAAACTGGAGTGAAGAGCCTTTTGCGATTTCAAGAGGAATTGACGATAATTTCGATGTGGTTGTCGTGCAGATTGAGCAAAACGGTTTTAAAGGCTGGGGTGAGGCTACTCCAACCGAACATTACAATGAGTCCATCTCACAAACTGAAAGCCTGATTGAGGATTTTCGCAACAGAATTGAAAACGGCATATCACGCACAGAACTGCAGCAGGAAATGCCAAAAGGTGCTGCCAGGAATGCGGTCGATTGCGCACTCTGGGATCTGGAAGCAAAACTCGCGGGACAAAGAGTCTGGGAACTGCCTGAAATTGCTTTGCATTTGTGTGCAGAAACTGATTCCGCTCCTGGAAATGTAACAACTGTTTACTCGCTTGGAGTCGATACTCCGGAAATAATGGGTGAAATAGCACTGAAAAACGCAGACAGACCACTTTTAAAAATTAAACTAACTGGTGACGGTGACTTGGAACGTTTGCTTGAAATCCGGAAAAATGCTCCTGAATCACGCCTGGTGATTGATGCAAATGAAGGCTGGACTCCGGAACATTATCAACGTTATGTTCCGGAATTTAAAAAGCTCGGGGTAGAAATGATTGAACAGCCTTTTCCCGCGGACAACGACAGTATTTTAAAAACCCTTGACCATCCAATTCCGGTCTGCGCCGATGAGTCATGTCACAATACCGCCGACCTTGAGCGCTTAGTCGGGCTTTATGAATTCGTCAATATTAAACTGGATAAAACTGGAGGTCTCACCGAAGCATTGCGCTTACAGGCAGTTGCAGAAGATATAGGTTTCCGGACAATGATCGGCTGCATGTCTGCAACTTCACTGGGGATCGCACCGGCGTTTTTAATTGCCCAACGTGCAAAAATAATTGATTTGGATGCTCCTTTATATCTTTACGATGACAGGCCATTTCCGCTTAAATATGACGGCAGTATAGTTTTTCCGCCATCTGCTGAATTATGGGGCTGACAAGTTATTTGAGTATCTTTCAACTATGATGCATTCTTAAATTGTTGTCATTCCCGCGAAGCTTGTCCTCGAGCAAATTAAGCGTTGCCAAACTGGACGCTGATTTTTTTGTTGCTAAGCTCGATCAAACCGTCGTATACTCTCGAACTGAAAGTGTTGTAATTTTTTAATTCTTCTCTTTTAAGTTTGGAGGTCCATGAGCGAGTCGACGCCCAGAAGAAAACTCGTTGCTATTCTTGCCGCAGATGTGGTGGGTTTCAGCAAAAAAATGGGTGAGAATGAGGACCGCACACTACGCAATCTCAAGGCCTGCCGTGCCATCACAGACGAGTCCATTGAATCCTATCACGGACGGGTCTTCGGTAGTGCGGGGGATTCCGTGATTGCCGAGTTCGGCAGTCCGGTGGACGCGATCGTAGCGGCGGTGGAGTTTCAGCGTAATATAAGAGATCGAAATGATGAGGTGGACCCGGAAGACCAGATGCAGTTCCGAGTCGGACTCAACATCGGCGACGTGATAATCGAGGGCGACAATCTCTACGGCGACGGAGTCAATGTCGCAGCACGGCTGGAACCCCTCGCTGAGCCGGGAGGCATCTGTGTTTCCGGTAAGTTTCACGACGAGGTTCGCCGTAAGCTCGACTTGGGTTTTGTAAGTTCGGGACCGCAGGAAATGAAGAACATCGAGGACCCGGTTCACGCCTTCATGGTTGAAATCGGCAGTTCCTCCAAGATGCTGGAAGCCTTCACAGTGCCAACAACTGCGGAAACTTCACCGACTCCGCAAGCCGCTTCGGTTCCGGAATCCCCCCCCACCTCAGAGGCCAAGGTTCCCGCAATCGCAGTGCTGCCCTTTGACAACATGAGCGGTGATCCTGAGCAGGAATACTTTGCGGACGGTATCACCGAGGACATCATCACCAACCTCTCGCTCTGGCGTACCTTTCCGGTGATCTCCCGCAACTCCAGCTTCACCTTCCGGGGACAGTCCCACAACCTCAAGCAGGTCGCACAGGAACTAGGGGCGCGTTACATCGTCGAGGGCAGCGTGCGCAAGGGCGGCAACCGTGTGCGCATCACCGCACAGCTCATTGACACCGACGAAGATCATCATCTCTGGTCGGAAAAATGGGACCGCACACTGGATGACATTTTCGACGTGCAGGACGAGGTTTCCGAGGCGATTGCACGGAGGGTGGCCCCCACCGTGACGGGGCACGAGCAGGTCAGGCTCACCCGCAAACGTCCTGAAAACCTCAGCGCATGGGAGGAATACCTGCAAGGCTTGAACTGCTACTACAACGTACGAAAGCGTACTGACTACGAAGACCCCGGACTTACGCAGGCACGCCAGCACTGGGAAAAGGCCATAGAGTTGGATCCGACCCTCTCCGATGCCTATGCCTACCTCGCGATTTTAGGCAGTTCGGAATTAGTCCAACGCATCTCAAAAGACCCGGAACAAACACTTGATGCCATTCTGGCTGATGGCCGCAAGGCCGAAACCCTGAACCCGGAAAATCCGCTGGCCTTACTGGGCATTACTATTTCTTACTTCTTTCGTGGAAACCATTCCGCAGCACTGGATCATGCATTGCGTGCGGTGCAGTTAAATCCCAGTTTTGCTTTAAGTTTCTATTGGCAGGGGTTAGTGCAAGTTCATCTTGGAGAGTATCAACAAGGTGAAAGCTCCATCCTCAAGGCATTTGAACTCAGCCCGGCTGATCCGGAATTGATGCACTTTCAAGGTTTGCTTTACTTTGCCTGCCTGGGACAGGAGAAGTATGAAGAGGCGCTTGAGGCGATTGACAAGGC
>JACNJW010000017.1 GCA_014382365.1 SAR324 cluster bacterium
AAGAAACATACTCTCCAAGTCGGTTTTTAAACTAATTTTACCTGTACACTTATTGTTTGAGCTAAATATGTCCTGTATCAGATCCCTCAGGTAAAGACTAAAATCAATTTTACCCAGATCTTTGGATCTGTATAATTTTTCGTGAATAAGTGCCATTGAACTTATTCTGCTAATGCTATCATTAGCCATCTCCTTGAACTTTTCATCATCTGTACGTTTCGACTGGAGGTACAGCAGACTGGTGATCACAGTCATATTGTTCTTGACCCTGTGATGTATCTCCTGCAATAACACCTCTTTCTCTTTAAGTGACGTGCTGATCTGTTCCTCTGCTTTCTTACGGACGATGATCTCTTTTTGCAGCTCACTCCTGGATGCATTTAAGTTTTCTATCATTTGATCAAATGTTCTTGATAATTGACCAACCTCATCTATTGCATCTGTGCCAACTTTATGTTCTAAATTTCCACGTCCTATCAATTCAGCACCTTCAGTGAGGTTTTCAAGTGGACGGATTATGCTCCTATCGGAAAAACGTAGTGAAACAGCTGTAAGTAAAAGAGTAGAAATTAGTGAGCTGATCAAGACAAGTATGAGATGACTTGTTTTCTTTTCTGACTCCTCTTTTAACATGACTGTGGCTTTATTTGACTGCAGCAGAAGAGTACTGTTCACTTTCTCAATTTCACTTACTGCAATCTGAATATCGCTGCTAGATACATCAATTGAGTCAAGAGCAGTAAGGTTTATAGAGTCCTTAAAAGTACTCCACAAACCTGATAAATAGTTAAACTGGTTGTTTGCTTCTGTACTACTTTCAGGTAAGTTCAGCTCTTTTCCATCTGTACCCAGAGTAACTCCACCATCCTTCAATGCCTTAAGACTTGTATCGAACAAGGATATTGTTTCAAGTAAATTTTTCCGTTGCTCTTCAAATGCTGACCTGCTCTTCAAAGCAAAAATTAACGCAAAGGCTTCTTTAGACATCTTCTGTGTTAGCATCCTCTGTCGTCCAGCAATATCGATTACTTTGGCATCTGCTGACTGTGACACAATGATATATGAGGTTGTCCCAACTACTATCAACAGTAAAACCACAAAGAGCCCAACCAGTCCTATTACCTTGAATTTAATAGAATTTATTCTCATTTTCTTTTTTAGAAACAGAGACTGTCTGAAAAATATAATTAAATGTTATGCTAGTATTCTTCACAAGAATTGACCTGCAAAGATAGACAACCAAGGTTCAACTGATTATTGATTATAGAATATTGTTGTAATAACTAATCTTTAGAACGAATAGCTTGTCTCTAAACAATAACTTTACCTGCATTTTCTAGTAGGTAATCCAAGTCCACCTGTTTTTTGACTACGACGTTCCAGCAAAATCACATCATGCCAGACTCCTTGGCGATGACTTAACTTTTCCCGATAACCTATTTCTCTGAAACCACATTTTTGATGTAATGCCAGACTCGCCTTGTTTTCGGAAATTATTTCTGCAGTTAATGTCCAGTATTTTTCTTTTTCAGATGCAGTAAATAGTGCCTTCAACAAGGCGCTGCCGATGCCTTGACGTTTTCCTGCCTGGCTTACATGTACGCTGACCTCAGCGACTCCAACGTAGCCTCAGGTGCTGGAGGCAGGACTCAAACTCGCCCAGCCGTAAATTTTTTCTCCTTCCCGTGCCACAAAACGGCAGTTAGACAAGCGACTGGAATCCCAGTCTTGCCAGTTTGGAGGTTCGGTGTCAAAGGTCGAAACTGCGGTACTGATACTTTCAGTATAAATCGAACGGACTTGTGACCAGTCTTTGGGTTGTAAAGGGTTAATTTGATAGTTCATCAGCGCTTCCTCTTTTTTATTCAAACAATTTTTTAAGTTGCTATTGTACTAGAGTCGCATATTTACAAACTATTATACAATAAAGCTAGTAAAAATATGATGCAGATAATTTGAAATTAAAAGCTGCTTATTATTGAAAATTTGTATGTCTTGAGCATATACACTTTATAAGCGGAATTTTACAGACCCTCAAAAAGAATGTCAACATACCACTGAAATAAAACACTGTTTGGAATAAGCAGTGACTTTGGTGGGCAGGAATCAATATTCCATACAGTACAGAAAGTGTTTTTTGAGGTAGGCTTAAACAGTTTCTAGAGTTTCATCAAAAACAAACACCAGATTTTCCGGATTAACAACTGTTATTGATAGTTAAAACATTTTTCTGCTATAACAGCTGCCAGTAAGAAATATTGCAGAATCAACAGATAATTCGTAATGTTCTTAAGAATTAACTGCTTGGAGGTTCAAATACACTCCGCAAATCTTCTACTATCTTCCTGCTGCTACATCCTTGCATGTGATCATTCACCAAACCCATCGCCTGCATAAATGCATAAGCTGTTGTCGGCCCAAAAAATTTCCACCCTCGATTTTTCAAATCTTTACTTAATGATTGGGAAGTTTTGGTGATGCTGGGAATTGGATAACTGTAGTCACCCTTGCCAATCTGTGGTTCAGGTGAACTTGGCTCCCATTCCCAAATATAGGCAGCAAGACTGCCGAATTCATCCACTATCTCAAGCGCGCGACTGGCGTTATTAATAGTTGCCTCGATTTTACCGCGATGACGAATAATTCCGTAATTCTGGAGGAGGTGAGCAACATTGTCTTCACCAAATTCTGCAATCTTGTTAAAATTAAAACTGGCGAAGGCTTTCCGGAAATTTTCACGCTTGCGTAGAATAGTTAACCATGAAAGGCCGGACTGGAAGCCCTCCAGACAAATCTTTTCAAAAAGCTGGAAATCATCTGCAACAGGACGACCCCACTCTTGATGATGATAAACGTGGTAATCCGGCTGATCACTAGCCCACCAGCAGCGGATGATTCCATCTTCTGCAGTCTGTAAGTGATTTATTTTGCACATGATTATATTTTGATTATTTTGCCTTACTGCCGAGTTAGGTGTCTAAATATTTTGCTTGTTTACAACTTTGGGCTAGGCAAATTATCGTGGCTATTAGTCGGTTCAATAATTTTATCAGGTATTTTATATTTTAGTTTGGATTTTCCAGCCTTGCATGACGAGGCTCATAAACTCCAATTTTACCACCGCTTGGCAGTGTAATTTTTGTTAATAAACCCCAACCTTCATCCTTTATTTCTTCACACTCAATATTATGAACAGACATATTTTTGTTAAAAATTTTTATGTCATCACAGATAAAATACAACTCATGTACATTGTTTTTTTCTGAAGGATGAAATGCTATTTCTGAAGGCGGTAAACCAAATATCAACCAACCATGACCAGCATCAACATTTGGTAGTTTTAAGACGTCTTTCAAAAACTTTTTATCTGCTTCAGCATCTTTGCTGTAAATTATTGAATGTGCTCCTGTTATCACGTCGTTATTACTTTTAGATATTTTTTTCCCATTCACTTTACTTTACTTAGAAACTTCCCTACAACTTGATTAAACTCAGCTGGATGCTCAACAGGTGTGGCATGACGCGAATCTTTGACCACAGCCAATTCTACAAATTCAGCATTGATCATCTTTGCTGCGTAAGCTTCTTTATCTGAAACAGGTGTATAGTCTTCGTCTGCAGAAACAACTAAAACAGGACAGGTTATTTCACTCAGGCGATCTTCCACTGACCATCCCTTTACAGCTTTAAAAGATGCCAAATATGATGGCTTATGGTTTTTTGCCCATTTTTCAATAAAATTTTGCAAAAGTTCTTTTTGCTCAGGCTTAATAAATAATTTCTTGCCAATAATTTCACCAATTTTACGCATAGTAAGTAATTGAAATAGAACCGTGCGTTTATAAAAGTTTATTTTATCGCTAATTTTTTTTAAACGCATATCTGCCCAAGAGTTGACAACAGTTAGCGATTTAACCCTTTCCGGGTAATCTAAGCCAAACTGAAAAACAATCCATCCGCCCATTGAAAGTCCAACAATATGGACTTTTTCTATAGCTAATGCATTTAACAAATTAAGTAAATCTTCTGCAAAAAGCGGAACAGAATATGCGCCTTTGGGTTTATCACTCTGTCCATGTCCGCGTACATCATATGCCAGCACTTGAAAATGCTTAGAGAAAAACTCGGTCTGATAAGACCAATCCTCGGCACTGGAGCCCAGACCGTGTATGAAAACTACAGTCTCACCCTTTCCTGTTAACTCGTAGTAAGTCTTGATATTACCTGTTTTGATATTTGACATGATGTTCTTCCTACAGTTTAAATCCAGATTTTCGCATTTTCCAAAAAACAATTTAAACACCTCCAACCTTGAAAAAACGTCAACGGTAGTCGATATGTTGGTAGTTGTTGTAGATCTTAAAGTAATCTTTTGAGGTTTACTTTGGAACGGTCACGAAGCACTAACGATTAAGCTCACCGGCAATTTTGGAGCGCAGCGTAAAAATTGTCCGCGTGCAGCGCCTTGTTATACATTTTATTTGTTTCCTTTTGCTCGGTTGTGTGTTTTGCAAAGCATCTGGCAGTTTTTTGTATCTGTTGCACCGCCTTTGCTCCAAGCAGTTACATGATCAGCATCCATTTCCTTTGCTTTCCATATTTTACTTTTGTTTGAATCATGACCTAACGCACAAAGAGGGCAGTTTGATATATTTTTCATCTCTGCATTATTTGTTTGTTTTAAATAAACAGACTTTTTTGCTGCTTCATCAAAAACTCGTACTTCAAGTAATTTTGTACCTACAGAACCGCCAAGAATATACTCAAAAACTCCTTTGCGCTTTTTAACATATGGGTCACCATAAAGAGTTTTTACTTCTTCAGAAACTTTCTTTGGATCATACGATTTACTATGATACTTCTCATAAAGCTCACCCCATTCCAAACCCCTCATTTCACTTTCAACAGCTATAAACACACTAGAAATCCAATCAATAACAGTATTGAAATAAGTCTTTAATTCATTTATGTTTTTGTCGTAACGGTGTCGGGACATATAGTCACCAACATTTCCTTTGCTAACCCACTCCAGTGCACGTTCTAAATAATCCTGGCGATTAGCATTTCCTCCTATATATGCGCTCCACTTTTGAATATTAGCATTCTGGCTGTTGCTAAATTCTTCTTTGCAAAGAGTTACAAAAGGACCAGAATATACAGCATTTAGCAATTCCTGATCATTGAGAGGTACACCAGCGATATTGATTGTTTTAAACCATTCTTTTATTTCACTTTCCGTTCCTTCGCACTCATAAATAAGAAGTTTTGTTTCTAAAATCTTTGTTCTTTTATCTGATGCAAAACCACTAAAGTATTGTTCCATACCGTTCTGATCTTTAATTGCAAATTTATTTGTGACGAAGCGACCAAAGCTTGTAATGCGCTGTTGTCCATCTAAGACCTCAAAATCACTATCATTTACTTTGTTAAAATATATTAAACCAATTGGATAGCCTTTCAGTATTGACTCTATAACTGCAACTTCCCTTTTGCCGCCATCAGCAGCATAAATATAATTTCTCTGGTACTCCGGTTGTATTGTAAGCCTACCAGAAAGCCCAAACAGGCCTTTTCCTTCTAGCTCATTGTAAACAAAGCCTTTGCATATTTCGTCAACTGTAATGTCTGTTCTTAATGTTGTTTCCATTTTTTCAGCCCTTTATATTCTTATGTTTAATTAAAATTCTTTTATAAACATTTGTACCTTCCACAGAAACAGACATATTAATATTTTTATTCCATCCAGCAGGTCTTCCATAGTCATACGAACAACCAATTATCTCAAACTGATCAGGGTTGTATTTATCTAAAAATGTGATAGGTACTCCCATCAGGCCATCATAATCACTAGGAATTGCATCCGTATAAGGAACTTCAATTGCATCGAAATTATCATATTTTTTATATTTTTTTCCTTTAACATTCTTATGGTTACTGAACTTAATATTATCACTCATGGTCATCAGTGGTAATGGTTGGTGTCTCTTGCCGTGATCTATATTAGTGAACCAAAGACAGTTATTAGTAGCTACAATTCGATTCCCCTCATCATCAATTCGTGCTTCGGTCCCATACAACTCATATGACTCAGGCACAATAAAGCCAGAGATCCACCGTCCCATTCCAGTACCTAGCCAGATTTTATTATCTTTAATTAAAGGGAATACTTCTTTATATGTAATGGCATTAATATTGGCTATAATTAGGAATTGTTTATCATAGTCAACAAGTTGCTTTATATATTCTCGAAAGAGGCTAAAGGGTGGATTTGTTATTACAATGTCGGATTGTTCTAATAAAGATATGGACTCATTACTGCGAAAGTCGCCATCTCCGTCTAATGGTGACCATTCATTATGTTTATTTTCCTTCAGCTGTAATGCAACATCCTTCAAACTAAATTCACCATCGCCATCTATGTCGCCAACCTCATTAATGATAAATTTGTTGGCAGTTATTTTTGGACGGCCTTTTGATTTTTTAAGGGGCTTGTTATTACCAAGCAGTTCTAGTTGTGTATTGGCGACAGGCGAGGGTTTGTAACTGGTAGTAATAAGCTGTTTCAATCCAATTCGTTCAAAGTTCAAAACGAAATAACGAAAAAAATTGCTCTCGAATGGGTCATCGCAATTGCAATAAACAACTTTATCTCGAAATACATCGGGATTGAATTCTAGATATGCTTCAACTTCTTTCTGTATATCAATGTATTGTGTATAAAACTCATCGCTTTTTGATTTTTTTGCTTTATGCAGTAGTTTGACTGAACCTTCTCGTGCCATTCGGGATTTATCCTATATTTTTTTCAATGTATAATGCCGAGCTGAGCGGCGAAATGACCTGATAATCGACTCCGGCGGAGGCGAATTATCAGGTTGTTTTGTCCTCTCTAGCGTATTGTTATCGCATAGTGTAGCGAAGCGAAACGGTGCGATGACAATTCGCTGGAGTGGAGTACCGCTCAGCTCGGCATTATCCCAGTTCGTTTCGCGCTAAGCGGAACGAACTGGGATAACGCCCAACATAACCGGGGCAAAAAACTGGGGTGCTTTGCGGTAAAATTGAGCGAAGCGAATACCGCAAAGACGCACTGTTTTTTGACTCCGAGTTGATGTTTTTGTTATGTGTTTTTTGTCCATTCAAACTCCATTTGCCTCGCCGTTTTTTCTGCTAGTTCTACGCCATGAATTTTGCATACCAAATGAAGACTCATATCAATACCAGCAGATATGCCGCTTGAAGTAATAATACTACCCTCATCAACCCATCGCTGATTTTCTATAACCTTTAGCTCGGGATAGCTTTCCCGAAGATCTGTAATGTCTTCCCAGTGCGTTGTTACATTTTGACTAGACAGCACCCCAGCTTCAGCTAATAGAAATGCACCAGTACAGACTGAAGCAACAAGCTGGGTTTTTAGTGACTGCTCTTTGATCCAACGCAAAACATTTTGGTTTTTCATTTCCCCAGTATGCACACCGCCAACAATTATCAAAACATCAATAGGAGGATGATCAGAAAACCCGTAACGAGCGTTTACCTCGTAACCGCCACGTGCTGTAACAGTACCGCCTGTTTCGCTAACTAAAAAAACAGTAAACGTGTTCAAAATATCTGAGACTCTAGTGGCAGTAGAAAAAACCTCGAATGGCCCAGAAAAATCAAGAACCTCCGCTTCTTCGTAAATGTATATTCCGATATTCATTTCTTTTCACACATAACGACCAAGCTCACCGGCGGCAATGGAGCGCAGCGGAATTGCCGTCCGAGTGCAGCGCCTTGTTATACATTTCTTTCATTCTCCAACTATACTCTCAACGTTCCAGAAATATATGACGTTAGCTGAGGAACGATGCCAATGTGGCGAAGCCCGAAGCGCAGCGAAGCATATATTTCTTGTTATACGCTGTAATTTTTATCTCATTTTTTCCGCTACTCGATCAATGCAGTACTAGAAAATCTAAATTTTTGTTTTTGAAAATCTCAAGAGGGGTCGGGGGTGAATTCAAAAATTTTGAAACTCCTTATTTGAATTGATAAGAACTTTTAATGTGCATTTTCTTTTATGATTTCTGCATATTTTCAGCTAAATCAAAATCTTCCTTAG
>JACNJW010000026.1 GCA_014382365.1 SAR324 cluster bacterium
AACCTACTGATTAGAAGTCAGTTGCTCTATCCAGTTGAGCTACTGGTGCGAAAATAAATACTAGCAAAATTATCTCAGTTTTTGCAAACAGAAACAAACCATAATTCTACGAATTTTACGGATTTGAATCACTACTTTGAGGTCTGCGTGTCTATAAAAGCAGTAACATGTTCAAACACTTGGGTTGCACTCAGATTTGTTGTATCCAGGCGTAAATCAAAGTTTGAGGGATCATCAATGTCAACTTCATATAGACTTAAAAAATTATTACGCATTGTATCCCTTCGTTTTTGACTGGCAAGCATACTTGCACTGATTGTTGTGGCTGCTTCTGTGGTACGATTTTTATCTGCCAATATACGTTGTGCCGATTCTTTTAAATTACAAACCAGACAAATCCGGATTGAGTCCGGAACAAAGTGAAATCCTAAATGAGCATCCAAAACAAAATTATCATTTTGCACTCCATAAAGCCTCTGTTCTTCATCAACCTGATGATCCACTTCAGGATGTACTGAGACATATTCGATTAGAAACTGAGTGATGTCACTGTATCCGTGTTTACAGGATAATTCGCGCATAAAATCACCAGTACCTTTTGTTTTTAAACCATAATGTTCTGCCAGCAACTTACGCAAAGTAGATTTTCCTGAACCAGGACTTCCGGCCAAAGTGATTTTCATCTGAATTCTATTCGATATTCTGAAGTTGTTCTCTGACTTTTTCCAACTCACTTTTTATTTCAACTGATGCCTGACTGATTTCGGCATTATTGCTTTTAGATGCCATTGTATTGACTTCACGATTAAGTTCCTGCATCAGAAATTCGGCTTTTTTTCCAACCTCAGCATGGGCTAAAATATCATCCATATGTTCCAGATGTGTTCTAAAACGGACCACTTCTTCACAAATATCCAGGCG
Organism: SAR324 cluster bacterium; assembly: GCA_014382365.1. GTDB lineage: Bacteria > SAR324 > SAR324 > SAR324 > NAC60-12 > Arctic96AD-7. Next base: position 922 of record JACNJW010000026.1, read on the forward strand.
ATCTGCAAGCAGTGCAACCTCCTGCTCCAATCGTTCCGGATTAAATTCCTTCGCATCATTCAACATGGAAAGTCGTTCCTGAAGTCGTTCTTTGTAAAGTCCCGGTTCCTGCTGAGATAGTTTTTCAATCTTATTCAAAATTATTGCGCATGAATTAAGCCGATGCTGAATGTCCTTATGCATGGCCTCTCCCTCGCGTACTTTCATTTGCTGAAAACCAGCCACAGCCCTGCTCAAACATTCCCGTATTATTTTTTCGCACTCCTCAGGCGGTTCCCCTGATTTGTTCTCTTCAATAATTTTGATGCTACTTAAGTCTCTGGCAGCAACAATCACCTGTCGTCCGGAAATTGTTTCAAATTCTGTCACTAACTGGTTAAATAGTTGAGCCCTCTCCGTATTTAGTTGTAAAACATCTTCACCAGCACCCTGCTCCAAGCGAATTGAACAATCTATTTTTCCCCGGGAACTAACAGCTTTAATTTGTTTTTTAAATTCTTGTTCCAACTGCTGAAAGCCTATCGGTAGTCTGCACCGGATATCCAAAAATCGCTGATTAACAGAGCGTATTTCCACCTGACATATCCAGACATCCCACTGAGCATCTGCGGCACCAAAACCTGTCATTGAAATTGCCATTTATTCCTCTTCTACTAATTAATAATTTGAGTTTCGTCTAAGATCTCAAATTGACTTTTTGCTCTAAACCAACTAGATTACAGATAAATCTTTAATAAACACTTAAGACTGATGACACTACTTAACACTCTCAGACACATCCTGCAGCATTACTCCAGGGTATTTATTAATTTGTTTTCCTACAAGTTGCCTCATGAACTTCAAAAATACCGCACAGACTGTGAAAACCTGGTGGGTCGCTACAACACACTGTTGAAAGAAATTTCTGAATACATGAAGGAACACAGCAAAATGCAGGAGGATGATTCGGAAAATTCAGATTTGACACTTTCTTACACTGACACTGATTCTTTTTTTCTCATCTCCATCAAAGAAGATCTGGAAATTCTCACAGTTGATTGTGAAGAGTTACTGGAAAAAGGTGTGCAACAACCTTCTGAAATTCATCTGCACAATGAAACTATCAAACAATACCTGAATCAATTGCAAGAACTCCGAAGTTACTCTGAACAAATTGAATCAGCATTGCATGAATATGAAGAAAATATCATGAAAATTGAGGAGGAAATTTCAAATAACACACTCTGCAATTAGTTTTCTCAAATAATCTCCCCCTTACAATTTTATCCCCCATATTCCTGCAACTCTAATCTGCAGAGATTTGCTGTTACCTCAATATTCTATTCAGGATAGTTTTTCCAGTTCATATGAACTTGCCGACTCCATAAACTTCTGAAACCGTGACAAAATCTGCACAGGATTTTCGAGCAGACCTTCTACCAATAATGAGTTTTCGTAGAGTTGTTCCACTGAATCTACAAGAAACTGATGATTCTTATCTTTCTGCAAAATTTCAGAAAGATTTTGAATTATAGGATGGCTCATGTTGATCTCCATATTCCGCTTTTCTCCTTGAAATTTCTGATCCATCATTTTCATCATCTTTTCCATCTGCGCAGTCATGCCATCTTTAGGAGTAACCAGGGAGCAGGGACTGTCAACAAGACGTTTTGAAGCTGAAACATCGTTTACTCGATCCTTCAATTGTTTTTTAAAGAAGGCCACTACATCACTTTTTTCTTCTTTGGAAAGTGAAGACTCAGTTGAAGCCACATCATCATTTAGGCCTTCAATGTCTCCCTGAGAAATGTTTTTTAGGGGTTTTCCGTCATATTCCCGAAGATCATTTACCATGAAATCATCAATTTGATCAGTCAAAAACAAGACTTCCAAGCCCTGTTTTCGAAAATACTCAAGGTTTGGGTTATGCAATATCCCTTCACGTGAACCACCTGTAACATAGAATATATCTTTTTGATCTTCACGCATTCGTCCGACATATTCTTTGAGAGAAACCTCTTGAGAATTATCTTCAGAAACAGTTGAATTAAAGCGTAATAAATCCATCAATCTGTTCTTATTCTTGAAGTCTGACGAAATCCCCTCTTTAAGTAAAATCCCATATTGCTGCCAGAATTTTCCATACTTTTCTACATTTTGATCTGCCAGAAACTGTAATTCTTTCAGCATTCTTAAAGTTAAACTGTTTTTGATCTTCTCAATTAGTGCATTTTTCTGTACGTTTTCTCTGGAGACGTTCAGTGGTAAATCCTCTGAATCAACCACACCCTGTACAAAACGCAAATATGATGGTAGCAAATGTGTGTTACCTGACTGAATTAATATCTTTTGGGCATAAAGTGCAATGTCCTTACTTTCACGTGCATAAAGCACTTCATTTCCAACCGATTCCGGGATATACAAAAGTGCATAATATTGAATTGGTGCATCTATATTAAAATGCAAATGGTGTAACGGTTCCTGAGGTGCATGTGAAATTTGCTTATAGAACTCAGTATATTCATCTGCCTCAACATCAGCTTTGGCTTTAGTCCAAATAGCTTTAACCTGATTGATAGTTTTGTCTTTTACTTTAACTGGAAACGGGAGGTAATTTGAATATTTTTTGATGATCGATTCAAGTTTCCATTCACTACAGAACTCTTTGGCATCTTCCTTGAGAAACACTGTAACACGAGTACCACGCTGTTTGTAATCAACAGGAATGACCTCATACTGCCCAGTACCTTCAGATGACCACTGCCAGGCTTGGCCATCAACCTGCCAGGAACGGGTAGTTAGTTCTACTCGCTCGGCAACCATAAAAACAGAATAGAAACCAACTCCAAACTGGCCGATCAGGTTTTCTGCTGATTTATTCTCTGCTTGTGCCTGCTGCAAAAATTTTAATGTCCCGGAGTTTGCAATTGTACCTAAGTTGTCTATAAGCTCTTCCTTGGTCATACCGCAGCCGGAATCTTCAATCACGATGCTTCGCTTTTCTTCATCAAAAGAAATTTTAATTTCAAGCTCTGCATCTTTACTCAATACATTTTCTTCAGTCAGTGTTGTCAACTGCACCTTACTCAAGGCATCAGAGGCATTTGAAACAAGTTCCCGAAGAAATATTTCACGCTCTGTATAAAGAGAATGCACCAGTATTTCAAGCAGTTTCTGCATCTCTGCCTGGTATTCATGAACTTCTGGATTTGGCTTTACTTTTTTACTCATAAAGATCTTCCTTAATAACAAACAATGTAGTAATATTTTTTTGAATTAACATTTTATAATAATAAATATTTGCAAAAATGAAAAGTGATATTTTAGTCAAACACTCCATACTAAAACACATTCTTAAATGAAAAGCAGTTCTCTAAATATTCTACTAGTTGTAACAGTACTAAGTTTCAGTACACTTTATTCTCCACAGCCGATTTTACCACTGTTAGCACAGGAATTTTCCATCACAGGCAGTAAAGCATCACTATTGATTTCCTTAACCTTGTTTCCGTTGGGGTTGACCCCCATTATATTTGGATATTTAATCGATAATTTTTCAGCTAGAACTATCATGCTTTGCTTCATCTCTATGCTGACTTTTTCAGAATTTTCTTTTGTATTTGTTACAGATTTCCAGATTTTGTTGGGACTGCGTTTACTCCAAGGATTGCTATTATCGGCAATTTTTACAGCAATTATAACCTACATTGGCAACCAGTCCTCCTCACAACAAAGACAAAAAGCAGTCAGCAGTTATATCTCAGCAACTATCATCGGAGGCTTTACAGGAAGATTTTTCACAGGTTTTATTGCTGATTTTACAAACTGGAGGGTTGCTTTTATAGTCTGGACTGTGGGCTTACTATACGCTTTATTCTTACTCCGCAAGCTGGAAAAGGACGCACCAAGCCAAGGTTCACATCTCCCAATCAAAGGTGTTTGGAAGACATTCAGGCAACCGAGACATTATCGAGTTTACCTCACGGCCTTTATAGTATTTTTCGCTTTTGCTTCAGTCTTAAATGTACTGCCGTTCAGGATCAGAGAAATTATGCCATCTTCTTCTGAATCACTGATCGCTTCGGCTTATCTGGGTTATTTGATGGGGATAGTAATTTCTCTCAATGCACAGTCAATCAGCACTAAACTTGGAAGTCCAGTCAACAGCACTCTGTTGGGAATCACCGCTTTTTGCTTGGGCATAATGATGCTCGCAGGAAACAATTTGATTCTAGTATTTTCTGCAGTTTTTGTCTTCAGCAGTGGTTTTTTCTTAATGCATTCAACTTTATCCGCTTACATAAACCAGCACACAAAAACGCAACGAGGAGTTGCAAATGGACTTTATATTGCTTTTTATTATGCTGGAGGTTCACTTGGCAGCTATCTTCCACTGATTGTTTTTGACTACTGGGGTTGGCATTTTTATTTGTTAGTCGTAATCAGCAGTTCTTTAATTGGATTGCTAATAATTTTTGGTCTAAAAGCAATAGACAGGACTGAATTAAAAAAAAACAATTTAGTGGTCTAATGTAAATCATGCTCAAATGCAGTGAATTATTCAGCACAGAAGCAGTACCGAACTTTAAATAAATTAACATACAGCTCTAATTTGAACAGCTTAATTGACTTTTTAGCAGAGGGAACTTTGAGATAATGACAATTATAATAGATTTTGCAAAAAATCCTGTTGATTACATAAATGTGAAGAACTTGTTTTTAGATTATGCTGAAAACTTGGGATTCAGTCTCAGTTTTCAGGGTTTTGAAGAGGAGCTGGAAAACCTGCCGGGAAAATATGCTGCCCCGGACGGCTGCATCCTGCTTGCGAGAGATGAATTAAATAGTATAGGATGCGTGGCACTCCGACCTCTGAGCAATAAAATTTGTGAAATGAAACGTCTTTACGTTAAACCTGCCTGGCGCGGGGCTAAGTTAGGCAGGTTGTTAGCAGAAAGAATTATTCGGCTTGGAACTGAAAAACAATATAAAATAATGCAGTTAGACACCTTAAGCAGCATGAATTCTGCAATTAGTCTTTATAAGTCGTTGGGATTTGAAGAAACTGACCCATATTACCATAACCCACATCCTGATGTTAAATTTTTTAAAAAGAGACTTGATGCTACCCTTGTGTCTTGAAACTGTTACAATTACAGTTGATTTTATTTTAACCGGACATTTTAAATTGCAGACAATTATCGGTTCGTATCCATGAAAAGCAAAAGAAACTCAATTTTTAAAAGAACAATCATCCCAATTGCCAGCGGCAAAGGCGGTGTTGGAAAAAGCTTTCTCGCAGCGAATCTTGGAACAGCACTCGCAGAATTGGGCAAAACTGTTATAGTTGCAGACTTGGATTTTGGGGGCTCTAATCTACATACTTTTCTCGGAATCAACAACATTCATCCAGGAATTGGTGACTTTTTACGTGCACGTACAAGCAGACTGGAAGATTTAGTTTTGCCAACCGGTCAGAATAAACTATTTTTTCTAGCAGGTGACGTCAGAAGCCCCTTTCTGGCAAACATGCATCATGCACAAAAAATGCGTCTCATCTACAACCTGAAACAATTAGACTGCGAATATCTTATTTTGGATCTTGGAAGTGGAAGTTCATATAACACTTTAGATTATTTTGCAATGACTCAGTTAGGTCTGATACTTACTACAACGGAACATACTTCCATTATGAACTTACTGACATTTCTTAAACATTTTGCTTTTCGAGTAATTGAACATTCATTGCCTAAAAACTCTTTCCTTGAAGAAAAATTAAGGGCATCCTACAACCGTTCTGTTATGGAAGATGTCTTGACTGTTAGAGGCCTCCTGGATGAGCTAGCAACTATTGATTTAAATGTCGCTCAAATTGCAGAGAATAATTGGGTCCGTTACAGGCCCAGGATTGTATTTAATAAATGTAAAGAACCGGATGAATTAGACTTAATTAATTCCCTTGAAAATACTCTAATCCAAAACCTAATGCTCCGAAGTGATTTTTTTGGCTGCCTTTTTGACGACCCAACTGTAATGATTTCTCTAAAACAACGCAAAGCATTGTACAAAGTTAATTCCTCTTCTCAAATTTCAGAAGATATTCACCTGCTTGCAGACCGGATAATCCGTTTGTGGAAGCAACCTCTCAGAAATAGTGCCGACCTGCTGGTCAATAATTCGCAAAAGCTGTATCATCAAAGACATGGATGATTAGAAGGTCAATTGAATGAGTACTGAGCAACGTCTCGATCTAATAATTACAGGTAGAGTACAAGGTGTTGGCTTCCGCTATTCTGCCAAAAACAAAGCGGACTCACTGGGAATAAACGGTCATGTCAGAAATCAAAGTGATGGTTCAGTTTTTGTGACAGCACAAGGTGAGAAGGCTGCAATCAATATATTTGTACAATGGTGCCACCAAGGACCTACAGCTGCCATTGTTCATGCAATAGAGAAGGTTCCGCGAACACCTGATAATTTTATAAAGTTCGACATCATCTTCTAATCTCTCTGCAGTATTCAACAAAAGCAGCTCAGTGCCTCAGTAAAAACAGGATTGGTGCTGTTTGAAAATTTTCCTCAGTTTTTCAGAAAACATTTTTTTTTCAAAAGGCATGATTATATAATCATTTATTCCTGCTTTTGTGGCAGCAACTATGTTCTCCGGCAGTGCTTCATCAAGACATATTAAGACTGGAATGTGTTTCAGTGCAGGATCTTCACGCAAATGCTTCAGCAACTCCAAACCACTCATTTTTGAGAGCTTCCAATCAATTATAACAAAATCATAAAGCTCTGATTTTAGTCTAGCCAACGCCAAAGTGCCTTCATCAGCCTCAGTTACATTATTATAACCTAATTGATAAAGTATATTAACAATCAGTCTACGTGTCGTTGCAAAACTGTCGACGACCATAATGTTCATTTCTGTATCAGACGTCATACTTGACATCAACGACAATTAAAAGTTGGTTAGACACAAATTACAAATAAAGTTAAGACTAAACTGATTAGAAAATACTGAACAAATTTACGATTTTATGAAATTGACTCTCAGCTCATGTTTAATGCCCCTGCAAACGAATATCTGCTATAGCCAACTGGTCAGACAGCAGGCATACCAGATCTTCAAAAAATTGTGCTGAAATTCGTGGTTCTTGCTCCACTAGCTTTAAGAGCTGAGTTTCTTTAAACAACATTAAAGTAGAATCTTTCTTTGCAATGGCTCTTGCAACAGAGGTTGCTTCAGCAGTACAAAGCACAAATTCTCCTATCAAATCAAACCCCTTACGAGTCCAGCAATACCCGACAGAGAATGTTTTATTTTTTGCAGACACATTGGGCTCAATTACAACTTCTCCTGAAGTAATAAACAGGTAGCCACCTGTTTCAGGTCTAATTTTATTTAGTTTCTTACCACTGGATAATGACAGTTCCTCACTGTATGATTTAATTTTTCTACGCCATTTTTCACCTAGCTCTGCCCAAAGTTCTGCCAAATTAACAGACTGCTCCTCCTGTACTAACTTTTCTTCTTGTTTTAACTTGGATTCAAGGCTGGCAAGGTTAAAGTTTTTTTGTGCAAGCAACCTCTCATTTGTATTTTTTAGTGACAACTGCAGGCGGTGAGCCAGATTCATGAATAATTTTGCTGCAATTTTTGGATTTCGTTTTTTCAAAGGTTCCAGGCAATCACGATTAAGCACCAACAATCTTGTTTTTTCGGTAGCTTCAGCACTTGCACTACGTTCTGCTTGCCTGAATAACCCCATTTCACCAAAAGTATTGCCATTTTCTAAACACACCAGGTCAGTACGTTTTCCATCTTTTTCCAGAAATATTGCAATAGTGCCGTTTAGGATCACATACATTTCGTCACCAATGTCTCCTTCTTTAAAGAGCAGTGTTCCTTTTTCCAAATCTACAGTATAGGCCATCAAACTTGCTATTTTTGCTTCTCTAACAGTCATCCCCTGAAACAGGTCTATTCCCTGTATAAATTTCTCATCGAATTTCAAGCCTACATAATCCCATACAGTAATCAACCCTGTTTCCATCACTACTGACGGCAAAAAAGTCATATCAATTGCCAAACAAACTATTAAAGTGAATGCCGTGAATGTTCCAAACAATACTTGAGATTCCATTTCTGATTGTGCAAACAATATAAAACCTGCAGACAGGGCAATCGTAGAAAAGAGCATCGGACGCCCAACTATAGGCAATGTTTTCAATGATGCCTTCCGTTTATTACGTAATTTATTTGCGTACTCATTATAGTGGCTGAGAAAGTGAATAGTATCATCGACACCAATCCCTAAAGCAATCGCAGCAATTACTGAAATAGTTACACCAATTGGAATATCAAGCCAGCCTAGTGAACCAAAAAATATCAAAATGGTTATCACGTTTGGAAACAAGGCAATCACACCCATTTTCCACGAAAGGAACAGCATTGACAGAATGGCAAATACAATAATCAGCGCAAGAAACACACTATTTATTTGTCCTTGTGCAATATTGTTTGCAGATTCGCTGGAAAGCACTCCGCCACCAGTGTAACTGAACTGTAAATGAGGTAATAATTCCGGGACCTTATCCAGCAGCAAATCTCTCAATGCCAGAAAAGACGTTGATCCGCTACTCCGCATCCTCAATGTGACCTGCATTACATCTTCTGCATCATTTAAAAATTTTGGACCATTTTCACCTGCTTTTGCAAAAAACTGTACGACTTCCTCATCAGTTAGTTTTTCAAGTCCTTGACGGTAATGATCCAGAACATCTACTGGAGAATGAATCTTATCAATGATCAAACCTTCAATTTCACCAACTTCAGTACTACCGCCATGCTGAAAAAGCCAATTTTGCAGTTCCCTTAGTCCATAAATTGTTCTGACTGTCAGCAGAGGATTGCTTGATGATTCCTGCTCTAGTTCACTATCTGTTCCTGCTTTGAACAATAAACGTAGAGTATCCGTACCTGCTAATTCATTTTCTATAAATTCAAGATCTCTTACTAGTTGGCTCTCTTCCGGAAAGGTCTTTGTAGAACTGTTGATAGTTAAATCCAGCATGCCATAAGTTGCAAAGGCTGCAACAACCAGCCAAATCCAAATCAAACGTTTGGAATGTAATCTGAGCCATTCAACTATAATTTGAAAAAATCTATTGAGAATTCCACTGCTCTTTTCCACTGGCTTTAAATCCGGCATCTTTATATAGTTCAGTAATGCCGGTGCTAAAGTGAGAGTAAACAGGTTAATAGCAACAATCCCAACACTCGAATACAGTCCCAGTTGCTGAACCGCAGGTATAGGGCTGACCACCAGTGCAATAAAGCCTGCGACTGTAGTTATTGCTGTCACAGTAACTGGTACAGATACTGATGTTAGAGTTGCAGAAATCACTTCCGCCGTTGCATGTTTAGATTCACCTGCGTTCATTTTCTCACGAATTTGCAGTGATTCAGTTTGGTACTGATTGAGAAATTTAATTACATAAGCACTGCCAACACAAACAATAATTGGAGCACAAGCCATAGTCACCAAATTAAGTTCATCTCCTATCAAACCAATAATTCCCGCAGTCCAGAGTATTCCAAATAGAACAACTGCCAGCGGCACAATTACTGCCTGCATACTCCTGAAAGCTAATAAAAGCACGACTACTATCAGCATCAGACTGAGTGGTAGAATCAGTTCCATATCCTGCCGAATTAAGCGACTGGCTTCATTTATCTGTCTTGGCTGTCCTGCATAGGCAATCTGAAGAGTTTCAGCAATTTCAGACTCTTGTTGATACTTTGCCAGTAATTTATGCAAAATTGACTGTGTGTTGTCAGACTCCGGCTTCGAATCAGGACTGAAAGTGAGAATCAGTGCAGCTGTACTCAAATCTCTGGAAAGCAAATCACCTTCAAAAAGAGGATGATTTTTTAAACCTTTGATAATTTTGCTGATTTTAAGATCTGCCTCAAGCATTAAGCTTTCTGGATCCTCATTTGATTTTGTGAGTGAACAGTCTAAAACAGAATCATTAACAGCCTTTGAATTTACAGAATTATCAACACTATCATCCGGATTTTCTTCTAAATTCTCTTCAAGACTACCCTCCAGGTTCTCATCCAGGTTATTTTCTATATTTCCATCCAGACTATCCTCCAGTCCTTCTTCCAGACTGTCTTCAAAACTATCATCAGATTCTTGCTGTGAAGTACTGTTTGCTACAGAACTTTTAAGACAAGAAATGTTTTGCTCATATTCCTCAATAATTGACACACAAACTGTGCCCACTCCAATTTGATGAAAATAAGATTTTCCTGCACATGCTCCGGAAGCTTGAGGCAAATTCAACATACTTAAGACTTTGGATACACCAGGAACTATTTCTTCAATCTCGGCTTTCAAATGAGCAAGTGTTAACAGATATTTGAAATCTATTGGCTTTTTGTCCTTATTGTGGAGGGCAATCACTACAACTTCTTCACTGCCGAAAGCAGCTCTTGCTTCAAGGAATTGCTGATAAGCACCTGAATCACGCTCTATGAATGGTTCAACAGTGCTGTTGATTCGTAATCTTCCTGTATGTGGATCAAAAAGACCATTCTTTGCCTGCACAAAAAAGAAGGCACTCAGGGCAAGAATTACCAGCAGAATTGTTTTAGGAAATTGATTAACTGAAGTAAAAAAACGGGCGAACATGTGGCAGTCAGCGTGCAGTAAATTTTTGTGTATAGGTCAAGAAAACCTGATTCGTGATAATTTTGTTTGCTAACATTTTTTGCCCTTCTGTTTCTAAACGAAAATATTTGAGTTCCAGTTCCATATTTTGTTTATATTGTTCCCAGGTAAAAATTGAGGCAAAGCCGTGCTGTACGAAGGGCCATGTCTGATAATTCAACAAAGTTACCCGCAGAGAATTGTCCGGAGTTTTTATAACTGCAACCCCGGAAATTTGATTTCTTGAAATGTTCCTTTTTTTTGCTACCAGAGCTGCTTCGTTTTCATATAGAAATATGTGTGAATTTTCCGGAACATCAAAGGACTTCCTCTGTGAATATATCATCAGCCAATAGAAATATGGAGATGTACTCTCGAAAGATGTCGCCCAGGCAAAATGTGGAGTCCGTACAGTTGAAAGACGAATGTGTCTTCCTTCCGGAATTTCATAAGAATACAAGTTCCTCTTCTTAAATAATCCAGTTTCCAATTTCCATACCATATCTCTCCAGACAGCATCCAGTTCAAGAGTATAAAAATCAGAACGTGTCTCTTTTTCTTCGTAATTGCTTAACATTTTTTCGAAAGACCCCTGTAAGGTAGTTGTTTCGTTGTCCAGAATTCGCTGATATTCAAACTTAATATGCGGATTTGCATCAAACCAGTGAAACATTCCCACCCTTGCATCAAACACATCACCAGTCCATTGATATTGCAAACCATAATAATCTCTTAGAAAAGAAACTTTGCCTGATTCATCATCTTTTTCTTTTTTTTCTATTTCTTCACGCAGCTCGGCAAATTTCATTCCAAATGTCTGCTGCCTGATTGGTGAAAGATACACCGTAGCCGTGTGTGCACCACGAAACCAGTTGTATCTGATTGAGGGAATAGAATCTTTCGAATCATCAGGCTCAAATGTATAAAGTCCCATGATGTTGTTCATGTGAAGTACATCAATAACCTTATCTAAATCAACTTTTCCTAAACTAAAGATTTGGGTTCCATAGCGCAACTGATGAGCACCAGTCCGGTAATTTGAATATATTTCACGTAAACTGGCATAGCCGTCAAATATTCGCTCTTTCTTTAACTCATAACTTTGTGAAAAACTAATAGATAATCGGAAAAAATTATACATCTGTGGAGATGTTTGCACCTTTACCGACTGATCATAGGTAGTTACAAAACGTAGTTCCCTGATTTCAGTCAGTAATGGATCCAGCATAGACAACCCCTTTGTTTCACTGCCGCCCATCAAGGTTTTGACTTTATGATTGAAAGTAACTCTTGGTTGAAACTCTTCCTCCTCTTCTGCTTCGTCCTCACTTACTTCGGGTTCTGTAACCTCCATTAGTGGATCTTCATCTAACCCCAGCTCAGCACCTGTTTCTGCAAAAGGATCTTCATCCAAACCCAACCCCGCCTCTTTTCCTGCCAGTGGATCTTCATCTAACCCCGGCTCCAGCTCTGTTTCTGCAAAAGGATCTTCATCCAAGCCCAACTCCGCCTCTTTTTCTGACAGTGGATCTTCGTCCAACCCCAACTCCGGATCAGCTTCAACAAGAGGATCTTCGTCCAACCCCAACTCTGCATCTTTTTCTGACAGTGGATCTTCATCCAATCCAAGCTGCAATTCTGATTCATTTATTTCCTGAGAAAATACTACTGTGGAGAAACAAAAGACTGGAATAAAAAGTAGAGTTAACAACACTGCCGACAAAACAAATTTTCTTTGCAACAGTGTTAAAGCAATTTCTTCAAGTGAAGCTGTTTGCATATCTTCAGTCTGTACTGAAAAGTGATTCTGGAGACACATTTTTTAATTCAGGATCGTCAATCAAATCTAAATACAGATTGAGTTTACCATTTTTTTTATTTATATGCGTCAGGGTTTCAAATACAAATTTTTTCTCACTTCCATTTGTAGTTCGCACACGCATAACAGTTGAAATCCATTTGTCTCCAACTTTGACATAATACTTTGGAAAAAACCGATACACTTTTCGTAAAACTTTGTCAGCAAAAAAATTAACAGTAATCGGCACTCCTTTACTTTTGTCATAATAACTCAGTACACGATCATAACCGCTTTTATTTCCACCTGACTTAGTTTTAGTTAGAGTGTCTATTTTGAAAAATTTTGGATTTTTTAATTTTGTACATGTCATTTCCTTAACCGCACCTGAAGTTAACGAAAAATCAGCAGAATCAATATTTGTTCCTGGAAAGATAGTGCTTCCGTCAGCAGGAAAACTGCGACAGTTTTCATTTGCAACAACTCCGCAACTGGAGCAGACGAAACGCCGCCCTCCTCGCTGTATTACACAACGTGGTGCATTGGGACCTTTTTTAGCAAAAATACGTCTTTTGTTTTCAAATTTTTGTATCCGCAGTATTTCTTTCTGCGCAGCACGTTTACTTTTTGAGCGGCAGACCTTGCCTTCACAGGTGTCAAGTGTCAAAGTAAAACTAACATTCTTACGCAGCAACGGGTTTGACTCGTAGGCTCCTTTCATAAATGCCTGAATTTTTTCGTTAGAATCCAAGTCTTTACAACCAACTGCACTGACACTATTCGGCAGTAATAACAGCAAAAACAAAATGGTAAAAATCCAACATTGTAGATTCTTCATAAAATTTCTCCTTTTCAAAAGATGAAAAAACAGTAAGATACAGAGGATTGCCGATACTAGCTGAATCCAATTTTGAGAACAAGTCAAAAGAGATAAATGTCTTTTTTTTGCTGTATTATTTTTTGTTATTCCAGCTATTATCACCTGCAAACAACTTGACTTAGAGCGTATTTTATCTGATTCTTATAATCAATAAATAATTCATTCTAAGACTTTTTAAGAACAACAAATATGTTAAAAGACCGCATGGAGGACAGCTTCACTTTTGATGATGTCCTTCTCCTTCCTGGATACTCAAAAGTACTGCCTGCAGATGTTTCCGTAAAAAGTAAAATTACTCAAATACTTGAATGTAACATCCCTCTGCTAAGTGCAGCAATGGACACAGTTACAGAGCATCAAACTGCAATCTGCATGGCACAGGAAGGCGGAATAGGAATCATTCACAAAAATATGACTGCTGAAGATCAGGCAACACAAGTCAAGATGGTCAAACGATCTGAAAGCGGAATGATTTCAGATCCAATTACGGTAGAACCGGATGAGCCCCTGCAAAATGCCTTGAATTTGATGGAACAATACCGCATTTCCGGTGTTCCTGTAACAAGAGGTAGTGAACTGGTAGGAATATTAACAAACCGTGATTTGCGTTTTGAAACTAATTTTGAACAACCTGTCTCTGCTTTAATGACTGGAGGTCGCCAACGCTTGATTACAGTTGCACCAGGAATTGAGATGGAAGAGGCCAAACGTCTACTCCATAAACACAGGATTGAAAAGCTCCTCGTTGTTTCTGATAATTATGAACTAGTTGGTTTAATTACGATCAAAGATATTGAAAAAGCACGCAAATACCCTGAGTCAATTAAAGATCACCAAGGCCGTTTGAGAGTCGGCGCTGCCTTAGGTACAACTGTTGATTTATTATCGCGTGCAGAAATTTTAATTAAAGAAGGTGTAGATGTTGTGGTCCTTGATACTGCACATGGACATTCACAAGGCGTCATAGACAGCATTACTAAACTGCGTTCTACTTTTCCAGATCTGCAGATAATAGGTGGAAACATTGCTACCGGAGAAGCAGCTGAAGCTCTGGTCAAGGCTGGTGCAGATGCGGTTAAAGTAGGAATAGGACCTGGTTCAATTTGCACAACAAGAATGGTTGCAGGAATCGGTGTGCCCCAGATGACTGCAATAGACAAGGTTTCTCATGCGCTTAGAAAAACAAATATTCCCATAATTGCAGATGGAGGAATTAAATATTCAGGCGACATTGTCAAAGCAATTTCTGCAGGAGCACACACTGTCATGATAGGCAGTTTGTTTGCTGGAACAGCTGAATCTCCCGGACAGGTAGTACTTTACCAAGGGAGACGCTACAAAATATATCGTGGCATGGGGTCTTTAGGTGCAATGAAAGAGGGCAGTAAAGATCGCTATTTCCAAGCTCACATAGACGAAGACGTAAAATTTGTACCTGAAGGCATAGAAGGTCGTGTGCCATTCAAAGGACACCTGTCAGAGTCAATTTACCAGTTTGTCGGTGGATTACGTGCAGGCATGGGCTATACCGGTTCTGCAACTATAGAAAATTTACGTAACGAACCCAGATTTGTAAAAATTACTGCAGCAGGTTTACGAGAAAGTCACGCACATGATATCTTCATAACTGAAGAAGCTCCAAATTATCCAATGAACGTTAAATCATGAAGATCAGTCGCATCATAAATCTTAAAATATACGCTTTAATATTAACTCTGTTAATGATTACAGGATGTTCTTTCCATTTTGACCAGGGCATACAATTAGAACAGGAAGGACGTTGGGCGGAAGCTGCAATTGAGTATAGAATAGCTTCAGTGGAAAATCCGAATGATAAAAACATTCAGCAAGCCCTGACCCGAATGAACATCAGGGTTGCCCAGGACAATTATGAAGTATATCTCAGTTATTTAGAACAAAAGGAGTACCACAAGGCATACCGCAGACTGGAAACTGCATTGATTCAAAACCCTGATCATCTATCAGCACGTGCAGAAATCAAGAAGTGGTGGCATTTGCTGATAACCGGCAAGGTTGAGCTAAAATTTGACCGTTTATCTTCTAATTTAAGACTTGCAGATGAAATGCTGCTGCAGGTTAAAATCAACACTCCAAGCGGTAGGACATTAAGTGGAAATATCTCCAGTGAAACCGGCATTTTCTTTCTTGAAAACTTAGTATATAAGACTCAACCTAAACAACTTGCCGAGTATACAATCAATAGCATAGGTTTAAAAATCAAACGCAAATCAGCACAAGGTATTGTCAGGAGAGAATTTAACAAATTTATTAATTTCAGAGAACTGACTCCTTTACTAGTTAGCGGCAGGATCAGTAACAAGCATCTGGAAACTCCACAAAATGTACTTGATCATCGCCCACTTTTATTGACGAATGTTAAACCAAAAGCGCCATGGTATCCTCCTCGTCTGGTAAGTTATGAACTGAAATTTTCCGGTAATTCAATCAAAGTTATTTCCGGAACAGCACGAGCAGAATATGCACCTTCAGTACTTTACCTCAACAAATCTGACAGGAGGGCAAACCTCGATTTTGGAGTTTATCAACTCCAGATGAATGGTTCCGGACGAAAATGGAGTATCAAACGAAAATCATACCGTACTTCTGAAGACGATTATTATTATAATTTGTCGAGTAATATTTCATTAAACCGCTACTTTTACTTTGACAGTGTTTTTCGTTTTATACTCTGAGGCTTCAAAAGATATGATAGGAGTTAATAACACCCCGGTTTGTAGCTGTTAATAATTCAAAAACAAGCACAAACTTGCAGTGGGATTCAAAACCAGTTCAGGCTAGTAAAATAATTATGGAATTCACACAAGAGGTAATTTAAAAATAATTATTCTTACAACTGTTGGATTAACAAGAGGCTGAAGGACAATACAAGTAATACTCCAGTGAAACACCCCATTGGCACAGGTAAAAGAGGGAGTGCAGATTTTTGAGACATTGTAAAAATTAAGAAATAGTGTTGGGCAAGGCATCAAACTCGATGACAGGCGGCCCATCGATAGTCAAGCTAAGTCGTTTATTTCCTTTTGCAGTTTCATGCCTAATCATGGCAATTCCACGACAAATACCATCTTCTGAGAAACTACCAGTACTGCTGATGCTACCAATTTGCTGACCTTCGCAAAAAAGTTCCGCTCCTGATCTCAAATTAATTTTTTCAGCAAAATTTAACCAGACAGAAAGCCAGTTGGGATGACCGCGATGATACATCCGTGCATGCGGTTCCTGACCAATATAACAACCTTTGTCGAAGGAGATATGATCTCCAAGTCCTGCTTCCTGCGGAAAATTTTTTTCTGTATAGTCTTCTCCTGAGCGTGGAATACCCTCTAAAACTCGGATTTCATCAAAGGCTTCCAAGCCTGTCAAACCAACATTCTCTTGTTCCAGAATTTGCTCAAAAATCTTTTGAAAAACAGTCTTTGAAATCAGGTTTATAAAACGTGGTAACTTGCCCAAATCAAATTTTACTGATAATACTGTCTTCCCTTCGTATTTCCAAACATGGTTTTCACCGGCATAACCCAGTTTTGTTAAACTATTTTCAACTTGTGGACCAAGCATGTCGACCCTCAACATTTCACCTGAATTTAATAAGTTTAATTTAAAGTCTTCACGTACATGGTAATTGTCAAATATTGTACCAACAGCCCTGCCTTCACCAGGGTCACAGCTGACAATCCATTCATTTTCATAACTCCGTATAATCTCCAGGTGGTGTTTTATTTTGCCTTTGTTACTGCAAATCAAACTTGGCTGAACTTCTCCAATTTTCTGTGATAATACGTCACTGGTTACCATGCCTTGTAAAAATAACCCTGCATCTGCTCCCTTCAGAGAGATCAACCAACAGGATTTGAGATCAAATAGTCCACAACCATTCAAGAGAAGATTGATTTCTTCTGTCAATCTGTCAGAATAACTAATTGGTAAACCGGCACCACCTTCATATTCATGAATAGAACAGCCGAAATTCAGATGTAGTGCATCAATTTTTTGATATATTTCCATAAAATAATATTAGTTTTATTGCACTTAATCATACAGGAATAGTTAAATATTTGTAAACCACAATATCTCAGGAGAAACGGAAAATATGAGTGAACTGATTTCTGGAAAAATAATTAGTGCGCAAATCAATGATGAGTTGCGTCAGGAAGTTGACCTGTTGAAGGCAAAAGGAATTGAGCC
This sequence comes from SAR324 cluster bacterium, assembly GCA_014382365.1. GTDB lineage: Bacteria > SAR324 > SAR324 > SAR324 > NAC60-12 > Arctic96AD-7. The sequence continues at coordinate 18,527 of JACNJW010000026.1, forward strand.
CTGCCTGGCAGTGGTACTGGTAGGAGAGGATCCTGCTTCAGAGGTGTATGTCCGAAACAAAAAGAGAACATGTGAAGAAATTGGAATTAAATCTATTGGCCACAACTTATCGAAAACCACAACTCAGAAAGAGTTGGAGACGTTAATTAGTACTCTTAACGATGATCCTGCAGTACATGGAATTCTCTGCCAGTTTCCTTTGCCTGAAGGCTTGGATGAAACAAGTGTAATTCTAACAATTTCACCGGAAAAAGACGTTGATGGTCTGCACCCCTTTAATGCAGGATTGATAGCAATGGGGAAGCCACGCTTTATTTCCTGTACGCCTTATGGTGTCCTGCAAATGCTCAAAAGAAGTAGTATTTCAACTTCCGGAAAAAATGCAGTTGTACTAGGCAGAAGTAATTTGGTTGGACGGCCAATCGCCACTTTGCTCTCCAGCAAGGGTTGGGATGCAACTGTGACGGTTTGTCACTCACGAACTGATGATTTAGCAGAAGTGACTTCCCAGGCAGACATCTTGATTGCAGCAATCGGTATCCCGCAGTTTGTCACTGAAAAGATGGTCAAAAAAGGTGCTGTTGTGATCGATGTTGGCATCAACCGCATTGATGACCCAAGTAAAGCCAAAGGGTCAAGACTGGTGGGCGATGTTTTTTTTGAGGAAGTTGAAGCAAAAGCAGCATTTATTACCCCAGTTCCAGGCGGTGTTGGCCCCATGACTATTGCTATGCTGATGGTAAATACTGTCAATGCTGCTCGTTGGCAAAATGGATTAGCAGAACTCAATATTTGAAAATATAATTTTTCCATTCTTGCTAATATTTTTTGTATCGCTTTCAGCAAAATCTGCTGTATCTAGTTTTTGTTAAGGAAAATGTCCTGTATCTTCAAAATATCGCATATTATTTAGTATATTTAAATTTTCTGTTGAATATTTTAATAATGTGCTATATACATATATGGTCTGTTCACTATACTTTAGTGGCGTTCGTGGGGTTGTCCCACTTCCTCCCAGTGAGAATTGAGAGGTTTTTTAATAATCTGTTCCGGACAGCGTTTCGGAATTTATTTAGGAGTATGTTATGAAAAAATTGCTTTCCACCCTCCTTTTGGCTGGAGTAGTTTTGTGGAGTGCTTCTCAGGCAATGGCTTTCAAACCGGCTGTGGTTTTTGATATGGGCGGTAAATTTGATAAGTCATTCAACGAAGGCATTTGGAACGGACTTGAAAAGTTCCGCAAAGAATCCGGTATTAAGTACCGTGAATTTGAAGTTCAGCAAGAAGCTCAGCGTGAGCAGTTCCTGCGCAAACTCGCCAAACGTGGTTCTGATCCGATTATTGCAGTAGGTTTTGGGCAAGCTGCGGCACTCTCAAAAGTAGCCAAAGAATTCCCAAATACAAGATTTAGTATCATTGACATGGTCGTAGACTTGCCAAATGTACAGTCTATCATTTTCAAAGAGCACGAAGGCTCTTTTCTGGTTGGTGCTTTAGCTGCATTGAAAAGTGGAACTGGTAAAGTTGGTTTCGTAGGTGGAATGGATATTCCTTTGATCCACAAATTTGCCTGCGGATATGTACAGGGAGTAAAATATATTAACTCCAATACAACTGTTTTTCAGAAAATGACAGGAACAACACCTGCAGCATGGAGTGATCCAGCCCGTGGAGCAGAACTGGCAAAAACCATGTTCGACAGTGGTGCCGATATTGTTTACGCTGCGGCCGGAAGCACAGGACTCGGAGTTCTACAAGCTGCTGCTGACAATAAAAAACTTTCCATTGGTGTTGACAGTAACCAGAACTATATCCAACCTGGATCTGTTTTAACCTCAATGCTCAAGCGAGTTGATGTTGCTGCATACGAAGTTTTCAAAACTGCTCATGACGGTTCATGGAAACCAGGCTTTAAAATTCTTGGTCTCGCAGAAGATGGTGTGGGCTGGGCACTTGATGAGCACAATGCCAAATTGGTAACCAGTGCAATGAAATCCAAAGTGGAGCAAGTCCGCAAAGACATCCTATCTGGTGCAATCAAAGTGCATGACTACATGAGCGACAACAAATGTCCCGTTCAATAGCCTCACATTAATTGGTGAGTAGAGTTTAAGAACATTCTTTGGGTGATGTTTATTCATCACCCATCGCTCTCTTAGTACTTGCATCACACTCCAAATATTTTTAAATGCCTCCTCAACAAATCATCATAGATACAGATCCCGGACAGGATGATGCTATTGGTATTTTGCTGGCACTGGCTTCTCCTGAAGAACTGGATGTTCTAGGAATTGTCACCGTTGCCGGCAACGTTCCATTGACATTAACTTCCAGAAATGCGCTGATACTCTGTGAACTTGCAAATAAACCTGAGACAAAAGTGTTTGCCGGTTGCTCACGACCTTTAGTCCGCTCATTAGTAACTGCAGAGCATGTACATGGAAAAACTGGTCTGGATGGAGCAGAGTTACCTTCCCCGTCTATTGCTTTGCAAAAACAACATGGTGTGGACTGGACTATCGATACTCTATTAGCTGCTGAAGATAACTCGATTACGATTTGTTGCTTTGCTCCTTTGACAAATGTTGCAATGGCCATGATCAAAGCTCCAGAAATATTACCAAAAATCAGGAAAATTGTAATGATGGGAGGTGGATATTTTGAAGGCGGTAATATCACTCCTACTGCAGAATTTAATATTTACGTTGATCCGCATGCGGCCAGTACAGTTTTGGAATGTGGGCGTCCAATAGTGATGTTACCTTTAGACGTTACTCACAAAGCACTGATGCAGCGCAAATGGCTTGAGGATTTGAAGGCTCTGGGAACTCCGGTTGGAGATGCGGCTTATGGTATGATGAGTTTCTATGAACGTTTTGATCTTGAAAAATATGGATCCGGAGGCGGTCCCCTACACGATCCTACAGTAATTGCGTATTTGCTTAAGCCTGAACTTTTTGAAGGCAAGAAGGTTAATGTGGAAATAGAAATCAGTTCGGAACTCACTATGGGTATGACAGTAGTAGACTGGTGGAGCGTTACTGACCGTTCACCTAATCTGACTTATATCAACCAAATCAACGCAGCTGGTTTTTTTCAATTGATCTTGGAGCGCCTCTCCAAACTTTAAAAAATACAAGTACTATTAAATTTTTTGATTTAAGAGCACTGCACAAATATTTTATTTTTAATAAAATTCATATACCAAAAAAATGTCTACCACAGCTATTGAACTTACTGATATTAATAAAAATTTTGGTAGTGTTTGCGCAAACAAAGACGTTTCTCTCAAAGTAAAATCCGGAACCATTCACGGAATTATTGGTGAAAACGGTGCAGGCAAATCAACTTTAATGAGTATTCTTTATGGTTTTTATCAAGCAGATTCCGGAGAAATTTCAGTTAAAGAAAATAAAACCGTTATACGCAGTGCACATGATGCAATAGCTGCTGGAATAGGAATGGTACACCAGCACTTCATGTTGGTAGATACATTCACAGTCCTGGAAAATGTGGTTTTGGGTACTGAAACCGGTTTTTCTCTGCAGGAATCACTACAAAATTCGAAACTTGAGCTTCAGCGTTTAGAACAAGATTATCATTTGGAAGTAGACATAAATGCTGTAATCAACACTTTACCTGTCGGACTGCAACAACGTGTAGAAATTCTCAAAGCACTTTATCGTGGTGCAGAAATTCTGATTTTAGACGAACCCACCGGAGTTTTGACTCCACAGGAAGCAGACCACTTATTTCGTATTCTCGGTGAGCTCCGAGAACAGGGAAAAACAGTTATTTTAATTACACACAAGCTCCGCGAAATCATGGCAATTACTGATAATGTATCTGTCATGCGCCAGGGAGAAATGGTTGCACACAGAAAAACTAGTGAAACAAACCGGGAGGAATTAGCAGAACTGATGGTTGGCCGAAAAGTCCTCCTCCAAATAGAAAAAGCACCTGCTAAACCTGGTAAACCAATGTTGACAGTAGAGCATCTTGACTTCACAGATGATTCTGGTGTGCATCGTGTAAAAGATGTCAGCTTTGAAGTACGTAGTGGTGAAATTGTTGGAATTGCAGGAGTTTCAGGAAATGGACAAACCGAACTCATGGAAGTCATCACGGGTATTAAATCACTCCAAAAAGGGCAGCTCAAGCTCAATGATCATACAATTCTACCTTCAGTTAGTGCAGACGCTGCTGTAATGAGAAAATATGGTATGGTACATGTCCCTGAAGATCGCCAGCGGAGAGGTTTGGTTACTTCATTTTCTGCTAATGAAAATATCATTTTGGGCTACCACAAAGACCCGGCTTATAATCAGCTTATCGAAATGGATAAAACTGCTATTATGCAGTACTGTAAAAAACAAATGGAACATTTCGATGTGCGTCCAGACAATCCTCAGTTAAGAGCTTCTCTTTTTTCCGGCGGGAATCAGCAAAAGCTAATTGTTGCCAGAGAATTGCAGCGTGATCCAAAATTACTGGTAATCGGACAACCAACCCGCGGAGTTGATATCGGAGCAATTGAATTTATTCACCGCCAAATAATTGCCATGCGAGATGCAGGAAAAGCAGTTTTACTTGTTTCAGTAGAACTTGATGAAATACTCTCATTGAGTGATAGGATTTTGGTAATGTTTGATGGACAAATCATGGGTGAAGTCTTAGCTAAAGACGCTAATGAAAGAGCTCTTGGATTACTCATGGCCGGTGTCAGGAAGGAGGCTGCATGAATGAAAATCAAGCCAACGTTTTAGTTGTTACACTTGTGACAATTATCAATCTGTTACTAGCATTTTTTATCTCCGGCATTGTTATTTGGTCTCTCGGTGAAGATCCCTGGTTTGCATTGGAAACAATGCTTTATGGAGCCTTTGGTTACGATGAGGGGCTAGGGTATACACTGTATTACACCACTAATTTTATTTTCACAGGTTTGGCATTTGCAGTCGGTTTTCACTGCGGATTGTTTAACATTGGCGCAGAAGGTCAGGCCTATATTGGGGGACTTGGAGTTGGATTGATTTGTCTCTGGCTGGAAGATTGGTCACTCTGGATTGTCTTTCCTTTAGCAGTACTGACGTCAATAGTCGCTGGTGGTATTTGGGGCGCAATCCCTGGTTATTTTAAAGCAAAACGCGGTAGCCATGAGGTAGTCACTACCATCATGTTCAACTTTATTGCGTCAGTGATCATGGTCAATCTGCTTTCACATGTACTTAGACCACCCAAAGAAATGTCTCCAGAATCCCGTGAGTTTGCTGAAGGTGTCTGGATTCCTCAAATGCACGAAATATTTAATTGGTTTGGCTTAGAAATAACCCAGACTCCGCTTAATGGAACCTTCATTTTTTCCATTCTCTGCTTATTTTTAGTTTGGAGATTAATTTGGTTTACCAGTTGGGGTTACGAAATGAGGACGGTTGGCATTAATGAATCCGCCGCAGTTTATGCAGGAATCAGTGTCTCACGCAACATCATTATTGCCATGGCTGTTTGTGGTGGATTGGCTGGGTTTGTTGGAATTAATGAAATAATGGGATCCAGTCACAGAATAATGCTGAACTTTCAGGCAGGTATCGGATTTACCGGAATTGCAGTTTCACTGATCGGAAGGAATCATCCTTTTGGAATTATGTTAGCAGCCTTATTGTTTGGCATACTATATCAGGGTGGAGCCGAACTATCGTTTGAAGTACAGGCTATTGACCGTCATCTTGTCGTACTTATTCAGGGTTTGGTAATTTTATTTGCCGGAGCCCTGGAAAATCTATTTCGGCCTCAAGTTGAGCAGTATGTAAAGCAGATTGTCCGTAGGTAAAAATAATATCAGGAAGGGCCCTCATTAGCGGACCCCATTTTTTTGCTAATATTAAGTTTTAGTTAACCGTCAACATGCAACTTTCATATGTGGACTGATGTACTTTTAATTTTAGATGCAACTCTCAGGATTTCTGTACCCTTCGTCTTAGCAGCAATGGGTGGGATTTTTGCCGAACGCTCTGGTGTGATTGACTTCGGGCTTGAAGGAAAAATGCTTGGTGGTGCCTTTGTTGCTGCTACAGTTGCACACTGGACACAATCTGCCTGGTGGGGACTTCTTGGTGCCATCGGGATTGGGATTATTTTTTCCATGATGCACGGCTATGCCAGCGTCAGCAAACGTGGGAATCAGGTGGTTTCGTGTGTAGCAATCAATATTTTTGCGATGGGATTGACTGTTGTACTAGCCAATGCCTGGTTCCATATGGGAGGAAAGACTCCGCAACTTCCCAGAGAAGCCCGGTTTATGTCTATAGACCTGCCTTTTGCGGAAGAACTTCGCAACTTTCCAATCATAGGTGAAATTTACTATGAACTCATCAGTGGTCATAATGCACTGGTTTACATTGCATTTATAGCTGTCCCCTTTACTGCCTGGGTTGTCTTTAAAAGCAGTTTTGGACTACGTTTGAGAGCAACGGGTGAGAATCCTCTGGCAGTTGACACAACTGGAATTTCGGTCAACAAAACACGTTATCAGGCTTTAATTCTGAACGGAATTTTAGGCGGAATGTCCGGAGCGTATCTTTCCACTGCACATTTGGCTTTCTTTGTTAAAGATATGTCAGCCGGAAAAGGATATATTGCTCTGGCGGCAATGATAGTTGGTAAATGGCGCCCCTACCCCGCAATGTTTGCCTGTCTGCTTTTTTCATTTTTATTTGCAATCAAAGACAAACCAGAAATTTTTGACCTGTTGAAAGGGATTTTTCCAGTAAAACTACTCAACAGTTTTTTGGATATGTCTCCCTACATTCTCACAATAATTTTTCTGGCAGGATTTGTCGGGAGAGCTGTTGCTCCAAAAGCTATCGGGCAGCCCTTTTCAAAAGAAAAATAAAAAATAATGGTTGGCATAAAGGCAATTGGATGCTATTTGCCCGAAGGTAGAATTTCAAACTTCGAGCGCAAAGAAAAATTTGGTATGACCGACTCCTTTGTGTTGGAAAAAATCGGATTTACTGCAGTTGCACTGAAAGCACCGGAACAAGACACTTCAGATCTTTGTGTCAAAGCCTGGGAGAACCTTCAACAACAACAATCAGTTTCTCCGGCTGAAATCGACTGTCTGATTGTCTGTACTCAAAATCCGGATGCTCACGGACTTCCTCATACTTCTGCAGTAGTACATGAGAAACTTTCCTTTTCCCTGGATTGCGCTGCTTTCGATATTTCACTCGGATGTTCAGGATACGTCTATGGACTTTCCGTAATCAAATCATTTATGGAAGCAAACGGATTCCGAAAAGGTCTGCTCTTTACTGCTGATCCTTACTCAAAAGTAATGAACAACGATGATAAGAAAACAGCAACATTATTTGGTGATGGAGCAACTGTTACTTTGATGACTGAGGATCCGGAATTTGAGTTCGGTCAATTTGTTTTTGGTTCAGACGGCAGTAAAAAAGAAGGAATAATTGTTCGAGATGATGCAAAAGTACACATGAATGGACGGGCTGTTTTTACTTTTACTGCCAGGGTTATACCTGACAGCATCAGAAAAATGCTGGAAAAGAACAATTTCGTGCTGGAAAATATAGATCGTTTCCTTCTTCATCAGGGAAGTCTTCACATTGTAAATACGATCGCAGATTCACTTAGAGTTCCGCGGGAACGCTGTCCATTCCACTCTGCTGAATATGGAAACACAGTTTCCTCCTCTGTACCGATGCTGCTGCGTCAGGAATTTGATAATCAGGAAATGCAAGTTGCTGTACTAGCAGGCTTTGGTGTGGGACTTTCCTGGGCCAGTACTTTGATTTTCAGAAAGAACTAAACGATTAATCCTTTCAAACTATATTCGGATAAGCATCCAATGTAAGATCATCAAATTGCTGAGCAGCAAAACGATGTGCCGCAAGGCAAGTCACCATTGCAGCATTATCAGTACATAGACTTGCTGGCGGATAAAACAATTTAACTCCCCTGCGTTTTGCTTCTTTCTCAAAAGCAGAATTCAATTTCCTGCTTGCAGCCAATCCTCCGGAAACAGAAATATTCTTAAGCCCCTTTTCTTCTGCAGCTTTAAAAGTTTTATAAAGTAACACATCAACTACACTTTGAAAAAATGATGCCAGAATCGGTCCTTCCTCCTGTATCAGCATTTGCAACTCTTTATTTAAAACTGAAGAGTCATGATGCTTTTCTCTGAAGCGCAACATTGCGGTTTTTAATCCGCTAAAGGAAAAATTATGGCCATTTTTATACATCAGTGGTCGCGGAAAATCATATTCATCTCCCGAATATTCTAAAGCAGCACGATCTACCACAGGGCCACCAGGCATCTGGTATCCAAACATTTTTGCAACTTTATCCACACATTCACCTGCCGCATCATCCACACTTCTACCAATAATTTCATAATCAAAATGATCACGTGCATGAATCAGCAAAGTATGACCACCTGCAACAACAAGGTGCAGGATAGGAAACTGCATCTCACCATGTACTAATACATTTGCATAAGGATGTGACTCAACATGATTGACTCCAATTAATGGACATTGTAAGGTGTAGGCTAAGCTTTTTGCGACTGTCAAGCCAACCAGCAATGATCCTAATAATCCGGGTAGATTTGAAACTGCAATGTAATCAATCCTGGAAAATTCAAGATCTGCCTCTTTCAGGACTGCTGAGATCAAGTGATGTATAACTTCCAGATGTTTGCGTGAAGCTCTTTCAGGGACAACACCTCCAAACTCTTCATGCTCCTGGTATTGAGATAGAGTCAGGTTTGCCAGGATTTCTCGTTTTCCACGTAAAATGGCAACAGAGGTATCATCGAAGGTTGTGTCCAGCCCAAGACCGATTGTATCCATAATTTATACTGTTAATGTTTAAATTTATTTCTTGCCTCCATGATTAAAGATTGTCGCTCAATCCTCAATCTGAAAAACCAATGAGTATTCGATTTTATATTTTTCTGATGATTATGCTGGCCTGCATTTCCCTAGTCTGCGGTATCATCTATAAAATATATCTGGTACAGCAACCCTTTCTTGTTGAAGATGTACCAGAATGGACAGTCCGGGAGTTATCTCCTCAAATCTGGGAATTACGCTCAGTCACCAGCCCGGAGCGGTCTACAAATGCCTGGATAACGAGACCTGAAAAAATGCAGTGTGACACTTTGATCATTGTTGGAGGAGTAGAAGAAGGAAAAAGTTTGCTGACAGGCGGTGGTAAATGGAAATACACAGGCAACACAATCCTGATGAAACAGCCGGTTCATTCTTTTTTGCTTCGTAATCCCTGGAAAGAATGGAGTATTCTGGACTGGTGGAGCATTCCGGAAAAAATACGAGAGGAAACACGCCATACTCTTGGCGCACTCAATGCTCTCTTGAATTATGTGCATGGAGGAATTCGTCCAGACTCCAGATTTACTGACAAAGTAGTCCTGGCAGGTGGTAGTGTTGGTTCAGCATTTCCCGTGATTATCACCAGTTTTGAACCAAAAAAAGTTGCTGGTTTAATGATAATATACGGTTTTACCAATTTTCAGCAGGTTATTCAACCGGCATTATATAAGCAGGGTTTAATTCATTTTAAGTTAACAGAACAAACTGACGAGTTTCTGCTGAAATTTAAACTTGCCGGTATCCGGATTACTTCTCAGATTCTGTCATTTGTACTGGCAAATATCTTAAAATATGGAGAACTCGAGCAATACTTACCTGATATATACGAAACTCCAATCCACTTCATTAACGGTAGAAACGACCCTTTAGTGCCGACTGAAGCTTATCTTCCAATGTGGAATAATTCACCTGACCCCAAAAGTGAAAAATGGGTTGAAGGTGGTCATTTTAATCCAAATGATCCTGCAGACATGCTCAAGATTGGGCGTTTAATGTACGAGTGGGCTGCTGATAATCATATTCGTTCCTGCTATTCACAATAACAAGAGTTCCACATCAACCTCACTCATTAATCTTCTGCATTGTTAATCAGCAACGATCTCCATCTCTGCTGCTCTAATTATAAGCTGCTAAAAAGATATTTCAAAAGCTGGGGTATCTCCTTTTGTTCTTGATATAACTTGTTGTTTTTAGCTTAATTTTATAGAATTTTACTGATAATCTCCGTCATCACTAAACATTCATCCATTTAAAGCGCAGAATATTTAAAAGCACATTAATTATTTGCAGCAAATGAAGGATAATCCGACTATCACAGTCACTCTCAAAGCTGCGGCAACACTTGATGGAAAAATTGCTACAGCAACAGGAAATTCAAAATGGATTACAGGTCCGGCTGCCAGACAGAAAGGCCATGAGTTAAGACAAGAAAATGATGCAGTTTTAGTTGGCATCAACACCGTACTGGCAGATGATCCTGAATTAACTGTAAGAGGGATTGAAAATGGATCTTCACCGATTAGAATAATCTTGGATTCAAGAGCACGTATTCCTGTTCAAAGCCGTGTGTTTCAAAATGACGGTGTTCCTGTTGTAATAGTAGTTGGAAATCAAGCTGCCTCACGAGAGTGGCCTGAGTTAACCGACTTAACAATTTTAACTGCTCCTACAAAAACTCCTCAGATTAAGTGGGTCCTTGCAGAAATCGGTAAGTTGGGAATCAAGAGTTTATTGGTGGAAGGCGGAAGTCTAATACATGCCAGTTTTTTTAAAAGCAAATCAGTGGGGCGGTTGGCATTATTTCTTGCACCAAAAGTGATTGGTGGACAGGAGGCTTTATCATGGTGTGGAAATATGAGTGTAGATTTAATTGAGGATGCACAAAACCTGGAAATCACATCAGTTTCTGCCATCGGGCAAGACTGGTTCATTTCAGCCACAATCCGACAGCAGTGAACTAACAGGAATAAAGATATAAATAATTACGAAACAAAAGGAAACAGTAGACACTTTACAAATAATATGTCAGTTGAAGATACAAGATTTGATAGCATCGATGATGCAATAAAATCCATCGCACGTGGTGAGATAATTGTGGTTGTTGATGATGAAGACCGTGAAAATGAAGGAGACCTTATTTGTGCTGCTGAAGTTGCGACTCCAGAAATAATCAACTTTATGGCTCGGTACGGACGAGGTTTGATTTGTTTACCTTTGGACGCAGAGACTGTGCAAAGGTTGCGGTTGCCGTTGATGGTCAGCAATAATGAAACACCGTTGGGAACAAATTTTACCGTTAGCATCGAAGCCACTTCCGGAGTTACAACTGGAATTTCTGCCGCAGACCGTGCCCGCACCGTTCAAGCAGCAATTGCTCCGGAAGCGACTTTCGGTGATATTCGCAGTCCAGGACATATTTTTCCTTTACTGGCACGTCAAGGTGGAGTTCTCCGACGTGCCGGACACACTGAAGCCGCAGTTGATTTGGCAACAATGGCCGGAATGAGACCGGGAGGAGTGATATGTGAAATTATGAACGATGACGGTACGATGGCACGAGGCCCACAACTGCGGGAATTTGCCGATCAACACAAACTATTACTTATTACCATTAAAGACTTGATCGAGTACCGCAAACGAAATGAGACTTTGGTCATCAAACAAGCAGAAGCACTTTTGCCTTCTGAGTACGGAGATTTTCGTGTAATTGGTTTTCAAAGTGCTTTGGACGATAGCGATTATGTGGCTTTGGTCAAAGGAGAGTGGGAGCCGGATGAAGCAGTTTTAGTGCGTGTGCATTCTGAATGTTTGACAGGTGATGTTTTTGGTTCGTTTCGTTGCGATTGTGGTCCACAACTTCATGCCGCTATGGAAATGGTGGAAAGTGAAGGCAAAGGAGTTATTCTTTATTTGCCGCAAGAAGGGCGCGGAATTGGATTGATTAACAAACTTCGGGCCTATAAACTTCAGGAAGAAGGAGCAGATACGGTCGAAGCCAATCAACAATTAGGTTTCAAAGCCGATTTGCGCGATTATGGAATGGGGGCGCAAATGCTGTTTATGCTGGGAGTCCGCAGAATGCGTTTAATGACCAACAATCCTCGCAAAATTGTTGGAGTACAAGGACATGGTTTGGAAGTTGTTGAGAGAATACCTCTTGAGATTGAGAGCAATCCAGGCAATAAACAATACATGCACACAAAAAAACACAAACTTGGACATATTCTGAATATCTAAGTATTGCTGCTGATTCTATTGCAGGTCCATTTTTTGTTGAACTGACTTCCAACAAGACAGCATTGAATATCTTCAGTGGACAATGCACAGTTTGTGAATGTTAGTAAAGTGAATTATTAAACGATATTCTTTATTATTTAACTTAATATATTCTCAAATTAATTAGGATAGTATTTTACTAAATAGAGTACACCATGACAGTCATACAACCTGAATGGGTAAAAGCCCTTAAAAATCCGGAGGCCTACCAAAGTTCGCCAAAAACCGTTAAGTTTAGAGAAACAACCACTACTTATTTATTTAAGGCAGATGGCTGGTTTTACAAAATCAAAAAAAAGGGTAATGAATTTCCTACTTTGGCAGTCAAAGAAGCTTTTTGTCATGAAGAATGTAAACTCAGCAAACGCTTCAATCCAGGCTGGAACAGTGAAGTTCTTGCAGTAATTGATGATAACGGAACTATCAAGATTGGTGAATCTACCGGAAACACTATTGAATATGCTTTAAAAATGGAGGCTCTTCCAGAACAAAGATTACTGACACATCTTCTGGAAAAAGATAAAGTCAGCAATAGTGACATCACTAATATTGCAACCCGTCTTGCAGAAATCCATTCAATTTCCGCAGTTAAAGACAAGGCCGCAGAATCCGCAAAACCAGAACCTTTTAGGGCACAATGTGATGACTTGCTTTTTCAACTGAAAAGGTATTTTGAAGCATCCTTGACACAGCCGATTTTAGACATGATCAGGCATCCTCTCGAAAAGTTTATTGATGACAACAAACGACTATTCACCAAGCGTCACCAAAAAGGCAGAATTGTACAGGGTCACGGTGCTTTTCTTCCGGAACATATTTTCGTTAATAAAGATATCATTCATTTCATAAGTCCGCAGGAAGTTCAAAAAAAATTGGCTGTTCTGGATGTTGCTAATGATGTCTCTTCATTAACCGTGGAATTAAGCCGGCTGGGAAAAACAGAGCTTCTTGAAACTTTTTTGAGTTGTTATATTGAAGTTTCAAAAGATAATGACTTAATAAAAATGTTGCCAATATATCAAACCTATTTTGCACTCAAACAAGGTGTCAAAACTTGTGAACTAAAAGTAGCACAAAAAGATGAACTCTTAGGCCCTTTAGCCCTGGAATATTTCAATCTTGCCGTAAGATTCTCAAGAGAAATCCCAAGAAATTAATGCTGGTTGGCGTTTACTCCAGATTGTAACGCCCGTCAAATACCTCATACAATCCAACAATAACATTTTATAGCCATGAAAGAAGTCTCCAATAGACTCGGATTTTCACAGATGGAAGAAGAAATTCTCAACTTCTGGCAAAAAGAAAATATATTTCAAAAATCGATCGATGAACGACCAAAAGACAAGTCATTTAGTTTTTATGACGGCCCTCCTTTTGCGACCGGACTTCCACACTATGGACACCTGCTGGCAGGTACAATCAAAGATGTTATTCCCCGTTATAAAACAATGCAGGGATTTCGTGTTGAACGCCGTTTTGGCTGGGACACTCATGGTTTGCCTGTAGAGTATGAAGTTGAGCAGACGCTTGGATTGAATGGACGTCATGAAATTGAAAATTTTGGTGAAGGAAATTTTAATGAAGAGTGTCGCGCTATTGTCTTGCGTTACACCAGTGAATGGCGTGAAACAGTTGAACGAATGGCCCGCTGGGTAGATTTCGAAAAAGATTACAAAACGATGGACATCGATTTCATGGAGTCTGTCTGGTGGGTTTTTAAACGTCTTTGGGATGAAGGTCTGATTTATGAGGGAGTGAAGGTTGTTCCTTACTCATGGAGAGTTTCAACACCACTTTCAAATTTTGAAGCAAATTTAAATTATAAAGATATCCAGGACCCTTCCGTAACATTACGCTTCAAAATTAAAGGTGAAGACAATTTGTATTTTTTGGCATGGACAACTACTCCATGGACCTTACCAGCCAACATGGGGCTTTGTGCAGGTTCAAAACTCAACTATTGTAAAATCAAGGATAATAAAAGCGGAGATTGTTATATCATCGCCAAAACACTTGTCCATGAACATTTTGAAGAAGGAAGCTATCAGATTCTGACAGAATTGACAGGGTTGGAATTAAAGGGAATGACTTATGAACCACTCTTCGATTTTGCTCGAGAAATAGTGGACACAACAAATGCCTGGACCGTGCAGTTGGATGATTATGTAAGTGACGAAAGTGGAACTGGAATTGTTCATTTAGCCTGTTTTGGTGAAGACGATGTGCGAGTTTTTCAGCGTGAAAATATTCCTATTTTTGATCCAGTTGATGAAGAAGGAAATTTTTTGAATTACATGGGATTTATTGCTGGACTAAACATCAAAGAGGCAGACAAATCTATTATGCAACGTCTGAAAGAAGAAAATAAAATGTTTCGTCATGAGACATTGCAGCATAGTTACCCTTTTTGCTGGCGTACAGATACCCCCTTAATATATAAACCAATTTCAACATGGTTTGTCGATGTTGAGTCTATTAAAGATCGTATGGTTGCACATAATAAGACCGTACACTGGGTACCGGGACACATTCGTGAAGGTCGTTTCGGCAAATGGTTGGACAATGCACGTGACTGGGCCATCAGTCGCAACCGTTTCTGGGGCACTCCTCTCCCTGTCTGGAAGAGTGAAGACGGCGACATCATCTGTATCGGCAGTGTTGCTGAACTGGAAGATGCAACCGGAAAAATAGTTGATGATCTACATAAACATTTTGTAGATGATCTACTTATTCAAAAAAACGGAAAAACATACAGACGTATCCCTGAAGTTCTTGACTGCTGGTTTGAGTCCGGTTCAATGCCCTATGCGCAGGAACATTATCCTTTTGAAAACAAAGAACGATTCGAGGCCAATTTTCCTGCAGATTTTATTTGCGAGGGCTTGGATCAAACACGTGGCTGGTTTTACACTTTGGCCGTTTTGGGAACTGCTTTATTTGACACACCAGCTTTTAATAATTGTATCGTGAATGGTCTTATTTTGGCAGAAGACGGAAAGAAAATGAGCAAAAGGCTCAAAAACTATCCCGATCCCAATGAGATGCTGAACAAATATGGTGCAGACGCTGTTCGTCTTTATATGCTCAACAGTCCCGCAGTACGAGGTGAAGATTTACGTTTTTCAGAAAAAGGTTTAATAGAGACAACAAGGCAACAACTATTACCGCTGTGGAATGCACTCACTTTCCTGAGTACATATGCTAAAATTGATGGTTGGGAACCAACTCCGGAAAATCTTGCGTTAAAATTTAATAATCCAATGGACCGTTGGATTATTTCCCGTTTACAAAAATTGATTGCTGAAGTTCAAAAGGAGATGGACGGCTACGATCTGAACCGTTCTGTAGCACCTTTTGTGGGTTTCATTGACTTGTTGACCAATTGGTACATCCGCCGCAGCAGGAGGCGGTTTTGGAAAGCCGGACAGGGTCAGGACAAACTGGAGGCTTATGCAGCACTTTATACTGTACTCATTGAATTCAGTAAAATAATTGCTCCATTCATTCCATACATTGCGGAAGGTATTTTCCTGGCCTTACGTCATACCGAAGATCAACAAAGCGTTCACCTGACTTCATTCCCCCAAACTGACACTTTGCTCAGAGATACAGAACTGGAAAGCCGCATGGATTTAGTTCTTTCTGCAGTCTCTATGGGCAGGGCCTTGCGAGCAAAACATCAATTAAAAATACGCCAGCCGCTGCCGAAAATTTTTCTGGTAACTCGCGATCCGGAAGCAAATAATATTTTAACCGAACTATCTGAACTCATCACAAATGAATTGAATATTAAGGAAGTTGTAATAACTCCTGATGAGGAAGGTTTAGTAAATTTAAGCGCAAAAGCCAATTTTAAAACATTGGGCCGCAAGTTGGGTAAAAAAATGAAAATTGCAGCTCAAATTATTTCTGAGCTTAAACTGGAGGAAATCAACAAACTTCAACTTGGAAATAATATTTCCTTGAAGATAGAAGATGATATTTTGGAAGTTGCACCAGAAGATGTCATTATTCAGCGGCAGGAAAAAGAAGGGTTACTGGTTGAAACTGACAACCGTTTGACCGTTGCACTCGATACAGAGTTGAGTAAAAATCTAATTCAAGAAGGTTATGCCCGTGAGTTTATCAACAAAGTCCAGAATATGCGTAAAGAAATGGACCTGAATGTGATGGACAGAATCATCATCAGTTATCAATCTTCTGCAGAAATCAAGACTGCAATGGAGCTTTTTACTACCTTTATTTCTACTGAAACTCTTGCCGAGAGTATTGAGTTTAAAGCAGTTCCGGATGCTACTTTGTGGGATTTAAACGGCGAATCGTGTGAAATTAAAGTAGAACTGTACCGTTAGCATAATTAATTTAAATTTGTTAACTACTTTGTTTTTTAACTTTAATCGTTTTAAAAAGACCAGAACTTACAGTTGGTGCACTTCTTTGATCTTCTTTACCAGATTCTGTTTGAGCAATTGTTTCATTACGTTATAAGTTTTTAGATCTTTTTGCGCCAATTCTTCTGAAATTTCTAAGGCCCGCGGCAGCAGATTTTCCTGCAAATGAGACTCATCCACAATGCCCAGCTTTTGCGCTTCTTCACCCCCTAAGCGTCTTCCAGTCAACAACAGATTACGTACTACCAGCTTATTAGGCAGCAAATCAGCAATCTCATAGAGAATTGGAGAAAGCGGAATTTTAACGTCAATTTCTGTAAAAGCAAACCATCCTCTGTCAGAGCGCATTACTCTGAAGTCCAGTGCTGAGGCAAAGATTGCACCGCCGGCCATACAATGTCCTGAAATACAGGCTACTGTCGGCAATGCAAGCAGAGCCCAACGTCCATAGACTTCCTCCAATTCTCTGAATGTCTGTTCAAACTCCTCTACAGACTGTCCTGCCAACCACTCTATATCCAAGCCGACACACCATGATTTTGGACCACTGCTGCAGACAATTACAGCAGAATTATCTTTAACTGCTTCCAATTCTGTCAATATCTCCCGCTGAGCAGAAAGCATTTCAGGGTTTATTGCATTGCCAGTTTCGGGGCTGTTAAGAGTCACAATAAAAACATCTCCTTTTTTTTCAATTTCTATCACAGACATTTTTTCCTTTTATTAATATTTAAAAACATCACTAATACTTATTTAATTACAATTATTTTCTTACTGAAAAATGGCCAGTAGTATTGATAGTGAAAAGATTGAAATTATAGTAGACAAAAAGACTGTACCACTGGAAACTGACTGTCCCACATTGTAGCGACAAGCAAATAGAAATGGATTAACACCAGTCGGTTGTGCTGCTATCATCACCAGTACCTGAATCCAGAGGGATTCTTTGATATCAAAAACCAGCACAGCAAGCCCCCAGACAGCCAATGGATGTAGCATCGTTTTCATTATTACAAATACAGGGACTTCCTGCCATCGAATGTTATTTCTAAAACCAGCTAGAGTCGCTCCCAGTGCAAATAAAGCTCCTGGTGTTACAGAATCACCCAGCAGCTTTGCCATTTCGTCCAGCGGCTTCCACAAAGTAATATCGAGCATATTGCATGCTAAGCCGGATAATAATCCAATAATGAGAGGGTTTGTAATTAATCCGAACAAAGTTCTATTAATCATGGTAGTTATCGGAGCCCTTCCACTTTTCCCCATTTCCAATAATATTGTGAAAACTGGAATCATCACCAAACCATGTGTACCAATAATAATGAACAAAGGTAGTTTCGCCTGTTCACCAAAGGCCAACATAATGATCGGAATCCCCAGCAGTACTGTGTTTGAAAAACAGCCTGAAAAAGCGCTTATCACCCGCTCTGAAAAAGAACGATGCCAAAATAAATAATTAAGAGCAAAACCGGCGACTAAAACTATTAATGTTCCAAAATAATAACTGGCCAGATAAGCCCAGGGAATTACATCCGGCAGAGTGGTAGAAGCAAGAGTACGGAGCAACAGCATTGGAACTGCAAAATCGAAGATATACCGTGTCAGCCCTGTTACAGCAGACTTGTCAAACCAACCTAAACTGGCAGTTCCATAGCCAATCAACAAAATACCAAAAATTGGCAAAATAATATCAATTACTGGTCCGAACAATTATATCTTAGGGAAGAGGTGTACAGATTAATTCAATGACTATTTTTCTGTTTGAACTAACAAATGAAGTAATAATTAGAAGAAGATATTTTAAACTGTTTTGACTTGGTACACTTCATCCCTTTTGTTTTTCAGGTCCCAGAGGTTTAAGGACAATCATCAATTGAGGCAAAAGAGTCAACGCAGCTACCAAGGCAATCAGCATTGCCAGTCCGGTCAGTAAACCAAAATAAATACTTGGAATGAATTTTGAGAGTACTAGAATTGAAAAACCGATGATAACCGTAATGGAGGTATAGTACATAGCGTAACCTATACTTTCGTGTGAACGGTGCATAGCTGCCAGATAGTTGCCGTCCTTTGCAAATTCAAACCTGAAGCGGTGGATGTAGTGAATCGTGTTGTCTACGGCAATTCCAACACTGATAGCCGCAATTGTAATGGTCATCATGTCCAGAGGTATGCCCATCCAACCCATAAATCCCAGTACCACTCCAATTGAAAGTACATTCGGAAAAATCGCAATCAGTGCAATCGTAACTGAACGGAACAGAAAAATGAACATGATTAAAAATGCGACTATTACTACTCCCAAAGTAAGTATTTGTGACTTAAAGAGGCTTTGCAGCATATTGTTGTAGAGTACAAGCAAATTTGCGAG
>JACNJW010000016.1 GCA_014382365.1 SAR324 cluster bacterium
CCAAGCTAATCAGACTCTGTTAGGTGAAATCAGTGACTTGATGAAAAGAGAGCATTATTCAGTAAACACAGAACGTACTTATTGCGACTGGATAAAGCAGTTTGTTAAATTTCATTGTCTGCAAACTCGTGAATCTTTATTTGTCGAAGCAGAAAACAAGGTCGAAAAGTTTCTGACATATCTTGCTACGGAAAGAGAAGTTTCTGCATCAACACAAAATCAGGCTTTTAATGCATTGGTTTTTCTATATAAACGAGTACTTGAAATGCCTCTGGAAAATGTACGTGCCACACGTTCCCGCAAAGAAGCCCGTATCCCAGTAGTGCTTACACGAGAAGAGGTTAAACAAGTTCTACAGCTTTTGGATGGAGTTCCGGAATTAGTGGTGAAATTATTGTACGGTTCCGGTTTGCGTATAACTGAGGCCGTCAGGCTGAGAGTTCAAGATCTTGACATAGGATTCAAGCAAGTGACTGTGAGGAATGGAAAGGGTATGAAAGACCGTGTCACCCCTTTCCCAGTCAATTTGGAGTTCGCTTTGAGTAACCATTTGGAACGTGTGAAGCTGATACACAAGAAAGATTTATCACAAGGTTTCGGCACTGTCTATTTGCCTTATGCTCTGGACCGTAAGTATCCAAACGCTGAGCGGGAGTGGAATTGGCAATATGTCTTTCCTGGAAGAGGTCTTTCTAAGGATCCCCGTAGTGAAATAATCCGGAGACACCATGTAGATCAATCTGTTATCAACAAAGCTATTAAAAAGGCGGTTAGAAAGTTAGGAATTTACAAAAAAGTGAGTGCGCACACTTTCCGGCACAGTTTCGCTACACATTTGTTGCAAAGAGGAACGGACATTCGCACTATTCAGTCCTTGTTGGGACACAAGGATCTGGAAACCACCATGATTTATACACATGTGTTGAAACAGGGTGGAGAAGGTGTTGTAAGCCCTCTGGATGATTTATGATTAATTTCCCCAACCAGACATTTTCTTGAGTGTTTTCTTGGCTTTGTACTGAATCTATAATAAAATTATTTTCATCACTATTTGACTTCATTAGACAAAGATCGAGTCATATTCTGTCAATATTTATTCCGGCCATAAAAATATTTCAAATATTTCTGATGTTCCAGTACCGACCAGAACGAATAATCATTGATCAGGCAGTTTCCGAAGAACCCTTGACTGAGCAAATCTGCGGACGCTTTCCGGATGTGCCAAAAACTGTTGTGGAAAATTTCGCCTGGCATCAGGACGAGTCGGGAACAGATCCTCTGCGCAATCCACTCACTCAGGGTAAAAAGACGCTGCATCTAAAATATTTTCAGGGTGCATCAATCAAAGCCTGTCCGGGATTTTCGGATGAAGTAGTCTGCTGTAATTATTTTACACTGGATTTAATAGAAAACTGTCCATTTGAGTGTACATACTGTATTCTGCAAGCATTCCTGAATAAACCGGTTATTACAGTTCATGCAAATCTGGACGAAATACTGGAGCAGGTTCGACAGCGCACCGCAGCACAACCGGATACTTTATTTCGTGTCGGTACAGGAGAACATTCTGACAGTCTGGCGCTCGACCAAATCCTGGGTATCAAAGCGCATGTGATCCGCTTTTTTGCAAAACTGCCAAATGCCCTGCTTGAGCTGAAAACAAAATCAAACCATGTTGAGCACCTGCTGGATCTGCCGCATGGTGGAAAAACCGTGATCTCCTGGTCAGTCAATCCGGAGGCCGTAGTTGAACAGGAAGAACACAAAACGGCTCGGTTGAATGAACGCCTTGAAGCTGCCAGAAAGGCCTCGGACGCAGGTTACAAAGTCGCATTTCATTTTGATCCGATGATTCACTATCCGGACTGGGAAAAAGGTTATCAGGAGCTGGTTGAACAAATACTCGACGCTGTTCCTCCGGACCGAATTGCCTGGATCAGTCTGGGCACACTGCGCTACATTTCTTCACTGAAATCAATTGTAGATGAGCGTTTCCCTAACAGTCGCGCTTTTCTTGGAGAATTTGTACCCGGAGAAGATGGTAAAATGCGCTACTTAAAAAAAATACGTCAACGTTTGTTTCGCAATGTTCAACAGAAAATGGAACAACTTGCACCTCAAATTCCAACCTATCTCTGTATGGAAAAAAGCTCAGTCTGGAAAAAAACTATGCCGCATCATCCTCAAACTGCTCCGGAAGTAGAAAACCGGCTTAACCGCAGTCTGCAGCAACGATTTCCAATGGAGCTCTGATGTCAGCTGCAAAACTGGTAGATACTATTCCATTGTTTCCTCTGCACAAAACTATTTTATTGCCGGGTTCAGTTTTGCCGCTTCATATATTTGAATCACGTTACCGTTTGATGGTAGAACATGTTTTAGAAAACCCTGGCCTGCTGATCGGTATAATTCAGCCTGCAGCACAGGATTCAAAGAAACTTTGTGAAATTGGCTGTGCAGGTAAAATTGAACAGTCTCAACAACTGCCAAAAGGTAATTATCTGATTCAGCTGCACGGTGAATCGCGCTTTAAAATTGTTGATGAGCTGGAAACAGAGACACCGTATAGACAGGCACGTGTTGAATATTCTTCTTTTCCGCATGATACTGAAAATTTGAGTCTCTCGAAGGATACTGATATTTTATATCAAAACTTCAAAGAATATTCTGCAAGAAATAAATTAAAAATAGAGTGGGATAAAATAGAGGATATTCCTGCAAACTACCTTGTAAATCTATTGAGCATGAATCTTGATTTTTCAGGAATTGAAAAACAAACTCTGCTCGAGTCTCCTGATCTTGATTCACGTCTGGATGATCTGATCTGTCTGATGGAAATGTCCAGCCCAAATGAAATATTAACCGATTTTTCACCTAACTTTTTGAATTAAAATAGTACTTATGAAAGATATTCTAACTATAAAACTATTCAGGTTTATACTCACACTTAGTCTCATTTCTGCAGCGTTTTCTACTGCATTTGCACAAACTGCTGCAAAAACCTCCGGCACTGTTTATCATCCCAACCCCGTTTTAGGCCTGATTGATGGACAAGCAGTAACTTTTGAAGATGTGCGTAACAAAAAAGTAAATGACCTTAGTCTGCAGCTCTACCAGCAACTCAGTATACGCTTGATGCAGTATTCTCTGGAAATATTAGCTGCAAAACATCAGGAGATCAACTTGACTCCGGAAAAAAAAGTAACGCTCAAAGAGATCATTGCAGTATATGAACAGAACAATCTTCAGGAACGCGGAACCCTCGAGCAGCTCCGTCCGCAGATCAAGCAGTTCCTGGAACAGCAGATTGAGAGTCAGCATTATTTGAATCAGTACTCTCTGGCACTACAGAGAGGCTGGGTCATCTCTAATTTGGAAGCACCTTCTGATTTTCTGATGAAAGGAAATGTGAAAACCGCATTCCTCAGGGGCAACAAAAAAGCCTCCGTCATTCTACTTGAATATTCGGACTACCAATGCCCTTTCTGCGGACGTGTACAGGAAACGATTCGTAAGCTGATTGAGAATTACAAGGAGCGGGTGGCTTTTGGCTACCGGCATTTTCCGCTGGCCTTTCACAAAGAAGCAGACGAAGCTGCAATTGCCTCTGAATGTGCCCGGGAACAGGGTAAATTTGAAGAATTACACAGTTTGCTTTACAAACGTCAAAAAGCACAATTTACAAAAAACCTGAAAAGATATGCCAGGGAAATTCAAATTAAATCCCCTGAAAAATTCGACAAGTGCCTCGATCAGGAGAAATACCGTGGCTTAGTCAATCAGGATATGAAGGATGGAGCAGAACTTGGAATCACCGGGACTCCTGGATTTTTTGTAGGTCTTTTCAATCCAAAGACTGGAGAAATACAAGGTGAGGTACTTTCAGGCGCACAACCTTACAGTACATTTCAGCAAACATTAGATAAATACCTGAGCCGTAACTAAGCAAATGAGAGAAGCAGATCTCCGACTGTCACTTGAAAAAATAAAAGCTCCACGTATCCTGGTTGTTGGTGACCTGATGCTGGACTATTATTCCTGGGGCGAGGTGGATCGAATATCTCCGGAAGCTCCAATTCCGGTAATGAGAGTTCTCCGGGAAGATCGGCGTCTGGGAGGAGCAGGTAATGTGGTGATGAATCTGACCACTTTAGGTGCAGAAGTACTTGTCTGCGGCGTTACCGGTAAAGATGATACCGGTGAAAACATCCGCAGATTGCTGACTGAAAACGGAGTCGATCAATCCGGTGTGATCATTGCTGAAAATTATAAAAGCTGCCTCAAGCACCGTATGATTGCAGGACAAACACACTTGCTGAGGATGGATATTGATCCGGATCCGGAAGTGCTTGCTCCACAAAAACAGCTGATTGAATATTTAGAACAGCAAATACCTGGTTGCGATGCGGTTATAGTTTCCGACTACGGAAAAGGACTACTCAACTCAGACACTCTTAAAGTAATTTCCGACTGTGGAAAAAAACATGGAATTCCAATTATTGGTGATCCACGATGTACAACAAACTACGAAATATATCAAGGGTTTACGCTCATTAAACCAAACCGTAAAGAAACCGAAGCTGCAGTTGGATTTGCCCTGAACGATCAAAACGATGTTCTCAAAGCTGCAGAACAACTGCAAAAAGAAGTAGAACTGAATTATCTGGTAATCAGCCTGGATAAAGATGGTTTGCTGCTTTTCTGCAGTCCGGATAATTACCACTTCCTGGCTGCAGAAACTCAGGAGGTCTATGACGTTGTCGGAGCCGGCGACATGGTCAGCAGTCTACTGACATTTATGCTTGCAGGTCAGGCTGGAATTGAACAGGCGGCATTTTGGGCACAACTGGCTGCAAGCCTGGAAATTCAACAAGTAGGTGTGGTATCATTTTCAAAAAACGAACTTCTGCAGCGTTTTGATTATGGAGAAACTTCGTCAAAAATTATGTCTCCGAAAAAGCTGTTCCGTACTTTGCCGAAAGATCTTCCGGTCGTCTTTACAAATGGATATTTTGATGAAATTTCGGCTGGCCATTTAAAGTTCCTGCATCAGCTGAAAACTCTCAAAGGTTTTAATGTTGTCGCAATCAACAGCGACAGCAGCATTACCAGACAGAAAGGACAACCACCACTGCTGAATGAGCGTGAACGTGCCTTGCTTCTTTCTGCAATAGAAGCAGTTGATCGAGTAATAATATATGATGATGCGGATGCCAGTGTGCTGATCCGCAACATTTGTCCCGCTGTTGTGGTCAAGGGCGAACATTTCCGCAAACAAAAACTTCCTGAACAGGAAGCTATCCTGGAAACAGGTGCTCAATTGGAGTATTTTCCGGAATATTGAGCAATCTGCCTTCTACTAAAAACAATCACTTTTAAGGAGAATAATGAGTCTAAATATTACTGATGTTCAAGACATCGTCAATCAGCAAAATCAATGGCGAGGTCAAGAAGCCATAAACCTGATTGCCAGTGAAAATGTACAATCCGCTGCAGTCAAACAGATTGAGTCCAACGACTTTATGGGGCGCTATGCAGAAGGTCATCCAAACACTATGCAGGATGATAACCGTTATTACGAAGGTACCCGCTACATAGATCAGATCGAAAGCATGGCCACCAGGGAAATAATCAAACTGGCAAAATGTATGCAGGCTGATGTTCGACCAGTCAGCGGAAATGCGGCAAATACAGCCGTGGCTCTGGGTATTCTGCGCGGCGGAGATACTGTGCTCGTCAATTCCATTGAAATCGGCGGACACATCAGTCACAATCCGATAGGCGTGGTTGGAAGACGGATTCAAGTCCGGGGAAAAGTACTCACACCCGGACGTGAAAACTCCATCTCACTGCATTACTGGCCGGCAACTGAAGACGGCTACCATCTGAACGCCCCAAAGTGTGTTGATCTGGTGGAAGAAACTTCTCCAAATATGGTTATTCTTGGTAAAAGCCTCTTCCTTTTTCCGGAACCAGTACGCGAAATTGCTGAAGTTTGCCGGGCAAAAAATATTCCTCTCCTCTATGATGGTGCTCATGTATTAGGGTTGATTCTCGGTGGACAATTCCAAAATCCGTTCGAGGAGGGTGCACATTTCATCAACGGTAGTACACACAAAACATTTCCCGGTCCACAGCGTGGAGTAATTTTAGGCAACATGGCCACCGAACAGGAAATGAAATGGTGGACCAGCGTTGACCGCGGAGTTATGCCAGGCTCCTCCAGCAGTCACCATCTGCATACACTGCCGGGAATGCTGATTGCGATTCGTGAAATGGCAGAATTCGGTCAACAATATGCTGCTCAGACAATTGCTAATGCAAAAGCACTGGGACAGGCACTGACCGACGAAGGAGTATCTGTGGAAGCCAAAGAATTTGGTTTTACAGAAAGCCATCAGTTGGCAATAAATGTCAATAATTTTGGAATTGCCAAAGACATTGCCCGCTCACTTGCAGATGATAACAACATCATTACCAATTACAATATGCTGCCTGGCGATAAAGATGCCAGGAATCCTTCCGGATTGCGGATTGGCGTACAGGAAATGACCCGCTATGGCATGCGGGAAGGAGAAATGGGAGAATTGGCGGCTTTGATGAAAGCCGGAATTGCTGGAAAAATTGTCAAAGATGACGTTGTTGAGTTACGCAGCCGCTTTACTGATGTGCACTTCGCCTGATTTTTTCAGTGTAAAATTTCTTTTGATTCAGAGGTTTTGCTGCACTTTGTGTGGATTCTAAAAGTTAAGACATGCAGGCAGCAAAGCGTTTTATTAGCTGCGTTTCCCTGACTTTTTGCTGTGAGTTGATTTTTTCTTGCGCCAGATAAAATTCAATGGAGTACCTTCAAAACCAAAATGGTAACGGAACTGGTTTGCCATATAACGTTCGTAAGCAAAATTAGTTTTTTCCGGATTATTGGTCATAAAAACAAAGGTCGGCGGAGCAACACTGACTTGATTACCGTAAAATATTTTTGTCGGCCGACCTGATTTTGAAGGTGGTGGGTGCTGATTGACTATCAATTGGAGAATGGTATTCAAGTCTGAAGTTTGAATGCGCCGTACGTATTGTTCGTGCACCTTCAGAATATTTTCAAAAATCTGAGGTACCCGCTGACCGGTTTTTGCACTGACAAAAAGAATTGGTGCAAAATTGATAAAACCTAAACTATCATAAATTTCTTCTTTGAACTCCTTTTGGGTTCTACCATCTTTTTTCACCAGATCCCACTTGTTCATTACAATCACCAGTGATTTCTTGCGCTCATTAGCATAGCCCGCAATCTTGGTAACCTGTTCAGTCACTCCTTCCTCGGCATCAATTATCAACAGGGTTACATCTGCACGTTCGATTGATTTGAGTGCAGATACAATACTGAATGTTTCGATCTTCTGACTGACCTTGCCACGTCTCCGAATTCCTGCAGTATCAACCAGGATAATATCCTGACCATTATAATTGCACAGACTGTCTACCGGATCTCTGGTTGTACCGGAAACTGCATCCACAATCATCCTTTCTTTCCGGAGTAGTGCATTCACAATTGAGGATTTTCCGGCATTTGGTTTACCGATCACTGCAACTGCTACCGGAGCATCAGAGCGCTCCAGTTCCTGATTTTCATCTTCATCTGCTGCAACTCTCAGGGATATCCGCTGATCAACCTCTTCCAGCATTCCGTCTATGCCACGGTTGTGCTCAGCAGAGACTGGATAAATTTTTTCTACTCCAAGCCGATGGAACTCAAAACTTTCCTCTTCCAAACGTGGATTATCTGCCTTGTTAACCACAACATACAGCGGTGTCCCTGTCTCCACCAAATTACGGTATATTTCTCCGTCTGCAGGAGTCCAACCTTCCTGTGCATTTACAACAAAGAGAACACAATCAGCCTCCTCGACCGCAAGGCGGGCCTGTTGAGCCATTTGTTTAATCAGTGAGCTTTCTGCAACCGGCTCAAATCCACCTGTATCAACAGCAATAAACTGATAACCATGATATTTTGCTATGCCGGAGTTGCGGTCACGTGTGACACCGGGTTTCTTTTCTACAATAGCAGAGCGACGACCTACAAGACGGTTGTATAAGGTTGATTTACCTACGTTTGGCCGCCCGACGATGGCGACCACTGAGAGGGGATTGGACATGGGGTTCTGGCTGAACTTTTAAACATCCAGATTCTTCACACGAAGAGCATTTTCTTCAATGAAGTTCCTGCGTGGTTCAACATTGTCTCCCATTAAAATGGTGAAAATGCCATCTGATTCAACAATGTCTTCAACCATCACTTTTTTCAGTGTTCTGACTTTTGGATCAAGAGTTGTTTCCCACAATTGTTCCGGATTCATTTCACCTAAACCTTTGTAGCGCTGTATGTACATGCCTTTTTTACCAAAACTAACCATAAAATCCAGCACTTCAGACCATGTCTGAAAGGTGTGACTCTCTCCATCTTTTTCTTCATTCAGTACAACCCCGTTTTCACCAAGAACTTCTTTGAGGTTCATATGTTCCTTCAACAGTTGTGAATAGTCATAGGCACTCAGGTTTTCCAGTAAATTCAGGGACAGTTCAATTTGCTGCTCATTTACCTGGATTAACACATTGCTACCCTGTTTTTCCGGATCCACACTCAATTTGTAGTCTGGATAACTTTCCTTCAAACTGTCGATGCAGTTGAGGATGTGTTCTGCGCCACCAAGATCGATTTCAATCTCGTGTTTGAGAAGTAGATTGATCAACAAAGTCAGATTTGGATTAAAGCACAAACGGTCATAATGTGTTCTATAAAGTTTGATTTTGAGAGCAGTTTGATAAAGCTCTTCTCCACTGAGACTATTTCCTGTGTCTGATTTTAAACTTAATGTCTCGCTGGCAGCACGAGCCAGACGTTCGGTCAATTCCCTATCATCTCTGACATAAAAACTGCTGCGCCCCTTCTTCGCACGGTATAAGGGAGGCTGAGCAATGTAGAGGTAACCGTTTTCAATAATTTCAGGCATCTGGCGGTAGAAGAAAGTCAGAATCAGTGTCAGGATGTGACTGCCGTCAACATCTGCATCTGTCATGATGATGATTTTGTGGTAGCGTATTTTTTCCAGAGTAAACTCCTCTTTCCCGATTCCTGTACCCATTGCAGTAATCATGGTCTTAATTTCTTCATTGGAAAGCATCTTATCAAAACGGGATTTTTCCACATTCAGAATTTTACCCTTCAAAGGTAAAATAGCCTGATTTTTTCGGTCCCTGCCTTGTTTTGCAGAACCTCCTGCAGAATCACCCTCCACCAGAAATAGTTCGCTTAAAGAAGGATCAGACTCCTGGCAGTCAGCCAGTTTTCCCGGCAGAGTACTGAACTCAAGTACATTTTTTCTGCGAGTAATTTCCCTGGCTTTTTTTGCTGCCAACCTGGCCCGCTGTGCATCAATCGCCTTGGCAATAATCTTTTTTGCAACTGCAGGATTTTCCTCCAGGTATGACCCCAGATATTCTGAGACCAAAGTTTCAACTTTACCCTTAATTTCAACATTGGTTAATTTGATTTTTTTCTGCGACTCAAACTGGGGATTGATAACACGTGTACTGATCACTGCCGCCATTCCTTCCCGTACATCTTCTCCCGACAAATTCTCTTTCAAATCATTGCTGATTTTATTTGCACTCATATAACTGTTCAGTGTACGGGTCAGTGCACCTTTGAAACCAGTCAGGTGAGTTCCTCCATCTATGGTATTAATGTTATTCACAAAAGAATATATCCGCTCCGTATAACTATCGTTATACTGAAAGGCAACTTCGATTTCAACATCCTCCGATTTTCCTGCAAAATAAACCGGTAATTCGTGCAGCACATTTTTATTTTTGTTAATGTGCTCAATAAATGAGGCAATCCCGCCGTCATATTTAAATTCCTGAAAACGTTCTGAGCGATTATCCCTGATTGAAATTAGAATTCCCTTATTCAAAAAAGCCAACTCCCTGAGACGGTGGGCTAATATCTCATAATTAAATTCAGTCTGATCAAAGATGGTCTCATCCGGCCAGAAGGTAATTTGTGTGCCGGTTTTTTTACTCTGCTCTATTTGTTCAAGTGAACTGCTAGTAATGCCACGCTGAAATTCCTGTTTCCATAAAAAACCTTCTCTATGAATTTCGGCAATCATTTTTCCAGAAAGTGCATTGACCACTGAAGCTCCAACTCCATTCAGTCCTCCGGAAACTTTGTAGTTGCTGTTGTCAAATTTTCCGCCGGAATGGAGTCTGGTTAAAATTAGCTCAACTGCCGGAATACCCTCCTCTTCATGTATTCCTACAGGAATTCCCCTCCCATTATCTTCGACTGAGAGACTTCCGTCTGAATTGATAATAACGTGTATTTCAGAACAATAGCCTGCCAGAGCTTCATCAACACTGTTATCAACAATCTCAAAAACCAAATGATGAAGAGCGGTATTGTCCACACCGCCAATATACATTCCCGGGCGTAAGCGAACAGCCTCCAGGCCCTGCAGTACTGTGATATTAGACTCGTTATAAGTCGAGTTATCTACTGTTTCATTTTCGGGCATATAGTACTTTCTTGAAGCAGCTGAAATATTTAACTTCAGCTGAAATGTTAAACCAGCTGTCCCTTAACAACTTGAAATATTTTTCCGGGCAGGGAATGTGGCGGTTTAGAGGTGGAGGTAATAAATATTTGATTTTTTAGTTCTAAAAAAAATTGAAAAACATGTTTATTAACCTCAGCATCCAGTTCTGAAAACAGATCATCAAAAATCAAAACAGGATAAAATTTATATCTTTCATATAATAAACGATTTATCGTCATTTTTAAAGACAAATTAGTAATCCTGAATTCGCCCTGTGAAAAATAATCTTTATCCTTTTTTCCATCGAGAAGCAGGTGGTACTCATCCCTGTGCGGACCAAGCACAGCAAAACCATACTGCAGATCTCTAGGCAGGCTTTTATCCAATTGCAGCAGGTAATTATTCTCATTAAAATCAGCAATATTGAGTGATGGTTTATAGAAGAGTTTCAAGCTTTCTGAACGTCCGCTTAATCCTTCAAAAATACCACTCAAATGCAAATTTATTTGTGCTACAAAATCACTCCGCAGTTTCATTAATTTTGCTGCCGAACCAGCCAGCATTTCATTCCAAAGTGGAATTTGTACTGTCTTACCCTGTCTCAATAAGGAGTTTTTCTGGGCAACTATTTTAGTGTATTCTTGAATGTTTTTGAAATAGAGTGAATCATTAAAAGCAATTATCCGATTAAAAAACTTTCTCCTCTCCTGCGGCACACTACGGAAAAGATTGACGTCTTCAGGAGTAAAAGAGAGTGCCATGAAAGAGAGGATGTATTCAGAGACACGGCGGGATGGCGCGTGATCCAGTAAAACCTGTCGACCTTTTTTTGTGATGTTTACTTGGACCGAATGTAGAACTTTAGTACGTTCGAGTTGGGCCTTGAGGACTGCTTCAGACTTTTTTTCCTGCAGCAGTAGAGCAGGTTTTTTTGTACGGAATGATTCTAAATTACAAAGATAATAAACTGCCTCAACGAGGTTTGTTTTACCCTGACCGTTTGCACCGTAAATCCAGTTTACTGCTGGTGAGAGTTTAGTCTTACAGTTGCTGTAGTTGCGAAATTGAGAAACCTCAATGTTGCGGATAATCATGTCCGGTCATATAACTATATCCGCTTACCATTCGACTCTCAAAGGCATGATAACAGACAAAAATGAGTCATCCGCAGTCGACTTGATGATGGTGGGACTCATCGAGTTTTTGCATTCGAGCTTAATTTCATCACTCTCTATGACAGCCAAAACATCGAGGAGATACTTGGAGTTAAATCCAATCTGAAAGGCTTCTCCATCATAGCCGGCTTCTATTTCATCAACCACTTCTCCATAGTCTGCTTTTTCACTTTCAAGTTTCAAAACACCTTGAGAGATGAGCAGTTTTACAGGTCTTAGTTTTTCCGTACTGATTGAGGAAACAATTCTGAGTGAATTAATAAAGTTTTCACGCTTTACTATAACGTTCAAGGTATTATCTTTGGGAATGATTGGGTCACAGTTTGGAAATTTGCCTTCAATCAGTCTTGTTTTGAAACTTATTTTTCCACCTGAAAACTGCATTACCCGACTGTCAAATGTTATCCTGACTGTTTCACCAAACAAATCTGCTGCACGCCTTACTTCAGTCAGTGCTTTCCTGGGAATGATAACTTCCTGACCTTGACCAATATTTATCTTATCAACTGCTTTTACTATCTCTGCTAATCTGTGTCCGTCAGTGGATAGCCAGCGCGTTTGTTCACCTGCAGTTGAACAGAGACAGACACCCATCAGGTTCCGTCTTGATTCATTTGTAATGGCCGCAAAAAGTGTCATATCAATACAATGCTTCAAATCATCTACAGATATCGTCACAGACTGCGGTAATTCTTCCAGTATTGTCTGGGGGTATAAACCTACTTCCACTGAAGGAAGACGCAATTCAGATGAACCACAGGTAATATGAATCCAGAGTTGTTCTGTTGAGCGGATGTGCACATCCTCACCCTGCAGTTCTTTAACGATGTCAAAAACTTTTTTGGCATTAACACAAATACTACCTGGTTCTGCAATTTGTGCTGTCAGTTTTTCAACCAGCGACAGCTCATAGTCTGTTGAAGAAAATTCAACCATCGATTCCTCTCCTTCGGTTGTTCTGATCACAAAATTGGAAAGGATTGGTTTAGTTGAGCTTTTGTCAACGACAGCATTGATGTTTTGTAAAGTACTACTTAAGGCTTCTCTTTTTAAAGTAATTTCCATATTTATTATATTAGTAGTAGTAGTGTTGTTGACAACCTGTTGAGTTGTTAGATAACTTTTTGAAAATTAAGAACTATTCTCTGTTTTATAGTTGTTGATAACTTGTTGTTAGTTTGTTGATCAACAATAATCTATCAAAGATACAGAAAAAACCCAATACGAATTGTTGAAAGAATGTTGATAGTTTTGGTTGTTTTCAACAAGTTCTTACAAGGAATTGAATTTGTAGAAGAAATCCTGTTGAATAATTGTTGAATAGTTGTTGATAATTGTAAGTTAGTGATTTTATAGAATTAAAAATGTAATAGCAAACAGCTAACTATTATTAGATATTTTAGGAATCAAGATTGCAGTCAGCAGCATCTTGTTTTTTATGCAGTATTTGCCAGAGTGTTGAAATCCTGCAGGAGTTATCTCTGCACATGCTTTTGAGAGGGTGAATGAAAATTTTTTTTTATTCTCATTAATATTAATAACAGCATCCTGAAAATACAGGTATGTTTTTGAAACCGGATATAGGCACTTGAAGATTGACTCCTTGGCAGAAAAAATAATTCTCAGCATCAGGTTTGCCTGTTCCTGCGGCATTGACTCCAACCACTTGAGTTCTGACTCCACACAGACATGCCTGCTGATCTTATAATCAACATTCCTGGACAGGCTTTCCAGGTCAATGCCAATTCCGGAAATATCATTAGCAAAACCAACTGCTGCTGCTGCCCAACCTTCTGAATGGGTAATACTTCCACAGACAGTCTCCGGCCAGCAGGGTTCTCTGGTTTTTCTGTTTCTGAGAATTGGTTCAGTTTCAAGTTTGAGTTTTGAGAGTGCCTTATGAGCACAGCTCCTTCCAAGTAAGAATTCGGCGCGCCTTTTTTCAGAACCAAACTCTACTGCAATTGCTTTTTCTTGCGGATGTAATGGAGAATCAACGACAGAAGACTGCTGTCCACAAAAAAAACTTATGTTATCAGGAAAGGGTGAGGAAAACATTAAAATGCAACTTGAACTCCAATAGTGGTCATTCCACCGGTATAGTTCTTTTTAACAAGGCCGTAATCGCTTACAGTAATTCCACTTTTGCTGGTGAGGTCAATTTTTGTAACGGACATTGCATGATAGCCGAGGTGGAACTCTATTGTACTCCAGAATGGTAGTCCAATATGAATAAAAGCCTCCGATACCGGAGTACTCAGCTCACTGTTGTCTGAGTTTGTTGAACTGCCGCTGGTTTCAGAAACTGCAGTGTTTGTTTTCATTGTTCCTGCGCCAATACCCAGAGAAATTGAAACAACCGGAAACGGAATGTTATAGAAAAAATTGATAGTATCTATTCTTGTTTTTGTGATTAGCGAAAGCGTTGAGGAAGCACTGGCAGAGGAGGTTTTCTTCAACTCCTCTTCAAAGCTGACTGTTGAAGCGCCCAGGTTAGGAAAAAAAGGAACTGGATGGGTGATTCCAATTGCGCCGCCGGAGACACTTCCAGGAGCTGCAGAGTAGGCGATGGCAACATCGGCGTTGATTCCGATAAATTGTGCACTTGCTGGTACTGCAGCAAAGGCCAGCCCCAGTATCAAACAGGCTGAAAAAAACAGTTTACGAAAATATTTTGTCCTGTTTAACATCTGAGGCAGATTCTTTGTTTTAGAAACTGAACATTATGCCTACACCGGTTACATTTCCGCTAAAATCGTCCTCACCGCCACCATATGCAGCTTTAATTTTTATTTTAGAGGAAACAGAACGATAACTGAGGTGCATGTCAAAGAATGGCAAAAACGGCACACCCACGCTGGCATACCATTGAGTTGCCTTACCCTTATCATAGGCATCGGAGCAAATTGAACACTTCAGTTCTGTGCTTCCGGCACCTAAACCAACAGTCAAATTGATAACCGGAATTGGAAGCATGTAGAAGATATCATACATAGATGTTTCCAACTCTACTGTAGAGGTACTTTTAATTTTTGTCTTATAACTCTCGATACCTAAGCCAACCAGAATTGGTAAACTGACATGCATGAATACACCGCTTACTCCATCAGTCTCAATTTTACTGCCGTCATTGCCCTTGCCAGTGATAGTGTGCGAAATCGGTACTCCGGCACTAACAGACAAAAGTGCGAATGCCTGTGAACTGGTGAATATCAAACTGCTAACTGCAAATAGGGTTAATATAATTTTACGTTTCATGCTGTCTCCTTTTTCAGAGTTGAAATTATTCAGACGAATCAGAGTCTTCAGCAGGACTCCGCCACTCGTCAAATTTACCAAGAGGTCTGGTGAATGTAAATTGGAAAGGCTCTACCACCAGAGTACTCCAGGCATCACCTGTACTTCCTGAAGTCAGGGCAAATGGTAGGGCAACAATGAAAAACGCAGTACCGACCAACGCCAGTCCTATCCCAAGCACACGGATTGGAACATCAATTACCATTGCAAATGCTGCAGGACGCTCTTCTGGGAAGGCTCCTGAAACATGCCCTGCGGATAATGCAAGAAACAGGCAAACTACAGTGAATATTTTTAGAGTATTTGCACGCGTCATGATTAGGTTTCAGTAGTCTTAAATTCGTTCTCAAAGTTTAAACTCACCGATGACCGGTGCATGATCGGAAGGCCGATCCTGTTCCCGTGCTCCAGTATCGATTATGCATGCTTGGCAGGAGGATGTCAAAACAGAATTTGCCAGAATATAGTCAATTCTCATTCCTGCACCGCGTTCAAAGCCGCGTGTACGAAAATCCCACCAGGAATATTGACCTGCACGAGTATTAAATTTGCGAAAAATATCACTCAATCCAATGTCAGTAAGTTTTGCCAGGAGTGCATGCTCCTTGGGGTGAAAGCTGACTTTATTGAGCATTGCCTCTGGGTCTGCGAGATCTTCTGCTTTTGGAGCAATATTAAAATCACCCATTATCGCCAGTGGTTTGTCTGCAGTATTTTCCTGCCGGATTTGTGCTATTAATTCTGCAAAGAAAGTAAGCTTGTATTGAAATTTGTCAGATTCTGTTGTTTGACCCTGTGGCACATAGACATTAATCAGTCTTATTCCCGAAATTGAAGCTGAAAGAAGGCGGGCATTCTGCGGATCAAAGCCGCTGAGAAATCCCGGCTGAACATCCTCGATTGGACTTTTGGACAGAATAGCAACTCCGTTATAGGATTTTTGTCCGTAATAAACAGACTCGTAACCTGCCTGTCTGAGTTCCAAAACCGGAAAGAGCGCATCTTCTACTTTTGTTTCCTGCAGACAAACTACATCCGGATCATGTTCTGACAACCACTCCAGCAGTAGAGGCAGGCGTGTTCGAATGGAATTTACGTTCCAGGTTGCTACCTGCCATGATTTACGCGGTTTTTCAGACTCAAGGAATATGCGGTCATTCGGAAGAAGACAGGTGTTGTTGCTGTAGAGAATATTTTGTTTATCAGCATCCAATCCTTTCCAGTTGCGTTCTACCCGGAGGTTTCCGTTACGCCAGGATCGATAAATCAACTCGATCAAATCTTCAGGAGAACTGCTGGCCAGACGAAGCTCCGTAAAATCTAAGCCGTTCGTGTAGAGTTTTTTCCTGATTACATCAGAAATCAGTGCGCTAAAACTCTCCTGAGTAGTCATTACTCCTGGGCTAGAGATTGGAGAATAACTGCATTTTCCTGAAATTGCCGGCGGCGTTTTTTCAGATTTGCCTTGTTTGGTCGACTGTTTGCGTGTCTTTTTGTTGCAGTCTTTTGTTTGGGAGACATTTTGTGTTCCTGTTATTTGTGATTAAATCAACTTGTTCTGATTGATAGGAATCGGTATGATTTTAGTATTGAACTAATAAAAAATAGCAAAATATCCAAAACATTGCGAGCTAAATTTAATTAGAGGAAAATCTTCAGTTGATGCAAATGAGATGAGCAGTCAAAAAAAACAGCAGAAAAGACCTAAGAAAGAAGTAGGACCACAAATTCAGAAATTAATGGAAATGCCGGTTACAGCTCGCCTTGTTCTGGGAGAATGTAAGATGGAAATAGAGGACATACTCAGGCTGGGACAGGGCTCAATGCTGGAATTGGATACACAGCTTAAAGATAATTTTAAGCTTTATATTAATGATGAAGAAATCGCAAAAGCAAAATCTGTGATGATAGGCGAAAAACTTGGTGCAAAAATAACTGAGATTTCTTCAACAGAAAAACGTCTCAAAGATCTGACTGATCTCGAATAAAGGTGATGCTTCAGTGAAATTTCTCTTGATCCAATTGCGAAGGATTGGTGATGTTTTGATGACAACTCCTTCAATCAGGCTGCTGCAGGAGTCTTTTCCAGAGGCACAGCTTGTTTTTTTAACAGAAGCACCTGCGGATCAGGTTTTGCGGGAGAATCCATATTTAGCTGAAATTCTAATTTTAAACAGGCAGCAGACTATCCGCGAATCTGTTGATTTTTTCCGGATGATCCGTCAGCAGCAGTTTGAGGTTGTGATTGATTTTTTTGGAAATCCACGCAGTGCTCTGCTGAGTAGATTTTCCGGAGCACCAATCCGGATCGGTTTTGATTTTCGCGGCAGGAACTGGGCCTATACGCATCCGGTAACAATGTCTGCAGAGATGACCTATGCTGCCCAGGATAAGGCTCAGCTGCTGAAACCATTGGGAATCTCTGCCAGTGATTTTAGTTTGGATTATCTGACCAACTCACAAGAGGAGCAATATGCAGTGGAACTCTTTGAGAAGCTTGGTATTCTGGAGACGGATTTTGTGGTTTCTTTGTCTCCTGTTTCACGCCAGCCATATAAAGTTTGGCCGGCAGAACGTTTTGCGGAACTTGCAGACTGGTTGGTGGAAAAATATAAAGCCAGGATATTATTTCTTTCCGGACCCGGAGAAGAGCATTTTATTGAGTCAGTAAGGCAGTCCATGCATCAGCAGTCACTTGCAGACTATCAAGTACCAACACTGGGAGAAACACTGGCAATATTAAAAAAAGTTAACTTGCATCTGGGTAATGACAATGGTCCAAGACATTTTGCAGTTGCCTGCGGAACTCCGACACTGACAGTTTTTGGCAGACCATGGGCCGCAAACTGGACACCGCCTCAGCAGACACTGCACCGGACACTGGAGTTTGACCCTGGCTGCAAAAATAAATGTTTTTATCCAAAATGTGAGTTGGAATGTCTGCAGGGCGTAACTGTTGAAGCAGCTCAGACTGAATTACAGAAAATAATTAATAATTTAAGCTAATGGATCTTGTTGATGGTATTCGTTTTTGAAATAGAAAAACTGCTGGAGCAGCAGCTGAAAGAAGTTGAAGAGTGGCACCTTGAACCGGGTTCCTCAGATAGTTCTGAGGCTGCCGACTTTCCTGCTTTGGTTTCTATGCAGCACCGACTTAATTATGAATTATGGCATCAGGAAGATCAGGCACGTGATCCGGATGCTTCGGACTCCGGAATTGCTGCAGTCAAAAGGGCAATTGATGTTTTGAACCAGCGCCGGAACGACCTGATTGAGTTGCTGGATCAGCACCTGCTAAGTGTTCTAAGGAGCAGCAAGTTGAAGAATTCTGCTGAATTGGAAATGAACAGTGAAACGCCTGGCAGCATGATTGATCGGCTTTCGATTAATGCACTTAAAATATACCACATGGATGAGGAAATTCAGCGCAAAGAAGCTACTGTAGAGCATCGCAATAAATGTACTGCAAAACTCTCCGTTTTGAATGAGCAACGTCAAGACCTGGTACAGTGCCTGATTAAACTGCTGGCAGACTTGAGTAGTGGAAAAAAACAACTCAAAGTTTATCAGCAAATGAAAATGTACAATGATGAGAGTTTAAATCCTGTACTTTATCAAAAAGCTAAATCAAAGTGAACAGACGTTAGTATGGGACCAAAGGGGTTTTTTCTTGCTTTCCTGATTGTTTGTGCACTCTATCTTTGGAGGAGAAAGCGCAAAATGCTGCAGGGAAAATCAACAAGATGGATCAACTGGGTACTTGGAGGAATTGCAGTCTATTATGGAATATCACTGTTGTTGATGTTTTTTGGTCCAGCTTAACGGATCTGCAAATTCTTGTTGTTAAGACTCAAAAAAAGTGATGCTGACAAAAGTTGGTTATTGATTTAAATAATATTGGCCAAAAATGGGACTTGTCTTAATTGGAATGCTGTTCGCTTCAATGGTTCTTTTAGGATTGTGGGAGAGGAGGAGATCAAAAAAGCGTTTCCAGGAAGCTTCACGTAAACTTAAAGATCTGGGGTCTGAGTTTCCTCCGGATGCTGAGGAACAGTAAATTGTTGAGTGTAATAACCGGCTAGACTGCCATCCGGTTCCCCTGTGCCGTTGCCTGTTCAACTAAAATTGCAATTGCTTTGGGGCGGGAGAGGTTTTTGGCCGAGGCAAAGCTGTCCAGCTGTTTCAAAACTGACTCCGGAAGTCCTAATAGAATTTTTTTGACAGGTTCGTTATATTCTTTTTTCCTTCCTGCCCCTTCGCGAAAGCCACCTCTTGCCATATTCCCTTTTAATAACCCTCTCAATAAAAAAACATTCAAGTAATTACTTATGCTGTCGATTCTATAGATACATCTTTCAAGATGTGTGCAAGAGTTTGTAGAAACAGTTTGTAGAACTGTTTTTAAGACTGATTCCAACAAATAA
This sequence comes from SAR324 cluster bacterium, assembly GCA_014382365.1. Lineage (GTDB taxonomy): Bacteria > SAR324 > SAR324 > SAR324 > NAC60-12 > Arctic96AD-7. The sequence goes on from JACNJW010000016.1 coordinate 19,492, forward strand.
AAACGGGAGAACCAAATGAAATCTAATACCAAAATACTTTACCCTTTTCGTCAGATTGCAATTCGTACACGCTGTCTGCACCGCTTAAATCCGCAGGAGTTGATGACTCGCAAGGGTTTCTGAACTTTATTCAGCAAAACGGAAGCTCAGCTATTTCCGTTTTGCTGCAGCCACATTTATGTCCTTTTATTTTTCTCCTCATTTTTTCTTCATTTTCTTCATTTTCTTCATTTAAGAGCTATTATTCACTGCTTCAATCCAGATGTTTTGCGTACTCTGCAAAAATATGGAATGATAGAATACAGCAATTATTTTAAATGCCGAAACTGGAAATAATAAACTCAATGTACAAAATTTTAGTTACCGGAGCAATTCATGAAGTTGGTCTGGAGATGTTACGTCAAGAAAAAGATCTTGAAGTCCAATATGCACCGGACCTTCCTCTTGTAGAAATACTTAAACTTGTTGCTCCGATTCACTGTATTTTAACCCGCTCTGAAACTCCGATCAGCAGAGAATTAATTGACAAAGCACCAAATCTAAAAGTCATTGCCCGGGCAGCAGTTGGAATTGGCAATATTGATGTTGGCTATGCAACAGAAAAAGGTATTCTAGTCATCAACACTCCAGGAAAAAATACCAATTCTGCAGCAGAACTGACGATAGGTCTTTTGCTTTCTGCAGTCAGAAAAATTATTCCTGCACATAGTCACATGAATGAGCTCAAATGGGACCGTCATAATTTTACCGGAACGGAACTGCTTGGGAAAACAATTGGAATAATTGGCCTTGGTAATGTAGGACATCGTGTTGCGCGCTATGCAAAAGCTTTTGAAATGCAGGTGCTGGCATATGATCCTTATATTGCAGATGAAGTGTTTGAACGTCATCATGCAAAAAAATGCACTTGGGAGGAGCTGATTTCCTCTGCAGATGTGATAACTCTACATGTACCTAAAACTGAGGAAACAACTGGCATGATTGGTGCCGAAGAATTCAGTCGGATGAAAACCGGAGTAGTAATATTAAACTCTGCACGTGGAGGTGTTATACAGGAGAAACCTCTGCTGAAAGAATTACAGTCCGGCAAGGTTGCTGCCGCCGGAATTGACACCTGGGAAGTGGAACCTCCAAAAGAGAATCCATTTCGGCAACTGCCACAGGTCGTGATGTCACCACATGTTGGTGCATCCACTACAGAAGCACAAATAAGAATAGCAGAATCCATTGCAATCCAAGCACCCCGTGCACTGCGTGGTGAAGTAGTGGACTATCCGGTGAACATGCCGAGTGTCCAGGTTTTAGACAGTGGACCGGTCTCGTCCTATGCCTCACTTGCAGAGAAACTGGGAGTGTTTTCCTCACAATTTATAGAATTTACTCCAACACAGTTGGAAATCCGTTTCCGTGGAAATTTAGCAAATCACGATGGAACTTTACTCAGACTCTGTTTTTTGAAAGGCTTGCTTCAGGACAAGCAGGATTTTGTGAGTTATGTCAATGCAGACCGGCAGGCAGAAAATGCTGGACTGCATATTGAAGAAAAAAATGATCCTGGTTTTACAGATTATGAGAGTGCGCTCAAATGTACACTTTCTGCATCAGGTCGGCAGTTTGCAATTGGAGGAGTGGTTTTCAGCGGACCTCATCCACGGATTACATTAATCAACAATTTTGTCTGTGAAATTGAAGCAGAAGGAATAATTCTGGCGACTACAAACCAGGATCGTCCGGGAATGGTGGGACTTGTGGGAACCTGTCTGGGTAAAAATGGAGTCAATATTGATCAGTTTCAGCTGGCAAGAAATACACGGGGTGGTGAGGCTTTGTCCCTGATTCGCGTTGATGATGATCTGCCGGAATCTGTGGTTGAAGAAATACGACAGCAGGAAGGAATCACCTCCGTTTGTAAAATTATCCTTTAGTGTTTACAGAGTCACATCATAAGAGGGCTGGAAAGCCAAATAATATGGAATTGAAATAAAATATGCGTTACCTCAAACCTTTGATGGATCAAAATTTTCTGGAGTATGCATCCTATGTAATTAAGGATCGTGCAATTCCTGATATTGATGATGGTTTGAAGCCGGTGCAGCGCAGAATTCTGCATACTATGAAAGAGGCGGATGATGGTAAATTCAGTAAAGTGGCCAACATAGTTGGTTCAACGATGAAGCTGCATCCACACGGAGATGCCTCTATTGGTTCAGCACTGGTTGTGATGGCCAACAAAGAGTATTTTATTGAAAAACAGGGAAATTTCGGTAATTCATTAACCGGAGATCCGGCCTCTGCTCCACGTTACATTGAGGCACGCCTGACTGCACTTGCTAAAGAAACCCTCTTTAATTCAGAGTTGACAGAATACGCAGACAGTTATGATGGAAGAAACAAAGAACCGCTTGTGCTGCCCTGCAAACTTCCGGTTTCTCTGCTGATTGGTGCAGAAGGAATTGCTGTTGGAATGTCTACCCGAATTTTACCGCATAATTTTAATGAAGTAATTGATGCACAAATTGCTTTACTGAAAAATCAACCCTTTCAGCTGCTGCCGGATTTCATCAGCGGAGGTATTTTGGATGCAGGACAATATGAAGAGGGAAATGGTAAAGTACTGGTTCGTGCCCGGATTGAGATAACTGATGAAAAAATCTTAACAATTCGTGAACTGCCGTTTGGTGTGACGACGGAATCACTGATTCAGTCGGTTCAGGATGCAGTAAATAAGGGTAAATTTAAATTATCCTCGATCAATGATTTTACTGCAGAGTCTGTGGAAATAGAATTAAAAGCCACCAGGGGTATGTCTGCAGAAAAACTGCTGAAATTACTTTATGCTTTCACTCAATGTCAGGTCTCCATTTCTGTGAATCTACTGTTGATTCAGTCAAATCAGCCGTGCCAGTTGACGGTCAGTCAGGTTTTGGAACACAATACTCTGCGTCTCAAAGGTTTGCTCAAACAGGAGCTGCTCCTGTCACTTGAACAAACCAGGCGTAAGTGGCATCTGCGCAGGATGGAAATGTATTTCATTGGTGAGAAAATATACCAGAAACTGGAAGTCTGCGATTCTTATGAGGAAGCACTTGAAGTTGTTAAAAAAGCAGTACTGCAGATTGAATCTGTGTTGCCCTTTCCGGTTGGACAGGATGATATCGAAAAATTGCTGACGCTACAGATAAAGCGAATTTCCCGCTATGACCAGCAAGAAAGTCAGAAGGAACTTGATAAACTCAAAGTCAAAATAAGTTCTCTGAACAAATCTTTGAAAGACATTGTCCGCTACACCATAACATATCTGGACAAGCTCAAGGAAAAGTATGGTATGGATTATCCGCGCAGGACAAAAATCAAGAGTTTTGACGAAATTCGTGCTCAGGATGTTGCAGAAAAACAAAAAGTTTACTGGGATCGGAAAGAAGGATTTTTAGGACTCAATGTCAAGACCGGAAGCTCTTCATTCCTGTGTTCTGCCTATGATAAAATGGTAATTATTCGTAAAGATGGTTCCTACCAGATAATCCGTGTGCCTGAAAAACAATTCATTGGTAAAGATGCAATCAGTGTAGAAAAATTAAATCAGGAAATAATTCATAATGTTATTTACTGGGAAGGTGCAACCAAAGTCTGTTATGCAAAACGCTTCCGCGTTGAAAAGTATATTCTTGACCGTGAGTATCACCTGTTTCCCAAAAAAAGAAGTGCAAAAATCCTTCATTTAAGCCAGGGAGACGGTATTAATTTGGAAATTTTCTTTGTGCCTACTCCAAGAATTAGAAAATCGAGTGATATCTATATTTTTGATGAGCTGGCAATCAAGGGAATTCAGGCACGTGGAAACAAAGTCTCCAGTAAGTCTGTCCAGAGTGTGAAAGTGATTACTAACCTGCCTCAGCACGAGCAGCAACCGTCTCTGCCGGAAGTAAATCCGAATTAATGAATTGCATTTTCTGAACAGAAGCTTTAAGCTCAAGGGCTGAGACACAGTTATTAACAAAACAAGCCGAAAAAATCTTATGTCAACAAAATGCCAGATTTGCGGAAAAACTCCTGCAAATGGAAATCGCGTCAGTCACGCAAAAAACAGAACAAAACGTCGTTGGATGCCTAATTTACAAACCGTACGAATTCGTCAGGCCAATGGTAACCGGAAAAAAACCAGAGTTTGTACGCAGTGTATCCGCTCTGGTAAGACAATCGCTGCTTAAGCCGACAAATTTACATTTTGCCGGAATTTTGTTAAACTCCGGCAAAATGCTTGCCTCTTAACTCTACTGGTTTCATGCTTTTCAAGGATTGTTCCCAAATATTCACTTTGGGGCCGCAAGGCACCTTTAGTGATGAAGCCGCCCAAAAAATTCGAAATTCCGGTGTTAATGTCAGATACACCAGTACTTTTGCAGAAGCACTGATCAAAGTGACAGAAGATGCAGATTCTGTGGCAGTAGTTCCTGTTGAGAATTCTGTTGCAGGAACAATAGCGCAGGTTCAGGATTCGCTGGTCAGTAACAATCTGGTAATTCTTGGAGAAATCAACTTGCTGATCGAGTATGCTTTGCTGGCCAATGCAGAGCTGACACAAGTTGAAACTTGTTATGCCCATCCTCAGGCCTATGAGCAAAGCAGTGGATTTATCTCAAAAAACCTGCATCAAGCAGAAGGCCAGTTCACCAGAAGCAATGTCGATTCCGGAGTTCGATTTTTAGAAGCAGTCGCTTCAGGCAGTAAGGCTGTTGCAGCCATTGTTCCACTCTCCTTTGCAGATGACAACCAACAATGGAAATGTGCTTCTGCAATCCAGGACTATCAAAATAATACAACCCGCTTTCTGGTTGTCCGCTTACGCAAGGCAACTGAGCAGCCGGATTTTTCCCGTGAAAAAACCTCTCTGCTGGTTGAATTTCAGGAAGACCGTTCCGGTTTACTTTATCAGCTACTCAGTGTTTTTAATCTATTCCAGCTGAATCTCTGTCGACTGGAATCCAGACCCGCCAAAAACACTCCCTGGGCTTATGTGTTTTACGTGGATTTTTACAATTCTGCAGATTCAGAGGCCTGCCTTGAGGTACTCCGTGTCTCGAATTTCCGCTGTAAAGTACTTGGAAGTTACGATTTAATTGAGTGAATGGCATGACAGATGCGTGACTGGAGCAGAGTACAACATTTATGATTATTCTCAGTACAATTTATCCTGGAACAAGATGTTTATGTTAGTTTTGAGAAATATATTCCAAAAATTAGCAAAATTTGTGGGAATTACCATGGGCTGGTGGTTTCTCTGCGGAATTGACAGGAGTGGGAAACAAAGTAATTTTGGGATACAGGATCTGCAGACAACAAACTTGCTGCAGACTATGCCGTCGCCCTCCGAAATACCTTTAAGTTTTTACCTCTTGGCCGGTGTATTTGTTTTTTCTGTGGTTGGAGGTATTCTGTTGGTTAAGTATCTTCAGAAAAAAAAGATTCAGGAAGGACTGGAGCAAATTGCTGAGGATCAGGCACAACTTAGTCTGGACTCGGAGTTTGAAGCAAGACATGTGGAGGAAGAGGATCGAGAATTTTTAATAACACTTTGTAACACCGGTGATCCTGCAGAACTGTTGCCGGTCATTGTGTCAGATGAAGAATTTGAAATTAAAGTTGAGGCCTACAAAAATTCTGCAAGGTTTTCAAAGTCTGATTTGGAAAAAATATACATGCTGCGCAAGAGCTTGCAGTTCACTTTTAAGAATACTGATGTGAGCTTCAGCTGTACCCAGATGCTGGAAGTCGGAACACATTTAGAATGCCATATTCGCCACAAGAACAAAAATGTTGTCTTCATGACTTCAATCCTCGATTCAAATGAAACTCAACTGTTGATCAAACCACCTACCGTTAAGCGCCGTCCGGCCAACATGAAGCAGTTTCCAGAACTGCATTGTAAAATCCGTCGTGGTAAAGATGCAGACTATGAGTTCAATTTTAAAATAATCGGACAATTGATTAAAGACATCAATGCAGTAGTGCTGAAACATACCAGTGAGATACGTAAACTGCAAATTCGGACTTCAGAGCGTTTGCCGTTGGAAACAAAGATGAATTTTCAGCTGCTGTCTGCAGAAAAGTATGCAATGGAACAGCGCTTTGCAGTAGGAAATCTACATCACCATGCACTTTCAGGCATGATTAAGGATATGAGTACCGGAGGAATGAAAGTCCAGCTGGATGAATTACCGCCTCAAGGTATCAACAAAGGTGATATATTTCTTTTTCATCTGCCCCATGCCAGCTTACGCAGGGATATTGCTGCTACTGTGTTGGATGTGATAACCGGAGAGGGAGGCTTTAATCTGCATTTTGAGTTCTGTGACGTGGATATGTTGACACGCATGAAACTGAATCAATATCTGCATCGGCGAAAAACCGGAGCGCAGGCAGCCTGAATCCTACTATTTCAAACTAAAAAATGTTACGAAAAGTTGTCTATGGAACTTGCCTGCTGCTGTTGCTGGCAGTTGCAGGAGGTTATGGTTTTTTAAGAACAAAGTTAGCACAGCGCTCAGGAGAGATAAACCTTAGCGGGCTAAAGAGTGAGGTTGTTGTTGTTTTTGACGAATGGGCGATTCCGCATATTGAGGCGCAAAATGAGGATGATGCTTATCGCGCCTTGGGCTATCTTCAGGCACAGGATCGACTGTTTCAGCTGGAACTGATGACCCGTGTTGCACAGGGGCGGCTTTCTGAATTGCTTGGTGAGGCTACGCTGGACGTTGACCGTTATTTCCGCACACTGGGCATAGAGCGCTATTCCAAGAAATATGCTGCAGAATATTTCAGCAATAACCCACCCGAAGTTCAGGCAGCCTTAAAGGCTTTTCTCTCCGGATTAAATGCTTTTGTTGCTTCAGGACCAACTCCGATTGAATTCACACTGTTGGGCATTCCAAAACGTGAATACAAGATTGAAGATCTTGTCAGCATTTCTGCCTACATGTCCTACACCTTTACCAATGCAGTCAAGCAGGACCCGCTTGTTTCTCATATTTACAATAAATTTGGCAGTAGTTACCTCAGTGATCTGGCAATCAACTGGCCCGAAGGTGACACGCAAATCAAAGTTTCCAGAAAAGAAGCAGCTGCAGATCTGGAACTGGCAACACTTTTTTCAGAAACAGCTAAGCTGCTGGAGTTGATTCCTCCCTTTTTCGGCAGCAACTCCTGGGTTGTTTCCGGTTCACGTACCAAATCCGGTAAAGTAATATTGGCCAATGATCCACACATAGGTTATGCAGCACCGGCAACCTGGTATGAGGCGCACCTGAAAACACCTGATTGGGAACTTTACGGACATCATCTGGCCGGAATCCCCTTTGCGATTCTGGGACACAACAGTCGAATGGCCTGGGGTGTAACCATGCTGCAGAATGATGATCTGGATTATTACCGTGAACGGGATAATCCGGATAATCCGGATCAGGTCTGGTTCCGTGATCACTGGGAAGATTTGGAAATTGTTGAAGAAACAATTTCTGTCAAGGGCAAAGCAGATGTAACCCTGCGTGTCAGGATTTCCAGACATGGTCCGATTATCAATGATGTGCTGGAGTCAGTTGGAACGACTGAAAAGCAACCGGTTGCACTGGCCTGGCAGATGTTGAGCAATTTTGAAAATTCTACAGAACAGGTTTTTTATGAACTGGGTCACTCAGAAAGTTTGGCTGACTCAGCAGCCGCAGTCAGCAAACTCCATGCACCTGGTTTGAACATCAATTATGGTGACTCAGAAGGAAATATTGCCTGGTGGGCAGCTGCACGGTTGCTGATTCGTCCTGCACATGTGAACTCCTTTATTATTCTTGATGGTGCTAGCGGCAGAGACGAAGTTCTTGGGTATCGTGATTTTTCTGCAAATCCAAAGGCCGTCAATCCGCAGTCCGGAATGGTATTCAATGGAAATAATCAACCTGGCGACATGGGGAGTGGATTGGAGCCGGGTTATTATTCACCTGAAGAAAGAGCACACCGAATAGGTCAACTGCTGGACCCGGATAAAAAGGACTGGACTGCAGCAGATATGCAGCAGATTCAGCTGGATACTAAAAATCCACGGATCAATAATTTTCGGCAGCACTTTCTGAATGTGCTGGCAAAAAATTCCGGTCGGAGCAAAGTTTTCAGTCAGGCCGCAGATGTTTTCAAAAATTGGAATGGAGTGCATGATAAAAATGCACTGGGACCGACTATTTTTCACCGTCTCTTTTATCATTTGAGTATCAGTATTTTTGCTGATGAAATTGAAGAAAAGGGAACTCTTGTGTTGCTCAATGCTTCTCTGATTGATAAAAGTATACCCCTGCTGCTCAAGAATCCGCAGTCTCCCTGGTGGGACAATTTAAAAACTGACATACGTGAAAATAAAGAGGAAATATTACAGGCTGCCTGGCTGAATACCGTGCAGAGTCTGGAAGAAGATTATGGTTCGGATGTGAACACCTGGAAGTGGGGTAGGATTCACACACTGGAAATTCAGCATTTGCTGGGTCGGAAAAAACCGTTGAATCTGTTATTTAATATTGGTCCTTTTCCGGTTTCCGGCAGCAAAGGCGTGATCAACCAGATTAAGCATAAATATGGACCAAAAGAACTGAAAGTAAGTTCAGGACCCTCAACACGCCGCGTTATTGATTTTGGCAATGCAGATAATTCGAGAGGTATTAGTCCAACTGGACAGTCCGGATATTTTTTCGATCAGCATTACCAGGATCAGACTCCTCTCTACCTTGCAGGAGAATCACGAAAACAACTCATCAAGCGTCAGGAAATTCTGGTTAATCAAAAATCACAGTTGATTTTTCGGCCTTGACAATATACCGTAGTTGCTCGGGAATCTGAAAATATGCTGCATAATTCACAAAATATCTAGAGAATAATTTTTGACTATGAGAGAGATGGATACCTTTGCCAAAGACAATTTGCCGCCACTTGAAGATTGGCCGGAGTTCAGTAATTTAGCAGATCTTAATTATCCGGATCAATTGAACTGCAGTCAGTATTTTCTTGATGATGCAGTTGCAGAGGGTTTTGGAGACAGAACAGTGATTGTTACACCGGATCATGAATACAGCTATGCCCGCCTCCAGAAAGATGCCAATCAAATTGCACACGTGCTGTTGGATGACTGTGGACTGCAGCCGGGAAACCGCGTTTTACTGCGTGCACCAAACACCTACATGATGGCTGCCTGCTGGTTTGGGGTGATTAAAGCGGGAGGTATTGCTGTTTCGACCATGCCTTTGTTCCGGGCAAAGGAATTAGCTGTGATGATAGAAAAAGCACAAATCAAAATTGCACTTTGTGATGTACGACTTGCAGAAGAACTGCAGAGTGCCAAGTCGGATTCAATGCTGGAACAGCTTCTACTTTTTGGTGATTCGGAACTTGAAAAGATGATGTCCTCAAAGCCGGATACTTTTGAAAATTATCCCAGCAGTGCGGATGATACCTGTTTGATTGCTTTCACTTCCGGAACAACGGGGACACCAAAGGGTACCGTTCATTTTCATCGTGATATGCTGTCCATCTGTCGTGCCTACTCTGAGCCGATTTTGGCTCCAACTCAGGAAGATCGTTTTATCGGCAGTCCGCCGCTGGCTTTCACTTTTGGTTTAGGAGGACAGCTGCTTTTTCCAATGTATGCACGTGCCTCAACCATTTTACTCGAACAGGCAACTCCGGATCTGTTGTTGCCGGCAATCAAAAAATATCAAGCCAGCATCGTATTTACATCACCAACGGCCTACAGGTTCTTGCTTTCAGAACTGCAGGATGGTGATTTGGCTTCAGTCAGAACCTGTGTTTCTGCAGGTGAAACTTTGCCAAAACCAACTTGGGATTCCTGGAAAGAAAAAACCGGCCTGGAAATTCTGGACGGTATTGGTTCCACTGAACTGCTGCACATTTTCATCAGTTCCAGAGCAGATGACATACGCCCTGGAGCAACCGGAAAACCACTGACTGGATATCAGGCTAAAGTTGTCGATGATTCCGGTAATGAAGTTGCTCCTGGAACGACAGGAAAACTGGCTGTTAAAGGTCCCACCGGATGTCGGTATCTGGCAGATGAGCGACAGAAAAATTATGTCCAGAACGGTTGGAATCTCACAGGCGATGCCTACATGATGGATGAAGACGGCTATTTCTGGTTTCAGGCAAGAACCGATGACATGATAATTTCATCCGGATATAACATTGCGGGGCCGGAAGTTGAAGCTGCTTTAATGGCTCATGCTTCGGTGATGGAGTGTGCAGTTGTAGGCATTCCAGATGAGCAGCGCGGGAGCCTGGTTAAGGCTCTGGTTGTTTTGCAGGCAGGCTATTCTGGAAATCAGGAATTGGCAAAAGAACTGCAGGATTTTGTCAAAAACACGATTGCACCTTATAAATATCCGCGGGCGCTGGAGTTTGTTGCTGAACTGCCCAAAACAGAAACGGGAAAAATTCAGCGTTTCAAATTAAGGCAGAGCAGAACAGCCCAGACTTAGAGTGCTTCAACCACAATCATCTTTGATGTTGCCGTTTTGTGTCTCAATGCACGTGCTTCACGATATTCCGGTGAATCAATAAATTTTTTCGCTGTTTCCAGACTTTCAAACTCCAAAATTACCACACGGCCCGGTTCCCATTCGCCCTCAAGTTTTTCGGACCTTCCACCTCGGGCCAGGTACTTCCCGCCATAAGCCGCAATAGCCGGCGGCGCAAGTTTTTTGTATTCCTCATATAGCTCCGGATCATTAACTGTAATATCTACAATCACATATGCACTCATTTTATTCTCCTTTCGAATTAAGGGGACACAATATTTAATTCAAGTATAGATTTATTCACACATCCTTCATTTTTCAACGGTTCCATTTTACCACAGAGTTGCAGAGAATAGTTTAGCTTATTATTTTACTTTAAAATAGCTGTTGACATTCCCATATAATGGGAGTATTTTTCTAATTTTGTTGAAGATCAAACCCATAACCTGAAGAAAAGGAGTCACTATGCTTGATTTAAAATCAGTAATAGTTGGAGTATTATTTGGAGTAGTACTTGTTTTTATTACAGGTGCGTCCGATAAAAAAGGCAAAATGGGCTCACCGCCGGTTGGCATGTTCCAATTATATGCTATCCCTAACAGTGACAGCAAAGCGGTAATTCTTCATACAGCCAGCGGAGAATATAAAATTGCAAATCTTGATCTTGCGCCAAATTTTGAGTCCGGTGATAAGTTCAGGGGGCCTCCGCCGCAGTAGCTGATCTGCAATTTATGCAATAATTTTCACTGTTGATCAGTGCCCGGTGATTTTCTTGCCGGGCCGGTTGTTCATTGATTAATAACACTTAACCGTCGTTTCTGCAGTTCATCATGAAAAATGTGAAACTACAGAAAAGAGTTATAAACAAACAATAAACTTAGCTATTAATATGGAGAAAACATGTCTGCTGAATTGAGATTAAATACCTGTAAATTTATCCGCAGCAATATAAATAAGCTGCTTGTAGTTGCCGCTCTCTTCCTGACAGGCTGCTCCTTAAGTTTTCCTGAACCGGATGCCAGCAATCAAACCATCCTGATCATTCCTGTTGAAACACGCCAAACCTTGGGACATTTTGCCTTCACATTGGATGTTACGATTGTGGATTCAAAGAGCAATGAAGTTTCACACCATACAATTGAAGCAAATCCCAAAGTACTTTTTTCCTATAACACGCAGCTCAAGCCGGGAAAATATAAAATTACCGAAATGAACAGGCAGGAAAAACCAGGTTTTAAACTTGGTGGTAAGCCGCGTCCGGAAACTACAAGTGAAATTGGTGAATTTGAACTCCAAAAAGGTAAAATAACAATCATTGATAAAGGTTTTTTGTTTCAGCAGCCGGATCCTGGTAAAAAGAAAAAGAGAAAAGATATGCGGAATATGAATGATGCCCAGAAGATGCAGGAACGGAAAAAACAGAAAGCTGAAAATAAGGCTGAGCGGGAAAGGATGAAGAGACAAAAAGTCAGGTTCGTTCAGGTTGTTGAACTGGAAGACAGTTTCAAAACAAAATTAATGGAAGAATTAAAAGAAGTAGACAATATTGATCTGTGGAAACTGGAATGATAATCTGCTGCAGCTTAGTTATTGAGAAAGTCTTTTAGCCACAGGTAATACTCCTTTTTATTTGAAATGTCATTATGACCGACATCCGGAATAGTTTTAACAGTTATCTGTTCCGGAGGGAACTCATTGCTCAGACGCAGTGAATGTTTTTTTGGAATGACCTCATCATTTTCTGCAATCAGTACAGTTGTTTTGGTACTGATATCTATGACTCTGCCGATTGAATCATATTTATCTTTCAACAGCAAAAACATGGGATAGATTGGGAATTTGTTCTGGGCAAGACTTTTGATACTATCATAGGGAGAGATCAGCACCATTTTTTGAATTGGTCTTTTTGAAGCCAGATAAGTTGCTGCGCCACTTCCGAGACTGCGTCCCATCACAGAAATTATTTTTTGTTTTTCATGCACCATGTCAAAAAGAGCAAGTGCGTCTGAATAAATGCCTGCTTCTGTCGGCCGTCCGGTACTTCCAGCATAACCACGATAATTTAACAGATAGATGGTATACTGAGGGAATGCATTCAGGAATTCTGTTGCGTTCAGAACAACTGCCTCCGCGTTTCCTCCGAAATAGAGTAGCGCCTGATCTCTTCCGGCATTGAGTACGATTACTTCAAGAGCCTCATTTTCATTTTCCAGCGTCAAAGTAGCATAACCATGGGCTATTTTAGCGGTAGGAAAGTAGAGCAAATTTCTCTGAAAGAAAAAGAGCACGGCACCGGCAATGCAATAAATCAGTAAAATATAGAGCATTTTATCAAGTATTTTTGACTTCATTGTCCTGCCGAAGATACGAGTTACAACATGGACCAGCTCCCACTATCGGAACTGTTGATAACAGCATCAAGTACTTTCATGTTGGCAATTGCATCTTCCAACGGTGTTGGAACTTCAGTGTCATTTAACAGTGCAAGTGAAAACAGGTCGCCCTGAATTGTATATTGATCGCAAATTTCAAACACAATTTCATCAAGTTGCTCTCCACTCTGAAGCCTCATTTTGCAGGGAACATCCGGTGGCGCATTGAAGGGTATGTCAATTTCAATCCGGCCTTCTGTTCCGTAAATGTTAACACGTTGATACGGCGTTAATTGTGTGGAACAGGTGAATGTCGAAGTACCCTGGCTAAAGTCGAGGATTCCGGAACAGATTCTGTCTGTTTTGAATTCCGGGTCAAATTCCAAATTACCCAATACTCTCTGCGGCTCACTGTCAAAGATGAAGCGTGCCAGTGAAATGCAGTAGCAGCCGATGTCCATCAATCCTCCACCTCCAATGTCAGCCATGTTGCGGATGTTTTCCGGATCAGCATTGAAGTAGGAAAAAAAGGAATGAATGGTCTGCAGCTCACCGATCCTGCCCTCATTTACCAGATGTTGAGCCTTCTGCCATTGCGGATGATGCCGGTACATGAAGGCTTCCATCACTTTCAATTCGGGATATTTCCGTGCTTCAACCAGTAATTCTTCTGCTTCAACAGTCGTCAGACCAATGGGTTTTTCGCACAAAACGTGTTTGCCTGCTTTTAATGCCTTGATTGACCATGGAACATGCAGATGATTTGGCAGTGGAATGTAAACCGCATCAATGTTGTCATCCGCCAGCAGTTCTTCATAAGAACCATAAACTTGAGTAATTCCGAGTTGTGCCGCTGCCGACTTTCCCCGCTCCAGACTTTGTGAAGCAATTGCTGCTATTTCACAATACTCACCTTTTTGCATGGCCGGAATTACCTTTTCGAGACCAATTTTTGCGCTACTCAAAACACCCCAACGAACTTTTTTCATTTGGCCTCTCCCTTACAGTTATTAATTATCAATCTTGAAAGCTAAAGTTTTAAGCCTCCCAGGGTGGCACTCGTCCCACCAATTTTTCAAGCATACTCAACTCAGGGTCATGGTGGTTAATCATTGGTGCCGGCTCTTTCCTGTTGTCCGCATTGTAAATGAAACGTGGTTCATTGTGATGATGAGTAGTTACGGTCTCAGCATTCGCCGGATCTGCTGCAGCTTCGATTTGTGCGGTTCCATAACAGGTGCAAATGTAGGTTCTTTCAGAGTCAAATTCCAGATAAGCACCGGTACCTTTAATGCCAATTATGGCGGTTGGAGTTCTCAATAGGCGGTTGCCCTGAGCAAAGACCGAGAGGATTGCTCCTGAAATCAGTTGTAATCCTGTGATAATGTTTTTATCTTTGGCAGGATTAAGAACAATATTGCTGTTTCTTCGTAGAAAAAAAGCATCTTTACCGACGATAAAAATGGCTGACCCATCTGATCCTGTCTGTAGGGTCGAATCATTGGTAACTTGCAGTCCACTGGAGGAAGAAAGTTGTTCGTTGGTAATTAGCTTGCCGTTAATTAGAACTTCACCTGAAATTCTAATTACATCATTGCTTTGTGTGAGAGGTACACAGCCCCCTAAAAGCGGGCTGAGCACCCCAACCGCACCTAATGATGTGAGTGTTTTCAGCATTTCCCGCCTGCCGTAAACAATATTATTTTTCATTTTGCCCCCTTCATTAAAATTAGATTAATTAAATGTGCTTTTGATTTCACAACATGAAGAAATCCAATCAAGTGTGAGTTTTACATTGCCAAGGAATCAATGTCAATGTTTAATATGATGGCAATACTATATTTTTTTTGTAAACTCTAGACTACTGAATTTCAAATAAGATTGTAGACACTTACTGGAGCTCTACAGTGCTGGTAAATTTGCTGGTAAAATAATCTAATACATTGTTAAATTGATCAATTAGACTCACCAGTGTCTGGTTAAAGTAGTTTTCAATAGTCGTATCATACTGTATTATTGAATTAAATCACACTAAATCAGGTGTTACCGACTTCAGCTAATTAATTTTTTAATAAATTGTGTTAAGCTCCTTAATTTTGGAGTTAAACATGTTCAAAGGACAGTATGTATTTTCTCAAATCACAGATCATTTACCACTGCACACTTTTCGTAGATGTGTTGAACGTTACCAGGGAGAGCGGTATGTAAAACAGTTTAGTTGCCTTGAACAATACTTGGCAATGTCTTTTGCCCAGCTTACTCATCGTGAGAGCCTCCGTGATATTGAAGCTTGCCTTCAGTCTCAAAGCAGCAAACTCTATCATATTGGTCTTCGTTCTCATATTTCCAGAAGCACTCTGGCTGATGCAAACGAGCAACGAGACTGGCGAATATATGCAGACTTTGCTCAAGCACTAATCAAGATTGCACGGCCTCTGTATGCAGGAGATGAACTTGGACTTGATCTAAAAAATACTGTTTACGCTCTTGACGCATCTACGATTGATCTTTGTTTTTCTGTTTTTCCATGGGCGCTCTTTCGATCAACAAAGTCTGCCGTTAAATTACATACGTTACTTGATTTAAGGGGCAATATTCCGTCTTTCATCCATATCTCAGAGGGTAAGCTACATGATGTCAACTCACTTGATATGATTATTCCAGAAGCAGGTTCTTTTTATGTCATGGATCGAGGTTATCTGGATTTCGAGCGACTCTTTTCTTTGCATAATTCTGGTGCTTTCTTTGTGATTCGCTCAAAAAATAATATCCTGTTTAAACGCAGATACTCTCGACCAGTTGAAAAATCAAATGGAGTTCGGTGTGACCAAACTATCAGGCTGACAGGCCTGAACACAAAAAAGAAATACCCAAAACCGTTGAGAAGAGTTAAATACCATGATAGCGAAACAGGAAAAACACTAAATCTTCTTACAAACAACGAAATTATTTCAGCACAAACAGTAGCGGATCTTTATCGCTACCGCTGGAAGGTAGAACTCTTTTTTAAATGGATTAAACAACATCTGCGTATAAGATCTTTTTTTGGTACATCTGAGAATGCAGTCAAGAGTCAAATCTGGATTGCTATTTCAGTCTATGTGTTAATAGCCATAATCAAAAAAAATCTCAAAATAAAGGCTGAACTCTACACAATTTTACAGGTTTTGAGTCTGACTCTATTTGAAAAATTACCATTAGAACAGTTACTTGGGAATAATCATTACATGACACATATTCACGAAAATGCTATCCAACTGAATTTATTCGACAACTTAACCGGACACTAGTGATTACAATTTGAAAAAATTGCAACTTGCGCTTAGAGATCAGTCAGGTACAATTTGCGGAAACAGAAACTGTATCTTTTCATGATACTGAGAGCTGTAGAGTAAAATCCTCAGACAACAGAAGAATCAAAAGGCATTTCAAAGTGTATTAATTACTAAATAATTTTATACAAAATAGTCAACTATGGTTCCAATTATAGATTTCAGAAGTACAACAGTTGAAAAACAGATGCATGCAGCATATACCACTTGTGGATTTGCGGTATTTAGAAATGTATATAATTCATGGTTAAGTGAGTTTTCGGATTGGCAGCAGTTAATGGAAGAGTTTTTCAATCAGAAAAATGAGATAAAAATAAAATATTCATATAGCGGAGTTGAAGACAATATTGGCTACAGTAGATTTGAGGAAGAACGTTTGACTCCAAACAAACCGGGTGATTTGAAAGAATCATTTAACTGGGTTTCTCCGGACAGAATGAAGGAGCAGTTCTGGCCGACTGAGATTCCGGAATTTAAACCGCTGGCCCAAAAAATTCTACGGATTGCACAACTGCTTTCCATAGATTTTCTTTACAAGTTTGAAAATATTTTGAGTTTGCCTAAAGGGAGACTGGCTGAGCAGCACATAGATGCCGCTTCCACGATTAGAATCATAAAATATCCCTCACATCACGATGAAATAATACAGGGTCAGTTGAGAGGTAATGAGCATACAGATTATGGTTCAATCACTCTACTTTGGCGATTTGATGATGTTTCAGGTTTGCAGGTTTTTGACAGAGAAAAGGACGGTTGGTTTGATGTACCAATCGTTGAGAATTCGATAGTCCTGAATATAGGCGACATGTTTCAAAGATGGAGCAATGACAAATTTAAGTCTACTCCACACAGGGTGGTGAATGCAGACCTTAATCGAACTAGATATTCAATGCCCTACTTTGTTGATCCAGGCCGTGATGTGATCATCAAAAACCTGACGGAGGAAGCTGACAAATATCCGCCAATCAGCGCCTATGCATATCTCAAGTGGCGGCTGGCCCAGTCTTATAATGATCAAAATTATGTGCAGAATGAAGAGGTAAACGACGAAGGCGTTCAACATCTTCCAAATTACTAAACTCTAGTTTATTCTCAGTTTCTCAGCAGTTGCAGACCGTTGTGTTCAGGCAGAGTTACATCAGCAATAACCGGTGAGTGTTCTTGCTGTAGAAATTTATTGTGTGTTTCCACATTTTGTGGACTCTTGTGGTATTGAGTAAGAAAAGAAAAATTGTGTATAAATACTGGCTACAAAAAAGCGTACTTTGATAATGATTATAATAGCAAAGAGTAAGTAGATGGAAGTGATTGTAGATGTAATATTTGAAATGGGTTCGATTCTCATCATGGGTGTTGTTTTTTTAGTTTTGTATGTCTATGGAAAATTGATTCTCATTAAAATTGGTCTAATTGACGTTGAAGAGGTAGATGAATCCAAAAATGAAGATGAAGCAGCTGGGAAAATGTGAAAAAAAGTGAAATCTAGTGACAATGGCAAGTCATTTTTGTAAACTGCATACTTGTTGAGAACGGGTTCAACTATTCTGTAGCAATAGAGAGTGATTCGTGCTGGTAAATATGCTGGTAAAATGATCTGGTACATTGTTTAAGGGAACCTCTAAAAATTAGATTTTAATCAATTTCATTGAAAAACCAGTTTTTAAA
>JACNJW010000044.1 GCA_014382365.1 SAR324 cluster bacterium
GTTATACAAACATTATTTAAGAAAATTCAATCAAAATGGGTTTTTAGAGATGCCCTTAATATTGTGCTGATTTATTCCCCATGACAAATCATGGGGCTGTTTTTACAATAATCAATCTCCGTTACCCAGAGATCTTGGCTGTACTCACAATTTTATCTAATTCTTAACAGTTGGACATTTTCAGATATGTTCTAACTTCAATATTTTTGAGAATAGCCCCCGAATTTATTCGGGGGTATAAGAATATTTAAAGTACCCTTAACCGATTCATCGGTTTACTTCTTCCATGCCATAATTTTGTAACCAATCTCGATATTCCTCTTCAAAAGAATGGCGCAGGTGATGTTGCTCCTGATTTTCGATATATTTTTTTACTAGTTCAACTTGTGATGCACTCACAGAAAACGCACCATAACCTCTTTGCCAGCGGAAACGTCCAGCAGTCATCCTGTTTTCATTGATCCAATGTGATGATTCTCCTTTAATCTTTTTTGCAACAGTCATGACCGAAGTGTCCGAAGCTAAATTAATCAATACATGCACGTGTTCCGGTTGCACATTTATTCTTTCGAAATCAAGTTTTTCATGTTGGGCGTAATCCAACATATGACGAAATAGTTTTGGTCTGAGTTCCGAGGTCAATTGTCTCTTACGACCATGAGTCGTCCATATCAAATGAACCCACAATTTTACATAAGAATGCACCGCCATAAGTTGCTCTTTGTAAAAAATAAACCGTTAAAACGGTTGTTATAATGGCCAATTTCTAAGCCCCATGATAAATCATGGGGCTATTCCCAGAGAATTCATTCTGTCCTCCAGAGATCTGGGACGATTTCTAATAATTCATGCTGTATCAGCCAGAGATCATTGGTATCGATTTAATTAATATTGTGCTGATTTATTCCCCATGATAAATCATGGGGCTGTACCCAAAATACTCAACTCTGTTATCCAGAGATCATGAGGCTTTTCCAGGAGAATTCATTCTGTCCGCCATAGACCTAGAACCGATCTCTTACAATTCATGCTCTATTAGCCAGAGATCATTGGATTGTTCCAGGAGAATTCACCTGTGTTACTCCAGTAAATCAAATTCTCCCATAACAATAGCTTGCATGAATCAAATATACCTACCACCGCTGGAGGCGAGCTGTTGATAATACTGCCCCACACCTTCTTCGAGAGTCATGAACTCTGTGCTGTATCCTGAAGCACGCAGGTTATCAAGTCCAGCCTCAGTGAACTCCTGGTATTTACCACGCAAATCCTCCGGAAAGGGAATAGTTTCCAGCTCTCCGCTGCCGTGCAGTTGCTGCATGGTGGTGGCAATATCTTCAAAACTTCTGGCATTTCCAGTTCCGGCATTAAAAATTCCGCTGGCTTGAGTTTCATAAAAATGCAGATTTATTTTTACCGTATCAGCAACATGAATAAAGTCCCTGCGGAATGTTGAACTCCCCTCAAATAATTTCATCTTTCCAGTTTCCTGAAGCTGATGATACAGGTGAAAAGCAACTGAGGCCATGCGGCCCTTGTGATTTTCCTGTGGACCATAAACATTGAAATAACGCAGACCAAGTACCTGACTTTCTGCTTTGGGTAAAAGACGGCGCACATAATTGTCAAAGGCAAATTTTGAAAAGCCATAGACATTCAGCGGATATTCAGACTCCAGCTGCTCCACAAAACCATTTTCTCCATTTCCGTAAACAGCAGCACTGGATGCATAAAGAAATGCAATTTTATTTTTCAAACAGTGATGCAGCAGCATCTTGGAATATTGGTAGTTGTTGGACATCATGTACTTGCCGTCCTGCTCAGTAGTTGAAGAGCAGGCACCCTGATGAAAAACTGCACTGACGTTCTGCAGCTTATCCAGACTGTTTAAAAAATCATCCTTATCCAGATAATCTGCAATGGACAGACTGTTGAGGTTCAGATGCTTTTCTGCATTACTCAAATTATCGACAACCAGAATGTCTTCCTCGCCGGCATCATTCAGTCCCTTGACAATATTACTGCCGATAAATCCGGCTCCGCCTGTAACAACAATCATACTTGCTCCATTATTGAATTGATCATATTGGTGGTCGATTTACCTGCCAAAAATGGTACTATCTCCACCCTTCCGCCATTTTTTGTAACAGTTTCGTAGCCGACAATTTCCTCTGCAAGATAGTCTCCGCCCTTGACTAAAACATCCGGAAGCACCATCTCTATTAAGCGTGCAGGTGTTTCTTCCTCAAATATAACTACGCAGTCAATTGCTGCCAGTGCACTCAACAATAATGCCCGGTCAGCCTGCGGCATTACTGGACGTGAGGGACCTTTTAATTTGCGGACAGAGGAATCGGAGTTGAGTCCCAGGATGAAGATGTCACCCAGTGCTGCTGCAGTCTGCAAATATCTGACATGACCTGCATGCAGCAAATCAAAACAGCCGTTGCTGAAAACCAGCTTCAAGCCGGCTGTACGCCACTTGCTGAGCTGCTCACCAAGGCTTTCAAATGACCTTATTTTATAATCAGTAGAAGTTGTTTCCTGCTTCACCTGTTTCATTCTCCTTCAAAATCGACCAACGAATATATGGGATGCTGCAAACGCTTCCGCCCCAGCAGGTCAACTAATTCAATTACAAATGCATAGCCAACTATGATTCCACCGGTTTGTTCTATCAGTTTTGAGCAGCCTTCAATCGTACCGCCTGTTGCCAGTAGATCATCAACCATCAGTATTCTGCTTCCGGCAGGAATTGCATCCTGGTGAACCTCCACCCGGTCTGTTCCATATTCCAAATCATACTCAACAGCATGCGTTGGTCCAGGCAGTTTTCCTGCCTTGCGTACAGGAATGAAGCCCTTACCTAAACGTAAAGCCAAGGGTGCACCAAAGATGAAACCGCGGGATTCCACACCAATTATCAGGTCAATTTTTTCATCCCGATAATGTTCAACAAATCGTTCAATTACTTCGTCAAAAGCCTTCGGATTTGAAATCAGAGTAGTGATGTCACGGAATTGAATTCCGGGCTCAGGAAAGTCCGGAATGGTACGAATTATTTCTTTCAGGTCTAGCATTTATTCTTTTGTACTAAGTTGTTTTTGGTTACGGCAGGTTATTTAAGCACACAAATACTCTTGCTTGGAATTCTCTTCAAAACTGGAAAGGCATATTTTATCACAGACTATGCCTGAAAACGATCTAAAAATAACAGTGTCAACCTGACAGAGATTAAACTTTTTTATGCATTCAGGCCGTTATTACTGAGTTTGACTTGCAAGAATAAGCTAAATCGCTTCTAATGATTGGTTGTTTCTTTACACTACTAAGCTGACATTACAAAACTAAATTTTCAAACAAGGCCCCGATGATTCAGGAATTAAGAGAGTACTCAGGTAACATATTTTTCAAACTTCTCATGGGCGTTATTGCCGTCACTTTTGTCTTATCCTTTGGTGTCGGCGGTTTTTTTGGAGACCGCAAAGAAGTTGTTGCCAAAGTCAATGATCAGGAAATCCTGCTCAAGGAGTACCGCGAAGCATATCAAAACCGCCTGAGTGCTTTGCAGCAGCAGTTTGGTGAAAATGCAGAGCAATTTGCAGAGCAGTTGAATTTACGGCAACAGGTTTTTAATCAGTTGATTGACCGACACCTGTTGTTAACAGAAGCAGAAGAAATGAATCTGCTTGCTACAGATTTAGAACTTCAGGATTTTATCAGCCGGCAGCCTTATTTCCAAAAAAACGGACAGTTTGATTACGATACCTACGAAACTGTTTTAAGTCAAAACCGGATTGTACGTCACGAATACGAAAGTTCTCTGCGTGCAGATCTTTTGCTGACTAAAAAGCGGCAGCTGCTTGGTGCAGGACTGATAATTAACAAAAGTGAGGTTGAGCAGGCATACCGCATGGACTTTGAAAAGATTGAAGTTGATTATGTCTTTTTTGACCCTCAGGCCTTTATCGAAAAAACTTCAGTAAACGACACCGAGCTGCGTAAATACCATGAAGATCATCCGCAGGATTTTCAAACATTGAATCAATTCAAAATCGAATACTATACTCTTTCAGCAGATTACTACAAAGATTCTGTCAAGGTTCGTGAGCGTGAAGTCCGCCGCTATTACAAGAAAAATACTGAGAGCTATGTTACTCCACCTGAAATCAAAGCGCGGCATATTCTTTTCAAACTGGTTCCGGATGCTTCTGCAGAAGAACTTGCTGAAAAACGGGCACAACTGGACGAGTTACTGGCACAAATCAAGGCTGGGGCATCATTTGAAGAACTGGCAATAAAACATTCTGAAGATGGAACTGCAGCAAACGGCGGTGATCTTGGCTGGTTTAAGCCGGGAGAAATGGTGCCTGCTTTTGAAACTGCGGCTTTTGCCCTGGCAGCAGGTGAAGTCAGTGAGGTTGTACAGTCACCTTTTGGCTTACACCTGATCAAAGTAGATGAACTCAAAGAGGAAATCACAAAATCTCTCGATGATGCACGTACCGAAATCACCGAAATCCTGGCCGAAAGCCGGGCCCAGAAACGACTTGATGAAGATTTGGACCGACTGGCAGGACTTGCCGGTGAGTCCTTCACTGCAGAAGCTCAGAGTTTAAACAAAGAGGTGCTCAATTCCGAGTGGTTTGACCGCACCGAGGTCATTTCCGGATTAGGTTCCGCCGCCGGACTGGTACCAGAATTAATGCGTCGCAAAGCTGGTGAAATGGGTGTCTGGAAACGTAACCCAATTTTGGGACATGTAATCTATCGTCTCAGTGAAGCCCAGGAACCTGCCACCCGCCCCTTTGATGCTGCAAAAGAGGATGTCGAATCTGCACTCAGACTGGAAAAAGCAAAAGTACTGGCACAAGAAGCAGCCAAAAGCGCCTTGTCTCAAGTTCAGGCCGGCACTGAAATGGCAAACCTGGCAGAAAAACTGGGCCTTAAAACAGCCGCTCTGTCCTTCAGTGCAAGTACCGGATTCCTGCAGGATGTGGGAAATAATGCGGAGTTCCGTAAAGTTGGTTTGAGTTTAAACGAGATAGAAAAATTCGGGTTAAGTCTCAATGCTAAGCGTGTGGACCTGCTCCAATTCAAGAAAAGAACTCTGGAAACTGAAAATGCTGTTGAGCAAAAAGAGCAACTCCGAATTCGACTGCGCCAAAATCTGCAGCAGGCACTGCTTAGTAAAGAGCTGAAACGGCTGCGCGAATCTGCTGCAATTGAGATTATCAATCCCGTTTTCCGTACACCTGGTGCCTGATTATTTTAGACTCTCCAAATTAACCTTTGTTCGCAAATCGTTGGGCATTGTTAAGCCTGCGTTGAGCGACTGTTGCTGGATCATTGATAACTGAGTCTTGAAAAATGCCCCGCCTCCACTATTCAAACCACTTGGAATGTTTGATTGTACCACTGGCACAGGAGTTGGAAAAACGGGATCCTTTTGAGACTGCAGACATCGTGGTGCCGAATTTCAGTCTTGAAAGATGGATCTCTCTCAAGCTGGCACAAGTTCAGGGTATTGCTGCAAACCTGCGTTTTATTACACTCGAAAAAGCCATCAACGAAGGCCTGCAAAAAAACCTCAACGGCCGCTTCTCCAGTCTACTCAAAACAGAAACCACACAGTGTCTGCTGCTGGAAGTATTACGGGAAAAACTGGAAACATCAGATCCACTCTGGGAGCCGGTCCGCAGCTATATCACGCCCAAAACGAATATCAGTACTGAAGCCGGAGAACAACGGCTCTATCAATTGGCAGGGCGTTTAACGCATCTGTTTCAGGAATACGAATTCTCCCGCGATGATGAACTCCTGACTCCATGGCTGGCAGGCCGAAATGCACTTGATCAGGATCCACTCAGTACAGAAAGCTGGCAGCGGACACTCTGGACTGCGGTCTTTGGTCAACAAGGTAAAATAACTCTGCATAACAATCAGGCCCGTTATTCAGAATCGGCAGAATTTCAGCCTGAACTTTTTAGTCTGCCGCAGCTTTACCGTCTGTGTCGGCAAAATCCCAACAGTCAGATCAATCAAACTGTGCCTGATGGTTCAAAGCCTGAAGCTGATAAGCTGCATATTTTTGGTGTTTCATATCTTTCCCGCTTTCACCAAAAAGCCCTCACCGAGCAGTTGGCACATTCACGCGACATACATGTTTATGCCCTCAATCCCTGTCTGGAATTCTGGGAAGATGTCCAAAGTCTTGGTGAATCCAAAGCTGCGGCTCGGCGCAATTTAGCCACAGAACGTCTGCGTTTTGAAAAACAGGCTGAACTGACTGCAAACGAAATCGCAGTTGGTGAGTTGTTTTCACATCAGGACGATAATCCTTTTTTAGCTGCCTGGGGAAGGCCCGGACGGGAAAATATTAAGTTGCTCAATCAATGGAGTGCCTGGAGTTTTGAACCCTGGTTTGTCGAAACAGAAGCTGCTCCAACTTCAGAAACCAAAGATACTCAACAAACGAGTATTCTCAACCAACTGCAGCAGGATATTTTATTCAGGGAACCGCGTCGCAGCAAATCACTTGAACTGGAACAGGATGATAGTTTAATGATCCTGGCCTGCGCTAATCCAAGGCGTGAGGTTGAGGCTGTTGCCAGTTTGATCTGGGACTGGATCCGATACGATCCGGATTTGAAACTCAACGAATGTGCAGTTGTTGTACATGATATGGAGCGTTACCAGCATGAAATTGAACAGGTTTTTGAAAGCATTTACAATTTGCCCTACCACTTGATTGACGGCATCAGCGGCAGCGCAGGACGTTTAGAAGATGCAGCAATAGCACTGCTGGGATTGTGCTTCACAGAATACACACGGCGTGATTTATTCGCTTTACTCAACAACCCCTGTTTCCTGCATAATTTTTCTGATGGTGCAGATGCTGAAAATAATTCTTCCGGTGAAGCGCTGCAGATTGAGCAGTGGCTGCAGTGGACAGATGAGCTTAATGTATTTTACGGCATCGACGGCGATTCGCAAAAGGAGCAGGGTTACCTCCATTTGGAGCATGAAATTTACCACTGGGAGCAGGCCTTTCGGCGTCTGACTTTGGGTGAGATGGTTTCTGCTGAAACCGGAAACGGCATCTTTTCAGCAGGTGAGGAACGAGTCGTTCCGGCAGAGTTTGCCGAAGAATGGAGTACTGAAGCAGCACGCTTCATGTTGATCGTGCGCTCCCTGATTTCCGATACGAAAGATTTGCCAAACTGGGAACTGAGCGGCAAAGAATGGGGACGTTATCTCCGTGTTTTACTCAAAACTTATCTCCGTCCACTTGAGGACGCAGACGAACAGGCATTCCAGGATTTGCTGAAAAACGTGCTTGCATTTCGTGACCTGGACTTGGGCCACGAGAATGGGCCTCGTAAATTTAAGTTCAGTACTATTTTCGAATTTTTCAAACAGAAGCAGCAGTCGCTAACTGTGCATCGGGGACATTATTTAGCAGAAGGTGTTACAGTCTCATCCTTCCAGCCAATGCGCCCTATTCCCTTCAAAGCAGTTTTTATACTGGGCCTGGGTGAGGGCTTATTTCCTACACCATACCAGCGCGACACTCTGGATTTGCGGCACATACCCATCAACCTGATTCCTGAAGTAGAAGGACAGACTTTAAAAGAACGGCAACTGGGTGATGTTTCGGTGACAGAACGTGACCGTTATATGTTTTTAGAAACGCTGGTTTCAACACGCAGGCATCTGGTACTGAGTTATGTTTCGCGTAACGACCGGACTGATGATGAGCTTAATCCTTCCTCAATCATCCAAACTTTAATCGACGAACTTGACAGCGGATATTTAAAAACCAAATTTGAGAAAACCCGGCATCCGCTAAAATCATATTCTCAAGAGTATTTTCCGGAGCTTGCAGAAGTTCAAACTGACTCTGTTAAAAGCACAGATTCAAAACAACAGACCGAGCTGCCGAATTATGATCCTGTAGCATTTCGTCAAGCCCGGGCCTACAGGATGCGGGAGCTGTTTGAACAGCAGTTTTCCGGTAGTGGAACTTCCGGAAAATTTCAGCGAATTTCTCCGGACTGGCTTCCGGCAGAATTAAAACAAGAATTAGCTGCGGGTACTTTCCAGCTGAGTACATCCCAAACTGCTGCGGAAAAAGTGCCTGCGACTGTTACATTATCACGGCTCCGGAAATTTTTAGAATCTCCCCTGCAGTCTTCTGCCGGTTATCTGCTGGGTCTTGCCGAAGATGATGAAGAACTTGGTGACAAAATTAATGAACCGCTTGTTTTAGAGCGCCTCAGTGAATGGGGACTACTGAGAAAAATCTGGGACAGCGGATTAACTGCAGTTGAAGATAACACAGAACAGAAAGCACAACCTGATTGGCAGCAGCTTTATCAACTGCAGACAGAGCGTTTGGCCTTGTCTGGAGAAATGCCGGCCAGTATTTTCAGGGAAGCAATGCAGATCCGGCATCTCAGAATTCTCAATAGCTGGCAGAAACAACTCACTGCAGTGCTCAAAACAGACTGGCCGAGTCTGCAGAAAAATCTCTGCCGCTTTCATTTTGGTGCAGTCAGAGAAAATGAAATTAAATCCGGAATGAACAGTACTCACCAAGTCCAGCCTGCACTCCGTCTGCAAAATATCAGTACCGACTTATCAGATGCAAATAAAATATTACCTGAAATAGAGGGAAAAACAGAATGGTGGTATACTGCGGATGCTGCAGAATGGTCTGTAATTTATCTCAGTGAACGTCAAAGCAAGGACAAAGTCTGGCTGCGGCATTTTTTGGATCTGCTGCTGTTGCGTGCAGCAAAAATTATTCCTGACAATGTCAGCATCAAAGCCTTGTCTGTTGCACCGGAAGGCAAGCTAAAAACAAAAACAATTTTACTGCCTGCAGTTGATGAGGCACAGGTTTATCTGGCAAATTTAATGCAGGAGATGAATACTGACAATGCAGCAGTTCTGATGCCGGTCGAAGCTGTGCTTGAACTGGCAAAAGAAAATTTGTCTGCAGCAGACTACAATCCGCGCTTCAGAGAGTGGATGCAGCTCAAACTAAACTCATCTGCAGAAAATCTTGGAATCAGTTCACAGTATGGTCCGGTAAAATTTTTAGAAGACGCAGCTTTTCCGGAGAATGCTTTTCAACTGGTCAAGCAGCGTTTTGATTTATTTTTTGCAACCGTTCTGTCCTGAAGATAAAAGTAACAATGGAAAATCATCTCAAAAAAATGCAGGAGTTGCTGGCAGCAGGAACAAGTTTTATTGCCGTCACACTGGTTGATGCTAAAGGCAGCACGCCCCGTGCACAGGGTGGACGGATGCTGGTAACTAAAACAGGTCTGCATTCCGGAACAGTTGGAGGAGGTCTGGTAGAGGCAAAAGCACTAGAATTTGCCGCAGATTTTTTTGCAGAAACCAATCTTGCAGAAAATACAAAATTTGTAGAATGGAATCTCAACCGTGATGCCGGCATGAGCTGTGGAGGTTCAGTCAAACTCTTCTTTGAGCGTTTTAATTCTAATCCCTGGGAAATTGTTATTTTTGGTGCAGGTCATGTTGCACAGGCCTTGATCCCACTGTTGCTGACTCTGGAATGTCAGCTGAGCTGCATTGACACGCGGGAAGAGTGGCTCAGCAAGCTACCCGACTCTTCAAAATTGAAAAAAATCTGTGTTGATTCTCTTGCGGACAGTGTTGAAAACATCTCAACAACAGCTTTTTTGCTGATAATGACACAGGGACACAGGAGTGATTTTTTTGTGGCCCAACTTCTGCTTGCTCGAGAGGGGCAACCTTTTGTAGGAGTTATCGGCAGCCGTTCCAAAGCTGCAACTTTACAACGTGAGCTCAAGAAAGCAGGGCTCAAGAAAGAACAAACTGAGCGGCTTTTTTGTCCACTCGGTTTTTCTCTTGGTGGAAATCACCCTCAGGAAATTGCTATCAGTATTACTGCTCAATTGCTTTATGAGCGCGACAAACTTTTTGGAAAATTACATCCACGTAACCCCATTCCCAAACAGACATGAACCACCTGAACATTTCTCTGCCCAAATGGGTTGATTCGTTTTTAGCAGAATCTCTAAACATAATTCCTGAACCAGAAGCACAAATGCGTTTTGTGCTCACCCTGACTGAACGCAATATCAGAGAAAAAACTGGAGGTCCTTTTGGTTCTGCAGTTTTTGAAATAAAAACCGGAAAATTAGTTTCTGTTGGCGTTAATGTTGTGGTTGCAGAAAACTGCTCTGCAGCCCATGCAGAAATGATGGCACTGATGCTGGCCCAGCAAGAACTGGGAAACTATGATTTGGGTGCAGAAGGTTTTCCGGCACATCGACTGGTAACCAGCGGAAAGATGTGTGCCATGTGTCTGGGGAATGTTTGCTGGTCCGGAGTCACAGAGGTTTTGTCATCAGCAGAACCGGAGGACGTGGAAGGCATAACAGGTTTTGATGAAGGTCCTACACCTCCGGATTACAACAACCAACTCCTGCGTCGCGGGATTAATATCGTTCCGGAAATGTTGCGTGACGAAGGCCGTGCTGTGCTGCAGCTTTATGTGGATCTGGACGGACCTGTTTATAACGGTAGAGCAAACAGCTGAGTTAAAGTTTGCTCAACTCTTCCACGATTTCTAAAAAAGCGTGAATCATACGTGAATCTCGGCGTTCACGCAAACAAACCACATAAGCCTCGGTGTGAACATCCGCATTAACCAGCTGCAATTTTCGCAGCTCCGGATGCTCAAGAAACTCATAATCTGAAACCACTCCAATTCCCAAACCCCTGGCCACTGCCAGCCAGACTGCTTCCCGGCTACCGATTTCCATCACCGGCTGTATTTTTATTTTTGCCTGCTTCAGTGCTTTTTCGAAAGCACGGCGTGTGGTGGAACCCGGTTCACGCATGATTACCGACTGCCCTTCCAGTTCCTCAATACGGAGAGTTTTTCGTTCCGCCCAGGGATGTGCTGAATTTACAAAAACTACCAGCGGTTCCTGACAAAAGGGGATGGACAGCAGACGAGGATCTTCATCTGTTTGTGAAAGAACTGCAACATCCACCTCAAAATTGAGCAGACTCTCGAGAATTTCCTGTGAGTTGCCAACAGTAACCGTGATTTTCAGTTGCGGATAACGCTCGTGGAAAACAGCCAGCATTTCCGTCACATGGTAAGGACCGACTGCACCAATTCGCAGATGTCCTGCCTGAAAGCCACCTGCGTAATGCAGGATTTCCTGAGCTTCATTTTCTAAAACTTCCATGCGCTGAGTTACCGCATAAAGTTCCTTTCCTGTTTCCGTCAGCTCAACCCGGCGTCCACGTCGGTGAAAAAGTTCAACGCCGTAATAATCCTCCAATGCCCGGACTTGTCCCGTAATTGTCGGTTGTCCTACATGCAGTACTTTTGAAGCTGCAGTAAAACCACCTGCTCTGGCTACTGCATGAAAAGAGCGAAGTTGAGTATAACTGATTTGTAAAAACAGTGACCCTTGTGTTTCAAGAGTCACTGTTTTAGCTTTGGCAGGTTTTTCCATCTTGGTTGGGCAAACTCTTAATCAGGGACGTTCTCCTCTGGAGAGACGCACGTTGATGTCATCAACAACTTCAACAAGTTGGTCAAAAGTGTCAATCACATAATGGGCACCTGCTTTTTGCAGTATATCCCTTGTTTTATTTAGTCTTCGCTGGATTTCCTCTTCAGGGAGTGAGGCCGCCTCTTCAAGTGTATCCATATCCATGTAGTTGCTGTAACGGGCGATACCTACTCCCCAACAGCCGGCTTCGAGTGCTTCGCCGACTCCTGAAACGGTATCATCAACTTTGACGACAGACTGAATTGGGCTAATATCCATTAAATCCAAATTCCGGTAAACCATAAAAGGTTTTGGTCTGGCACCATGAATCACATCGTCTCCTGCCACGGATGCATCCGGAGTGTATCCCTGTTTTTTTGCATCCTCTTCAAGAATGTCAACCATGCTTCTGACAAAGCCTGTAGAACTTCCTATCTTGATACCCTCCTTTTGAAATTTTTGGGTAACTTCTGCAACATGTGGAAGAAGGGTGGTATACTTCCTGAGACAGGCGAGCTGCATTGGAACAAAATCCTTAAACATATCATCTACATCACCTTGATCAGGATATTTGCCGTGTACACCTTTCCAGCGCTCACGGATTTCCGGAACCTTGGTCAGCTCAAGGATATGAAGGTCCTTACGTAGACCCATCGGGCCTCTTGCTTCCGCCATGCTGATTTCAACATTAAATTTCTTAAAAACATCAACAAACACCACTGCAGGTGCAAGTACGTACTCATCTGCGGTAGTGCCGCTCCAGTCCAAAACCAGTCCTTTCACTTTACCGCGATAGCCACGAGTGTAAACATAATCATTTTGAATGCTCATCTTGATCTCCTTCTTGTCCATGAAAAAATTATTTCCGGAATCTCCGGTTACGATTAAAATAACCATTCTAACAATAAAATCAATATCTGTATAATATCAATATTGTATCTTATCTATTGATTTAATCAATAGATTGATTTTTTATAAATCACTAACTTAGAATTGCAACTGTTGGCTAACTATTGATTTAATCAATCGAAAGAATTGCTTATTTGCATTTTACAGATAAGTAAATCTTTAGTAAGATTTAACAATATAAATGCAAAACTCACCCTCTATTCTCAACAGTCCAAGCAAAAATTCACATGAAACGTAATATCCTTCTCAATCCCGGACCGGCTACTACTACAGACAGCGTCAAACAAGCACTTGTGGTTCCTGATATTTGTCCCCGCGAACAGGAATTTGGCGATCTCACTCAGGCTGTGCTGAAAAAAGTAGTAGCGGTGGTCAACGGTGAATCCACTCACAGCACAGTCATTTTTGCAGGCTCCGGTACTGCCGGAGTCGAAGCGGCTTTAAGTTCCGTTGTGCCAAAGGATGGTAAAATTCTGCTCCTCGATAATGGTGCTTACGGAAAACGCGCAGAAACGATTATTCAGGCTTACGGCATTTCTCACCGGACTTACAGAATCGGCTGGGGTGAATTTCCGGACATCACGGAAATCGAAACAATTCTGAAACAGGACCGAGAACTGACGCATTTTGCTTTTGTGCATCACGAAACAACAACCGGAATGTTGAATCCGTTGCCGGAACTGCTGGAACTCTGCCAAAAATATGAAGTGGATTCGATAGTGGACGCCATGTCATCTTATGCCGGACTGCCGATTGACCTGCGAGAACTGCCGATCGATTTCTTAATTTCTTCTTCAAATAAGTGCATACAGGGAATGGCAGGTACAAGTTTTGTGATTGCCAACAGGGAAAAACTTGCCAAAACTGAAACTATTCCTGCGCGAAACCTTTACCTCAATTTGTGGGGCAATCACAGTTATATTGAAAAAACAGGCCAGTTTCAGTTCACTCCACCAGTACAGATTGTTTATGCACTCAACACTGCCCTCGATGAGTTTTTTGTCGAAACACAAGCTGGACGTACCGCCCGCTATTTCAAAGCTTATGAAACTTTGCTGGAAGGTCTTGAAGAAGTTGGTTTAGAACTCCTCCTGCCAAAATCTCAACATTCCAAGCTCTTGACTGCCATCGTAGAACCCCAGTCAGCCAACTACAATTTCATGGAGATGCACGATTATTTTTATCAAAACGACATCACAATTTATCCTGGAAAGGGTGCCAAACAGGATACTTTCCGAATTGCAAATATTGGTGAAATTGATTATCGTGACATGCAGCTTTTCAATCAAAAACTGCTTCAGTATTTTGAGGAAAATAATATTTCCCCTGTTTAGTTGCATAGTTCACATGCTGTTTTGACGGGAATACTGGTTCAAAATTTAATCTTTGGACCTGAATGAAGAGCCGTCTCCTCTCGTAGAAATGCTGCATCTATTGCAGATGTTTACTGAGTTTTTCCACATAGATACTATTTCTCTACCCAAGCATTTTCATTACTTCCATTCTTCTGTTTGCAGCTTTCATGGAGAAAATGAATAAATCCTTGATTAAAAATGAGAACAGTAGAACATTTCCTTTATTACATTCACAACTTGTCACTACAAAAATACATTATCCTAAATTACTTTTTGTTTCTAAACTAATTGTCAATGGATTTTCGTTGAGTCTATAAAAATATAATTTTAAGATAATGAGTATATAGTCATATAACATGTGTATTTAGTCAAATATAAAGTTGACAAGGGAAAATATTCTGTAATACTGGAGGGAAAAAATCCAGCTAGTTAGTTTTTTATACATTGTAGAATCATGGTTTGCTTTTACTCCGGATCATTGATTCACTGCGATCTCAAGACAGCTGAAAAAGCTAATATTTAACAATTTGCTTGCCTTTATTCCTAGTTGTTTGTACTGTTGCCCAGACAAAATGATTCATCGTGAAAGTACTAACTGAAAATATTAATACAGCAACCGAAGGCTGAAACCGTTTTTCAAAAAATTACGATCGTATTTTTCTTGACATTTGTTTGCCTTATCTTAATAATTAACCTGCTGTTTTAACAACTGAGACTCTAAGTCTCAGTTTTCTGTGGTCTTTCTGAATGTCAGATCAAATTGACCATTAGTTCATCTGCAGCCAGTCATAGTGATTTGTTTGCAGAAACATCTGGCTTAATCAATCATGAGGAGAGAGCATCATGCTTTACTTTAAGATTAAAAAAACACTGATGGGTGCGGGCCTTACCGCAGCATCCATCCTGCTGCTGGCTTCAGCAAATACGGTCTGGGCTGGATGCCCAGCGGCTACTGTTGCGGATATGAAAGGTGTCAGCGCCGGACAATTTCCGCAACAATATGAACTCGCCGAGTTCGAGAAACTTGCTGGATGCAAAATGACCTTCCAAGGTAATCCGGATATTGCCAGCCTAAATGGTAAGATTCGGGGTAACCCAGGTTCGGTTCCTGCAGTTGCAGATCGACTGCCATCTGAGCCGTTGGTCGTTGTGCCTTATCATTCTATCGGGCGTTACGGAGGAACTTATAATAACCTGTCGAATGCACCTGAAGCTGGTACAGCCGGTTTTATGTCGGTTCGACACGTCAATTTAGTGCGTTACTCTGACGACCTGCAGACAATCGTCCCAATGGTTGCCAAAGGTTGGAAGTGGAACAGCGATTTCACCCAGTTGACCTTTTATTTGCGTAAAGGCCACAGGTGGTCTGACGGTCACCCCTTCACTGCCGAAGATGTTAAATACTGGTATGATAATTTGGCACTTAACAAAGATGTGATTGCTAAAACCAAAGACTATGCACTAGTCGCTGGTAAACGCATGAATGTCGTAGTTGTTAACGCACAAACTGTGCGTTTTGAATTACCTGCACCAAAACCTGGATTGTTGTCTCACTTTGCTTCATCATTTGCTCAGGGTTTCCAGCCCAAGCATTTCTTGAGCAAATGGGATCCTAAGCTGAATCCAAATGCAGATAAACTAGCCAAAGCAGCCGGTTATAAAAATGGTTTGGATGTCCTATCAGCTTATTTCGGTAATTCCGATTGGATGGACACACCAACACCAATGCTTAAAACACCTAAATTGGCAGGTAGATTACCAGCAGATACAACACCAACTTTGGAGTCTCACATCTATGTTGCAGATTCTCCTGATGGTCGTCACTTAGTTGCAAATCCGTATTTCTTCCAAGTTGATACTCGAGGCCAACAATTGCCTTACATCAATGAGCAGGATGAGATCTATGTCAGCGATAATGAAGTTCGAATGCTGAAATTGGTCAACGGTGAAGTCACATTTAAGTCGCAGACTTTACAACTTGCAATGGCGCCTCTTCTGTTGGAAAAACAAGATGCAGGCAAATACAGGGTTCAGTTGAAACCTGAAATTGCAGCACCGACTTTCACATTCAATGTTACTTCAGAAAACCTTGAAAAGCGTAAAGTCTTTGGTGATTTGCGATTCCGCCAAGCCATGTCTCTAGCCATGGACCGTAATGAAATCAATGAAGTTGCTTTCTTCGGACAAGGTGTGCCACAGCAGTATGTGGGTTTTTCACCTTCTCCAGACTTTATTGAAAAGAAATGGTTAAATCATTTAACAACTTTTGATCCTGCTAAAGCTAAAGCATTACTGGACGAAGTCGGTTTGAAAGATGTTGATGGTGACGGCTTCCGTGAGTTACCAAA
Organism: SAR324 cluster bacterium; assembly: GCA_014382365.1. GTDB lineage: Bacteria > SAR324 > SAR324 > SAR324 > NAC60-12 > Arctic96AD-7. The sequence continues at coordinate 16,186 of JACNJW010000044.1, forward strand.
TGGTGAGAAACTAGTTCTTAATCTTCAGTTTGCAACTCAAGGAATTGCAGGTGAAGTGGTTGAACTGGTTGGTCAACAATGGTCCAATGTCGGGGTTAAATCAACTGTTAAAGAGGTAACATCAGATGAGTTCCGCTCTGCACAGTCCTCCAACAAACTTGATGTTGGAATGTGGCGCAAAGGACTTCCTCTGCCAATTGTGCAAGGAAACAACGCTCCGTTTGTTCCTCCGTTTGAAACTTATTTCTTCCTGCGTACAGGAATGTTATGGGCTGAATACATAGATTCGAACGGTGCAAAAGGTGTTAAACCTCCAGCATATGTATATCAGATGATTGATGATATTAATGCTTTCCAGTCTGAACCAGCAGGTACAGCCAAATCAGATAAGATTGGCGCACGCCTGGTTGCGAATATGACTGGTAATATGTTGTTTATTGGTACAGTCTTAGCTACTGGTCCAATTTATCATCACAACAGTCTGAAGAATGTTACTGAGTTCAAGACGCACTCTTACGAGTACTATTGGAACTTACCTTATCGTGGTACTCAATGGTATTTAGATAAGTAAGACCTCATTAATTTTATAAAACCGGGTTATTAATAGCCCGGTTTTTTCCTTTTCGAAATTGCTTCCAGTTAACACCCTAAAATGCTGAAGTTCATTCAGTTTACGATTACAAGAGCATTTCTTTCATTATTCACCTTGTTGGCGGTCTCTTTGATCGTTTTTTCATTGATGGAGTTAGTACCTGCAAACTGTGCTGAACGCTATCTTGCCTTTAAGAACACTCAAGGTCAGAACATTACCATTGAAGACATTGCCGCTGAAGAACGGCGATTGGGTTTGGACAAACCATTTCCGATTCGCTGGGCAACTTGGGTAGCTAATGTGTTCTTTGATGGAGATTTTGGGGACAGCTGCATTCTCCGCCTCAATATAAACGAATTACTCAGTGATAAATTTTGGATCAGTCTGGGAATTTGCCTTGCGGCACTGATTTTTTCTTATATTCTAGCCATACCCATCGGTATTTATTCCGCAACCACCTCAAATGCAGTAACCAATAATTTTATCCGTTTTATCAGCTACTTGGGCCTTGCCTTGCCCAATTTTTTACTTGCGCTGATCATTATGTTATTTTCCACCGTATTTTTTCAAGAATCACTTACAGGACTATTTTCCAATGAATTTCGTGACGCTGTGTGGTCTTTTGATAAATTCAAAGATTTTTTGTCCAGAGCCTGGCTGCCTATTTTTGTACTTGGATGGTCAGCTACGGCCTTTGCCATGCAGACAGTACGTGCTTTAATGCTTGATGAGATCGGCAAACTATATGTCACGGCCGCTTCAGCCCGTGGAATATCCGGACGCAAATTGCTCTGGCGCTATCCGGCAAAACATTCTCTAGGACCAGTGATCAATTCGCTTGGTTTCGATCTAAACCGGATTTTCAATGACCTGCCGGTAGTTGCTCTGATCTTGACCCTTACAGAAGCAGGCGCTTTGTTAATTGACGCACTGGCGCGATCTAATGATCAGCAACTGGCTGGTGCAATTATTTTTCTCTTGACTGCCAGCATCGTGTTGGTGAACTTCGTGACCGACATCATGCTAGCCTTGATGGACCCGCGTGTCAGACAGGGATTAGTCGGATAAACTATGGGAATTTTTAGCAAAACCAAACCGGCTGAAACCAGTCAAGATTTGAAGGAAAGCTATTTTACTGCCTCTCAAGGGCAGTTGATTCGGTCACGGTTCAAAAGCAACCGCACCGCAATGGTAGCTGGATGGGCATTGTCGACAATGATCCTGATTGGACTCTTTGCTCCATTTCTTTCTCCGTATGAACCAACAATGGGCGGGCGTGATAAATCTTACGAAAACGGTCCTCCTCAATTTCCAAAATTCTGGGACGAAAATGGTTTTTCTGCTAGACCATTTTTGTATACAACCGAACGAAAACGCTCAATAAAAACCAATTTTAGATGGGTTTTAACTGAAAATCGTGAAAAACGTCGCTATCTGGAATTTTGGGTAGATGATTGGGAGTACAGTTTTATTGACATCAATATTGACTTACCCGGAACCACATTCGACTTCGAGTTAAAGGCACTTACCTTCAAGAAGCACCTCTTTGGCATGGACAAGGGGGGAATACATTTATTCGGCACCGAAAAATCAGGCAAAGATATCTTTTCCAGAACCTTGCATGCTATTTATACTTCACTTGCAGTTGGCACTCTCGGGGTGCTGCTCTCTTTTGTATTGGCGTTGGTAATCGGTGGTGTGGCCGGTTATTATGGAGGTTGGATAGACTCAATCCTGCAAATGATTACTGACGCTATTCGGACAGTACCTCCAATTCCACTCTTCATGGCTCTGGCCGCTTTTATGCCGGATGAGTGGAGCGCTGAAACTCGCTTCTTTTTTATCGCAACTATTCTGGGCTTGATTGGTTGGCCAACTCTTGCGCGCCGGATTCGCACACATCTGTTGAGCGAGCGTAGTCAGGAATATGTTCTAGCAGCAGAGTTGAGTGGTGCCTCAGCCAGTCATGTTATTCGCAAACATTTACTTCCCAGTTTTACCAGTTACATCATCGTTGATTTGATGATTACTTTCCCTTATGTGGTTCGTTCTGAAACTGCATTGAGTTTCATTGGTTTAGGTTTAACAGATCCGGTTAACTCTTTGGGATCGTTGATGCAAAATGTTTCCAAAGCAGATGTTTTGTTGAATTATCAATGGTATTTTATACCAGTCATATTCTTTATTGCTTTTGTTCTAGCTTTCGTCTTTGTTGGAGACGGCTTACGCGATGCATCTGACCCTTATTCTCACGTCAAAAAATGAGTCTATTGACAGTTAATAATTTGAACCTGCAATTTGACACCGATGAGGGGCGGATTACTGCAGTTGAAAACGTTTCTTTTGAAATCAATACCGGAGAAGTGTTAGGCTTGGTTGGCGAGTCCGGATCCGGAAAGTCTGTTACAGCCAAATCTCTGATGCAGCTCAATCCTTCGAATGCAGTTTACAGCCCGGAAAGCAGCATCAAACTGAAGTTAGAAACGGAGGAAGTAGATGTTCTTTCTCTAAAGAGTTCCAGTGAACTGGTTATTGTGCGAGGCGGAGCAGTTTCAATGATCTTTCAGGAACCGATGGCCAGTTTTGCACCGGCAATCACGATTGGATCTCACATGGTGGAACAACTACTGATACACACCTCACTGACTAAAAAAGCTGCGGCTGAGCTCTCAATTGAAATGCTGGAAAGGGTTGGAATAAATGAAGCTGGCAAACGCTTCCACCAGTACGCTTTTGAACTTTCCGGTGGTATGCGTCAACGGGCCATGATTGCCATGGCACTCTCAACCAAACCAAAATTATTGATCGCAGATGAACCAACAACTGCATTGGATGTAACAATTCAGGCTCAGGTACTGGATTTAATGAAAGACCTGGTTGCTGAGTTCGGTATGGGGATTCTTTTTATCACACATGACCTTGGAGTTATTGCTCAAGTTGCAGATCGAGTGGCAGTTATGTACCTGGGGCGTGTAGTTGAAAGTGGTCCGGTACGTGACGTCCTGCGTTCTCCAGTCCATCCATACACGCAGGGACTGCTCAATGCACTTCCCAAACTTGATGCTCTTGACCAACCTTTGACACCGGTTGAAGGTGATATCCCCAGCCCACTGGAACGTCCTTCCGGCTGTGTTTTCCATACTCGCTGCCCGCAGATTTTGGCAGATCATTGTCAGAATTCTGTACCTTCCGCTACCATAGTCTCCAAAAAACATACAGCTGCGTGTTTTGCTATTGAGACAGATAAGGAGGCGGCATGACTGAAACTCCGCTTATTAAAATCGAAAAACTCCAAGTAGAATTCCCGCTTGGCCGCACTTTATTCGGAAAACCACTAAAGTTGCGTGCAGTTAATAACGTTTCACTTGAGATAATGTCTGGACAGTTTTTCGGTTTAGTCGGGGAATCCGGTTCCGGAAAAACCACACTAGGCCGTGCTATTTTACGGGCGGCTCCTCTTAGCTCTGGAAAAATCAACTTTGATGATGGAGATGTTCGTTACGATGTCGGCAGTATATCTAAATCTGATTTGAAAAATTACCGAAAATTAGCCCAGTTGATTTTTCAAGACCCATATGCCGCACTCAGTCCACGCATGACAGTCAGGGACATTATCGCCGAACCACTGGAGGTAATGGGTCTAACCAAGACCCGTGAAGAAACGGACAAATTAGTACGCGAGATTGCCGCAAAATGTCGCTTAAATCTGGAGCATTTACGCCGCTTCCCTCACGCCTTTTCCGGAGGCCAAAGACAGCGAATCTCCATTGCCCGCACATTAGTATGCAGTCCAGACTTTGTAGTTGCCGATGAAAGTGTTGCGGCACTAGATGTGTCAATACAAGCAGACATTCTCAACTTATTAAAGTCTTTGCAAAAAGAATTGGGATTGACCTACCTTTTTATTAGTCATGACCTGAGTGTGGTTGCTCACATATGTGATCATGTGGCGGTCATGTATCTTGGAACACTAGTAGAGTCCGCACCTACCAGTGACCTATTCACCAATCCCCGCCACCCCTACACAAGAGCCTTGTTGTCGGCTATTCCCTCACTTAACCCCGATGACCGTGGTCATGCCCAAAAATTAGAAGGTGAAATCCCCAGCCCGGCAAATCCACCATCAGGCTGTACATTTCACACACGTTGTCCAATGGCCAAAGATATTTGCCGTACCGAAATTCCTCAGTGGCGCAAATTGAATGACAAACATTCTGTATCCTGTCACTTTTCTGAAGATCTACCAAAAACTTGAAGATAATTTCAGTTTCAGCCAGTCATGATTATTGCACAAATCAGTGATACTCATATTTCCGCAAAAGGTTTGAAAACATACGGTGTTGCACCAATGGCAGAGAATTTAGAGTGCTGTATCAACCATATCAATCAACAATCGCCAAAACCGGAACTTGTCCTTGTTACAGGAGACATTACTGCCACAGGGAAAGTCGAAGAATTCAAACACGCCGTAGATTTACTCAATCTATTTGAAATGCCTTTTTATGTAATACCCGGAAACCACGACAACCGTGATTTAGTCCTTTCTACTTTCGACAGAAAAACATGTCCTTGTGAAACTAAAACCAAACTAGATTATGTAATTGAAAATCCGGAGTTGCGAATGATCGCTTTAGACAGCACCATTCCTCAAAGTCCTGGTGGTGAAGTTACTGAAGTACAGGGAGCTTGGCTTGATGGAAAACTATCTGAAAAACCGACTCAACCAACTTTAATTTTTATGCACCATCCACCAGTGAATTGTGGAGTTCTTGAAACGGATGTTGATGGTTTCAGTGGGAAAGATATTTTAGGCGAAATTATAAGTAGACATCGCCACGTTGAAAAAATTATTTGCGGTCACATACATTTACCTGTCAATACCCGCTGGCAGGGTACAGTAGTCAGTACCGCACCCAGCATGGGGATGCAACTTGCACTTGACCTGAAAATGAAACGCGAGTCTGAGTTTGTGTTAGAACCCCCTGCCTATCAACTGCATTATTGGACCCCAGATAAAAATCTAATCACCCATACTATTGTTGTTAAATCAGTTGACGGTCCTTATTTTTTTTAGGACCAGTGACTGACGCTTTTCTTTCTCTATAAAATAAAGCGTTTTATATCACATCATTTTTTTATTTTGCATTATTACGCTTTTTTTATTAATTAGCCTTGACTAACTTATTTATTATGCTTATATTAACGTCTATTCTGCTTTGCTACAGGGTAATCTTAAATCAACAGCCTCCAAAGTTTTTTCATCATTGTTGAATTATTTTAAGAAAAACGATCAGGGCTAACGCCGGAAGATCTCTGAAAAGGAACAGAATATTATTGTCCATGTCCTGATTCACAGGGCTTTTTTAATTAATTAATAGAGGAAGCAAATGTTTAACAACAAAAAAATATTTACGCTCATTGTCGGCGGCCTGTTATGGCTTCCACAGTTTGCACTGGCTGCACAGGTCAATATCCTTTCAGAGCGTCAGGAATTTTTACTGCGGCCTTTTCTGGATGTCTTTGAAGAGCAAACCGGAATTAAGGTCAATGTGGCTTATCTAAAAAAAGGTTCACTGGAACGTCTCAAGCAGCAACCGGGTTCTGTTGATGCCCTGCTGACAGTGGACATCTCAAATTTGACTGCAATTGCAGATGCAGGCCTTTTCCAGCCCATTAACTCAACAGTCATAAATCAGAACGTGCCGGCAAACTACCGTGACCCAAATGATCTCTGGACTGCCTTAACAGCCAGAGCCCGGGTAATTTATTACTCCAGAGCACGCGTCAAAACCAGTGAGTTGTCAACTTATGAAGCTTTAGGTAAATCGGGCAGCAAACAACGAGTCTGCACCCGTTCAGGATACCACAAATACAATGTCGCTCTAATATCTTCCATGATTGCAGAACACGGTTCAGCCACAGCAAAAAGCTGGCTGCAGGGTTTGAAAAACAACCGGGGACGTAAACCCAGTGGAAATGATAGAGGTCAAGTCAAAGCCATTTTTCAGGGACAGTGTGATGTTGCCCTGGGTAACACCTACTACATGGGTAAAATGCTGGAACGCGAAGACCAGAGGCCCTGGGCTGCTGCAGTTGGAATATATTTTCCAAATCAGGCTGACCGCGGCACCCACATGAATATCTCCGGAGGAGCAGTTACAAAGGCTGCAAAAAACGCAGCGGAGGCTGTTAAATTGCTGGAGTTCCTGTCTGGAAACTTAGCTCAATACATGTATGCACAGGTAAACCACGAATATCCGGTGAAAGCAGGAATTGGATATTCCGGAATCGTACAGGGTTTTGGCGGTGGACAGGATGGAGTCAAGAAAGGTGTTTTCAAACAGGATCAGCGAAATTTGGCTGAAATCGGCAGGCATCGAAAACAGGCTATTAAAATACTTGATGAAGTTAATTTCGACAATTAAGTTCTCTACTTACTGAGCTTGCTGAAAGCTGTTAATATTTCAGTAAGCTCTAAAAGGAAAGCGCTCAGTAAACAGACATTAGAAGTTGTTATTCTCACAAATTGATGTTAGCATATGCTTACCTCAAACTTTAATGAAGAAAATTCCATGACTGAGCACTCACAAGTTATTGAAGAGTATCTACTGACTCTCTATAAGCTAAACCGTGCAGGAGATTTGGCAAAAGCAGTGACGTTGGCAAAACGTTTGGACACCAGCCCTCCTACAGTTCATGCAACAATCTCCAGAATGCAGCGAGACGGATTGGTTGAAGTCAAGAAATCAAAAGAACTGGTTTTAACCAAAGAGGGTCAAAAAATTGCCGAAGACATAGCCTACCGTCATAACCTTTCCGAATACTTTCTGTGTAACACACTGGGAATTCCCTGGTATGAAGTCCACCAGCACGCACACCGCCTGGAGCATGCAATGACTCCCATTGTTGTGCAGAAGCTGGCTGAGTTCCTGGGTAAACCTGAATTCTGTCCCCATGGTACTCCGATGCCCGGAACAAACCTGCCTGAAAATACTATCACTTTGATGGAGTCAAAACCTGGCACGACCGTTGAAATTGCAATGATTGGTGAGGCACTGGAGGATTCAGTTGATTTGATGAAAATACTGCATGAGCACCGGATTATGCCGGGTAATCTACACAAAGTGCTTGAAAAAACAGAAGTAATGCGTACAGTCTCACTGGAATCCAAGGACGGAACTTCTTCTCTGCCTTTTCATGTTGCAGAAAAAATATTTGTGCTTGAAGTTCCCAAAGACTAAAACTGCACTTCAGCCATGTCTTTCCTCTTCTGCCGAAAATGAAACCGTCCTTCCTCTCCTTCGGAAGTTGGAACCTTTTCACATTCTTGCTGGCACTGCTCTTTGCCCTGCCTTTCTTATCTTTACTGCTAACCGCAGCTTCAGGAGCTGAAAATATCTGGGGACATCTCTTACAGACTGTGATGCCCGGTTACCTGAAAAATACTCTCTGGCTGATGCTTGGTGTTGGCAGCGGCACATTATTGCTGGGTGTAAGTGCAGGCTGGCTGATTTCGATGAGTGAATTCCCCGGCAGAAAAATACTGGAGTGGGCCCTGCTTTTACCGCTGGCATTTCCGGGTTACATTATTGCCATGGTCTATGTGGAACTGCTCGAATATTCCGGTCCACTGCAAACGCAGCTCCGCCAATGGTTCGGCTGGCTTAATTATCAGGATTACTGGTTTCCGCAAATCACCTCGCTTGGAGGTGCAGTGCTGATGCTCTCACTTGTACTCTATCCATACGTTTATCTACTAACCAGAACTGCTTTTCTTCAACAATCGGCAACTTTGCTGGAAGCCAGCCGGATGCTGGGAAAAAGTGCCGGATATAGTTTTTTACAGATTGCTTTGCCACTGGCCCGTCCTGCAATTGTAGTTGGTGTCAGTCTGGCAATGATGGAAACTCTGGCCGATTTTGGTACAATGCAGTTGTTTGCAGTACAAACATTCACCACCGGAATTTATCACACCTGGTTTGGAAGCTACAATGCTCCCGGTGCCGCTCAGCTCTCTTTGTCGTTACTGATGTTTATCAGTGTTTTTATTATGCTCGAACGCTACTCAAGAAAAAAGCAGCGTTTCCACGCACAAAGCAGCGTGCAAACTGCACATCCACGTTACCGTCTTGCCGGAATTAAGGCTTTCTTTGCACTGATATTTTGTTTGTTTCCAGTCATTTTTGGATTTGCTTTGCCTGCAGCTCTACTTATTCAGTGGGCCATAGAAAGTTGGCGCGGAGTAATGCTGGAGCGCTTTTTCAGTGATGCAGGAAACAGTCTTTTACTGGCCGCCATCACTGCATTTTTGGGCGTATCTCTTGGCCTGCTGATGGCTTTCGGTTCCAGATTAAGCAAACACCGCAGGGTACATTGGGCCGTCCGGCTGGTCAGTCTTGGTTATGCCTTACCCGGGCCGGTAGTCGCACTTGGAGTACTCTTGCCTTTTGCCTGGTTTGACCGGACAATAAATAACTGGGCGGAAGCCACATTCGGTTTTTCCAGCGGCTATTTGCTGAGTGGTACTATCTTCATTCTTGTCTTTGCCTACCTGGTCCGCTTTCTGGCTCTGGCTTACGGCAGTGCCGAATCCGGCTTAGGACGGATCACAACTGCTATGGAAGATGCCAGCCGCTCTTTGGGAAAAAACAGCTGGCAGACTTTAAAACGTATTCACCTGCCTTTGCTGAGCAGCAGCATGTTAACTGCCGGTTTACTCGTTTTTGTGGATGTGATGAAAGAACTGCCTGCAACTCTGATGCTGCAGCCCTTTAATTTCAGCACCCTTGCTACTCGGGCTTACGGCTATGCAACTGAAGAACTGCTCAAAGAAGCTTCGCTCTGGTGCTTGACGATTGTACTTGTCGGCCTGTTTCCAGTAATTTTGCTGAACCGTCAGCTGCGGAAATCCGCACCACAAAACTACCAGGATATTTGACCATGATTGAATGCCGAAACCTCTCTAAATCCTACGGAACTCTGGAAGCCGTCAGTGATTTCAATTTAAGTTTGGAAGAACACGAATTCCTTTCCATTCTTGGACCATCCGGCTGTGGCAAATCTACTCTGCTGCGATTGATTGCAGGATTGGAAGTTCCAAGTCAGGGTAGAGTATTTTTGCAGCAGCGGGAAATCTCTGCAGAAAAAATAATCCTGCCTCCGGAGCGCCGAAATTTCGGCATGATTTTCCAGGATTTTGCCCTTTTTCCACACTTGAGTGTTGCCAGCAATATTGCCTATGGCGTGACAGGAACAAGAAGTGAGAAACAGAAACGAGTCCGTGAGTTACTGGAACTGGTCAGTCTACCGCACCTTGCTGCCAAAATGCCGCATCAGATCAGCGGTGGTGAACAGCAGAGAATTGCGGTTGCCCGTGCACTAGCTCCGTGGCCGAGACTGATTTTAATGGACGAACCTTTCAGTAACCTCGATTATCAACTCCGGCTGCAACTCAGAAGTGACATCCACGATATTCTCAAACATGAAGGTGTGGCGACTATTCTCGTAACTCATGATCAGGTTGAAGCCATAACCTTTTCCGATCGGGTGCTGCTCATGCACAACGGCAAGCTGGTACAGGATGGAACTCCAACCGAAATTTATCAGCAGCCGCAAACACTTTGGGCTTCCTCATTTGTGGGAGAGGCCAATCATCTCACCGTTGAATGGCAAGATAAGGCTCTCAAAACGCCTTTTGGCAGATTGAATGTGCCTGCTGAAATCGGAAAACAAACCCGCATCCTGATGGTTCGTCCGGAAGATTTCAGACTTGAATCTGCAACTTCGGAGGAAACCAACGCTACGGTCAAAACTGTTGATTTCTCAGGTTCAGTTCAGATTATCAGAGTGGAGTTAACAGGTGGAGTAATGATTCAGGTCAGTTGCTCACCTCATTCTGTGCACTTAGCTCAAGATTCCGTTAAAATTTCTGCTGAACGGTTTTTGTGCTTCAATAATTCCGGACACAGTCTTGAAGGATTTTCTACAAAATAGAAATGGCAACGGAGGTGTTCCGGAACTGCTCAGCGTAGAATACTTTGCAGAGAGGCAATTTTCTGATGTTGATCTTCAGTCGTTGCATAACGATCTGCATGCAGCAACTGCTTGAGTAATTTTTCATTCATGGCAGGATCCGGCTTAGCTTTTTCACCATCAAGCTGCATTGCCAGAATGGTCATCTGCACATTACGAATAATCAGTTTCGGCAGTGTCTGCAGCAGAATATCCCTTTGATTCAGGGCCTGTGCAATCTGGAGATCAAAATCGGCAGAGAGCGCTGCTTCTTTCAATGCCCGCAGTGCTTTAAAATAAGTTTCGATCCTGAGATGCATATTGAGCTCTTCCTGTGCAGCACGGATCATACTCACTGCTTCCAGGTAATGTTTCTCAAATTCAGTTGCTCTTTGATTCGGCGTAAAGACCGCACGCGGCAATCCACCAGTTGCTTTTGAGGCCAGCAAGTCAGGAGGCTGAATCAAACTCTGATCTGTAGAACTGTAAAAATTAACAACTACAGAATTACGGTCTGTTATCTCAATAAACGGAGGTAAATCAAGCGCATCAGGATTCACCATGGCACGTAAAACAACCCGTTTCTGGTGCTCCACATCAGTGTCAATCTCCACATAGCGTAAATATTCGTGATTCTTAAAACCTTGAACCTCGCGGACTTTTTCTGAATTTGGAAAAATAATCTGCAGGAAAAACTGCTCTTTGTATCTTCCTGTTTCAGGATCTCTCATTTTAAGTTCAACTACCTGATATGGAAAGCGGTCGGGACTTGTTAAAACAGGACTGTCAAAAACCACCTCTATTCCAAAGCGCCAAATTTCCCGCAGCTCATCTTCAAGCTGAAGTGGAATTTTCTTTAATTCCCGAACTTTAAATGTTTTTCGCAGCACACTGACATTTTCCGGGGCCTCCTCCAAGAAAGCCGAACGTTGTAGAAGCTGGAAGGCATCGGTGTAAGTAAAAAACTCTCTGGAACCGTTTTCCAATTCTAATACATATCGATAACGCTCACCAAATTTATTGGTCTTCAAAAATTTTTTGTCTTCTGCCTGTAAAATACGAAAGCGTCTAACTCCCAAAACGAGACTTTTGCCTTCCAGAATATCATGTTTAGCAAATGTTTTAACGAAGGCAGTTGCATTTAAAACGCGGCGGTAAAATTCATTCTTGTCAAGTACACCGAAATCTGTACTTTCGGTTGAAGGAAAAACCAGCGCACGATTTTTACTGAGAATCAATTCGTCAGTTTGTGTCCATTCACGAATCCGGTTAATCAACCACTTGCGGCTGGAGCCGTCATCAAGGATTGCCTGCAGATAAAAATCGTCCTTACCTCTGTTTTTGACAAAGACAGATGAAATTTTGATGGATTTGAAATAACCATGATCCAGCACACCGGCCAGTTTAAGTGCTTTTTTCCTAGAGGTATATTCCGGAAAGGCAAATGCCGGCAAGCTGAGACAAACCAGTAAAAGTGTAAATATCAGCTTCATAAAGTGTCTGTTATTATTCAAAATTCTTTCCCACATAAATTTCTACATCGGTTGCCAATTTACTGATTCTACTGTCAGGTACTGCTTCCAGCACCTGCTCACCAGGCAGAACCTCAGCCAGGATTAATGCGGCCCTGAGCAGATTTGCATGAAAATATATCTTTGTTTTTGGTAGTATGATTTGTTCACGAACTGAAGATATATTGACGATTTTTAACTTCATGCCCATACGCTTTTCAATCCTGCGTTTCTGCTGACTTGTCAACAATGCTGCGAGACGCTGCGCACCATCCACTTGTGGAGATGCATTCAAAATCACAACATTCAACTGATCAAAATGACGATATGACATTAATGCCGTAACAGGATGTAAAAGCATCGCCTTTCGGGGATTTACCTTTGGAGGGCCCAAATCTGTTTCTGCAGCTGTAACAATTTTATCTTCTGTTAAAAAAGTTGAAATCTGCTTCTTTTTGGGCTTTTGCAAGGCAAAGATCAAGTGGCGGGAATCTGATTTTTCTGTATCCAGCACCAAACTTATTTCTTCAACACTCGTCAGAGATAAGGTCACCATGAAATCTATGTCACCATTATCATTTTTAGTAATTTTCTCTTCCAGCAGCATTTTTTCTAAAATTGCTTCCTCTGCAAAGGAAGTTACTTCACGCTCCGGCAGCAGAATATTGTTGATAAAAGTCCTGGGAAGAAGAACTGTAGTTTCAGTCTTTGAGTTTCCTGGATAAATTTGGATGTGGGGGAACTGCCCTGGATCGAAATAACCTTTAAAGATCAGCAGTGATCTCTTCTTGTCCGGAATCAGTTCAAAGCGGTCAAGCATATGTCCGGATGTAGCGGAGAAGACCGAACCTGTTGCTAAGAATATAATCAGCAGACTGAGAGCTGCTAAATGTAAAAACTGCTTCATGAAATTGCAGTGGCTAAGGTGCACATTGGGGGTCTCCTGCCAGCACTATGGAGGTGGAGACACCCACTTACAAATGCAGAAAATGAGCCACTACTACAAAGCAATCATGAATCCGAAGGTTCATCAAAGGAATCATCAGCAGAAGTGTCGTCTTCCGGCTCCTCAGGAATATCTTTGGGAGATACGTTTTCAGGAGTTGTTTCGGCCGTTGAACCTGCTGCAATTTCCGCAGCCTGCGGATTATTTTGTGTTTCCTCAGCAACTTCATCATCATCACTTTCATCCTCAATCACTGGTGCAATACCAATAACCTGCTCATCATCTTCAAGACGAATCAGACGGTTACCCTGTGTAACTCTGCCGATTGTACGGATATTTTCAACAGGTATTCGAATCAATTTACCAAATTGAGTAATCAGGAACAACTGAAAATGCTCTTCAACTTCCAGAACATTGACAACAGGACCGTTAGTGTCGGTAATCCGGATTGTGCGCATACCATAGTTGCCCCGGTTTTTTGCCAGAGTATAATCTACAATTGGTGTTTTTTTGCCGTATCCGCCTTCAGTAACTGTCAGCAATTCACCGGATCCGGTGAGTGCCAATGCAGACACAACTCTGTCACCTGCACGAAGCCTGACGCCTCTTACTCCACGTGCCTGCCTGCCCATGGCTCGTAAAGTCGATTCGTTAACACGCAGTCCCATTCCGTCACGGGTTGCAAAAAACAATTCCTGCTCTCCACTTGTTAGTTGAACAGAAATCACAGAATCGCCTTCGTCCAAGGTAATTACACGCAATCCGGTAACACGGATTTTTGCACAGTCAAGCATCGGTGTTTTTTTGGCAACACCACCCTCTGTGCAGAGGAAAATGTATTTGTTTTCTGCTTCTTTCGGAACATTCAGGCAGGAACAAATTGATTCTCCTTCCCTCAGAGGCAATAAATTAATCGCAGCTTTTCCACGCCCAGTCGGTCCTGCCTGTGGCAGTTCAAAAACTTTTTTACGGAAAACCTGTCCTTTGTTTGTGAAAAACAAGACATAATCATGGGTTGAGGCTACGAATAACTGTTCTACAAAATCTTCGTCTTTGGTCCCCATTCCTAAGCGTCCCTTACCGCCGCGGCGCTGCAGCCTGTACTCACTGACGGAGCTGCGCTTGATGTAACCCTCACGGGAAAGCGTTACCACCATGTCTTCTTCATTGATTAATTCCTCAATCAGAATTGAGCTGTCACCTTCAATAATTTCGGTACGGCGTTCATCTCCATACTTATCTCGAATTTCAATACTCTCTGTGCGGATAATATCGATAACACGTTCATCTTTTTCCAAAATGTCTTTGTAATCAGCAATTGCTTCGCCAACTGATTCATGTTCTGCACGGATTTTATCCTGTTCCATTCCGGTCAAGCGCTGCAGTTTCATATCAAGAATTCCGTGCGCCTGGCGTTTGGAAAGCCCAAAATTTTCCATTAAAATAGCTTCTGCTGCAGCTCCGCTTTCTGCTTTGCGGATAATTTCCAGCACTGCATCCAGATTTTCCAGTGCTATCATTAAACCTTCAAGCAGATGCATCCGGTTTTCTGCATTTTTTAATTCAAAACGTGTCCGGCGTGTGACAACCTCAATCCGGTGCTGCAGAAAAAATTCCAACATTTGCGTTAAAGCCAGAATTTTTGGCTGCTTGTCCACTATTGAAAGCATGATGATTCCAAAACTCGACTGCAAAGCTGTATGCTTATAGAGGTTACTCAGAACCACATCCGGAGTTTCACCACGCTTGAGCTGAATAAAAATGCGCATCCCTTTGCGGTCAGATTCGTCACGCAAATCTGAAATACCCTCAATTTTTTTGTGGCGAACCAAATCTGCAATTTTTTCCAACAGATTGGCCTTGTTGACCATAAATGGCAGCTCATCAACTATAATTAAATCACGACCATCTTTAGTTTGCTCAAAGTGACTTTTTGCACGAATCCGGATGATTCCACGACCAGTAGTATAGGCATCATATATTCCACTCTTGCCTATGATCGTTCCACCAGTCGGAAAGTCAGGTCCCGGAATGAATTCCATCAACTCCTGAACTGTGGCTGTATTACGGTTGTCAATATAGAACAAGAGTGCATTCAGCACTTCCTTGAGATTGTGAGGAGGAATGTTGCTGGCCATACCAACCGCAATTCCGGTTGAACCGTTGGTCAGTAAATTTGGAATACGTGATGGCAGGACAGCCGGTTCTTCCAGCGAGTCATCATAGTTTGGAATAAAATCAACTGTATCTTTTTCCAAATCTGCCAGCAGATCATGAGCAATTTTGCGCATGCGAACTTCGGTATAACGCATTGCAGCCGGAGAATCTCCATCGACTGAACCAAAGTTACCCTGTCCGTCAATCAACTGATAACGCATCGAAAAATTTTGAGTCAGCCTGACGATTGTATCGTAAACTGCCGCATCTCCATGTGGATGATATTTACCTATCACATCACCAACAACACGGGCTGATTTTCGGTAGGGTTTATTGAAGTCATTGCCCTGCTCGCCCATTGAAAAAAGGACCCGCCGGTGAACCGGTTTCAAACCATCCCTGACATCCGGAAGGGCGCGTCCAACGATGACGCTCATTGCATACTCCATATAGGAGTCGCGCATTTCGTGGACTATATCTGCTTCAAGTATTGTTTCACTCATTGTTCAAAAATAGTTTGTTTTATATTGATTTTCAGGACACTGTTTTTATTTCTAGAGACTAACCATGATCTTTCAGCAGCTTCAGGATCAATCTCAATTCATAAGTGCTTAATGTGTTTTCACTTCATAAACGTGATCCCGCTTTTGGAGTACCACAACTTGTTCCATCACATCACCCTGTTCAATTTCATTGACAATATCCAGGCCTTCCGTGACTTTACCAAAAACAGTATGTTTTCCGTCCAGGTGGGGTGTGGGACCATGTGTAATGAAAAACTGACTGCCGTTTGTGCCAGGACCTGCATTTGCCATTGAGAGAACACCCGCACTGTCATGCCGGCGTTCCGCTGTGCATTCATCATCAAAATCATAGCCGGGACCACCGGTACCGGTGCCCTGCGGACATCCGCCCTGAATCATGAAATCCGGAATTACACGATGGAAATTCAGTCCGTCATAATAACCTTTTTCGATCAGAGAAATCATGTTGGCTACAGTGTTTGGTGCATCGTCTTCAAACATCTCAATAGTCATGTTGCCGCGCTCAGTTTGAATCTGAATTTGCGGAAGTCCGTCAGAAATTTGTGTTTCACTCATTTTTATTTTATTTTTATGTGTAAAGAAATTATTTAGATTCCGAAGATTCGTCTTCGTCTCCGGCTGATAAAGCAGAAAGATCTCCCAGTCCTAGTGAAGAAAGATCAAAGTTGGAAGCTGCAGTAGAAGTTTCTGCATCCACCCACTGGTTGTTTTCAAAGAGCAACAGCTTGGCTACTCCGCGAAAAGGAGTATAAATTTTTAGGAACGATTCTTCATCTTCTCCCTCCAGTGTCAATTCGGTAGCAGTCTCTTCAACAATTTTACCTGAGTATTTGACTGTAATAGTTTTAGGAAAAGTTACTTTCTTATCTTCAATTTTCATAATTATTTAATCTTAAAATGATACCAGTGTATCTGAGATTATTCTGGAACTAATGTTTCCAGGCGGGCAATTGCATGAACCGGAGCATTGCTACCAGCCATCAAATCATTGAGTGCTGCATAGACAATCCGCTGCTTTTCGAGGGTTCGTTTTCCTGCAAAAACAGGTGAAATCACCTGAATCTCAAAGTGCCGACCGTCTCCGCCAACTTCTACAGTTGAATCTGCAACAGTTGTTTCGATGGCCTCTTTGATTTGTGCTTCAATAGTCTGCTGACTTCCTACTGCCTCCATAAGTCCTCCTCCTTCATTTACATCCAATTTGGTTTAAAGTCTTCTTCCTGTTCCGGTGGTTCAAACATAAAAGAAGTTTTGCAGCCACATGAACCTTTGGCTGATGGGTTATTAAATTTAAGCCCTCGATCCATCAAACTATAACTCCAGTCAATTTCTGTGTCCTTGATGTAAAGATGGCTTTTTTTATCAACCAAAATTTTTAAACTCTGCGATTCAAATTCCAAATCAAACTTAGATTTTTTTGAATCAAAATCCAGTGTATAGGTAAATCCGGAACAACCTCCGCCTTTTACACCAACACGAACGCAGACATCTTCTGCCAACTCATTTTCCTGCATTATTTTCTGAATTTCTTTTGCTGCATTTTCTGTAAGAGTTATCATAGCATCTCCAGGATTAGTGATCTTCACTGACCAGATTTCGGTTCCATTCCGGAATTTCAATAATAAGTTCCTGAGTACCATTTGGAACACATTGACAGGCCAGACGGGATTGTGGTTCCAGCCCAGGTGCTAAATCCAGCATATCCTCCTCATCATCGGTAGCCTCGTTGCAACTGTCAATTCCCTGACGCACGATGATATGACAGGTGGAACAGGCACATACACCTCCGCAGGAATGATCCATGTCAATCCCGGCCTCAAGGGCAGCATTGAGTATTGAGCCCGGAAGTCCATCGGATTTTGTTGCAATTTTTTCAGCAAGAACATCCACCTTTTTCTGCAGTGGCAGAAAGGTGATTTGATAGTCTGCTGCAGGCAACTCAAATTCGGCTTTCTCTATATAAGGATTTGTACCTGACATAAATAATCTTTACAAAGTCTATATTTATTACTTAACCTATAAATTATACTTAATTTATGCCCGAAAATCAATGCTAGAACTAGATAATACTGATTTAATTAACCAGCCATTTTTCATTGCAAGAAGATGTTCTGGAAGCACTTGCCCTTTCTTAAAATTGCTGTGAAAATGTCACTTAATTTATCGGACTCATAGTGAGTAAAAATTAAAAAAACACCTTAACCGTTATCTGTACAATCAAAAAATAAACGCGGTTTCAAATAACAATCTCATCAACTCGATATTTTGAATTCCTCATAGAGATCACCCTTCTAGCCTTCTTTTCAACTTCAGCACCTTTATCTGTTAGTATTCAAAATTATTTCTGAGAGTATCTTATGTTATGTCACGTACATAAACACACACTGATATTTTTTTTAACATCCAGTCAAAGAACAACATGATTCACTATTTATTTGGGCAAATTTTTGGAGTTGTTTTTTACGGCATATTGTTTTTACTTGGCCAGACTCTTGTCACCAACACTGCCTTGGCGCAACCCCTGGTTTTTACTGCAATTCCTGATCAGGACACTGAACGTCTGCAGGAGCGCTTTAATAAAGTTGCAGTTTATCTACAGGAAAAATTAGCAATTGAAGTCATCTATATTCCAGTTAAAACTTATTCGGCAAGCATTGCTGCTTTCAAAAACAATGCTGTACAACTCGCCTGGTTTGGTGGACTATCCGGAGTACAGGCTCGTTTAGCTGTTCCTGGATCGCAGGCAATTGCCCTTGGAGAAGAAGACTTGAATTTTGTGAGTTATTTTATTGCACACACTTCAACAGGTATTACTGAGGCAGCAACACTTCCGGATAATCTGGCAGGACGTACTTTCACTTTCGGTTCCAAAGGCTCCACATCAGGAAGATTGATGCCGGAATATTTCCTGCGGCAACACTTTGAAAAAACCCCATCACAAATTTTCCGCAGAGTCGGATTTTCCGGTAATCACTCAAAGTCACTGCAGCTTGTCCAGTCAGGAAGCTACGAACTTGGAGTATTAAATTACAAAGTCTGGGAAGCAGAACTGGCTGCAGGAAAAATAAATTTAAAAAAAGTGCGGATCATTTGGAAGTCACCGAGCTATCCGGACTACAACTGGAGTATCAGAGGCGATGTTGATAAAATTTGGGGTATCGGATTTTTAGAAAAAGTTAAATCTGTACTGCTTGCAATCACGGACAAGGAAATACTGCAGGCCTTTCCTCGCAAAAAGTTTGTGGCTGCAGATAATAAGCTCTTTATTCCAATTCTGAAAACTGCACAAAATATCGGCATCATCCGTAAATGAATTTCAGCAAATGCTCATAGAATTTAAGAATGAAACCATTGCCTATAAAAACAAAGTGGTTTTTAGAGACTTTTCACTTGAAATCAATGAGAAAGAGCGTGTCGCCTTGATTGGTCCCAGTGGTGCAGGAAAATCAACTTTGCTCCGGGCAATTTACAATAAAATAGCTGAACAAGCCTCATATGTTCCGCAAGATTACGGACTCGTTCCACAAATATCTGTCTTGCACAACGTCTATATGGGACGCTTAGATCAACACTCAAGCTGGCAAAACCTGCGAACTCTAATCAGACCTGCTACTGAAATAAAAACAGACATAACAGATTTACTGGCTGAGCTTGGGATCAGTAATATGCTAAAAAAACGGGCCGGTGAACTCTCCGGTGGAGAGCAGCAAAGAGTTGCTGTTGGACGTGCAATTTATCGAAATAGTCCGGTTATGATTGCTGATGAACCGGTCTCTGCAGTTGACCCGCATCAGGCACATTCCTTACTGGAAACTTTGAGTAGCCACAGTCCATCTCTCATTTTATCCCTGCACTCTGTCGAATTGGCTTTGTCTCACGCCACACGTGTGATTGGCTTACGTGACGGAAACATCTACTTTGATGCTGTTCCGGATAAGATCAGTTCCAGAAAAATAAATAAGTTATTTTCAAAAAATTCCCAGGTAAATACCAGCTCTAAATTCAACATAAAATGAATGTTAAAAACCAGTCTGATATTGTTAACCATTGCATTATTTGCGCTGCTTGCCGCAGATATTGAAGTCCTCACACTCGATCCATGGAGAGAATTGGGACGCCTGACACTGGGTTTCTTTACTCCGGATTTTCTTGCAGTCTGGAACTTCAAAGAAGCACTGTTGAACACTATAGTCTTTGCTTTTTGCGGAACTTCACTCGGTATCTTGCTGGGGACGATTTTGGCATTCAAATTCGAATTGACTGCGGTTCGCTTGTTTGCAGCATTTGTACGTTCGATACACGAAATTTTCTGGGTCCTCCTTTTTTTACCTGTGTTTGGTTTGAATGCATTTTGCGGAGTGTTGGCAATTGCAGTACCATATGCAGGAATTTTTGCAAAAGTTTATGCAGAAATCATTCAGGAATCGGAGGCTCGTCCCAGGGATCTGGTTCCAGTTGGAACTTCCGGTGTCAGTCTCTTTTTTTATGCAGTCTTACCAGTCGTCTGGAACGACCTGAAACAGTATACTGCATACCGTTTTGAATGTGCCCTTCGTTCAAGTACTGTTCTCGGTTTTATTGGTCTGCCAACTTTGGGATTCCATCTTGAAACAGCTTTTAGTGAAGGATTATATTCCCAGGCAGGTGCATTATTGTTGTTGTTTTACCTTTTGGTAAGTTCACTGCGCTGGTGGCTCAAACCAAAATTTGTTGTCTTGTTCAGCATTCTTTCTTGGAGCGTTTTACCATTGACAACACAATTTTCGTGGGAAAACATGATCCGCTTTTTTAGCTGGGAAATTGTTCCGTGGCCACTAAGACGAGATGGGTTTTTTGCCGGAACTGGCGAAGTGAGCTGGAACCTGAATGCTGTGAGTGAATGGTTTGTAAAATTGCTGAATGAAGAAATATTTTGGGGAGTAATAAACACCTTAATTCTCACCCAAATTGCTTTGGTTGGAAGTGCAGTTATAGCTTTGGTTTTATTTCCAACGGTCTCTCAGCATTTTTCAACTAAACTTCTCAGACAAGTCTCACATCTTCAACTAATCGTTTTGAGATCAACACCAGAATACTTGCTGGCCTATATTTTTATACTACTCTGGGGCCCCTCAATGCTACCGGCAATTATAGCAATCTCACTACACAACGGAGCAATACTGGCTTTTTTGATTGGTAGACACTCTAATCTTATCAACCTATGTCATGGCTTTCCTAAACGCCGTCTTGACCGTTATTTTTTTGAAATATTGCCTCGAATTTATGGATCATTTCTGGCGTTTTTATTTTACAGATGGGAAGTCATTTTACGAGAATCTGCAATTCTGGGAATATTAGGAGTTGCAACTTTGGGCTTTTATATTGATTCCGGCTTTGCAGAAGAGAAACTAGATGTGGCCTTTGTACTTTTGCTGGTCACAGCACTGCTTAATTTAACTGTCGACCATATTTCACAACGAACAAGAAAACATTTGCATTTAAGTAATGAAACAAGTTCAATTTAGGTGTACACGTTATTTCAGTTTTTTAAAGCATTTTAAAGTGACTAAAGATGTGCTTAATTAGTATGTCTTATTTAAATTTGGAATTTATATAGGCCAGCAAATCCGGGTTTGCCCAGTCCCGAACACCCAGAGCTCTGCCAATGACAACTCCATTCGGATCAATCAGGTAGGTTACAGGAATATTTCGAACACCATACAATTTGGTGATTTCCATTTTTGGATCAGCTACCAGTGGAAAGCTAAAACCGTATTTCTCAGCAAATTTACTGATTTTCTTCGTATCCTCGCCCATTCCTACCGCAAGCACAATCAGCTTGTCATGTCCCATTTGTTGATATGCCTTCTCAAAATCCGGCATTTCTTTGAGGCACGGTAAACACCAGGTGGCCCAAAAATTCAACATCACAAAGCGGCCCCGATAGTCTTCAAGTTTTACTGATTTGCCGTCGGCCAGTTCTGCTGAAAAATTTTGTGCCTCGATCCAGGATGTTGCAGGAGTTATACGCAGGCTTTTGAGTAATTTACGGTCTTCTTCTTCCAAAGTTGCAGATTTAGCATGTACAGGATATACAGCAAAAACCAACAGGCAGAGCAAAAGAAATAGTTGTAGCAAATTTTTTTTCGGCAGGCTCATTGTATTTTTAAGAAGAAGTTCTATTTTTTTAGCAACAAAATTATTTCAATGTAGGGAGTTTTATTGTAATTCAAAACAAGAATCTTCACAATCAACAACGACATCCTCAACAATTAAATACTGTCACAATATGGCGGCACCCGCCGGAGGCCAATTATAAATCACACGTACAAAATCCTGATTTTCAACAAAACCTGATTGTCTCAATAATTCTGCAAATTCACTTTGACCAGCAGCATCTCCAATGGCCAGCACAATCAAGGCATCCCGAAACTGATTCATGAATTCCGCAGGAGGCAATTTACTAAAACCCCGGGCCGGCAGGCCTTTCACTCGACGATCCGGCGGACCAGGACGATTATCCACAAAGCCGAGCAGAGTTACTCCCCGCTTTTCAAAACTTTGTGCCGCCTGTCTGCCGGTAGGACCTGAACCTGCAATCAGCACTCCCCGACGGTTTTTGAGACGCCCAAACTCCAACAGGTAATGTATTTTTGCATCAAACATGGCAGGACGTTTATACATGGCTTCTATTCTTGAAAGGCGTCCGGGGGCAAAATATTTACGTACCAGTTTTTCAGGATGTTTAGCCAATTTTGCTCCACTACCGTAGGCCCGCAAAATCAGGTCATAATCCTCTGCCCAGGGATGATCTGAGTATCCGCCAATTTTAGTAATCAATTCCCGTGTTGCAAAAAAAGTTGGATGTACAATTGGAGATTCTGCAAAAATATCAGCTTCAATTTGAGTATGAGAAATCAATGAGTTGCTCCAGGATTGGTATTGAACTGCACTTTCCGGTAGAGAACCTTTTTCAGTAAAACCATCTACTCTGCAGCCAATCAGCTCTATTTCAGAGTTTTTCTGCATAAATTCCAACTGCTTTCGGAGACGGCTTCTATCCATTCTGTCATCAACATCCATCCGGGCAATATAATCTCCCTGACACTCTGCCAATCCGGTGTTAAGTGCCGATACAATGCCTTGCGCAGATGTACGAATGATCCGGATTCTGCTATCATCTCGACTTGCTTTTTCCAGCACATGCGGAGTCTGATCTGTTGAACCGTCATCAATCACAACCAACTCATAATTTGAAAGACTTTGGTTTTTAATGTCAGCAAGACAGTTCCGCAGCAAAGCAGCATCGTCCCGGACCGGCATCAGGATGGAAATTAGGGGTTTAGATTTCAAAATTAAGTACCAGAAAAATCTGTGGCAAGAAGAAGCTTCAGGATTTTATCGCGATTATTCTGGGACTGATTCAGCAAAATCACGAAATACAGCGGTTCTCTTGAGGGTAAAAAACCAGCCATACTGTAGATACCTCTAAGTGTACCGGTTTTAAATAAAATACCATCCCCTCCATGCAGCAAATCCTGATATGGTTCAAAAGCCCTGAGTAAGCGCCAAACTGCTTCAGGAGTCAGGCGGTTTTTACGTGAGATTCCGGAACCTTCTGCAATGCGGAATTGTTGTTCAGGAATACCGAGTTTATCACGTAAATATTCTTCGAGAGCGCTTCTTCCTTTTTCCAGTGTAGCCGGCTCTCCGTAACGCTTTAAGCCAACGCTTAATAAAAGTTGATTTGCCGTAAAATTATTGGAGTAACGCATCATTCCTGCGATCACTTCAGTTAAGGCAGTAGTATTTTTGTGAGTGTAAATAAGCCTGTCTCCGGAGCTAATTTTACTAAGAGAAACTTTTCCGGAAGCAAAAGAAAAACCTGCCTCTGTTAAAAAAGCCTGTACAAGTTCTCCCGCATAAGTAGTTCCGGAATTTTTCGGGATACTGATTCGGTGTTTTCCGGCTGTCAAATTTTTCCCTAAACGCTGCGTAAATGGTGTCAGGGGAGTTTGCTTTTCTGCAGATGAGACAAAACCCTGCTTGTCTACTTGCAGAAAAACTGTGTTGAAATTAAGCACCAGCGCACCGTTCTGTGCATCATAAGGATTTGTTGAAAATTCAATTCCCGGAATTTTTATTTTTGAACTGAAGAGTGAAGTATCAAAAAGTACTCGGTTCAACTGTTTTGGCAGTTCCGGAATTTGACCGAGATTTTGCGCGATTCTCAGCCATTCCTCTGATACAAGGAAAGGATCGCCGTAACCTTTGATAGCAAGCGTACGGTTTTCCGTCAAATAAAAATCCGTTCGGAAACGGAATTCCGGACCGAGATAATGGAGAGCGACCAAGGCGGTTGCCAGCTTGAGTAATGAAGCCGGAACCAACTGCGGATTTGCCACAGCAGGAAATCGATAAAGAACATCTTGATCATCTGCGACCAAAACGCTGCCCTGACGTACCAGCAATTTTAGCTTAAAATCCAGTTCGCTTTGAGCTTGTTTTGCGGACGCAGAAACAGAAGATAAGAGAATAATAAATCCCAACGCAACCACTGCAAACAGTGTTTTCCCTTGCACAAGACGAGGCTTCTCATTAGGATGGATCATTGATTTTAACAAATAATATTAATTTGAAAAAAGGCAGCATGAGCACAAAAAAGATCCTCGTTACTCCCGGAGACGGAATTGGACCAGAAGTTTCGGAACAGGCCATTCAGGTTTTAAACACTATTGCACCACGTTTTGGACTTCAACTCGAAATAACGGAAAAACCTGTAGGCGGAGCAGCTTACGATTTAACAGGCACGCCAATTCCGGATGAAACTCTCCAGGCAGCAAAAAATTCTGATGCAGTTCTGCTGGGTGCAGTCGGCGGACCCAAGTGGGAAGCGCTTGATTTTTCGGTACGTCCTGAACGCGGATTGTTGAAATTACGCTCCGAATTAGAATTGTACGCAAATTTGCGGCCTGCTGTAATATACGGTGATCTGGTCAACGCTTCAACACTTAAAGCAGAAGTTGTTGCAGGTGCAGACTTGATGGTAGTACGTGAACTGACCGGCGGCATTTATTTTGGAGAACCCCGTGGTGTAGAAGTTCGCAACGGTGAACGTGTAGGATTTAACACACTTGTTTATTCGGAATCCGAAATTCGCCGTATTGCAAAAGTGGGTTTTGAAATTGCAATGAAGCGTGCTAAAAAATTGACTTCGGTGGATAAAGCAAATGTGCTCGAATCAACTGAATTATGGCGCGAAGTTGTTACGGAAGTCGGTGTAGATTTTCCGGAAGTCGAATTGAGTCACATGTATGCGGACAATGCGGCAATGCAGATTATCCGCAATCCTAAACAATTTGACACAATGGTAACAACGAATATGTTTGGTGACATTCTCAGCGATGCTGCTGCGATGATGACAGGTTCCCTGGGCATGCTGCCTTCTGCCAGTATCGGTGGTAACATTGGAATGTACGAACCGGTTCATGGTTCTGCACCAGACATTTCAGGTCAAGACAAAGCCAATCCACTGGCTATGATCCTTTCGGTGGGTATGATGCTGCGTTATTCCTTTGACCTCGGTGAGGCCGACGAAATCATCAAACAAGCTGTCGTTAAAACTCTGGATACTTACCGTACCGGCGACGTAATGGCTGAAGGAAAAACTCTCATCGGCTGTATCGAAATGGGTGAAAAAGTTCTCGAAGCACTGGAAGATTTTTAAGCAGTACCGAAAGCAGCAAAATCAACCGTCTGCGTTTTCTTCACGATTCACCAAATCCGGAGAAAATGCAGGAACGCAGACAGACCAGTATTCCGCTTCTTCTTCAAACGGATTGGAATAACGCACCCTCGCACCCTTGCGTACCAGCAAAGATTCTCCTACTTTAAGCGTTACTGTTTCTCCATCAATTTCAATTTGTTTGCGTCCGCGGACAAGCATCGTGTATTCATCAAATTCCGGAGTTTGAAAAGGTTCACTCCAGCCTGAAGGCGCAACCATGTGCGCGATGCTGAGTCCAGGTTCATTACTGATCACCCGCCCAACATGCTCCTCAATTAGTTTGCCATCTGTTGTTGGTACCACAAACGGTGCTTGCTGGATAACATAGGAACTACTCATATTATTCTTTCTTGTTAAAAGTTATTTATTAAATGGAAAGTGGAAAATCTTGCTGAGATTCTCAGTTTTTCTCAACCTTGAGGATTGTTTCAATATTTCTTGCTCTCAAGACAAATGCCAGCTTTTTTTCCCACCAGTTAATTCCTTTAAGTTTAATTATGGCTTGGGGCACAACGGTTAATGCACTTTTGCCAAAACTTATTTTTGTCTGAAGGTGAGTAAAGTGCGAGACCTGTGACTGCAAATAGGAATCGGTCATTATCGAGTGCCATTCACTTGAAAGATGCCAGCGGTGAGTCGGATCTGAATATGAATCGATGGATGAAAAATGCGGAGTCGCTACATGAACGGTTGCTCCATTTTTTGCAATACGGTGCACTTCATTCATGAAGTCCGGAATAGAGGCAACGTGTTCGATAACATGACTTGCATAAATAGTTTCAAAATGGTCTGCAGGCAAATCCCAGGGTACATTGTTCAGATCCAGAACCTGATCTACTTCCGGATACTGAAAAATATCAACACCCCATGAATTTTCTACTTTTGAGGGGCCGCAACCAATATCTAGTATTGTTAAAACCATCACTTCCTGATCTAAAATATTAACAATGACCTGAACAATTTTCTACTATTGTAAAATTGCTAAATTATTGAATAATAGCCCCAACGCCTATTTATAATAGCCTATTGTAGACATCCAATGTTGAAGCTGAACATTTTTCCCAAGTATAACCTTGGGCATATTCAATAGCATCCGTAGAAAAATATTTCTTTGAATTAATGAGTTTTTTCATTCCATCTGCTATTGACTCGATATCCAGTGGGCTACAAGTTATCACATATTTTCTACCCACTTCCGGAGAAGCACCATAATCAGAAACTAACACTGGCGTACCGCATGCCATTGATTCTAATATTGGGAAACCAAATCCCTCCAACAAAGTGGGAAAGACAAGGCCTATTGCTCCACTGTAGAGTGCTGGTAAATCTTCATCATCAACATAGCCTATTTGAAAAACTGATTTTTCTACACCCAGTTTTCGAATTACCTCCAGTGTTTTTTCGCCATCATAGGATATTTCTCCTGCTAAAACTAAGGGCACACCGCTCTCACGAACGATTTCAGCATGAGCACAAACCATTCGTTCTGTGTTCTTCCTTGCAGATATTCCACCGACAAACAAGAGGTAATCTTCTGGAAGAGCATACTTGGCTTTTAATTCAATAACACATTGTTTTGAAGTGGGTTTGAATTTTGGTTCTATTCCAAGATAGGTGACAAATATCTTGTCCATTGAAACACCAAGTCTCTTACTGATATCTTGCCGAGAATACTCACTTATCGTAATCACTGCATCACTATTCCGGGCAGCATCCTTAAATTGTTTTTGCTTTTTTACTATAAAATGATCAGATGCAATTCGATTTTCAGTCTCATGAAATATCAACAAATCATGAATCGATGTCACTGTAACTTTGCTTCGTATGGGATATCGCCTACCGTCCAAGCCATGGACTATATCATATTTTTCCAGTGGCCATAATTTACCCATGTAATCCACAGAATTATCCAAAACAAAATCTGGAAGCTTTTCTTTGTTTTTTTTGAAATATTTTTGTAGATATTTAAAATTATAATTTGAATAATTTCTTTCATATTGCTCCATCAGCCGCAACATGTACCTCGAAATTCCACTTAAATTTTTATTCGAATATGAACTGACTTCGAGAGCAATTTTCATTTATCTTTTTTAACATTCTATCTGCGCTTTAAGTTCAACAGAGCCTGTTTCATTCGAGTTATCCTGAAACTGCATTTCATAAAGTTGCTGGTATCGTCCTCCGTTTGCGAGCAAATCATCATTGGTCCCATGTTCAACTATTTCACCATTCTCCATCACACAAATACGGTCTGCATTGCGGATTGTCGAAAGCCGATGTGCAATTACAATGGTTGTGCGGTTCTCCATTAAATGCTCAATCGCCTGCTGTACCTCAATTTCGGATTCAGAATCCAGTGCGGAAGTTGCTTCATCCAGGATAAGAATTGGTGCATCTTTGACCAAAGCACGTGCAATAGAAAGTCGCTGACGTTGACCACCTGAGAGCCTTGCTCCTTTTTCACCAATTATTGTTTCGTATCCTTGAGGCTGAGCTGAAATAAATTTATGTGCATTTGCAGCCTGTGCTGCTGCATACATTTTTTCTTTTGAACAGTCCGGCTGTCCATAAGTTATGTTACTGGCAATCGTATCATTAAAAAGAATTGTATCCTGAGTCACAATCGCAATCAATTTTCTCAAAGATCCTAATTCCAAATCACGTAGATCGTGTCCGTCAATACTGACTTCGCCACGTGTAATATCATAAAAACGGGGAATCAAATTAGCAATCGTAGTTTTGCCTGCTCCACTGCTGCCGACCAGGGCTACTGCTTCACCTTTTTCAACAGTTAAACGGAAATCTTTAACTGCCGGCTCATCCTGATCGGGATAGTGGAAAGCTTTAATATTAAGATTAATTTCCTGCTTAAACTCAGTTATTTTTAGTGCACCGGGAGAAATCACGATATCATCTTTAACATCAAGAATATTAAAAATTCTGTGCACTGCAGCAAATCCTTCCTGAAGTTTTAAATTGAAGCCATTCAGTTTTTTCACCGGTTCATTCAACATGAAAAAACTAATCACAAATGAGGTAAAATCTCCTGCAGTTATTAAACCGTTAATAATCAGGTAGCCGCCGTAAGCCACAATACCTGCACCTGCTGCTGCACCAATGATTTCGATAACCGGATATGAGTACGAATCAATCATAATCGAACGCATATGATTTTTGTATAGATCGTCGTTTGCCTTTTTAAAACGCTGACTTTCGTATTTTTCCATGCCGAAGGCCTTTACCACACGAACTCCGCTGATTGTCTCCACCAACAGGCTGCTCAGGTCTCCAAAACTAATTTGTCTTTTACTTACGGCTATTTTGTTACGTTGTCCAAAGATTTGAATAAAAAAGATGGCAACCGGAATGATAATCATGGTCACCAAAGCCAACTGCCAGCTGCGGTAAAACATGATACCCAGCAACAGAAAAAATTGCGGAATGTCGCGAAAAGGTCCTGTGACTCCAACCTGCAGCATGTTTTGAAAGACATGCAAATCGTTGGTGAAACGGGAAATAAGGTCTCCGGTTTTGGAGCGGTTGAAAAAGGTGAGCGATAAATTTACAAGGTGGTCAAAAAGCTGCTGCCTGAGTTTTACAATGAGACTCTGGACCAGATGGCCAACGCTGTAATTGTGACCAAAAAAGAACAAACCTTTGAGGGCAAAAACTATCATCATCCCCAGACCAACTAGAAAATACTGTGTTAGTTCAGGATTGTCGCCATAGGCAATAGTATCTACGATATCTTTGGCATAATAGGCAGGAGCTGCAGTAAAAATGTTGTAGCCC
The DNA here is from genome assembly GCA_014382365.1 of SAR324 cluster bacterium. GTDB lineage: Bacteria > SAR324 > SAR324 > SAR324 > NAC60-12 > Arctic96AD-7. The sequence goes on from JACNJW010000044.1 coordinate 45,506, forward strand.
ACCATGCAGGCGATGCTGAAAAACACCCAGCCCTTGAGTGGAGCAATGAGATCATACAGCCGCCAGGCAATGTGTCGGGATTGTTCATCCTTCATAGCAGAAAGCCCTCTTTAATGATTTTGGAAACAGACACTTAAGTTATTTGTTGTCTGTCATTTCCCAAGTTGTTCCTTCCGGAGAATCCCTGAAAACAATGCCAATTTTTTGAAGACGGTCACGTACCAGGTCTGCACTCTCAAAATCTTTATTTTTACGGAAGTCTGCACGCAGTTCTATCAGAACCTGCAGCACTTCATTCATGCGAAGATCGGGCCGGACATCTTCCAGCTCAGCCGGAATTATTCCCAGTACATCTCCACCCAGAGTGGAAAATAAATGATCTGCATCAGCAATTGCTTCAGGATCAGGTTTCTTTTCAGCTAAGAGGGTGTTAACTTCACGGCTTAAATCGAAGAGTGCCGCAAAGGCCTGTGGTGTTGAAAAATCATCATCCATTGCCAGTCGGAACCGTCTGCGGAATTCTTCAAAATATTTTCCGGAAGGAGTTACACCAGCTTCTTTGCATTCCCGAAGATTCCTGACAGTCTGCTGCAGGCGTTTCAAGGAAATTTCTGCTGCAGCCAGTGCATTTTCACTGAAATCCACAACAGAGCGATAATGACTTGCTGCAATAAAATAACGTACAGTCAACGGATCATACTGCTCAAAAACATCAAACAGCGTTACAAAATTTCCACTGGATTTACTCATTTTTTGACCATTTATGGTCAGCATATTCGTGTGCATCCAGTTTCGTGCAAACGGTTTTTTAAGTCCTCTGGCCTGTGCGATTTCACATTCATGATGCGGAAATTTGAGATCCATCCCACCTCCGTGAATATCAAACTCAGCACCAAGATAACGGGTACTCATTACAACACATTCAGTGTGCCAGCCGGGATATCCCCAACCGCTGAAGGAGTCCCGCCAGCGCATCAGGTGTCCGGGTTCTGCACGTTTCCAAAGTGCAAAATCACCGGGATGACGTTTTTCTGCACGAACCTTGACCCTGGCACCTCCCTGCATCTCTTCAACTTTCCTGTTTGAAAGTTCACCGTACTTGGGGTCTTTGCTGATTTCAAAATATACTGAACCATTTGATTCATAAGCCAGACCCTGTTCCAGCAAGTTTTCAATGGCTTCCAGTTGTTCCGGAATATGACCTGTTGCTCTGGGGCTGATATCCGGACGAATCACATCCAGTCGGTCCATTGCTTCAAAATGTCTGCGTGCAAAACTTTCTGCAACTGCCATTGGCTCCTGTTCCAGTTCGCGGGCACGTTTCAACATCTTGTCCTCTCCTTCATCTCCATCTCCCAGCAGATGGCCCACATCCGTTATATTTTGCACATAAAATGTTTTGAGACCACTATAGCGCAGGTAACGTAAAACAACGTCAAAACTGACATAGGCTTTTGCATGTCCAAGGTGACTGTCACCATAAACAGTGGGACCACAAACGTAAAGGGAGGCCTGGCCCTCATGAACCGGATTAAAAGGTTCTTTTTGACCAGTGAGAGTGTTGTAAATTTTAAGAGGCATATTTGTTAGTCAATCATTCAGCTAAATCCCAAAAAAGGAATTTTGCTAAACCCGAACTTTCTGCTTCTGTTTGTGCAAAACGAGGTTCCTGAGATTTAACCAGTTCAATGTAATGGTTAATACTGACTTCGATCCGCTCAAAGAATGGTTGTGGATAGACTCCCAGGAAAATAGTCCAGAAGACAAGAGGAACTAGAACAACGACTTCCCGGAGAGAGAAGTCTTTGAGATTCTTAACAAGGTCTTTGGTCAGCGGTCCAAAAAGAACACGTTGTACCATCCAAAGCATATAAATCGCAGCAATGACTACACCGGATGCAGCAAGAATTCCGTACCAGATATTCACTCTGGCAGCACCAATCATTGTCAAAACTTCGCCGACAAATCCATTCAGTCCCGGAAGACCAACAGAAGCCATAGAAAAGAAAACGAGGAAAACTGCAAATTTGGGCATGGTGTGCGCGACTCCGCCATATTCAGATATTTCCTGAGTATGTGTCCGCTCATAAATCATACCCACCGTAAGGAACAGGGCTCCGGTGACAATTGCATGGTTTATCATTTGAATCCAGCTTCCCGAGAGCCCCTGAATGTTGAGTGCAAATAATCCAAGTACAATATAACCCATATGTGCAACAGAAGAGTAGGCAATCAGGCGTTTAATTTGCGGCTGCACCATGGCCACCAAACCACCATAGATTATTCCAATCAAAGCCAGTGTCATAAAAACTGGTGTCAACTCAAAAACTGCTGCCGGAAATATCGGCATTGCAAATCGTAAAAAACCGTACGGACCAAATTTCAACATTACTGCAGCCAACTGGACTGAGCCCGCAGTCGGTGCCTCATAGTGTGCATCCGGAAGCCAGGTGTGCAGAGGAAAGAGTGGAATTTTAACGGCAAATGCTACTGCAAATCCAAGAAAGAGCCAGAATTGCGTCTCGGGTGGAATCTGCATACCATACCAGTCAAGCACATCGAATGACCATGCGCCATTCAGATCCAGATAAATGTTTGCTGTATAGAGCAACGAAATCAGCATCAAAAGTGAACCCAGCATCGTGTAAATGAAAAACTTGATGGTGGCATAGAGCCGGTTTGAACCACCCCATATTCCGATTAACAAATACATTGGAACCAGCATCACCTCAAAAAAGACATAAAACAAAACTACGTCCATTGCCGCAAAACAACCTAGCATGCCGATTTGCAGCAGCAGCATTTGTATCTGAAACTGCCAGTTGCGCTTCTCAACATTCCATGAACCGAGCAGGGCCAGTGGTGTAATGAAACTGATAATTAGGAAAAAGAACAGATTAAGTCCGTCGAGTCCCAGAAAATACTCAATGTTGAACTGTGTGATCCATGGGAGCCGTTCCACCATTTGCAGGTCTGCAGTACTGGAATCAAAATAAAACCAGAGGTGTAGACTCAAAAAAAACGTGATTCCACTGCTAAAAAGTGCAGCAATTCTGGCTGGAATTCCATTACCTTCATCACGGAAAATACCTGCCAGGGCAATGCCCACTATTGGTGAAAAAATTATTAGCGAGAGAATTGGAAGTGCTGAAGTGTCCATCTGAATTAGTCGGAAATGATTGAGGTACCTGTGTTAAATAAAGACGGCTTGCTGCAGTGCAGTACAAAAACATTCCGTTTTATGAAAATGTTAAGCCGTTTTGATCGTGATCTATAAAATAAATCTACGTTTAAAACTAAGATAATTAGCCACTTAAAGCAAGTTCAATCTGAGCTAAAGCAACAATAATTTAAGTGGAAACATCAGCACTTAATTCCCAAACGAGGCAATAAAGGCATCATCAACTCACCTACGCTTTGATTTTCCTGAAAACTCCAATCCAGACCTAATAACATATCCAGTGGATGAACTGCAGTTCCTGCCTGATCAAGGCTGCGTCCACTGGTCAGGGCAGCAGTGTTGACAGCACTGACAATTTCCTGTTCCAGCAAATCCAGTTTTAGCCACTTTCGTTTAAATTCTGCAAGATATTCAACTTGCTCAAAGCTGCCGAAACAAGTCAGAGAATTAATAAAACACAGTGTCGTAAATGTTAAAAATAATCCGGGACAGAGTGTTCCGCTTTCCAGTTCCCTGATGATATTTTCCGGAGTTGCTTCAATTTGAAAATTCTGACTCTGCAGCAGATCGCCTTTAAATATGAGTGCTTCCTGCCGGATTCTGTTCTTGTGTTTGACTTCAACTGAGAAAAAAGGAGTTTGCTGAGAAAATTCTGCCAACACAGAATTACGGATGGTTTTTGTAAACAACAAATGAAAAAGGGGGTGTTCTGAGTTTTTCAAGACCAGCAGCAGATATGTGCGGATGACTTCGTTCAGATCAAAATAGAGCAGTGATTTGCCGGGTACGATTTGGCGCAGTTGATTTGCACAAAACTCTGCTGCCCAAGCCGTAAATTCCGCCCCTGCCTTTAGCTTTGGCGAATTTCTACGTAGCGGTTCTGCTGCATAGTCTAAAAGATTGACCAGCTTTTCCGGAACCTTACTTTGGAAAACACGTGAATCCCTCATACTTCCCGGAATGAGTGAAATCCGCCGCTGCTCTGAGTCTCGTAAGCGGTCTAAGTCTGCCCGTTTTAGCTCGGCGAATGTCGGAGATTTTGAACCTATTACCTCTTCCAACTCAAACCGGCTGCTGAAATTAAGACAGCCTGACCAGGCGGAATTTGCAAAGGAAACTCCGGAATATGCTCCTACAAAATATGTTCCTGCAGCAGGTAATGCTAACAAACTCAAATGATGCAGTGCCAAAAATGTTGGTCCCTCAGAAGCAGTCAAATGTGTTGCAGTCTGTAAAACACGATTCCTCTTAAGAAGCATGGAAAAGTCTTTTGCCTCTTCCGCAGTATAACCAATTCTGCAAAATTCTGTTTCAAACGCTGCCTGCAGTTCTGTTTCAAACGGTGCCTGAACAGTTGAATTACTCCAGAGAAGTTTGGCATATTCTGTCAACGGCATCTCCCAGATCTCAGCCAAAATTTTTGCCAATTCAGGTCGGTCTGCTTTTTGGAGTGCACTGCAGATTATTTTTTTGTCAAACGGCATTCGTTATATCTTGAAAATTGTTAATTGAATGCATAAACTTTTCACTTCATCTTTCAAAGTCTCATCGAACTACAGTTTTGGATTCCAGACCTCTTTTAAAAATTTGCCGCCATTTTGACGGAATGCCTCTGCCCAAACGGGGACATGAGTCAGATGCAGGGATTGACCTGACAGCCATGGCAGTGACACAAAAACGTCCGGATATTTTCCTTTTTGATACAGGAATTTCGATCCATCTTAGTCCCGGATATTATGTTGAAATAGCACCTCGTTCCAGTATCATCAAAACAGATTTCTTTTTAGCAAACAGTCTGGGAATCATTGACCCGGACTACCGGGGACGTATCTTTATCCCCTTCCGCTACGTGGGCAGCGGTGATGGAATGCCGGCGGCCCAGAAACTCCTGCAGCAGCGTATCGCACAAATGCTGGTACGCAAGCTGGAAACCTGCCGCATTGAAGCAGTCGATTCTCTTGAAGATACCATGCGCGGAGAAGGCGGCTTTGGCAGTACCGGACAATAAGTACTGTCCAAACTGCTTAATCTCCAACTTCACTGATTGCTTTTATTTCGATAGCGAGTACCTCCCAGCCTGGTGGATTCCGACGAAAAGTTAAAGAAACTATAACTTCTTTACCGCTATCTTCTTCTCCAACACGGACTCTTACCAGTGAGGGGTTTTTAGTATTTTCCCGCAAATCTAAATGCATTTCCGGTTCCTCAATTTCCGAAACCTGTTCCAGTAACAACTGCAGTTGAGGATGAGCACGAATTGCAAGTTCTGCAGTTTGATATGCAGAAGTTTTTTCGATACCAGAACGTTGAAATAAAATTGCAGCAGTGAAAAAACCAAACAGAATAATGTTGCCCAGTAATATCCGTAAAGTCGGACGCATTGCTTTTTGATCATCCAGCACAACTGTTTTCCACCACTTGTCAGCCAACCGCCGAGCATAACTATCCCGCATAAGCACCACACCTTCCAGAGGAAAAATCAACAGCAGCAAGTTCCTTTGCAAAAGCACGCTTAATGCCGGACGTTCTTCAAAGTTTTCAATTTTCCTGATTGTCATGCCCAATAAAAGCTTACCCAGACTTCTGCCAAAGATATCCTTAAACAGTAACACAAAAGCAATACTGCCGTAAAAAGAGACTAAAGCAGAGAGATCACGGGACTGCATAACTAAATCCCAATGCTCTTCACGAAAGACCTGCACTAAAGTGTTTGCAAGGAGCAGGGAAAAAATAAAATCCAGCAGCAGAGCAAACAAGCGCTTTCCTTTAGACGAAACCCGCAAACGGTTTTCGCCGGCTGGCTGCCGGGATTCAGTTTCAGGTTTTACTGTGGAATTCATGGCCTCTCAGCATAATCATGCAAAAATTCACGGATAACTTTTGCCACCGCTTCCGGATTATCAAGATGTAGGTGATGTTCTCCTGCAACGATGCGGTGCTGCAGAGTTTTTGTACAGGGAATTCGTTTCTGCAAAAGATCACTCCATGGTTCTACCTTAGCATTTTCTGCTTCAATCAACAGTATTGGTGCAGTAATTTTTTGTAGAAATGCACAGGCTTGTTCTTCAGTGAAAAAATGACGTGATTTAATTTTTAAACGTGGATCACTCCTCCAGGTGAAACCTCCATCCACCGGCTGTAAACCCCTGGAAACCAAAGCCCGCACTGATGATTTTGTGATTCCACCAACATGGTGGCGGACCTTGACTGCAGTTTCCATGTCCGGATAAAGCGGCAGTTTCTTTTCTGAACGGCCTTGCCATTGTCTGGCAGCTTCACGTAAATTTTCAGGCATATTTTCCGGATTTTGAACTATTGAACCTAGGCCTTCTATTAACATCAGATAGCGAATTTTTTCAGGAATTGTTCCTGCCAGATAAGACGCAATTCCTGCTCCCATTGAATGTCCAAGCAAGGAAAAACTCTCCCATCCCAAAACTGCTGTCACTTCCAGCACATCTACAACCATGTCTGAGAAATGATAGGCCGTGCCAGAAGGTCTGTGATCAGAAAAACCATGTCCTGGCAAATCAAGTGAGACCAGACGAAATTGTGGTAATAACGGTGCCAAATGGTCAAAACTTGCCGCATTATCGAGCCAACCGTGTAATGCCAGCACGGGCATTCCCTCAGGATTACCCCAGCATTTTGCGACTAAGCGCAAGGATGAAGTTTGAATTTCCAACTCTTGCGGAGCATTTGAAGTTGGGCTGCTAAAGCTGTTGTTCATCTTCTTCATAACAAGTCTGCCATCTTCAAAAATGCTGACACTGTTTTTTGAAAAGCTACCGGCTGTTCTGCATGTAACCAATGTCCAGAGTTTTTCAGCATAGTCACACGGCTACCTGGAAACAGTTTGCGGATTTGTGGATGATACTCCGGCTTTATATAAGAAGAGTTTTGACCTCCAACAAAAAGTGCAGGGCCTGAAAAAACTTTTTCTTGTTCAAAACTCCTGAATAGTTCCGAGAGTCCTGAAGCAATTTGTTCCAAGCCGATTTTCCACTTAAAAACATTTTTTTTACGAGTTAGATTGGTCATGATGAAAGCAAGAATATATTTTTCATCAATTTTCTGTGCTAATTTTTTTTCAATTTCAGCACGAGTCATTTCAGCAGGTAACCCCAAGTCCTGCATTGCCTGAATAATTTCAAGAGGTTTTTTGTAGTGCTCGTATTGAACTGGTGCCATATCAACCACTATCAGTCCTGCAACCCTTTCTGGAAAGTTCAATGCCAACTGCATTGCAGTTTTACCGCCCATGCTGTGTCCCAGTAGCATGACTCTTTCCAGCTCATTTTCATCCAAAAAGTTAACAACATCTTCTGCCATTTTCTGATAACTCATCGATTCTGCATGAGGTGAATCACCATGATTACGTGCATCGAGCAGCCAGACTTGAAAACTGTTTTCCAGACTATGTGCAAAACTGCGCCAATTTTTACCTGAACCAAATAAGCCATGTAAAACAATCATGTCTCTGCCTGCATTTCCATGTTTTCTATAGTTCAGCGGCAATGCTACATTTCTGCTTGAAGACATTAAAATATTTCTTAATTGATTTAAAAAAGCCTGTGAGAAAAAAGTGTTCTCCTGCAACCATCAGATCATAATCCAACAGATTGCTCAATCCATTCCGTTGAACTGCTGTTGGAATTGTTGGGTACAAAAACAAATGCAGTTGTGATAGCTTTCAAGATAATTCACACCTGCTAAACAGTAGCAAACTTTCACTGTATCAGTTAAAATGCAGTAATATACTCTCAACTTTAACAGAGCTCAACTTGAAGACTGAAGTTTCAGCAAAACTGATTTTTGGAGCCATTTACTCTGAGCTACTGATTTTGGAACAGGCAATCACACATCTGGCTGAACAGCATTGGTCCGTCCAGAGGGAATCTCCAGAATATTCCTTTGACAAAACTGATTATTATGCTCCGGAAATGGGCAGCTGCCTGAAACGTCGTTTTTATAGTCTGGAAGGAATCTACAGTCTTGAGTCTGCTACGGACTGGAAACTCCGGATGCAGAAAATAGAAAACCACTTAAGTCATAATGGTAAACGAAAAATCAATCTTGATCCCGGCTACCTTGATCTTCAGCGTGTAGTCTTGCTTTCTGCAAAAGAAGGTCCTCAAAAAATTTATCTGGGCAAAAAGGTTTGGGCAGATCTTGTTTTATTGAAGGCAAAGGGCGGATATCAAAATCTGGCCTGGACTTTTCCTGATTTGCGGGATGGTCGATATAATGATTTTTTTTTAGCAGTCCGGTCTGATTTTAAGACAGAAAAATTACTCAGTCCCAAAAAACTTTAAACAAAGAGTTCTTGTTGCTGAAGACTCTCAGTTTCATTGAGTAAAATAATTAACATAATATTTATGCAGACAGATCAAAAAATTATAGTAGTGGCCGGACCAACGGCAAGTGGGAAAAGCGACTTGGCAATGAATCTGGCACAGGAATTTAACGGAGAGTTGATTTGCTCTGATTCAATGCAGGTTTATCGGAAGATGGATATCGGCACTGCCAAGCCAACCTTGGCAGAACAAAAACTGGTTCCATATCATCAATTGGATCTGATTGATCCCGATGGGCATTACTCAGCCGGTCAATACGAACGGGACACTTCACTAATCATAAAGCAAATACAGGAGCGGGGACACCTCCCAATTTTAGTTGGAGGTACAGGTTTGTATTATCGTGCATTGATGTATGGAATCAGTAATATTCCGGACATTCCTGAAAGTCTACGGGAGGAAATTTTAGGCTGGCAAACTGAGCATGGTACTTCCTATTGCTGGAATCAACTGCAAAAACATGATCCGGAAGGCGCCGCTCGCCTTCATCCTAACGATACTGCACGAATTTTGCGCAGCCTTGAAGTAGTTCTGGCTACAGGAAGAACTTTAACTTCCTTTCAACAGCAACAGCCATTTTCGAAAGCACGTTATGAGTTTCAGGCAGTTGCACTGGAATGGGAACGCAGCCGGCTTTACGAACGGATTAACCAACGTACCCGCAGCATGTTGGACTCCGGCTGGATTGCAGAGGTTGAAATGCTGTTGACACAATATCCTCCAAAGCTCAAACCACTGCAGGCAATTGGTTACCGGGAAATAGTTCAGTATCTTCATGCTGAATTGGAGTGGGAACCCATGGTTCAAAGAATCCAACAACGTACCCGCCAATATGCCAAGCGGCAAATGACATGGTTCAAAAAAGAGGATCAGGTCGAATGGTATCGACCGGATGTTGAAGCATCCATTCTGACACAAATCAAAAGTTTTTTGTCCCGATAGTTGTCAGGCAATCAGCTAAATATTTTAGTGAACCATCCGTTTCATTTGACAGAATATTCAGCCGTTACGACTTGGTAACTTAAACGATATTTCCTACGAGCACCATGTTACAAATTTGTAACATGAATGTCAGCTGATAGAACCTCCATTCTTATGAATCGCCCGCCTTCAGCAAAAAAATAAATATTTATTTCTGACTTTTCTTCATTTTCCATTAGCAGGAAATATTACCAGTTCAAATGCCACAAGATAAAACCTGTTTGCAGTATAATCATTTGTATTATCATACTTTTAAGTATAATGATATAAAATTCTTTTTCGAAAATAAGCCATTATTAACATATCTGATTTTTTAAGAATACCGAACACATCCTCCAGCTTGAAACTTGGAACCATCGGTTCCGTGAATTAGTTAGGGAATACACGTTGCAGAAGTGACAAACTTGATTTGTTTTTACTAAGCTTCAAGATCGGATAATCATGCTTAAAATACGGATTCCACATTTTATTCTGTTGACTATTGTACTGTTCACTACAGTTGTTATAGGCAATATTCTTGCTCTGCCCCCTGTTGCTGAGGCGGCCGGATTTATGGGGCATAAAAAGAAAAAGGGCTGTACCAAGTGCCATAAACAACAATATAAATCTTGGAAAAAGATGCGCCACGCCAAGGCGATGAAAACCTTGATGCCCGGAGAATTTGCCGAAGAAAAAATAAAGGCTAAACTTGATCCGGATAAGAATTACATCAAGGATAAAAAATGTTTGAAATGCCACACCACCGGACTCGACAAAGGCGGGTATTCTGTTGGGAACAAAAAAAAGATGAGAAGTTTCTATGCCGTTGGTTGCGAGGAGTGTCATGGGAAAGGGAAGAAATATCAGAAGGTGAAGAATAAATACGAACAAGATGACTTTCCTCGCGATGAGGTCATTAAGGCCGGGATGAAATACGGGGAAAAGGAGGTCTGCGAAAAATGCCATAATGATGACAGTCCTTTCAATGCCGCACTTGATCCCAAATATGCGTTTGATTACAAAAAAATGCTCAAAAAAGGAACACATAAACATTTCCGGCTGAAAAAGCATTCTCCCCGTAAGGGAAGTGAATGGTTATATGAGGATTAACTGATTTTACCCTCGGTTTTTTTAAATTTGGAATAATGTCCACTGAATTCCGGGGAGCACCGGTGGATATTTTTGTTTTGATTAACAAATAATAGGAGACGGAAAGATGGCTAAGAAAATAAAGTATGCAATGGTGATTGACATCAACCGTTGCATTGGTTGCAAGGCCTGCATGACTTCATGCAAGGCTGAAAACGAAGTGCCCCTGGGGGTTTTCCGGAATCACGTACGTGAACTGGAGAAGGGGATTTATCCCAATATGAAGAAAATTTTTCTTCCGGTTTTGTGCAATCAGTGCGATAAACCGGCCTGTAAAGCGGCACTTCCAGAAGGATATGAAGATGCTATTACCAAACGTGATGACGGCATTGTTGTTTGGGATGAAGCCAAATGCAAAGGCAAAGTAGCCGAAGCGGCGATCGAGGGTTGTCCGTACAGTAATCCCTATATGCACCCACAAAAGAATGTTTTCCAAAAATGCGATTACTGTGCGCATCGTGTGGATGCCGGATTGCAACCCGCCTGCGTGGCGACCTGCATCGGCGGGGCAAGGATTTTTGGCGATGTCAATGATTCGACCAGCGATGTTTTCAAATATATGGCAACTCACTCGACTCATGTTCTAAAACCGGAGGAAGGTACTGAGCCAAACACATATTATGTGGCTTTGGATAGAATAACTGCCGAACGGCTGGAAGGTTCACAACAATTGCCTCCCACGGATGCTACTGAAATTGCAGTTGAAAACTTCAGCGGTTAAAACCATCATTTTGCACTAAATATATAAGGAGATACCATGCAACTTAAACGAAGAAAATTTATCCAATTGGGAAGTGCCGCAGGTGCGGCATTGACCGTTGGTAGCCAATTTGGCATGAAGGCTAAGGCGTCGGCATTGATGGAGTTGAAGCAAACTGGCAGTGCTTCTCCAACGGGAAAGAAAAATCAGGAAATTCCTTACACTTGCCTGACTTGTAATATTGAGGACGGCGGAATCGCCTATGTCGAAGACGGCAGAATCCGCAGACTGGAGGGCAATCCCAATCATCCGGGAAATCGCGGGAAACTCTGTGCAAAAGGTAACGCCGGACATTTGCACGTCTATGATCCAACCCGAATTTTGAATCCGTTGAAACGGGTCGGCCCCAGAGGTAGCGGCAAGTGGAAGCGCATTACTTGGGACGAAGCCTTGAGCGAAGTCGCCGGAAAAATTCAGGGTGCGATGGACATTGATCCGATGTCCGTCATGTTTCAGTACGGACGCAACCGGACTCACGGTCTCGTTTATCGCTTTATGAATGCGCTGGGTTCCGGAACAGTGAATAATCACACCTCAATTTGCGAGTGCAATAAAAAAGTGGCTATGGAACACGCTTGGGGGCCGGACATCGAAACGCCTGACTTTGCGCACACTAAGTACATCCTCAACTTTGGCAGTAACTTGGCGGAAGCCGCTTATTTCCATAATCCTTACATCCAAAGACTGATGGACGGAAAAATAGAGAACAAGGCCAAACTTGTTACTTTTGATCCGCGTATGACCAACACGGGTGCAATCAGCGATGAGTGGATTCCCTTGAAGCCTGCAACCGATGGAGTTGTCGCCTTGGCAATGTGCAATGTAATTTTGCAGGAAGGACTGGCGGATACAGAATTTATCCGCAAGTACACTAATGTTACGGCGCATCAGTTGACCGAACATCTCAAGCAATACACTCCGGAATTTGCCGAAAAGGAAAGTGGGGTTTCTGCGGACACCATTCGCCGAATTGCGATTGAATTTGCAACCGCCGGCCCGGCCACGACTTACACTTATCGCGGCAGTTCCATGCACCAAAACGGTGTTTATACGGAGAAAGCCACGATGATGCTCAATGTTGTCACCGGAAATATTGAGAAACGTGGCGGCTTCAATTTGCCGCGCGGCTTAGGTTTTGGCGGCGGACCGGGACCGCATCCGCCCAAACCGCCTCACAGCATTCTGAAGTATCCACCGGAATATCCGTTAGCCAGTCATCATGTTTCTCACCATGTTTCTCATTCCATTTTGGAAGGACGGCAGAAGATCAATGTCTTTATGCTTTATTGTCATAATCCGCTCTATACTCAACCGGACGGAGACACTTGGAAACAAATTTTAACGAGTGAAAAGCACATTCCTTACTCTGTTTCTTTCAGCATCAATATGGATGATTCGACGAAGTATGCCGACATCATCTTGCCGGATACGACTTTCTTGGAGCGTTGGGATCCGGAATCAATGCCATCCTCAGCTCTAGGCTGGGTCGGTTTGCGACAACCGGTTATTAAGCCTCTCGGTAATGCCAAAGCTTTCCGGGATACGATTTATGAACTGGCGCAAAAAATCGACCCCGACGGTAAACGCGGTGTCAAGAAGTATTTCAGTTACGGTTCGGCGGAAAGCTATGTTAAAAATCAGCTTGAAGCAACTCCGGGACTGAAAGCCGCAGGTGGATTTAAGCTCCTCAAAAAATATGGAGTTTGGCCTTTTTATGATAAGAAAAAGGAGGATAACTTCAAGTTCGGCGCACACGAGGAAACACTCAGCGAGAGTGATTTGGCCGGAACAACTTTGGAGGGACGTACTTTGATGAAAGGCGGAAAGTCTGTCGGTTTAATGGTGGACGGAAAAGCTGTTCGAGGTTTCGGCACTCCTTCACGCACTTTCCAAGTCAATGTTCCTGAGTGGGAGCATTACGGTTTTGAACCGATGCCACATTATGAAGCGATTGAGGATCATAAGCGGATGAAGTCTGATGAACTGTTGTTGAGTACATACAAGCCCAATGTTCATACTCAATCCCGTACTCCAAATCTCAAGTGGTTACAGGAGCTTCACCATCGTAATCCTGCTTGGATCAACACCGAAACCGCAAAAGCTCGCGGAATCGGAAACGATGATTTGATCAGAATAACAAGTCCAATCGGCTACATGGTCACAAAGGCTCGGGTTACAGAGGGCATTCACCCCCAAGTAGTGGCCATCGCCACTTCCAGCGGTATGTCAAACAAGTCTACTTTGGGCAATTACGGCGGCTCCAAAGACCCGGATATTGTGCAGAATACCTGGTGGGATGATACCGGTGTCCATCCAAACCAAATAATTCCTGTCAGTACTGACCCCATCGGTGGCGGTATGGGCTGGTTTGACACGGTGATCACCGTTACCAAAGCCAAATCCGGCGATAAATACGGAGACACGCGTTCCGATCGGGGAGCAGCACGGAAAGCCTTTGAGAAGGCACTTTCCAAAGCTACCAAAGTTCGAACTGAAGATGCGCATAACACTACAGCTAAAACCAATGTTCGTGACGAAATACATACGGAGGTTGGAGGTGTTTTTGGCACAACAGCAAAACTTCGTGATTTTGAAGACCCGTTCAATACCACTGCTTAGGCCGGTGTTGTATATTTTTGATTGAGCCGTATGCTCCTGCTCTCTTGGGGAGAATGCGGTTTAATCTTGAAGTCAAACTTTTGGTGTGTGTTCAATTTATTGCTCCCTACATTTTCCAATCATCATTTTCCAATGTCATCATCCAAACAAGTCAATGTAAGGCCAACTTCGACAGAAATGGCGGAAAGCGGGCCTTGCGAAGCAGAAAATCGTGCCAATGTTTATGAGTTTCTTTCACGGATTTTTTTGGAAGAAATGGATTCCGGTTTACTGCAAGCTCTGCAATCGGACGAGGTGGCGGGAATATTTCTGGATTGGGGAATCAATTTTCAAGAAGATTTGGCCGGAGAAAACCAAAACGAAATTTTAGAACAATTAGCTCATGCCTATTGCGACACTTTTGTAACTGGCGAAGATCCGGTTTTTTCTCCGTATGAATCAGTCTGGAAAACAGGTTGTCTTGAGGGCAAGTCAACTTTACTTGTTGAAGAATTCTATACAAAATGTTCGCTGGGGCTTCCAAAAAACTGTCCGGAATTTGCGGATCATTTGGGAATCGAATTTGATTTAATGAGCCGACTTGCAAAAAAAGAGGCTGAATTTCGGCTTGCCGCTCAAACTGCACAAGCAGAAAATTATCACAAGTTTCAACAGGCTTTTCTCAAAAATCATCTTTTAGCTTGGGGTCCCGAATTTTCGGCAAAAATAGAACGCTGGGCTTCCCATCCTTTTTATCAACATATCGGTAAATTAAGCTGTGAATTCCTCAGAATGGAGGCGGAAGAATTTGAGTTGGAAAGCGAACCTTACATGGAATTTTCAGAAAACTGAATCCAAAAAATATTCCTCAAAAACAGCTTGTGAAGTATTTGAAATTTTATGCTATTTTATTTATTTTGCTTGGGGGAGGAGCGGGTGGTTATTTTCTATTGTCGGGAAATTTTATTCCTCAGGAGCGTCGATTATCTGCGGAAACCGTGATTGAAAAAATAACCGGAGAAGAGAAAAACGACTATTTGTTGATCGATGTGCGTGAGCCTTGGGAAAATCAGGCTATTCGCATTCCCGGAAGTAAACTTATTCCACTGAAAATAATTGAAAGTGAACCTTACGAAGAAATACAAAAACTTAACAAAAATCAAAAACTGATTCTTTATTGCACGGTTGGAGTCCGCTCGGATAAGGCATACGGCATTTTTACTAAATTGGGATTTGATCAAGTTTATGTGATGAACGGAGGGCTGGATGCGTGGATGGAAGAACAAGGGCCGTTGGAAACTCCAAGCATTCCGCAATGGATTGAAGGAAAAGGATGTGAAAGCTGACTTGGAAAAGACGATTCTCAAACTAACTGAAAATGCTACACTTTTGGGAGAACTAGAAATTATCGGTGAGAGATGTCTGAATCAATCCGTGCAAAATTTAGGCTGTTCCAAATGTACAGATGTGTGTCCGGAAAACGCTATTCAACTGAACAGAAAACCGGAAATTGACCGCTTGAAATGCAGTTCTTGCGGATTGTGTGTTGGGTCATGCGAAACTTCAGTCTTTGTTTTTTCAAAATTATTCAACAATGTTTTCTTCAAAGCACTCTCCGGAACAAACACCGAAGAAACGGAAATACAGAGCGAATCTCACAACGCAGTCTTGATGTGCGGGGGAATTCCGCAAGATTCATCGCCTTCGTTGTTAGCAAATGTACCGATTTGTTTAGCGGTTTTGGATGAGGTGCATTTCATTAAATTGGCAGAAAAATTTGGCCACCTTACTTTGGATTGTAGTGGTTGCAGTGATTGTCGTTTTGAAAAGGGATTGAACTTAATCCGGAAGCGCGTCTCAGAATCCGGAGCTTGGTTGGGAAGTCTTGGTATCTCAGGACGGGTGAGCATCACAACCGATTCCGGTTTCCTTGTAGAGGGGGAAAATAAAATTATCCCTTTGATACGAGAGGCCTCCCGCTCACGGCGAGACCTTTTTCGACGCGCTCGTAATCGTGGTGTGTTGGAAGTTGCAAACAGATTTGCTGATGCGGAAGCAAATCCGGAAGTCAGGGAAACTCCTACTCCGGAAAGAAGGAGGGCACTAAAATCATTATATTTGGCGCACGGAGAAAATTTATTGTCTCCGGTATTACCGGAAAACTTACCGCTTCACATTGTTTCAACAAAAGAGACCTGTCAACTTTGCAGTGAATGTACGGTGCGTTGTCCGGGAAAAGCCTTGCTCAAAATGGAAAACAGAGTTGAGGCGAAACTGTTTTTTGAACCGTTAAATTGTTTGGGATGCACTGATTGCGAACAGTTTTGTCCACATGATTCGCTTGAAATTCGTGCTTTGACGAAAAATGATTTTCCCTTAAAGGAAAGAGTGCTTTTCAGTCGCGGAAAAACCAAATGTGATTCTTGCGAAAAGCCTTTCATTTCTCAAAGTACGGTTTCGACTTGTTCTGCTTGCTTGCGGTATAAGTCAGTTGATGATTCAATGTTAGACATTTTGGGATGGTAGTGAACAATTAAACTGCAAAACATCCTATTTTTAGCCACAGATTTTCCCGGATAAATACGGATAAAAACATCCGTAAAAAGCTGCGTAAATCTGTGGCTGATAGCAAAACTAAAATATGAGCACCAATAAAATAACTTTTTACAGCGTAAGGTACGCTGTTGCTTTTTGCGCAATTTTCTTTTTTGCCTTTTCTTTCTCAAATTCTAGCCTGTCAATAGGACAGGAGGTTGAGGAAGTTGTCGAAAATAAAACTGAAACCGATGCTGAAGAAGAAAGTGAAGAGGAAGACGAAGAAAGCGATGATGAGGAAGAGGAGGACGATGAAGCAATGCCTTGGGATGATGAAGATGATGAAGAAATCAAAGTTTTTAAGTTTCCACAATCAACAGAATTTCTACCAAATTTTCCTATTTTTAAAGTCAAGTATGCAGGCTTTCCGGAATTCAAAATCAAGGGCCGGTTGCGAAGTTCGGAGTACTTTCTTTGCAGTGAGTGCCACGACGGCGTTGAGCTAAAACCGAGACCGATCATTCGGGAATTGCGTAAAGAACACACCAACATTAACTTGGATCACATCAAACAAGAACACGGCACAGAAAAGTTTTGGTGTACCACCTGCCACGACACGAGCCGTCCCGATTATTTGGTCGGCCTGAAAAAACAGTCGATTCATTTTGATCAATCCTTTTTACTCTGTGGTCAGTGCCATTCGCAAAATCAAAAGGATTGGTTGTTCGGCGCACACGGCAAACGCACCGGAAACTGGAACGGTGAACGCACGATTTTGCTTTGTACAGAATGCCATAGCCCTCATTCTCCAGCCCTTGAACCTGCTTCGCCCAACCCGCCACCGCCGCCACGTCAGGGGCAAATTTTGGTCAAATCTGTTCATCCGGAAGGGCCTCGAAAAACTTGGGATAAATTTATTTATTCAAAACAACATTGATCTTATGAGCGAAAAAAATAATCCCGCCAAAACTGTTGAGACTCCGGAAAACTCCGACGTTTCCCGGAGAGAGCTTTTTAAGAAAACCGCCATCGCCGGAACCATTGCCGCCGCCGGAGCGGTCTCGACAACGATTGCCGCAAGTAATGTTGAGTCGGGAGGTCTTTCTGACGCCTTGGATGAGTTTTTTCAAAAACATTATCAAGAGATGAGCAAAGAGGAAATGCAAAAAGCAATCGCCCGTCTCGAACGCAAAGCCAAAGAAAAACACGGTAAGGAAATTCACATCGGCAACACTCCACCTCTTGAAGGTGTGTTATTCGGTTATGCGTTGAATATTTCCAAATGTAAAGGCTATCGGAAATGTGTTGATGCCTGTGTTGCCGAAAATAACCAAAATCGCGACACAACGATTCAATACATTCGCGTTTTGGAACTGGAAAATGAGTCGATGAATTTTGAGGAAGCCGATCATTATTACGACCGCGAAACAGTTCCTCATACCGGAAAAAAGTATTTTCCGATTCAGTGCCAACAATGCGAAAATCCGCCTTGTGTAACCGCTTGTCCGGTCGAAGCGACTTGGAAAGAAGCGGACGGTATCACCGTAATTGATTACAACTGGTGCATCGGATGTCGCTATTGTGCAGCCGCTTGTCCGTATTGGGCGAGGAAATTTAATTGGAGTGAGCCGAGTATTCCTGAAGAAAAAATCAATCCTGAAACTCATTATCTGAGCAACCGTCCACGAATGCGCGGCGTAATGGAAAAATGCACCTTCTGCCTCCAAAGAACACGCAAAGGTAAATTGCCAGCTTGCTTGGAAGCGTGTCCGACAGGCGCCAGAGTTTTTGGAAACATTTTAGATCCAAAAAGTGAAATACGCTATGTTTTGGAAAATAAAAAGGTTTTCCGCTTAAAAGAGGAACTTAATACAGAACCGAAATTTTGGTATTACAGCGACTAACTTGAACATCAGAATCACAGGCATAAATCATGGAATTCATTCGCTTTTGCTTTGACGGAGTCAAGGAAATTTTTAGGGGAGGAAAACTTTATTGGAGTTGGATGGGTGTTTTGGCGGTTGTGGCCTTGTTTGGTGCTTCTGCTTATTTGCAACAATTACAACAGGGTTTGGTTGTGACGGGAATGAGCGATCAAGTTTCTTGGGGCATTTATATTGCCAGTTTCACCTCTTTGGTCGGAATTGCTGCCGCTGCAATTATGTTGATTATTCCGGCCTATATTTTTCACGATATGGATATCAAAGAAATTGTTATTCCTGCCGAAGGCTTGGCGATTGCGGCTTGCGTTATGAGCATGATGTTTGTGCTGATAGATTTAGGTCGTCCGGATCGAATGTGGCACCTGCTTCCTTATATCGGTCGTTTTAACTTTCCAAAATCAATGCTGGCTTGGGACGTGTTAGTGCTGAATGTTTATTTATTTCTGACCATGATAATTTCCGTCTATCTCCTTTTTTCCAAATACAAAGGAAAAGAGCCTAAATTTTCAATTTATTTTCCGTTGGTTATTCTTTCAATTTTCTCAGCACTTTCCATTCACACCGTAACGGCCTTTTTGTTTTCTTCCAATGTTGCTCGCTCGTTTTGGCACACAGGACTTTTGGCTCCGCGTTTTATTGCATCGGCATTTTCCGCAGGCCCGGCCTTTTTCTTGTTAACTGCGCTTGTGATGCGCTACACAAAAGTTTTTCCGGTTAAAGAAATTGCGATAAAACGCTTGACCACGATTATCACAATTGCATTAGAAATCAATCTCTTTTTATTGTTAGCGGAGGTCTTCACAGAGTTTTATCATCAAACCGAACATAGTGCTTCTGCGGCTTACCTCTTTTTCGGATTGGGCGGTAAAACTGCTTTGGTTCCCTGGATTTGGTCGTCAGTGTTTTTGAATATCAGTGCTTTAGTTATCTTCGTTTTGCCTCTGAAAAAGAATACGATTTTCCTGGCACTGGCTTGTCTCTTTCTGGTGGTGGGAGTTTGGATTGAGAAGGGCATGGGATTAGTCGTACCGGGATTCATACCGACACCGTTGGGCGAAGTTTATGAATATACTCCAACTTTTATCGAGGTTCAAATTTCTATGGGAGTTTGGGCTATCGGTCTGATGCTCTACACAATTTTAGCCAAAATCTCAATTGCCGTCAATTTGGAGCGGATACGTTTAACTTGAATACAGTTTTGCCTCACTCCGCCCACAAATTAGCAAGAGGAAGAGAAAACGTATCGAAAGGCGGAACAGATATTTCATCGCTTCCACCGCAACTTCTCCACAAAGTCCAGCGTCTATTCTCCAACAGATTGACATAAACTTAATCCTGTGGACAAAACAAGTCCGATGGAGTAAAATCACAGCACGTCGCCGAACTGCACAATTCCTTCAATTCCAAACTCACAAATATCAAAATTCAAATGGCCAAAGTCTTTGTTAAAAATAAGAAATGTTGCCGTTTCAGTATTTTGGTTTTTTTACTGTTTCTGAATCTTGTTTTTTCCGGACAACTTATAGGGGCGGAATCAGCAGTACGCTTCGGATTGACTCCTGTCATTTTAGATAATCAGAGAGATTTTCTGGAAAATTGGCAAAAATTTCTGGAGAAACATTTAGAGCGTCCCGTCATTTTTATTCAACGGCGTACCTACGGTGAAATTACGGAAATGTTACTTCAAGAACAATTGGATATTGCTTGGATTTGCGGGCGTCCTTATGTGCAACATCAACAAAAATTGCAACTGCTGGCTGTACCGCTTTATCGAGGAAAGCCGCTCTACCAATCATATTTGATTGCCTTAAGCGACAACACTAAGATAGATTCAATCTTAGACTTGAAAGGGAAGGTGTTCGCCTATTCTGATCCGGACTCCAACTCTGGTCATTTGGTCCCCAATGTCATGTTGAGTAGAGTAGGCAAAGATCCAAAAACATTTTTTGCTAAAACTTTTTTCACTTGGTCGCATAGGGATGTTGTTTCAGCGGTTGCTTCTGGATTGGCGCAAGGCGGTGCGGTGGACGGCTATGTTTGGGAAACACTCAATCTTGTACATCCTGAATTGACCCAACGTACCCGGATATTGAACCGTTCTCAAAAATTCGGTTTTCCGCCGTTGGTTGCTCGCCCTTCTCTACCGAAAAATGAATTGTTACTTATACAGTCCGCATTGCTTCAAATGAACAAAGACCCAAACGGAATTCAACTTTTGCAAAAATTAAATCTGGACGGGTTTGTTGAGGGTGATGACGCTTTATTTGACGGCATCCGCGAATCTTTGCTTTTTTTAACGGGCTACTGAAACGATGTTCCGGAATGTTTCCTACCACTACAAAATCCCACTGAGTTTCAGTGTTGTCATAATATTGACTGGAATGATTGTTACCACAGCGTTGGTTTGGCAGACGTATGAAAATTTACGCCGCGATATCTTCCGGAACGCTGTTGAAGTGGGAGCCGCTTTGTCTGGAACCTTGCAATTATCCATAAAACATGATGATGTCTGGAGAGCTTATCGTTTGCTAGCGGACACCGGACAGGCAGCCGATAGAGACGGCGGATTACTCTTGGTAGTACTCGACGAAGAATACAAAGTTTTTGCCTCCAACCAGCCTCGACAATTTCCCGTATTGGCTTCTTTGGAAAATCTCAGTCCGGAGTTTGCCGGTTTGAATAAATCGCTACTGCAAAACAATAATAATGAAGCCCGTCCGATTGTACAAGGTGCAACTTTGTGGATGTACGTAGTGCACCCAATCCACGAATACGGGACAAGGTTGGGAGTGTTATTGATAGGCTACGCCCATTCGCAATTTTTACCAAGATATTATGAAATTGTTTGGAATGTCAGCATCTCGTCTTTGGGGGTGATGTTAATTTTGTTGCCTTTAGGATGGTATTTGGGCAAAAATATGGCAGAACCTTTGGTAGAACTTTCAAATTGTATGGAGATGGTCGGTCAAATTCCGCCGGATGAAATTGAATACAATTTGAAAGAAGCCGACGATGAAATCGGTTTGTTGAGTACACGTTTTAGGGAAATGCTGGAAGATTTGCGAGTCAAACAGCAATTCGAGCGGCAAGTATTGGTTTCCGAACGTTTAGCGGCAATCGGTCGAATGTCGGCGGGAGTTGCTCACGAAATTAATAATCCTCTGGGTGGAATGCTCAATGCTATCAATACTTTCAAGCAACACAGACATGAAGAGGGTGTGCCGGAAAAAACCCTTTACTTACTGGAGCGTGGATTAGGGCAAATTCAAGAAACAGTTTCGGCTTTACTGGTGGAGAGTATCCCGGAAAGCCATCCTTTGAGTTTTCAAGATGTTGAGGATATCCGGACCTTACTTCATGCAGACATTAATAAAAAGAACATCAACTTAGTTTGGGAAAATAATTTGGTAATACCGGCCTTACTACCTTCGACTCAAATTAGGCAAATTTTAATGAATCTTTGTCTAAATGCGCTTCAAGCCGCACCGGAAGAGAGTACTGTTTTTTGCAAAGTTTGTGCTGTAGAAGAAGAAAATTTATTGATTGAGGTGCGTAATGAGGGTGGAGATCTGGACGATGAAACCATGGAATTGCTGTTTGAACCTTTTGCCCACCAAAATTCCGGCGGTATCGGTTTAGGGTTATGGGTTACTTATCAAATCGTCCGTCAACTCGGAGGAGAAATTGTTGTTAAAAATCAAGATGGAACCGTCTCATTCTCGGTAGGCATTCCTCTGAGAAACTCCTAAAACGTAATTATTATGGTGCATATTTGTTTGGTTGAAGACGACCCCATCATGGGGGAATCGCTGGCGCATCGTTTCGCACTTGAACGCTTAACCTGTCATTGGTTTCAAGATGCGCGTAGTGCTTTGGAGGCAGTTAAAACAGAACATTATTCCGTGTTGATCAGTGATATTCGTCTTCCGGATATGGATGGGGAAAGCCTGTTCAAATCACTCATTGAACTCGGTGAACCACCACCGCCGACATTGTTCATTACCGGTTATGGTGCTATTGATCAAGCGATACGCCTACTAAAACTGGGAGCACAGGACTACATTACCAAACCCTTTGATCTGGATTTACTTTTGAGTAAATTGCGGAGCTTGAGTCCGGGGTTGTTTCCAAAAAAAGATGAACAGCCGCTGGAATTAATTTTGGGTATTTCCGAGCAATTGCAAAAAATCCAACGGATGTTGAGCAATTTAGGAAAGCATGATGTCGGTGTTTTGTTCACCGGTGAATCCGGAGTCGGCAAAGAATATGCGGCCCGTTATCTACATGACTGCTCCGGAGACAAAGGCAACCGACCTTTCATCGCCACCAATTGCGCCGCCATTCCGGAAAGTCTGTTGGAAACCGAACTGTTCGGACACGAAAAAGGGGCATTTACTGGCGCCATACACATGCGGCGGGGTGTTTTCGAACAAGCCAATAACGGGACTCTTTTTTTAGATGAAATCGGCGATATGCCCTTGTCCATGCAAGTTAAACTGTTGCGGGCCATCCAAGAGCGTTCAATCTGTAGAGTCGGCGGAGAAAAAATGATCCCCATCAATTTGCGTCTCATCAGTGCGACAAATCATGACCCAATAGCTTTGGTGGAAAACGGAAAATTTCGGGAAGATTTGTTCTATCGCATCAATATCATTCATATCCACATCCCACCACTGCGGGAACGTCAAGAGGACATTCTTTGGTTTTCAAAAAAGTTTATGGAACTCTGCACACGTGAACAAGGTGAACGGCGGGTATTGACTCGGAGCGGAGAACAGTATTTGTTCGATCAACCTTGGAAAGGCAACCTTCGGGAACTGAAGCATTGCATCCAACGTGCTTGTATCCTTTCCGGACAAGAAACAATAGGAGCCTCGGAATTAGATGTGTATGGCGTTGAGCTTACCTCCACTAAAGAACAGGCGGTTGCAGATTTAAAAAGCTATTTGGAAGTTTGCGAACAACGACGCATCCTGCAAATGTTGGAGAAATATAAATGGCGCATCGGGGACACTGCCGCCACTCTGGGAATCAGTCGTAAAAATTTATGGGAAAAAATGAAAAAATATGATATTTCTAACCACGGTCACTGAAATTTTTCTAATTGATTATCTCATATACATTAAGTTTTTCATTTTGAATCCATAATTACGAATTCAAATTATAATTTACCTTGAAAAATAGCAGATTTAAGGCAGAATAATACTGTAATTCTGACCTTTGATTTTACTCATCCAAAAAGGAGTCTTTGTGAAAAAATTTACCGTTGATCATCAAAATTATCATATTTTCAAAACTAAAAGCGGTGCCAAAACCCAGTCTGTGCATTTTCAGTGGGGAAAGTTTGATTTCCGCATGACTTTTGCCGGTAGCGGAAAAGCTACACAGAGAAATGCGGCCTTGGGTTTTAGCGCTGCTGACGGCAGTCAATTCTCAGTAACCAAATTTGAGGTTCTCTACCAGAATGAGTGGTTTGAGTTTGTCAAACCTACTGCTCACGGTATGCAACTGGAAGAAACCCTCTGGCGCAGAAACGAACGGGATTATTACGTTGAGTTTCCAAAGGATCTGAAAAGTGCGGCGCAGGAAATTTGTGCTGAAGAACTCGGCCTGGTCCAGCAGGAAAAAGTTGCTGCCTAGTTATTGCCCGGAAATCCACTGCACAGTTACAACCAAATCTTCCTCCTTCAAAGCCGGATCCTCTAAACAGTTAACTGTTTGATTATTGATGAAAGACAATTCCCAAAATAAATCCTCTGGCAGGAAAGTTCACATCCAGACTTTCGGTTGTCAAATGAACGAATATGACACAGAAAAAATGCTGGAAGTGCTCAGGCTCGAGAATTATGCCCTGACAGAATCTCAAGCTGAGGCAGATTTGATCATTCTCAATACTTGTTCTATTCGTGAAAAAGCCGAAAATAAGGTCTATAGCGAATTGGGCCGCTTGAGAAAACTTAAATCAGCAAATCCCAATTTGAAAATCGGCGTGGGTGGTTGTGTTGCACAACAGGAAGGCGAGGCCATTATACGTCGAGCTACAAATGTGGATTTTGTTTTTGGAACAGACAATTTATTTGAGCTGCCGAAAATGCTCAATAAAGTCCAAAAGGGAGAAAAGATCATTATAACAAAGCGACATGCCCGGCAAAAAGTCCGCAACTTTATTCCGGACTATACGTTTCAGCAAACACAACGCTTTGGAGTTAAAGCACATTTGGCAATCACAAAAGGTTGCAACAATCATTGTTCTTTTTGTGTCGTACCAACTACACGCGGAGTAGAAGTAAGTCGGGAACCTGAAAATATTATCACTGAAGCGCGGCGGCTCATTTCAGCCGGTACGCGAGAAATATGTTTGCTTGGTCAAAATGTAAATTCCTACAAGGCCAATGGAGTAGATTTTGTGGAGTTATTGCAGCGCCTGGATAAACTCGAAAATTTGAAGCGCCTCCGTTTTATTTCACCGCATCCAAAAGATTTTCATGCAGAACTGTCAGATGCGTTTGTAAACCTGCCCTCGCTCTGTGAACAAATGCACCTGCCTCTGCAGTCCGGTTCCGACAGGATTCTCCGCAGGATGAGACGCTGGTATACAATGGAAACATTCTACGAAAAAGTAGGACTTTTAAGGGATCGGCTACCTGAAGCCACAATTTCAACTGATTTGATTGTTGGCTTTCCCGGAGAAACAGAGGAAGAGTTTGAAATGACAATGGAGGCCGTTCGAAAAATACGTTTCGATTTAATATACTCCTTCAAATATTCTGCTCGACCCGGAACCCGTGCTGCAGAATATCCTGAGCATCTGACTGAAGATGAAAAATCAAGGCGGCACAAGATCCTGCTGGAGACACAAGAAAAGATTGTTCTTGAAAAAAATCTGGCTCTGGTGGGTTCAACACAGGAAGTCTTGATTGAAGGGAAGCATCATCGTAAAAATAATACTACAACAGGCCGTACGCGTGGTTATCATCCTGTTGCTGTTAAAAACTCCAAAACGAAGGCCGGAGACCTTTTAATGGTCCGGATAACCGGTGCACTCCCCAATTCTCTTGAAGCAGATGCTATTTCCACAAGCCCGGTCATAAATTAATTTTATTACGGTTTTTCAAAGATTCTCAGCTAGCCATCTCAGTTTAGTACCAAGGGTTAGATATCTGTTAATGCCGCTTGAGAATGACTGTAACCTGACAACTTATTCTTCACCCGACTGACTGCGTATCTGGGGATCCGGTGCAGTTCTTGGAGAAAGTTTGCGTCCGCACAAATCATGATCACTGTAGTTTATCACCCTTTTTAATGGCGGTTTCTCTGAGCTGAGAATACAGCTGTCTCCATGATTTTTCCAAGCAACTCCACCACAGGCAGTCAACAAAAACATGACTACAGTTAAAATAGATACCCGCAGAAGATGTCTGCTAACTGCTGAAAATATTGAAGGGAGAATAGTATTAGATTGTTTGAACATAGTTTTCTAATTCACAGAATGAGGAATCTTGTAGTTTTTCTCTGCATAAGGCAAACTTTTGCCTGAGTTTTAATTTTAGTTTCAGCTTCAGCCATTTTCAATAATCAGGTGTATCTCTGGCTGAGCAAACCGGATGCCACATTTTTTTTAATCTGCAATTTACAAATACCTGTGAACTTAATTGGAGTCGGAGTTTCAGAAGAAACAAATCCGGATTTGGCAATTGCAGAAGTTTTAAATTCTGCAGTCAAGCAGGCAGGACTGCCTCAAGTGGACTGGATCCTGGTGTTTTTTACTCTCGAACATTTTGTTCATGCCGGTCGGTTACACGAATTGATTCAAGAGCAAACAAACTGCAAGTGTATCGCCGGGTGCAGCGGTATGGGAGTTATTTCGGGAGTTGGAGAAATTTTTGGCGGACCAGGTCTGGTTTTAATGGCCGGTTATACGCCTGAGTTGAAGATGCTGGCTTTAGCTAAATTTCAGGAACTTGAACACAGCTCAGGGGTTTCTCAACAACTGCGGGAAGCACTGAGCGGATTTAATGACCAGAGTCCACTCTTCTTTTTCTTTCCGGATATTTATCAACATCTACCGCAAAATTTCATCAATATGTTCAACTTCCTCAAAAACCAACCTTCGGTTTTTGGAGCAGGTTCGTGTAATGACGGCAGTCAGGAAACTTCCATTCAATTTGGACCAGACATTGTTACCCTTAATGGTGCAGGTGGTTTAGCTTTTACAGGCGTACCTGAATTTCATGCAGGAGTTACCCAGTCCTGTGCGACTTTGGGTGATCCAATGTTTGTCACCGAAGTTAAAGATGACCTCATCCTGACGCTAGATGGAAAACCAGCATTGGAGGTATTTACTGAGGTCGCTAAAGAGCTGGGTTTTGCAGATATGGAACAGGCGACACAGCAATTACTGCTCAGTTTTCCACTGGATCGTGAGCAGCCGGTTTTCACCGGAGAAGGAGCCATGGCCAGCCATGTAACAGGAATTGACATGGTATCTCAAGGCATCCGCACAACTCAAATTGTACATCAGGGTGGAGTTGTATCTTTTACCTACCGTAGTCACTCAACTGCTGAAGATGACTTGCGGAAGATGCTGAGTCGTTTAAAAAATAAAAATGCTGAAACACCCACTTGGGGACTCTATTTTAATTGTTCCTCTCGTGGGGAGGCACTCTATGGGAGATCAAATGTTGATACCGAAATAATTCGTGAAATGCTGGGTGAATTTCCACTAATTGGTTTTTTTGGTGGTTACGAATTTGCTCAGATGCCGCAGGGTGTGCAGTTGTATACTTACACGGGTGTGCTGGTGCTGGTTTACCTTTAAAACACTTTACTAAAAACAGATAAAATATAAAAACCACTTGACTCACGCTACCTATAAAATTAATGCTGGGTTAAACTAAAATGAGCAGCTCTTTAATATACTGGTCAAAATATTATCAAAAATACATTTTCAAAGTCAGAGGGGCAGTTTGCAGAACATACATAATTATTCTTTGAAATTCACAGCCAATATCCAACTGGTATTTTTTTACATTCTTTTTGGTGCTGTTGCCGGACTGTTTTTCTCCGGATGCGGTTATGTAATTGAAGGCAACAATCCTGTTTTGCCAAAAGAAGCAAAAACACTCGCAATTCTACCCATCCAGAATCAGACTTATAAAGCAGGATTGGAAACAGATTTAGCAGAGCAACTTAAGCTCCTGCTGCGCTCCAACAGTTCGGTCAAATTGACTTCTTCCGGACAGGCAGATCTCAGCTTGAGCATTAACTTACTGAAATTGGAAACCTCTGTCTCAGGCTTAAGCAAAGATCTGATATCTACCGGAGTAAAAGCAAAGATACTAGCAAGTGCTGTCCTGAATGACAGACGCACTGGAGAAAAAGTCTGGCAGGAAAACACACTGGAAGTCAAACTTACTGAATCCGGAGAACTGGAAACTGAAACCGATTCCAGCCTTTCACTCTCAGGAAGTATTCGAGAATTGATCAAACGACTGGCAAAAGATCTTTATAAGCGTACCTTTACTGCATTCTGAAACCGGCCAGCTGGGTAAATTACAAAAAAACACTTCCTCAAACATGCAAATTAATGTAGAATGGAAGGCACAAATCATAAATACTTTTTATTAAAGCATTCTTTCAGGAGGAAATTGGAATGCGAGCAGCAAAGTTAGAAAAAATTAAGACCCGTCTGGAGGAACTTCAAACGGAAATACGTGGCGAGTCAGTGGAAACTGTACAGGGTATGCAGGAAGAAAGCACACTCTACCCTGATCCAAATGACCGGGCTTCACTGGAAACAGAACACATCAACAATTTACGTATTCGGGACCGAGAACGGAAACTACTTGAAAAAGTCGATGAGGCACTTGAAAGAGTAGAAAAGAAAACGTTTGGCTACTGCGATGAATGCGGAAATGAAATTGATGAGGAGCGTCTATTAATTCGACCTGTTACCACATACTGCATTATCTGTAAAGAGTCTCTGGAAGCAGTTGAAAAAAATGAGTGAGTTTGCTTTACTCTAAAAAACCTGTACCTTCCTTCAAGCACCTTCTTTCAAGCAAACAATCAGTACAAAAACAAAAAAGGCGGACCAGCTTTCAAAGCCGATCCGCCTTTTTTTATCAGATTGGAATCTGAGCTGGAATTACATCATTCCGCCCATGCCTCCCATTCCGCCCATGCCACCCATGTCAGGTGCACCACCAGGCATTCCTCCGCCTGCTGCTTTTTCTTCAGGGACATCATGGATACTTGCTTCGGTAGTCAACAGTAATCCGGCTACGGATGCTGCATTCTCCAGAGCAGTTCGCACAACTTTAGTCGGATCAATGATTCCAGCTGCAATCATGTCAACATAAGTTTCTGTTGCTGCATCAAAACCTTCATTTGTGCTGCTTGCTTTTACTTTATCAACAATCAATGCACCTTCGAGTCCTGCATTTGTAACAATCTGACGCAATGGAGCTTCGAGTGCTTTAAGCACAATTTCTGCACCAACTTTTTGGTCATGCTGTTTAATGCCTTTTACTGTTTTTTCTACAGTATCAAGAGCACGCAACAAAGCTACTCCGCCACCGGGTACAATACCTTCTTCAACTGCTGCACGCGTTGCATGCAGAGCGTCCTCTACTCGAGCTTTCTTTTCCTTCATCTCGATTTCGGTTGCAGCTCCAACATTAATCACAGCTACTCCGCCAGCCAGTTTAGCCAGACGTTCCTGCAGTTTTTCACGGTCATAATCAGAAGATGTATCTTCGATCTGAGCACGAATTTGACTGATACGGGCTTTGATACTGTCCTTATCGCCTGAACCGTCAATAACTGTAGCATTATCTTTGTCGATGACAACAGACTTGGCTTGGCCAAGTTTGGCCAGTGTCAGGTCTTCAAGCTTCATTCCCATATCTTCAGAAACCACTACACCACCAGTAAGGATGGCAAGATCTTCCAACATGGCTTTCCGGCGATCGCCGAAACCAGGAGCTTTAACTGCAGCACACTTCAAAGTACCACGCAGTTTATTGACTACGAGAGTTGCGAGTGCTTCTCCTTCAACATCTTCAGCAATAATCAAGAATGGGTTTCCAGTCTTGGCAATTTGCTCAATTGCAGGAAGAATGTCCTTCATGTTACTGACCTTCTTTTCAACAAGGATGATGTACGGATCTTCCAGTACAACTTCCATTCGCTCAGAATCAGTTACAAAGTATGGAGAAAGATAGCCGCGGTCAAACTGCATTCCTTCAACAACTTCCAAACTTGTTTCAGCACTTTTTGCTTCTTCAATAGTGATAACTCCGTCCTTACCAACTTTTTCCATGGACTCAGCAATAATCTCGCCGATTGTGGTATCACTGTTTGCAGAAATAGTTCCCACCTGAGCAATTTCCTTGGATCCGGAAACTGACTTGGAGATACTGTGCAATTGCACTGTTGCAGCTGCAACAGCTTGATCAATTCCACGCTTAAGATCCATTGGATTGGCTCCTGCAGCCAGGTTGCGATGACCTTCAGTCACGACAGCCTGTGCCAGCACAGTTGCTGTAGTGGTTCCATCACCGGCAACGTCTGAAGTTTTGGATGCAACTTCTTTTACCATCTGTGCACCCATGTTTTCCAATTTATCTTCTAATTCAATTTCTTTTGCAACTGTAACTCCGTCTTTAGTAACAAGTGGAGCACCAAAAGATTTATCAATTAATACATTGCGGCCTTTCGGACCCAATGTTACTTTAACTGCGTTGGACAGAGCATTTACGCCTCTAAGCAGTTTTTCACGGTTTTCTGCCGCAAAAATAACTTGTTTTGCCATACCTTATCTCTAATTAAAAATGTTATAGGTTTTTTTAAGCTGTTATTATAAAACGCCAAGGATGTCATCCTCACGCATGATGATATAATCTTCGTCATCGACTTTTACCTCGGTGCCACCATACTTACTGAATAAAATCTTGTCACCTTTTTTTACTCCCATTTCTTGAATGGAACCATTGTCAAGGCGTTTGCCTGGACCTACTGCAACTACTTCACCTTCTTGAGGCTTTTCTTTAGCGGTGTCCGGGATAATGATGCCGGAAGCTGTCTTTTCTTCGGCTTCGACGCGCTTAACCAGCACGCGGTCCTGTAAGGGACGAATCATAGTTCTCCTTATTTTAGGATAAATGTTAATTAAATAAATTGAGCTTCAGCAATAAAAAACGTATGCTTAACTGTTTAAATGAATCAAAAAATATTAAAAACTTCCAAATTGATTCAAGCCTTTAATGCTAGCGTGAAAAGCCAGACAACGCAAGCAATAAATAGCACTCACCTCTGAGTAGTGCTAATTTTTTTATATTCCACAACTCAGAACATAGAATTATTGCTTTGCTATTAGAATGTTATTCAAGATGATTTAGTCAAAACTACTCAAAATTAATTACAAATTATTAAATGGAAAAAAAAGCAGATCAACGTGAAGTTCGGCTTGGAAAGCTGAAAAAAATCCGTGAGTTGGGAACAGAACCCTATCCTTATTCTTTTCAGCGCAGCCACACGGTCCCGGAAATTATTGAACATGCAGAAAAATTACTGGAAAGTCAGGAAAATATTACCCTGGCCGGACGTCTCCTTGCAGTACGCGGAAAGGGTAAGGCCAGTTTCGGCAATATCCAGGCACAGCACACACTGCTGCAAGTATATGTACGGCTTGATGCAGTGGGTGATTCTGCCTTTGAAATGTATAAACTTTGTGACATTGGCGATCATCTTGGTTTTTCCGGAACATTAATGCGCACAAAAACAGGAGAGCTCACCTTAAGGGCCAGCTCTGTAGAATTGCTCTCAAAATCCATCCGCCCCATGCCGATGCCCAAAGTGCAGGAAATTGGAGGTGAACGGATTGTACATGATGAAGTGACAGACAAAGAGTTCCGCTACCGCCAGCGTTATGTAGACTTAACCTTAAATCCGCAAGTTGCAGATGTTTTCCAAAAACGTTCTTTAATATTCCAGACTATCCGCAATTATTTGCACGAAGAAGGGTTTTTAGAAGTAGAGACGCCCACTCTGCAGCCGGTTTATGGTGGCGCAAATGCAACACCATTTGTGACACATCACAAAGCACTTGATCAAAATTTTTATTTACGTATTTCAAATGAGTTATATTTGAAACGCCTGATTGCAGGAGGTTTTGATGCAGTTTTTGAATTTGTCAAAGATTTCCGCAACGAAGGCATTGACCGCACGCACAATCCGGAATTTTCTGCACTGGAATTTTACCAGGCATATGTTGATTACAATGAAATCATGCGCCACACAGAAAATATTTGTGAACGCTGTGCACTTGCAGTAAACGGCACAACTGAATTTGAGTACGAAGGTCGCACTTTGGATATGAAAGCACCTTGGCCGCGTTTAAGTATGCTGGAAGCAATTGAAAAACTTGGAGGGATTTCGTTTGCAAAAATGAGTGATGCAGAAATTAAAAATCTATTGGATGAAAACGGTTGGGAATTGGATGCTGATTACAACCGTGGACTGGCAACACAACTGGTTTTTGAAGAAACTTGTGAATCAAAACTAATTCAGCCGACTTTTATTACTGACCATCCAAAAGAAACCAGTCCACTCTGCAAACAAAATCGTAAGAATCCTGAGTTGCTGGAACGTTTTGAGGCCTTCATCAACGGTTGGGAAATTGTTAATGCCTATTCGGAACTCAACGACCCTGTGGTTCAGCGAAGTCTGATGGAGGAGCAGGTGGAGCGTGGACGTGGTGGAGAAAAAGAAACTCATCCCTTGGATGAAGACTTTTTACGGGCGATGGAATACGGAATGCCGCCAATGGGAGGTGTTGGTTTTGGAATTGACAGAATAGTTATGCTCTTGACCGGACAGTCAACCATACGCGACGTTATTTTCTTTCCAACCATGCGTCCTGAAACATGAGGAGGCACTAACATGACAAAGTCAGAAAATACTGAAACGGCAAACAACAATCCTGGAATTGCAGATTTAGCATTTGAAAAACAGGACGGACTACTGCCGGTGATTGCACAGGATGCTGATTCCGGAGCAGTATTAATGCTGGCTTATGCTAATCCGGAGGCAGTTCAAAAAACGCTGGAAAGCGGATATGCTCATTACTGGTCCCGCTCACGTGAGGCTCTCTGGAAAAAAGGAGAGAGCTCAGGTCATTTGCAGAAAATTGTTGAAGTACTGGTGGACTGTGATCAGGACACTCTTTTATACAAGGTTCAGCAATCTGGTCCGGCCTGTCATACTGGAGCACCAACTTGTTTTTTCCAGAAATTAGAAACCAACAATACTGAAAATTTAATATGAACTGGGATATTCTGCTTAATGAAGAAATTGATCTGCTGAGGGAGACGGTGCGGCAGTTTGCTGAAAAAAATATTGCACCTCTTGCAGCAGAAATAGACCGTGATAACGAATTCCCTCAGCATTTATGGAAAAAACTTGGAGATTTAGGACTGCTGGGAATTACTGTTCCGGAAGAATATGGAGGCTCCGGAATGTCATATTTAGCTCATTTGGTAGCCGTAGAAGAAATTTCAAGAGCGTCTGCTGCAGTCGGTCTGTCTTACGGTGCACATTCTAATTTGTGTGTGAACCAACTCCAACTGAACGGCACTGCGGCACAAAAAGAAAAATATCTGCCAAAACTCTGCAGTGGTGAATTTGTTGGAGCTTTGGCAATGTCGGAATCCGGAGCAGGTTCGGATGTCGTTGGTTCAATGGCCTGTCATGCAGAAAAACGTGGAGATTACTGGGTTGCCAATGGTTCAAAAATGTGGATTACTAATGGTCCTGATGCAGATGTTCTGATCGTGTACATGCGAACTGCAACCAAAGACAAGGGTTCTAAAACAATGACTGCCTTCCTGATTGAAAAAGGAATGCCGGGTTTTTCAACTGCGCAAAAATTGGACAAGCTGGGGATGCGTGGTTCAAACACCTGCGAGCTTGTTTTTGAAGACTGTCAAATTCCGACTGAAAATATTGTCCTTGGAGTAAATCAAGGTGTTAAAGTCCTGATGAGCGGTCTGAATTTAGAAAGGATTGTGCTTTCCGGCGGGCCGCTGGGGATCATGCAGGCAGCTCTGGATTTGGTGCTGCCCTACATTCATGAACGAGTTCAGTTTGAACGCCCGATTGGAATGTTTGAATTGATGCAGGGCAAAATCGCAGATATGTACACAGCACTTCAAGCGTCCCGTGCTTTTTGCTATCGAGTGGCAGAAAACTGTGACAAAAATCAGGTCTCCCGCAGAGATACCGCCTCCTGCCTGCTCTTTGCTTCAGAAAATGCAGTCAAAGTTTCATTGGAAGCAATCCAGTCTCTGGGTGGAAACGGTTACATCAATGATTATCCGGCAGGTAGACTGCTGCGTGATGCAAAACTTTATGACATCGGAGCAGGCACCAATGAAATCCGGAGGATGTTGATTGGCCGCGAGATCTTTGATGAAACCACTGCTTGAGAATATTTACTGTCCGTTTCAGTGAAACTGATATACTTATGCCGTATCAATTTGCTGATTAAATTCCAGAATTAATTCATCAATTTGTGGAGCCAGCGAAAAAATATTCCGCCAGTAAGAATCGTGATCATACCACTGGGAGTTCAATTCATCCAACTCACGACCCTGCTGTTCAATCCAGGTGAAATATTTTAGATTATGAATCCTCTTCTTTTCATAATGTGTCAATTCGAGTGTGTTGTCAATTCCTGAATCCATCAACAACTGCATATCTTTATGGGCATCAATTGTGCTGTATGCACCACGCTCTGTCGCCAGTTCTTCAATACGTGAACCGTACAATTCCATTGAATCTGTAAGAATCGTAACAACATGATCGTCTTCTGTTAACTCGTAGTATTTGGCAAATTTGATTGCAGCAATTACGTTTCCAATTCCGGAAATTCCCAACAGATCCAGCTGACTGGTTATCTCGGAATCAACACCATAATGCGCCAGTGTTTCCTGCCCTGTGCTTTCGTTGAAAAGTCGCAGCAGACGAATGGCTGCTTCGTCATCAACACCAATCACCATGTCTGTGTTTTTGCAGTCGTGAATCCAAGGCACATGTTTGTCACCAATTCCTTCGATTCGATGATCACCATAACCATTGTTCAGCAAGGTTGGACACTGCAGGGCTTCCGCAACCGCCAATTTTGAACCCGGAAACTTGTCTTTCAAATAATAAGCAAAGGCCATTGAGCCTGCAGATCCGGATGATGAAATTGCACCGGCAACCCGACCATTTGGTCCCATTTCCTGCTTCAAAGCCTCTTCTGCGGCAGCACCCGTGACCATGTAATGCCAAAGCGGATTACCAAATTCTTCAAACTGATTAAAAATCTGGATGTCGGTACGTGTATTTTTCAATTCCCAGCATTTGTCAAATATTTCCTTTACATTACTTTCACATCCGGGAGTTGCAATCACTTCTCCTGCTACTTTCTTCAACCAGTCAAAGCGTTCACGCGACATATTTTCCGGCAAAATTGCAATTGAATCACAACCAAGCAGTGAAGAAACATAAGCACCACCTCTGCAGTAATTTCCGGTTGAAGGCCAGACTGCTTTTGTTTCAACTGGACTGAATTGTCCTGTTGTTAAAGCCGGAGCCAGACAGCCGTATGTTGCTCCTACTTTGTGCGCACCAGTTGGGAACCACTTGCCGACAAGAGCAATAATTTTGGCTTTGACTCCGGAAAGTTCCGGAGGAATAACGATATAATTCACGCCGCCAAAACCACCTCCTTCTGAAACCGGCTCATTTTTCCAGCTGATCCGAAATAGATTACTGGGATGTGTTTCCCATAAACCAACATTTTTTAATTCAGCCTGGGTTTCTTCCGGAATTGTTTCCGGATTTTGCATTTGACCAAAAGTTGGAAGTTTGATCTTCCTTTCTTTACAATGCTTGGCATTTTGTTTTATTCGTGCTTCGTTTTTTGTTAAATCGATCATAATTTTATTTGATTAAAGTTGTTACAGATTTTGTTATTAGATTTCATCAAGTGAGTTGATGGCATTTTCAGGCATGACAATTTTTTTAGCTGCTGAGGCAATATCTTTGAGTCCATTTCCTGTCAGCAAAACCACACAGATTTCACTGGAATCCAAAGTTGATTTTTGTTTCAAAAATCCAGCATAAGCAGTTGCTGCTGCCGGCTCAGAGAAAAGTCCGCAGTTTGAAGATAGTTCCTGTTGTGCAGACAATATTTCATCGTCTGTGACAGTCAAACATCTGCCGTTATGAGCTCTCAAATTTTTTAGGGCAAGCAACCCGTTGCTGGGCACATCGACTGATATAGAATCTGCCACTGTACTTGCCGCTTGTCCGTCAAAAGTTCCGGACTCCATGGCTCTGAAAATTGCTGCACTGCCACTGGCTTGTACTGCATGAATTGTGGGTATTTTTGAAATTCTGCCCAGTTGCAGCAGATCCCGAAATCCTTTGTAAATTCCGGAAATAATTACACCGTCACCAACTCCGACAAAAACATGATCCGGAGCTTTTCCAGCCGCAGAATCCGCTGCAAGTTGGTTGAAAATTTCGATGGCAACAGTTTTCTTGCCTTCAATCGTCATGGGATTGTAGGCCGTGTTGCGGTTCATTCCTCCACGGGTACGGGAATATTCCAGCGAAAGTGCAAAGGCTTGATCATAATTCTTTTCTGCCAGCACCACATCAGCGCCATACTGCAAAGCCTGAATCATTTTTGCCGGTGGTGCGGTTTTTGGTAAAACCAGTTTGACCTTCAAGCCTGCTGCTGCGCCAACTCCTGCCATCGAAGAACCGGCATTACCTGTAGAAGCAACAACAACCTCACGGACAGCGTGTTTTCTTGCAAAAGCTGCAACCAAAAAAGAGGCCCTATCTTTCAATGAGCCAGTTGGATTAACTCCATCATCTTTAAAATACAACTCCGGAAAACCGTGTTTCTGCACTAAATTTTGTGGATGCCAAAGTGGGGTGTTCCCTACAGGTATTGTCGGAAAAAACTCTGCTTCAACGGGTAAAAATTCCAGAGGATTACTGCTGGTTAGAGTGCCTTTCAGTTCTACTTCAAGAACACCACTCAGCGGCTGACCCGGTTTATGCCTGCAAGAGCAGTCAGGACAAAGCATCAATTCCGGACTTATTTCATAAACTGTGTCGCACTGGCTGCATTTGTAATTAAAACTGAGCAAAGATTATCCTTATATTGTTAGTTGTAGTCATAAATTAATTCAGTAAGAACGTCCTCAAAAGTTTACTAAATTATTGGCTAAAAAACGAGAAAATTATTTCTTAATTATTTGATGTTTTTCAGTGAGGAATAACCAAACTCCAAAGTCTGCTGAGGCAAAAGTTCTTCAAGTTCTTCAATCAACGCAGAAGTAAAATTTAGCTTTTCTTCAGGAGTTATTGTTACTGAAGTTGCTTCCGGAGTTTGAACAGAAAAAGTAAAAGGCTTTTCTCCTGCATATTTCTGTAGAGTATTGCGCAGTAAATTTATCTTTGCAGAATCTAATTTTTCTGCAGCAATGTTGATAGACATGTTTTTTGCTTCCGTTTCCCGGATTTCATTCAAACGGTGAATCTGATCAACAAACAAACTAACTTCCTCATCACGATAATTTACACGTCCTGAAATCAACAGTGGTTCACTGCTTTCCAGCAATTCTCCATCCTTTTCATAAACAGCAGCAAATACAGGAAACTCTATGGTACCTCGGGTATCTTCAAGGGTGACGATGGCAAACTTGGCATTACTTTGATTAAGCCGGACAGTATTATTTACAATAATACCAACCAGTGACACTTTATCTCTTTCTGCATGTAGACCATCTTTCAATTTTGCAGTTGTAGTTGCCAAAAGTTTTATTTCGGAAACAAAACTGTCTAGAGGATGACCTGAAACATAAAAACCCAAGGCCGCTTTTTCCTGATTCAGCCGTTCTTTTTTGGGCCAATTCCGGACTTCAGGAAATTCAAGCTGTGTCTCAGTGGCTTCTGCATCACCTGCATCCATCAACCCAAACAAAGAATCCTGCGCAGGATCTTCTGCACGCCGAAACTCCTGTGCTAAATGGAATGCACTCTCCAATGTAGAAAATAATTGTGCCCGGTTTTCGTGCAGTGAGTCAAAAGCACCACACTTGACAAGAGTTTCAAACATGCGTTTATTAACTTCCTTCAAATCAATTTTTTTCATGAAGTCCATGAAATCCGTTAACTGCCCATGTTCGTTCCGTACTTTCAGAATTGCATCAACGGCCTTTCCTCCCACATTTTTTACGGCATTCAAACCAAAACGAATAACCTCAACACGGGCCTCTCTCTGCAGCCAGGCAGCAAATGCAGACTGCTTTTCGAAGATTCTATTGATATTGTTTTCAGAAATTTCTGCTGTCAAATTTTGAGTTAGCAGTTGTTGATAGTGCTCTTCGGCGGTTTTTGCCAGCAGATTCAGCAATTGATCTTGTTCCTTGAAATTCTGATTTTTCAGACTCTTTAAGGCTGTCTTCAGATGCTCCAACATATCTTCAGGCACAGTATCTCTGTCAGGATTTGCAGCATTAAAATCCCGTTCAAAATGAGCCAGCGTGATGGCAGAAATTCTAAACTCAGT
The DNA here is from genome assembly GCA_014382365.1 of SAR324 cluster bacterium. Lineage (GTDB taxonomy): Bacteria > SAR324 > SAR324 > SAR324 > NAC60-12 > Arctic96AD-7. The sequence continues at coordinate 83,625 of JACNJW010000044.1, forward strand.
TGCTGCAACCGTAAATGTTTTTTCACTGTGGTTCACATCAGGCGGCAGGACTTTTATGCCCATTGCTTTGCATTCACTGATGTAACTGATGATATTATCCTGATTATTGATTGAACCATTGAATAGTGCAGCCATCAACTGTACTGGATAGTGTGCCTTGAGGTAGGCAGTTTGATAGGAAATCAAACCATAGGCAACACTGTGAGATTTATTAAATCCATAACCGGAAAAATAATTTATTGTATCAAAGATTTCATTAGCTTTTTCTTCCGGCGTACTGGCCTGTGGACACTGTTCAACAAACTCCGGGTTTTTCAGGCAGCCTTCAACAAACTGTATCCGTTGTTCTGCCAGAACCTCAGGAGTCTTTTTGCCAATCGCGCGGCGTAGCAAATCCGCCTGTCCCAGAGAGAATCCGGCAAGGACCTGCACGCCCTGAATGATTTGTTCCTGATAAACAAGCACACCATAGGTTTCCCGCAATATTTCCGCCATTAGTGGGTGTGGATAAACTACCCGCTTTCGGCCGTGTTTACACTGCACATAATCCTCAACCATTCCGGAACCCAGTGGTCCCGGTCGGTAAAGAGCTAAAATGGCAACTATATCTTCAAAAACCGAAGGCTGCATATTGGCCACTAAGCGCTTCATACCTGATGATTCCAGTTGGAAGACTCCGATAGTATCTGCTTTGCAAAATAAATCGAAAGTCAAAGGATCATCCATAGGAATGCTCGAGATATCTAAAACCGTTGCCTGCTGACGGCTTTTTTTAATCAACTCCAGAGTGTTGTCGATGGTGGAAAGATTTTGCAAGCCCAGAAAATCAAACTTGACTGCACCTTGATCCTCAGCATACTTCATGGGATACATCGACTGCAGACTACCATCTTTGCCGGTACAAACTGGCATAACTTCACGGATATCCTGATCCATGATTATTACTCCGGCTGCATGAGTTCCCAAGTGGGTATTCAAGTCTTCCAGTTGCCGACTGAATTTAATCAGGCGTTGTTCATTCTCAGAACCTTCTGCTGCCAGCAGTGCCAGTTCAGGTTCCTTGGCCAGTGCCTGATCGAGAGTGATGTTTAAATCATTTGGAATTAATTTTGCAATTTTATCTGCTTCTGAATACGGAAAATCCAAAACCCTTGCAACACCACGTACAACTGCTTTTGCTTTAAGTGATCCAAAGGTGGAAATTTGACAAACATTTTTTTCACCATATTTGTCACGTACATGCTCAATTACTTTTTCTCTGCCTTCTACATCAAAATCAATATCAAAATCCGGCAGATTAACCCGGTATGGATTGAGAAATCTCTCAAAGAGTAGGCCGTAACGAAGTGGATCCACGTCTGTAATCAGAAGTGCATAAGCAACCAGTGAGCCTGCACCTGAACCTCGACCTGGACCAACTGTAACGCCATTTTCTTTTGACCATTTGATAAACTCTGAAACTATCAAAAAGTAGCCTGGAAACTTCATTTGAATGATCACATCCAGTTCAAAACTTAATCGCTCATAATATGGTTTTTGAAATTCTTCAAAAGTACTTTCCGGCAGATATAGTTTAAATAATTTTTTTAAACGTAACTCTAAACCATTTTTTGCATCATCACGTAATTTTGAATCGAGAGTTTCTTCTTCTCTTGTAGAAATCTGGGGCAGGTAGAGTTTGTCATTTTCCAGAGACAGTTCACATTGCTCTGCAATTTTACTCGTATTTTCCAGAGCAATCAGCGGGAGCTCTGCAAAAGCAGTAAACATTTCTTCCGGACTTTTGAGGTAACGCTGGTTCCCAAGTTGGGTCGGTACTCCATCATCAGTTACCCGACGCTGCAATCCCATCAGCCAGAGAATATACTGTGCTTCTGCTTCCTCCGGAGTTAGATAAAGACAGTCATTTGTGCCCACTAGTGGAATGTCCAGTTCATGACCTAAATTGATTAACTGTCGATTCAATTCAAATTGTTCCGGAAGTCCCGTATTCTGCAGTTCAAGATAATAACGTCCTGCAAAAACATCGCGATACCAGAGTGCAAGGCGACGTGCCTCATTCGGCCGTCCTTCGAGAAGATAACGGTTAATTCCTCCGCCCATTCCACCACTAAGTGCAATCAAGCCTGCATTGTATTTTTCCAGCAACTGATGCCTGAAACTGGGTACCCCCCTGAGTTTACCTTCAGTGAAACTAAGACTAACTAAAAAACCCAGATTTTGGTAACCCTGGCGATTCTGACAAAGAAATTGGGTTTGTCCTGTAGTGGGGTTATTAACTCCTGATTCGGAGGAGCTTTCTGCAAAATCACTCTCGATTACATTTGCCCCCATGCCAATGATCGGCTTTAAGCCTTCCTTTTTCAAAGCATGATAAAACTCAACCACACCAAACATGTTGCCATGATCTGTAACAGCACAGGACTCAAATCCATGACTTTTAAGTGCTGTAACCAAATCCTTGATTCGGATTGCCCCTTCAAGCAGGGAATATTGTGTGTGAAGATGGAGGTGTGTAAACATTGGATTTTGAATTGTTTTTGATGCGTAATCAGTATGCATCTTACATTATATATTTTTTGCGGGCAAGATTCTTATCTGTACTGGGATTCTAAAACGGTTCTGAATTAACATATTATCAAGTATACAGAACTACAATAATTCATCTGTAACAGTAATTGACATTTGATCTTTTAAAGTTGTCAACTTAGCAAACTTGATGTATTCTGTGCTGTTGAGATTCTCAAATTTAAAATTAATTAATCAAGTATTTTCTTTACCTGCTAAAAAACAATACTGCTGATGTTACAGTATTTTAGACCTGACAATCTTGAAGCTGCGCTGCTTGCATTGAGCGAAACGGATTGGACTTTACTGGCCGGGGGGACAGACTTTTATCCTGCAAGAGTCGGAAAACCCATCACCGAAAACGTTCTCGATTTAACTGCTCTTGAGGAACTCCGTTCAATCCGGAAATCTGAAGAAGGCTATACTATTGGTGCACTGACCAGTTGGACAGATATTATCGCTGCCGAATTACCACCTGCATTTGCTGGCCTGAAGAAAGCTGCAAAAACCATTGGCGGTATACAAACTCAGAATGCAGGTACACTCTGTGGAAATATTTGTAATGCCTCTCCTGCGGCAGATGCTGTGCCGAATTTGCTGGCACTTGAGGCAACAGTACAACTGAAATCAAGTCTAGCAACAAGATCACTCTCCTTAGAGAAATTTATTCTTGGAAACCGTAAAACTGCCAGAAAAGCAGATGAACTCGTCAGTGGAATATTCATTCCTCGTCCTGGCGAAAACGCTGTCGGTAATTTTGAGAAATTGGGAACACGCAGCTATCTCGTCATTTCAATTGTGATGGTAGGTGTAGTTGCTGAACTGAATGTACGAGATGAAATTTTGCAGCTCAAAGTTGCGGTTGGAGCCTGCTCGCCTGTTGCACAACGGCTTAAGTTACTTGAAGAAGAGTGCAAAGGACAAAAAATAAATGACATCGAGATTCAGTCACGGCACTTGGAGCAACTGGAACCAATTGACGATGTCCGTGCTTCGGCTGCATATCGAATCTCAGTCATACCTGAACTGTTGGGGCGTGCCATCAAAGGAATAATTCAGCCATGAGCATAACCGAAAAGACTAGTGTTTCATTCACTTTAAACGGCACTCACCATACCATTACTGTCAATCCGCTGCGTCGTTTTTCTGATATTCTCCGTGAGGATTTGGGATTGACCGGTACCAAAGTCGGGTGCGATGCCGGTGACTGCGGTGCCTGTACAATTCAAGTTGACGGAAAACAGCGTTATGCCTGTTTGACAGCCGCCGCACAACTTAAAGGTTGTAATGTCAGAACAGTGGAAGGTCTTTCTAGTAATGGAAACCTGTCAACTCTTCAACTGGCGTTCCTGGATGAAGGAGCAGCACAGTGCGGCATCTGCACTCCAGGTATGTTGATGGCCGCACAATCGTTGTTGGATCAAACGCCAAATCCATCTGAGCCGCAAGTTCTTGACGCACTGGGCGGCGTGTTGTGCCGCTGTACCGGATACACGAAAATCGTTCAGGCAGTACTAAAAGCAGGACAATCCTCATTTTCCCAAACTATTACTGAAATCGAAAATCCGTCTTCAGAAATCAACCGTCAGAAATCTGTCGGCACGCGGATGCTGAAGGTTGATGGGTATAAAAAAATAACCGGAGAAGAAATTTTTGGAGCAGATAACGCTCCGGAAAATTCACTCTGGCTCCGGGCTGTCCGCTCTCCACATGCACGTGCAACATTCACACATGCAGACCCTGAAACCGTTTTGAAGAAATTTCCGGGATTAGTCAGAGTTTTGACTGCAGATGACGTCCCGGGAAATAACGGTTTCGGAATTTACCCCCATATTAAAGATCAACCTGTTTTAGCCAAGAATCATGTGCGATTCAGAGGAGAGGCAGTGCTCGCATTAGTTGGTGACAGAGAAAGTGTGGAATCAGTAACAGAAGATGATTTGGGTTTAAAATGGGAAGTTCTTGAAGCAGTCCGAGGCTGGAAAGGAGCACTGTCCGGGAAACTGGAACCGGTCCAGTCCGAGGTTCCGGATAATGTTTTAGCAAGAGGTTTTCTGAAAAAAAATGATGTTGAAATGGCTTTTTCAGAATCTGACATTGTAGTTGAAGGAAAGTGGACAACTTCGGCAGTTGAACATGGTTACATTGAACCCGAAGCAGGATATGCCCGTAAAGTCGGTCAACGTCTGGAAATTTTTGTCTGCACACAAACGCCTTACATGGATCGTGATGAAGTGGCTCAAGTCATGGGACTTGAGCCCAAACAAATCAGGATTATACCGTCTGCAGTCGGCGGAGGTTTTGGTGGAAAGCTGGATCTTTCTTTACAACCGCTGGTTGCAATTGCAGCCTGGATTCTTGAGCGTCCGGTACGCTGCATTTACACACGTCCGGAATCACTGGCTTCCACTACCAAAAGACATCCTGTTAGCATGAGTGCCAAGGCCGGCTGTAACCGTGATGGGAAGTTGACTGCCTTTGAATATCATGGTGATTTCAATACCGGTGCCTATGCTTCCTGGGGACCAACAGTGGCGGACCGTGTTCCGATTCACTGCAGTGGACCTTATTTAGTTCCAAGTGTTTTGGCTAAAACTCGTGCACTGCTCACCAACGAATCTCCTTCAGGAGCATTCAGAGGATTTGGAGTTCCTCAGGGATCCATTGCCAGCGAAGCATTGATGGATGATCTTGCTGAAAAGACAGAGATAGATCCACTTGAATTCAGGATCAGGAACGCACTCCGGAAAGGTGACAGAACGGCTACAAGTCAGTTACTTGAAAACAGCGTGGGACAAGTTGAATGCCTCGAAGCTCTTCAGAGTCACTGGCAAATATGGCGCAAAGAAGCCGGGGTATTTAATCAGAATTCTACTCACAAAAAAAGAGGAGTCGGTTGCGGTAGTGTCTGGTATGGCTGCGGAAACACTTCACTTTCAAATCCGTCAACAATGCAGGTCGGTATAAACGCAGATGGAAAAATTACTTTGTATAACGGTGCGATGGATATTGGTCAAGGAGCAAACACCATTATGATTCAAATCTGTGCAGATGCACTGGGACTTCCTGCAACTCAGTTTGAATATGTAATGGGCGACACTGACTTGACTGCAGATGCAGGAAAAACTTCTGCCTCCCGGCAAGCTTTTGTTTCCGGAAAAGCCGCACAACTGGCCGGAGAAAATTTACGTGCAAAAATAATTCTGCTTGCAGAAGCAGCCGAAAACGCAACACTTTGCCTTGAGCAAACCGATTCATCCTCAGGAGGAAAACTTATTGTAGCAGACAAAACCGGCAGCCAGGAAATAATTCTGGCTGACATTCTGCCTTTGGCAAACGGTGATGTACTTACCGGCGAAGGAACATTTGATCCACCAACAACCCCCCTCGATGAAAACGGGCAGGGGAGTCCTTATGCGACATACGGATTTGGTGCACACATTGCGGAAGTTGAAGTAGATACGCTTTTGGGTACAACTAAAGTTCTCAGACTGGCCGCCGCACATGATGTCGGAAAAGCAATCAATCCAACTCAGCTTGAAGGACAAATCCAGGGTGGAATCGCTCAGGGTTTGGGAATGGCCCTGATGGAAGAATATATCCAGGGAGTAAGTGAAAATTTACACGATTATCTCATGCCAACAGTCGGCGATATGCCGGAAATAAAAGTGATCCTGATTGAAGATCAGGAACCGTTGGGTCCCTTCGGTGCCAAAGGAATTGGGGAACACGCCCTGATACCGACCGCACCTGCTATCCTTGGAGCAATAAAGCAGGCCACTGGAGTTTCAATTAACCATCTTCCGGTCACACCCGATCGGCTCTATACCGCTCTCCGGGAAGCTGAAAATAAATAATGGGTACTTCTGAACAAGAAAATACAACTGCAGAAAAAGTCAACTGTGACGCCTGTCCAATACTGTGCCGGATCAGTCCTGGAAAAACCGGATCCTGCGATCGTTACGGTAATATCGACGGGAAACTGAAACGCATGGATCCTGTTATTCTCACCCAGAAAGCCATCGATCAGAATCAGACACTTGTTCCATTTGGAGAACAAACTCAGCAATGGGATGGTTCTTTGCTTGCGCAGGACGTTCCGCTTAATCCGGAAGCTATTTTTCCAACTGCGGTTGGAGCCGGAACTACATATCCGGATTACAAACCTGCACCGTTTATCATTGCCTCCAAACACCACGATGTTGATATGGTGACAGTGGTCACAGAGGGCATCTTCAGTTACTGCAGTTACAAAATTAAAATCGACACCGATCGCTATGTCGGACCGGAACAGGCGACTGTCCGTTGTCAGGGAGAAGCCGTGGGCCACGTGATGACTGCAGAATACGGTTCGCAAATGCTTTCACTTGGTGGAGTACACCACCTGACAGGAGGCAGTAAAAAGGAGGGCCGTGTGACCTGTCAAATGATGATGGATTTGGGAAATAAAAATGCAGTGGAGCTTGAGGTGGATGAAGGATCAAAATTGACGATTCAGGCCGGAGCTGCACCGATAATTGACGGCAATCAGGAAGCTAGAATGCGTGTGGGCTGTGGTTCAGCGACCATCGGAATTTTTGCACAACAGTGGTATGGACATGTGGATGAAGTAATTGTGGTGGACGAACACATAACAGGAATGCTTTCTGAACATCAGGCAGGCCGTTTTTTAGGAATGGAACCTTCCGGAATACGTGTCCGTGGTAGACGCTCCACACCGGGAAGATATTTTCAGGTTGCAAACCCCGGACACGGCTGGGGCGGAACGGATGTTTCTGATCCGCTTGAAATCATTGACCGTGTCAAAGAAGGGGTTGCCTATCCCGGCTTGAGGCTCTTGATGGTCAGTACTACCGGTGAGGATGCGGCCTACTTTGAGCTGGATGAAGATTTGAAACCACGAGCACAAAATATTCCGCAAGTTCTACAGAAAGTGGTGGATCGGATTGGCGAAAATTGCGAACCAGCGCTTTGTAGCGTACTGTTCATGGCCGGAGCCGGAGGAAGTTTAAGAGCTGGAGTTACAGAAAATCCGGTGCGCCTGACCCGTTCTGTACAAAGTATGTTGACGCGGACGACCTGCGGCGGAGCCCCTGCGTATGTCTGGCCGGGCGGCGGAATCACAGTCATGGTTAATGTAACAAAAATGCCAGAAAATTCATTCGGTAGTGTGCCCACTCCCGCCATTGTTGCACCGATTGAATTCACCATGAAACTCAAGGATTATAAAATCCTGGGAGGGCACATGGCTCAGGTGAGGCAGCTTGAAGACATTACTCAGCAACGTGAAGCCGTAATCTCAAACTGGAATGAGGACAATCCCTGGCCTTACTCTTAAAACGGTTTATAGTCATTTCTATTAAGAGCCCATCAATACACGGCCCATCTGCAACCCCAGCTATAATGACATTGTTACAGCAACTTGCTATAACAAAATGTAAGTCATATTTCCAAACTCAATAAAGTATGTGAAGTTTGTCAACATAACCAAAGTCATAAACTTGCCGGCAGGGAATTATAAAATGTTGTTGCCCAAGTTCCCGCAGCAGTTGTGCTACTACCAGTGAAGTCTATACCAAGTAAAAATGAGTTGACTTCAGTCTCAAATGCAGTTTGTGACATACCAAAGGTTGATTCAAAACTTGCTGCGGAATCCCCACTTTTACCTGCTGTTTTTAAGAATGTTTTTAAAGCTTCAAGTCCATCAACACAATTTGAAGTGCATGAATTTGCAGTGTTTATTTTATTCATTAAATAAGCAAGTGCCCAGGAACCCGTATCATAAGGGGTTGCAGTAAACAGGCTGGAGTCACCACTTGATCTGATTGAACTAAATGAATATTCCATTTCTGTAGAAAAAGTTAAATAGCTTTTCTGAGAACCAATAATTTGAGCGATCAGTTGTGCATAACCTTCAACAATCCATTTTGAATATGGCAGTTCAACAGCAACTGAATGATGATGTTGATATACATGTGCATATTCGTGGATTGCAAATTGTGCTAAATAGGTTGCTGTTGATGTTGGAGAATCACTCAAGCCAAAAGACATTGGGTAAAAACTATTTTCGCTACCATTCACTGCAGCATTAAAATTGTTAGATGAGTTTGAAGCATCAACTGTTGATTTAATACCATATTCATTTGAAGCAGAAAGTTCATTTGAGTAACATTGATCGTAATCATTTGTGGTGTATTTTGCTCTTTTTTCACAAGAATCTTTTGCAATTGCTTCAACAGCATTTTTGTCATAAATATAAATATATACACCTGTGATACTACCAAAATATGCAATGCCAGCATCAATTCCTTCTTTAAATTTAGTGTCATAACCACTTGCTTTAAGACTGGTGCTAATGTCAACAAGATAAATTGGAGCTGTATTTGTGGGTGCTGCTTTTGTGGTACTGGAACTGCTCCCAGATTCTTTTGAACAACCGATTATCAGCAAGCTGCAGCAAATAACAAGTATGTTTTTAAACGGAAAATTCATTTTCATTTTTGACTATTAGTTTTTAATAAATCTGTTTTGTTAACGTTATAAAAAAAGGGAATGAAATCTAGCATGTCAGATCCTGATTTAGACAGCCAGCTGCCTAAGATTAGACCAAACTCAAATATTTTGTAATGTATATTACTTCATATTTTCCAATACTCGAAAAATTCCTTTTTTTAAAAAACTAGACACAATATATTCGAACATTGAACTTAATCAACAGCTATGTCATAATCTGACTTCTTTTTGTAATGAATAGTCCGCCGTGGTTACCAACGGTCCACAATTGGAACCAACTGTCGTCACTGCAGGACCCATATTTCATACAACTCAAACGTGGAAACGCAAAACACTTTGAAAATTAAGTTGCCGAAAACAGGCTTGTTTCACTTTGGATTGCCCTGGTGGTTGGCGCCTACTATATTTCTTATTCTCATTCATACGACTTTGAGATGGAGAGTGCTATCTGATGGTGCACTGACACTCTATTTTCTGGACATATTCAGAGTCCTCCTGCCTTTTCAAATACTTTATTTTCTACTACACTTTTATCTTCGACCACAACTGTCGTTTGCAACCAGTATCAAAGGGAGCCTCATCTGCAATCTCTTGACTGTACTGGCAGGACGGCGTTTTATGTTGCCGGATGATATCTTGAGTTGGTGGATAAATTGGTTCCAGCATTTTCCTGATATGCTTCAGGTACTTCCCGCCTGGTTTGTGATCAGTATTATTTTGACACTCCTGGAGGTTGTCTTATCAATGAGGAATAAACTAGATTCAGAAATGCTTGTTAGCGCAACAACAGTTGAAAACCTGAAATTTCCTGAAAAGCAGACTGATTTCAATTCTGCTTCAAATGAATCCAGGATTTTGATGGTAGAATCAATCCAACAATATAAAACAATTTACAGACTTAGTCCGGATGGTGTTAGTGAGGAGATTGTCCGCAAATCATTTGAAGAACTATCTCAAGACTACGGGAAATCTATACTTCAAGTCCATAAATCCTACATGGTGGCACCTGATTTAATTCAGCGGATTGAACGTGTTGAAAGAAACAATTATCTCATTCTTCAGCACATTGAAAAGCGTATTCCCGTCAGCCGCAAAAAACTGGAAGAAGTAAGAGCGTTGTTGCTACAATGATTTGAAAGAGCATTACAGCTTCAAAAAATATTATGCTTCCGGAATGACAAAATCCCCAATGACGGACAATCGTTTACATTTACAGCATGGTCCGATTGATATCATTGCCCATGTTGACGCACCAAAAGAAGTCTGCCATCGTTTATATTCAGGAGCGGAAAAACGATTTACTACGGTCCTCGATGAACTGGTGGGTGAACTGGATTTGCTGAAACAGCCCTGGAATTCAGATCAACCAAATCCTCGTGGCCGCATTGCAAAAAAAATGATCGGAGCCGTAGCTGGTTCCGAAACTTTTGTCACACCAATGGCCGCAGTGGCCGGTGCAGTAGCTGATGAGATTCTGGAAGCAATGCTGACAGAAGCAAAATTTCAGCAACCATCTCTTGAAATAATTCAGAGAATGTATGTCAATAATGGAGGCGACATTGCATTTTGGTTGAATGCCGGTGAGTCATTCTCAATTGGCGTGGTCGATAATCCGGGAGTTCCGGAACTGAATGCCAGAGTCAGTTTAGGTTATGAAATTCCGGTGCGGGGTATTGCTACTTCCGGCTGGAGGGGTCGTTCACAAAGCCTGGGTATTGCGGATGCAGTCACAGTTTTGTCCGAGTCTGCGGCAAATGCGGATGTGGCTGCAACTTTAATTGCAAATGAGGTGAATGTTGATTTTCCGGGAATTGAGAAACGTCCGGCTTCTGAAGTAAAAGACGACAGCGATTTAGGAATGATTCCGGTCACAGTAGCTGTTCCAAATTTACCAGAGGACAAGATTTCCATAGCGCTGGAACAGGGTGCAAGAAGCGCAAGAATATTTATCAAATCCGGAAAAATAACTGCCGCTTATCTTTCACTGCAAAAACAGACACTTGTTATTGATAACCAGCTTTAGGTTCCCATTAATAAGGCTTCCTGAAAAAAAATTGTCATCCCGGACTTGATCCGGGATCCAGATTTTAATTCAAGAAGAAAAGAAGATTTGAGTCAGTTTCTCTGGATTCCGGATCTGCGCAGTGCTTCGTCCGGAATGACAAGAAGAATTTTTAAATTACAACAAGCATTTTCTCAAACTCTAATTTTCAATGGAAGAAAAACAAAAATAACAGCAGTACAAGGTGTATGTGTTTTTTAAGTTAATAAGCTTGGAGTTTTAATCAAGAATAAAAGAATTTCTCAGTTCAACATCACAAACAAAGGAAATATTATATGAATGATTTAATAAAAGTTCGTAAAATTGTAACACACGTTGAAAACATTTTTCATGAAGGTGGTCCTGCTCACACGGAACCAATCAAAAAAGGAGCAGTACTGATTGTGCTGGAAAATCCGTATGCCGGAAGTTATGTTGAAGACATAACACCGATGATGGAAGCCCTGAAACCAATTGGGCTTGAAGCAGCAAACCAACTCATCGAATTACTTGGTGGAGTAGAGCAGATACAAAGTTACGGAAAGGGTTCAATTGTCGGCGAAGCAGGAGAACTGGAACACGGTGCGCTCTGGCATGTTCCAGGCGGATATGCAATGCGTGAAGCTCTGGGCGGCGCTCTGTCTATCGTGCCTTCAGCCAAGAAAGTCGGCGGAATCGGTTGCTGTTTGGATATTCCAATCGGGCATATAAACGCATCCTATGTACGCAGTCATTTTGATGCAATGGAAGTTTATGTGCAGGATGCGCCAAGAGCAAATGAAATTGTTTTTGGACTGGTCATGACTACCGGAGGACGAACTCATGCACGTGTAGGCGGATTAGAAGCAAATCAAATTTCTGCTATGGACGGCTTGCGTTGAGACAGAAATGATTTTCTCAAATGAGTAAAATTACCGCTCCACCTATGATCAAGCCCAGCCGGAAGATAAAAGTATGGGCAGCAATGATTCCGTAGGAAATAAGCGAAAGGCTTAAGGCTATTTTCAGGAACATCATCATCGCTCCCAGCGGATTCGTGGATAATTCGATCAAGTCAGGATTGGCCACCATTCCTAAAGGGACTAAATAAAGCCCCACCCCCAGAGCCATCGATTTTCCGGCAACTTTCAACCAATTCTTTTCTTCCACCATTCCTGCGGCAATAAAGACCGTACCGCAAACAGGCGGTGTAATTGTGGAAAGCAAAGCGTACCAGAAGACAAAGAGGTGAGTGATCAGTAAAGGTAATCCCAATGACTGCAGTGCCGGACCTGCCACAGAGACACAAATCAGATATGCTGCTGTAGTCGGCACTTCCATTCCCAATAACAAACAGGCAAACGCGGTCAACAAAAGTGCTGGCCAAAGCATTCCTCCGGATGCGGAAATCACGGTTGATGAAATTTTGACACCGAGTCCTGTTTGTCCAAGTACACCGATAATAATTCCCGCACAAATGATAATCGACGCAATCATCGCAATCTGTCGGCCGGAATTAATACAAACTGACTGCAACCTCTGGAGAGCACGCTTAAGCGAAATTTCCATTTTGGCGTTCAGAATCAGCAACAGGGAAGCAGCAAGGATAGCAACACAGGCAGCAAATTGTGGCGTGTATCTGCCGAGAAACATCCGTTCGAGCAAAATGAGAAAAGGAATGAAAAAAAACATGGCTGTGATCCAGACTGTCTTTGCGGCCGGCCGGTCTGCTTCATCAACTGCTTTAAGTTTCATTCGGCTTGAAAAAGCATTTATGCCAATCCAGACAGTGAAGAAAAAAAGTAGAGCCGGAAGCAGCGAAGCGCTCATAATTTCTGTATAGGGAATGCCGGTCAACTCAACCATAACGAAGGCTCCGGCACCCATCAGTGGAGGCATGATCTGGCCTCCTGATGATGCCACTGCCTCCACTGCCGCAGCAAAATCACGTGGATAGCCCTGGCGTATCATTGCCGGAAGGGTGAACGATCCCGTTGAAGCGACATTTGCGGATGCAGAACCTGAAATGGAACCAAAAAATGCGGAAGAGAGTACTGATACTTTGGCTACTCCTGCTTTGAGATGACCGGCAGCAGCGGTGGCAAGATTCATAAAACCCTGACCGGCTTCACCGGCATTCAGCACAGCACCAAAAATCACAAAAATCGCTACGACATTAACTGAAACACCTGTTAACTTACCCCAGATACCGCCTTCAGCAATGGTCATTGTACCTAGAAAACTATTGAGAGGAAGTCCCGGATGTCCGAATTCGCCCGGAAGATATTGCCCAAACAAACCATAGCAGAGAGCTATTAGCGCAACGCTAGGAAGTGGCCAACCTATTGAGCGGCGGGCCATTTCCAGTACAATCGTCAGCAGGAGGATAGCAACAGCGGTTTGCCAGATACTTGATATGTAACCGTACTGATCAGATAAGAGTTCCTGATTGAACACGATGTAGGCACAACAAAAGATACCTGCAACTGTCAGCAAAGTCCCAATCTTTAATGAACGGCCTTGTCGGCCATACATCAAACACCAGGGCAGTGCCAATGCCATGTGCAGCGGCCGACTCACCAGATTTGGAATCAAACCGGAAAAGATCAGCCAAATGTGAAAAATGATGCTGACACCGCCCAGAACCGTCCAGTAAAATTGCTGATTGATTCGCACTAAACGATTCCGATCCTCTTCTTTTTTTACTAGCGGTTTTCGGAAGGAACGGTGATTCCTGCTTCGTCATAATAACGCAGCGCTCCTGCATGGATTTTACCATAGATGTTTGTCAACATTTTACCAGAGACACCATTCCACCATGGAAATGCTTTGCCCATACTGCTGAGCTGTTCCCAGTAGGTTTTTGTAAGCTGGTATGCTGTTTCATCATCCATACTCGTAATTGTATAGGCAATGACCGGCAGGGAAGTAGTAACAGTATCCTGATTAATTCCGGGATATGTTCCTGCAGGTATAACGAGGCGGGTGCGTTTGGTCTTTTTAACCTGATCATCTGATAAAGAAACTAAGCTGACTCCTACTCCGGCTGCTGCTTCAAGCACGTTTGGGGCAGGATATGAACCTGCTGTAACAAATCCGTCTATCTGTCTGTTTTTGATTGCAGGCACAGCATTATTGAGTTCAACATTAGCCAGCTTGACCTTGGCTTCCAGGCCGAAGAGTTTCAAATATTTTGCGCCTTCTTTTGCTCCAAAAGAACCTTTACCCAAGAGAATTGTCTTTCCTTCAAGGTCAGAAAATTTTGAGACACCACTGTCTTTGCTCATCACGAAATGCATAGTCAGGGAAGGAATGGGAAACAACGCTCTTATGTCGTTGAACTTAGGATTTGATTTTCCTTTGAACATTACTTTCCCGGCCTGCGCAAGTTTAACCAGCACAGGTGGAGTTGTAAAAACATAATTATTATTTCGTACTGCTGCTTCCATCACGTTTTGAACTGAACCCTGGCTTTCTTCAACAGTTACGATGATATCCCCCTCGGAACCTTTTTTCATATTTTCTGAAATTTGGACAGCCATCTGGTAGTATGAAGATGTCGATTTAGCTGATTTGTAGGTTACCCTTGTTTCTGCACTTACAGAACTCACGCCTAGGGCCAAACCTGCAAATAAGATTATTCCTGAACTAATAGATTTAAACATTTGCACTCCTCTAAATAGATTGAATTAAAAACGACAAGACCGACTGGAATTGTCAAAATGGTTTTAATAAACCAGTTAAACACCGATAAAATTTTAACTGGGAACTAACTTCAAGTCAAGAAAAAGCTAGGAACAGGATTCTGTTTCAGAGCATTTGTATTGTGCTGGACTTGCTCCGGAATTCAAAAATTAAAACTAATTGGACACCGGATTCCAAAATCACATAGTATTTCTATCCTACACTATACCTCGCTCTGCTGATTTCCGTTGCCTTAAGGTCAACTGTGTTTTCTCGTCCACTCAAAACAACCCCGAAGAGTTCCTGTGCCTGCTTAGCGGAGTAGTATCCTCTTTTGACATCATGCAGCACCAGCTCCGGATTGCGGAGAAACGGATCATCGTACCCACCGCCACCTGGAGTTGAAACATGAACTGTATCTCCAACCTCAACGATGATATTTTGATCTTTTGACATGTGTTCAGGAATATAAGGTTCACCGTTTTGTTCAACTTTAACCTGATTCACTCCACCGTCACTTCCGCCTAAAACACCTTGGGGTCCAAAACGACCGTGATCCATCACCATCGAAACTTTTGCGGTACCTCTACGGAGTTTTATTTTATAATTTACCCCAAATCCGCCACGTTGTTTTCCCGCACCTCCGGAGCCTTGGTGTAAAGAATATTCTTCAAATAGCACAGGATAAAACTGCTCCATAACTTCAACTGGAGTTGTCTTGGAAATACCGATTGTTGAACAGCCGTTTGAAAGTCCATCTCCGCTTGAGTTACCTCCATAGCCTCCACCGCTGATTACATACATCACATAGTTGCGGTCATGCTTTGGGTCATATCCTCCGATACAGAGGTTACCGCTTGTTCCTGCGGGTGCAGCAAAAAGCAGATCAGGAATAGCTTTAACCAGTGCAGAAAAAACAGCTTCGGCAATACGCTGACTGACTTCCGCAGCACATCCGGAAACCGGACGCGGATATTTCGCGTATAAAAATGTGTCATGTGGATCGTCGATATGCAGTGGTTCAAAAGTACCGGCGTTAAGCGGTACTTCCGGAAAAATATGTTTTATTGCCAGATAAACTGAAGATTTGGTAGTCGCAATGACACTATTCATCGGCCCTAAACAAGGCGGACTGGAACCAGACATATCAAAATAAAGCTCTGTGTCCTCCTTACGAATTTTCATCTCAATCCGTAATGGCTCATTGACTACTCCGTCAGAATCCACAAATGCTTCGCCCTCGTATAGTCCGTCAGGAATTTCCTTAATCCGTGCCCGCATTTGTTGCGCAGCACGTTTTTTCAGTTCTTTGATTGAATTTTTTACAGTCTCAGCACCATAACGGTCAAGCAGTTCTGTGAAACGTTTTTCACCGACTGTAAGCGCCGCAGCCTGGGCCTTGATGTCGCCAATCCGCTGGTCTGCAATGCGGATATTTGATAGTACAATCGAGAGAATTTCATCATCCAGCACACCCGCTTTATAAAGTTTAACCGGTGGTAAGCGCAGACCTTCCTGCTCAACTTCTGTTGCGTTTGCGGAAAATCCTCCCGGAACTGCTCCACCTGTATCGGGCCAGTGTCCGGTATTGGCCAGCCACGCGAATATTTCTCCCTTGTAAAAAAACGGTTTTACAAAACGTACATCCATCAAATGCGTTCCACCGAGATAAGGATCATTGACAATATATACATCTCCAGGTTGTAAATTTTTTGCCCGTTCAATAACGCACTGAGTACCGAACTGCATTGTGCCGACAAAAACCGGTAAACCTAATTCGCCCTGAGAAATCAGTTCTCCGTTGTCTTTATCGTAAATTCCGTCCGAGCGGTCAAGTGCTTCGGAAATTACAGGACTGAAGGCGGAACGCACGAAGGCGAGATCCATTTCGTTGCAGACCTGTTGCAGACCGCTTTGAATAACGGTTAAGGTGATGGGATCTATATTTGTCATCATGATATTTATTTAAGATAAAGTCAGATTTACAGCACTAAAGCGAAATAATCAAATTACCTTCCAAATCGACCTCAACTTGATTTTCCGGTTCAACAATGATTGTTGTATCCAATTGCTCAATAACCGCAGGGCCGTTGAATTTTGCCTTTACCGGCAGGAATTCTCTTTTGTAAACAGGAGTCTCTTTCCAACCGGATTCAAACCAGACTTTTCTGTTTCCTGTCCGGCATTCATCGATTGTGTTTTTTTGCTCTTTTGCAGACATCAAGGCTGCCAAAGGTACCGGTTTACGTCGTCCGATAACTGCAGTATGTAAATTAACCAGCACCGCACGAATTTCCGGAAGTTCAACGCCAAAGCGGTCCCAGTAGGCTTTTTCGAAAGCAGATTGTAATGATTCTCGGCTGAGCCGGGTTTCCTGTACCGAAAAGTTGAGAATGTGTGTTTGTCCCTGAAACTGCATATCAACATCATAAATGACGAGCAATTCCTGAATTTCCACACCTTCCTCAGCAATGATCTTTTTGCCTGCTTCAATTTGTCTGTAAAAAAGTTGCTCCACCTGCTCCATGTCGGCCTGTGTCAGCGGTATATTGATGGAGTTCACATAATCGTGTCTCACATCAGCGACCACGCAGCCGACCGCATTTGTGATTCCGGGACGCATCGGTACCAGAACTTTGGGAATGCCCAGCTCCCGCGCAAGAGCAACCGCATGTAATGGTCCCGCACCTCCAAAAGCAAACAGCGCAAAATCACGCGGATCGTGACCTCTAGCCAGCGAAACTAAACGCAACGCACCTGCCATATTCATGTTGGCAATTCTCAGAATTGCCGCCGCGATTTCTTCTGCATCCTGCAAACCCAATTTTGTCCCGACCTCTTCAACTAAATATTTGCGTACAGTATCCAGGGAAACCGGATTATCAACAGCCAGCAAAGCATCCGGATTCAAACGACCAAGCACGAGGTTAGCATCAGTAATGGTTGGTTTATTTCCTCCGCGTCCGTAGCAAATCGGCCCCGGTTGTGCGCCTGCGCTTTCCGGACCAACCTGCAGTAAACCAGCATCGTTGACCCAGGCCAGACTTCCGCCACCTGCACCGATGGTGTGGACATCAACCATTGGAACATGAATCGGCATCGCATATTCAATTTCGAGTTCGGAAGTAACCTGCGGAATTCCGTTTACAATCAGCCCTACGTCACAACTTGTTCCGCCCATATCATAAGTTACAACTCGTTCAAATCCGGATTGTGAAGCAGTATATGCCGCAGCCATCACACCCGAAGCCGGTCCGGACATTACGGTTTTAACTGCGTCTTCCGCAACTATGCCGGAAGAAACTGTACCGCCGTTGCCCTGCATGACCAGTAAATCTTTGTTGTATCCCTCTTCTTTGAGTTTTTCCTGAAGACGTTCAATATAACGGTGCAATACCGGCTGAATGGCTGCGTTGATGGCAGCAGTCGTTCCTCGTTCATACTCCCGAAATTCTGAAACCAATGCACTGCCCCGGGTTACAAATGCGTTGGGCCAAATTTTTCTGGCGATTTCTTCAGTTTTACGTTCATGAGAGTCATTTTTGTATGAATGTAAAAAATGAATCACCAGCGCCTCTGCACCTGATTCCAGTAACTGTTTCACCGCTGTAAGGACATCTGCTTCATTCAATTTCTCCACTACTTCACCATCGCAGTCCACTCGTTCTCCGACTTCGAGCCGTAATTCTCTGGGAATGATGCACTCGAAACTACCGGTCATACCGTATGGTTTAGGACGTGTTCTGCGACCTAATTCCAGCACATCGCGGAAACCTCTGGTCGTAATTAAACCGACTCGGCTGACCTTGCGTTCCAGCAAAGCATTGGTCGTAACTGTTGTGCCGTGAATAAGCGCATCGAGGCTCTCGAGGGAAACACCGACTGATTCAAGTCCATTCATCACACCAAAGGACTGGTTTTCAGGCGTGCTTGGAACTTTGGAAATTTTAACGCTTTCTGTTTTTGTGTCAAAAAGAACGAGGTCCGTAAAAGTACCTCCTACATCAACACCGACGATTTGAGTCATAAATAATTTGTTTTTTTTAAAAAGCTAAAATTTTAATTGTTTCGTTAATGATGGCTTAGTAAAAACTCATAAACCTATTATTTGTCATCTCGAACGAAGAGAGAGATCTTAATAATATCAGTGTCTAACATAAAATAGATTTCTCGCTTTGCTCGAAATGACACGACTTTTGGACTTTTTACCAGTTCATCATTAAAAGCCTGAATTCTACCGTATCTAAATCAGCAATCCAGAGTAATAATTAATCCAGAAGCTGACAGGTGCCGTGTGCATTTTCATGCATTGAATAAGCTGTATCAGCTCAGCACAGGTGTAGAAAGCAGCCAAAGCCCAAAAACTGTATAAGCGATCATCAACACTGTTGCCGGAAGCTGTCCTTGTAAAGTTTTTGCTAAAGCCCGATTTTCATGCATTTGAAGTAAGTGAAACACAATTACCGCTCCAACATGTGCCAGTATAATCCCTGATATCTGCAGATACCAGATCAAAACAGCAGAGTCATAATTCGCCAGATAGGATGAAGAGACAACCCATTCTGCAGTACCGAGCAGGTTCCAGCCAATTCCAAAAGGATCCGAAAGAGCAATTAAAGCATACTGAATATCAATAATAAATGTAGGCAAATAATGAGCAAAGTGGTAACCGAAAGCAATCGGAATCATTGAGTAGATAAAACTGCTTGTCTCTTGAACTTCAGGGTTCAGCCATGAAGCAAGCCTTTTCACTGCATAAAATGCACTGAAAAACATCAGGAATGTGATGCAAAGACCTAAAGTATTAGGAAGCATCATTTCAGTACGTCCGGGAAATTCCAGCGGATTCTTTTCTACCAGCGACAACCACCAAAATGTTTTTGATAAACCGTCAAAAGAAACAGTGGAAAGTACCAACAAAACGAAGGCGACTCCTCCTGCGGGCAAACTATCTGATCTGAGCAGTCCGGTACAGGGCCAACGTATTCCTATGCTCAACCTACTTTTTTGAGCCGCAGCTTTTTTCCGGTAAAACGGGGCAAGCCAGCCGACCATTCGAAAAAAAACGGAAAAAGGTTCGCCGTATTTTAGCCAGAATTCTGCTCCAAAGATTCTAATCGCTACAGTTGTCAGTAAGACATAGAGTGAAATAAATCCTGCCAATGTTTCCGGATCCATCGGTGAAGGGTGCACCAGTTCCAACCAGGCAAAGCCAAAAAACAGGATTACAGCCGGCCAATAAGCCCAGCGTTCAGCATCTTCTAATGATCTTTTTTTATTTGTTTGAACACCCGTGAAAAGCTGTAGCAATTTCTCCAGAATCAGCCACGGACTGATTACTGCCCAAAAGTTGCCAAAAAGCGCAGTGAGCATCGTAAAGCCAATCCACCAGAACACCCAGACAGTTAACGGCAGCAAATTCTGTATAGGATCCCGATTCCCGGTGAAACCGATCCAGACCAATAACAGTAGAGTAAGCAATGAGAGCAAGCTCAACCAGGGATTCGGCTCAGCATCATTTTCATCATTTTGCGATATTTGATACTGTCCGGATATAGGTTGACGAACTACAAATATCATAACCGCAAAAGTAAGAGCCACAACCGCAGCACCGCCTACGATGTATAATTGTGTGGGCAGAAGCAGTACATGCCCTCTGGAACCGGCATGCGCAAAAACGAGTTGTGGAAAAAAGGAAGCAAAACCTGCTGACAATAAAAATTTACTGCCTTGTTGAAGTCTCATTCTTGTTTTTCTGAAAATAAAACTGCAATCATGTAGCATGTGCTTTCACACCAACATACTTCGCCAAAGGTTCTGGATTTTCGGCAAGTGCAAGAGGGTTGGATTCCTCTCTCATATAACCATTTTCCATAAAAACTATCCGGTCAGAAACCCGCAAAGTTCCTTCTATTTTCTGTTCCACCAGCAGCACGCCAACTTTTTCATTTTTGAGTTTTTCGATTGTTTCAAAGATTGTTTCAATCATACTTGGCATCAAGCCTTCACTTGGTTCATCCATCAGCAGGAATTTAGGTTGAAGACACAAAGCCCTGGCAGTGGCGACCATCTGTTGTTCACCGCCGCTTAAAGTTCCGGATTTTTGTGACATGCGAGTTTTCAACACAGGAAAAAGTGAAAGAGCCCACTCCAACACCTCCTTGGAACTGTCACGCACCAAAAGTCCCATTTTCAGGTTTTCTTCGACCGTTAGTTCTGAGAACAGGCGACGTCCCTGCGGAACATATCCAATTCCGTTTTTTGGAATTTGATGAGCCGGTAGTTCGCTTAAAATGACATCATCCATTGAAATGCTGCCCGAATTAACTTCAACCAGCCCCATGATGCTTTTCAAGAGCGTCGATTTCCCGGCACCATTACGTCCCAAAAGTCCTAACACTTCACCGTCACTGACTTCCAGGGAAACATCTTTCAGAACTTGTACCTGAGCATAGCGGCTTGAGATTCTATCAATTTTGAGCATCAGTTTCCTAAATATGAAGCCTGGACAGCATGATTATTTTCAATCTCTGTTGGTGTCCCTTCAGCCAGAATTGAGCCGTTATCCATGACAGTGACGTGGTCCGCTAAATTGAATACAACTTCCATATTGTGTTCAATCAGCAGCACATTAACAGATTTTGAAATTCCACGAATCAGTTGAGTCAGATTTTCAATTTCTGCTTCAGCCAAACCCTGTGTTGGTTCGTCTAATATCAACAACTTTGGGCCGGCAGCCAAACTCATGGCGACCTCCAGCAGCTTTTGATGTCCGTAAGGTAAGGTTCCCGCGATTTGCATTTCGACCCCTTCCAGCCCTACTTCAAGGAGATATTTTGAAACTGCCTGTTCAATATCAGCTTCACTGACCATGCTCCATTTTCCGAGCATTGAAGTCCCTTTTTGCTGTGCTCTCAAATTTCTTTGTACAGACAGAGCAACATTCTCATAACAACTCAAATTACTAAAAACACTGGTAACCTGAAATGTATAAACAATTCCGGCCTGCACACGTTTCGCAGAGGAAAGTCCTGTAATGTCGTTGCCTTTGAAGCTGATTCTCCCGGAAGAAGGAGCAGTACGTCCGCAAATCAGACTGACGAGTGTAGTTTTTCCGGCACCGTTTGGACCGATGATAGCGTGTATCCTGTCCGGATAGAGCTTGAAATTCACCTCATCAACAGCGACCAGTCCACCATACTGCCGAGTCAATTTGTGCGTACTGAGTAATTCTACGGCAGCCATTTCATCCATTTTTGTCTAAGCGTTCCCATGATTCCCATTGGAAACCAGATA
>JACNJW010000010.1 GCA_014382365.1 SAR324 cluster bacterium
TCATTTTAATATGTTTCCTACCTTGCCAAGATGGATATAAGTTGTGAGTATTTTAAGGAATCATCTTTCATGACTTGTCTTTTTAGTTAGATTTCTCGCTTCATCTGCGATGACTGATGGTTAATTTAAGATTTTTTATGGAATAATTGTAAATGGTCTCTTCCTAATCAGCAAAGTCATATCAATATTTTCTAAGTTTGACTACCACTCTGAAAAATGGGAGACCCATTTCTCAATCTGGTCGAGGTCCAACATTTCAGACACTTACAATCTTCTGGATTCCTGCTTTCACGGGAATGACAACTTTGTATTAACCATCACATTTGATGTTGTAGTAAAATTTCTAAAGCCCATAAATTGTCATTTCGACCGTAGGGAGAAATCTGTTTTATGTTAAACACTGATATTATTAAGATCTCTCTCTTCGTTCGAGATGACAAATAAGTAACTATTCAGCGTCTATCTCTCGTTCCGTGGCTCTGCCGCGGAATGCAGTGTGTGAGTCTCCGCCTCACGAACAGACTCATGTTTGCCCCGTTCCTCTGGGACTGTCGATTCGGAACAAGCGATGTTTCGGGTGGCGTAACCACACAATCAAGGTTAAGTGGCGGAGCCTCGTAATTAGGAGAACAGTAAATAGTTACACAAATAATTAGTTTAGGAGTTTTATGGAGCCATCAAAGATAATCAGCAAAAAAACAGAAAAAGTAAAAATAGAGCTAAAATATCAGCAATTTTCGAGCACACATGCTTCTGAGGGAAGTTCAAATTCAATAGTCGAGTGCTCAATCCCCATTTTGTGAAGCTGTTCGCGAATTTGTTTTTTCAGCAAAATCAATGATTCCTGATCAGTAATTTGACTGATCACCACATGCAGGCTGAGTACGTGGTAATTGCCGTCCAGCGACCATGCATGCAGGTCATGAATATCCTCCACATTATTAAGCACTAGAAGTTCTTTTTCAATTGCCGAAAGATCCATACCTTCCGGATTAGACTGCAAAAATATTTTAGTAACACGTCCGAGATTTTTGAAAACATTCCACAAGATGAAGAGCGTCACACCAAGTGCCATCAAGGGATCGAGCCAGGGATAATCACCAAAATGCATGACCACACTTCCAGCCAGCACTACAGTCCAACCGAGGACATCTTCCAGCAAATGCCAGTTCACCATTTTCGCATTGAATGACTGACTACTGCGGTTGCGCCAAAAAGCAAAACCGTTAAAAGCTATTCCCAGCAATGCCAACCAAAACATACCTGTTGCATCAACAATCTGTGGTTCAAACAGGCGCGGGATGACGTGTATAATAACAACAATTGCCCCTGACAACAAAACCACGCCATTAATCAATGCCGCCAAAAGTGACAACCGTCCATAACCATAGGAAAACCGCTGATCCCGCTCCTTTCCGGATGCTTTCTGTAAATACCACGCAAGTAACAACGCCAATGAATCACCGGCATCATGCAGCGCATCCGCTAGAATAGCGACGCTGTTTGTCCATAATCCACCCGCAATTTCAATCAGCGTGAAAATAAAATTCAGCAGAAACGCACCGCCAAGCGCTTCAACGTCTCCGGAATGATGATGTCCATGTACATGGTGATTGTTGACGTTTCCGCTTTCCATTTTGCTGTAGTTTTTTTATTATTATCGTTGATTTTAAAAATCTACTATAAATAAAAAGATTCTTGTCTTAGAGCTAATAATGATGTCTGAGGCAGGCGATTTGTAATTCATTTTTTTCTGCTTTGTAAACGATACGGTGTTCTTGATCTATACGGCGAGACCAGAATCCGGACAGTTGATGTTTGAGCTGTTCCGGCTTGCCCAGGCCTTCAAAAGGAGTTCTTTGAATGTCCTTAAAGAGCAGGTTGATTCGTTTCAAAGTTTTTTTTTCAGTTTTCTGCCAGTGCAAATAATCTATCCAAGCTTGGGTGGAAAATATAATTTTCACTCCAGCAACTCTTTTTTGAGACCTCTGCCGGATTTTAGTTCTGTAACGGATTCCAGCAATAATTCAGCATTTTTTGTTCCCCGGAGCAAGTATGCGGTTTCATCCATTGCATGGTAGTCCTCTAAAGAAACCATAACAACCGGGGGTTTGTTTCTACGAGTAATTGTGATAGGGGTGTGATCGTCGCAAACCTGTTCCATTGTTTTGGCCAAATTTGCCCGCGCTTTTGTATATGGGATAACGTCCATAGTTTGATCCTGATTTGAGATTTTATGTACGGTTTATTGTACATAAAAATAAAAACGTGTCAAGAATTAATAAATATCGATAGACAAATTGCACAGTATAAATGGGAAACCCTGTTTTTCCTCTACATTCCTGTAAATAAATAATAAAAAAATTCAGGCTTAGCCTATACATCCATATAAAATGAAATAGAGAACTTAAAGTTTGTTCTGCGCAATCTCTTAAAATTATTAGCTAATTTTCTACAAAACAAAATGAAAACACAAACCCCTCAAACAATTTATCTCAAAGATTATAGACCTCCACAGTTTTTGATTGATACAGTGGATTTGCAGATAGATTTAGCTGAAGAATGGACGACAGTTAAAGCAGAATTGAGTTTCAGACGTAATCCAGACTCAACTGAATCGAGTAATACTTTGATGCTGGATGGACAGAAGATGGAGCTCATGGCTGTCAGTCTGGATAATGTAGAATTGACACAGGAACAATATCAAGTCGATGAATCTCAGTTGACAATAACTGCAGTTCCGGAAAAATTTGTCTTGTCGACTGAAGTCCGGATTCAACCACAAAACAACACCGAGCTTGAAGGACTTTATAAATCCAGCAAACTGTTTTGCACTCAATGTGAATCAGAAGGTTTCCGCAAAATTACATATTTTTTGGATCGCCCGGATGTCATGTCACTTTACAACACCACCATTTCCGCCGATCCAGAACTTTATCCTGTAATGCTCTCAAATGGGAATCTGCTTAAAAGCGGAACATTCGCTGACGGCCGGCACTGGGTAAAATGGGAAGATCCTTTCCCTAAACCGGCTTATCTTTTTGCGCTGGTTGCCGGGGATTTACTGCACATTGAGGACTCATTCCGGACATCTTCCGGACGTGAGGTGAAATTGCAAATTTACGTTGAAGCAGAAAATATTGAATTTTGCGAGCATGCCATGCGCGCTCTCAAAGAGTCGATGAGCTGGGATGAAAAACGTTTTGGACGGGAGTATGATCTTGATTTGTTCATGATAGTCGCAGTCAATGATTTCAATATGGGCGCGATGGAAAACAAAGGGCTGAATATTTTTAATTCTAAGTTGATCCTTGCTTCACAAGAAACTGCGACTGATACAGATTTCTATAATATTCAGGCAGTGGTAGGACACGAATATTTTCACAACTGGTCTGGAAATCGTGTCACCTGCAGGGACTGGTTTCAATTGAGTCTCAAGGAAGGATTCACAGTTTTCCGCGATCAGGAATTTTCCTCTGACCTGAATTCCAGAGCAGTTCAGCGTATTGCAGACGCGGACCGCCTGCGCGTGCATCAGTTTCCTGAAGATGCCGGACCGATGAGTCATCCGATACGTCCTGATTCCTACATGGAAATCAATAACTTCTACACCATGACGGTTTATGAAAAAGGTGCTGAAGTCGTGCGCATGATCTATACTTTGTTGGGCAGGGAAAATTTTCGCAAAGGTACTGATCTATATTTCGATCGACACGATGGACAAGCAGTAACTTGTGAAAATTTTGTTGCTGCAATGGAAGCTGCAAACGGAGTTGATTTGCAGCAATTCAGGCGCTGGTACAGCCAATCCGGAACACCGGAACTGCACATCAGCGGCTCACATGATCCGGAGGCCAAAACATATTCCCTGACAGTTCGCCAATCGTGTCCCGATACTTCCGGTCAAAAAGGATTTGGGGAAATAGCCGTGACGAGTGCTGGTGTAGAAAATCAAAAAACGCCGGTTGAAATTCAAAACTCTACGGAGAATGCTCAAATCTCTTTTCAGAAACAATTATTTCATCTACCATTAGCAGTAGGTTTGCTTGCTGCTGACGGTGACGCTCTGCCGTTAAAATTAACAGGCGGAACTACTGATAATATTTCTGACACAATCATCCTGGAACTGCGAAAGCAAACTGAGACTTTTGTCTTTGAAGAGGTTCCGGTTGAGCCGATTCCATCACTTTTGCGGGGATTTTCCGCACCAGTCAAACTGCATTTTGACTACAGTAATGCAGACCTCGCTTTTTTACTGGCCAATGACACAGACGAATTTAACCGCTGGGAAGCAGGTCAGCAACTGATGATTCGGATTTCGTTGGAACAAATCCGGCGTTTTCAAAATAATGAACCATTTAATTTGCCCCCTGATTTGGAGAACGCTTTCCGCAGTCTACTGAACCAAACCGAAGAAGGCGATGCTGCACTTTTAGCACTTGCGCTTAGTTTTCCAAATGAACCATACCTTGGTGAGTTTATGGACATCATTGATGTGGAAGCAATTCATGAGACACGTAAATTCCTGCGTACAGAACTGGCACAAAAGCTTCTGCCGGAATTTGAAAAAACTTATCTGGAACTTCAGCAGGACGGTGAATTCAAAATCGATCAGCAATCGATGGGACGTCGTAGTTTGAAAAATGTCTGTCTCAGTTATTTGTCGGAATCAGGAAGTTTGGAAATCCGGCAATTAGCACAAACGCAGTTCCGTAAAAACGAAAATATGACTGATGTTGCGGGCGCACTTGGTGTGCTGACACATCTGGATTGTGCTGAACGGGAAAGGGCTTTTAGTGAGTTTGAAAACAGGTGGCGTAAAAACACTGTGGTGATGGACAAGTGGTTTGCTTTGCAGGCAATTTCATACCTGCCGAACACTCTGGATAATGTGCGAAACTTGACAAGTCATGCTGCATATGAAAAAAATAATCCCAATAAAATACGGGCCTTGATCAGCACTTTTTCACGTTTTAATCAGCTGCGATTTCACGCAAAGGACGGTTCGGGGTATGACTTTCTGACGGAACAGGTGCTGAGACTAGATCCCTTAAACCCACAGACAGCCGCACGGTTGGTCAGCGTTTTCAACAATTGGCGGAAATATGATACTATACATAAAGCTAAAATGAATGAGCAACTGCAACATATTGTTAAAACACCGAAGCTTTCCGGAGACGTTTTTGAAATTGTCTCAAAGGCTTTGGGATAAAATAGAGGATCGAAATCAACAAAATTTTTAAAGTAGCCGGTTTGATGAAAATAGTAATATATAACATCATCTTCATTGTACTCACGTTGGCAATAACTCCTGTTGTAAAAGCCCAGGGCACAGAAACTTTATTGATAGTTACCTCCTTTCCGGAATGGATGTTTGACAGATTTAAAACTGAGTTTGAGGCTCGCTATCCTCAGATTAATATTCATGTTCGCAATCGTAAAACAACTGCAGCAATCTCATTTATACAGGAACGACAAAGTGATCCGGTAGATGTTATCTGGGCCTCTGCACCTGATGCATTTGAAGTCTTAAAGTCTTCCGGCCATCTTTACCAACTTCCAAAGCCAGTCAACAAGAACAACAGGGTGGGCTCATACCCCCTGCATGATCCGGATGGATTTTATAGAGGTTTTGCGATATCCGGTTATGGCATCATGTGGAACAAACTATACCTTTCTGAACACAACTTGCCTGTACCTGCTAATTGGAATGACCTCACAGATCCTATTTATCAAAAACATCTCGGCATTTCAGCCCCTTCTCGGTCTGGCACAACACATTTAATCGTAGAAACCATTTTACAAGCCAAAGGCTGGGAAGCCGGTTGGGAATTGCTGATGAACCTGGGAGGGAATTTAGCCACTGTAACTGCACGCAGTTTTGGTGTGTTGGATGGTGTGAAAAAAGGACGGTTCGGGATAGGACTTGTAGTAGACTTTTTTGGGCTGACAGCACAAGCAGACAACAGCAATATTGCTTTTGCTTATCCTGACCAAACTGCTTTTTTACCCGCAAATATTGCTATAGCAAAACGTTCTTTAAACCCTACTTCTGGTCTAGCATTTATTGAATTTATTTTGTCTTCAGCAGGTCAACGGATTTTGTTTGAGTCAGAAATTAGCCGTCTGCCGGTACAGGAGAAAATGTATAAATACGCACCTCAGGGCTTTCCAAATCCGTTCGGAAAAGAACTCCTGAAGAAAGGACTAAACTTCGACATTAACCTGTCCAGACAACGTTACCATCTGGTAAACACCTTGTTTGACATCATGATTACTTTCAGAGTTAAAAGGCTGAATCAGGTTTGGAAAAAAATTTACCAAGCAGAATCTCTTCTTAATAAAATAAAAAATGAGTCTCTCAGCAAAAAACTAGAAGAAGCACGACGTTTGATAGGTACTATTCCTGTTTCTCGTGAAGAAATGTTCCAGCCAAAATTCACCAGTATTTTTCAACAGCATAAAGCCGGAATTGCTCTGCCTGTCAAACAAGTGAATTTAGAAATATCCTGGAAAAGACTTGCTCAAAATAATCTAAAAAATTCAGAGACTCTTGTAAATACTATCTTGACGCAATTACACGATGACTCTGCAGAAACTTTAGAATGAAAAATATGCTTAGATTTGGAATTCGTGCCAGATTATTTTTTGCATTTGGCAGTGTAGTTTCAATGACACTGATTGCATCTTTGACAGGCTGGTTATTAATTAACGACTTTAACAATAACCTGCAGCATATAGTCACTGACACTATCCCCTCTGTTACTCTTGCTGCTCGACTTGCAAAAAGCGGTGGTGTCATAATCGCCACTGCTCCAGCACTGGCCAGTGCAGATAATGACCCACAGCGTTCACTAGTTTGGAATACACTTCAGGAAAATATAAATAAAATCAATGCTTTGATTAAAAAACCACTGTTCTACAACGGAGATAAAGATTATTTTGCAACTCTTAAAGCTGTGATTAACTCCGTTTCTGCCAACTTAAGAAGACTCGATACAAATGTACGTCAACGGCTTTGGTATAAAGAGCGGAATGAAGATCTTGTGGAACGTCTACGTTGGACCCATGCAGATTTTATTGATGAAATTGAGCCCATGATAGATGATGCCAGATTTGAAATAGAGCTAGCTTTATCACGTGGCAGTATTTATGACAATCAAGGACCATTGTTATTAGCAGGTAACCATTCACAAGAGGCCCTTTTAAAGTTGAGTTCAAAGGTTAATTTAGCTATAGGTCTCATTTCAAAAACTGCAAGTTTGACAACTTTAGATTCATTGAAGAATACAGAATATTATTTAAG
>JACNJW010000042.1 GCA_014382365.1 SAR324 cluster bacterium
AAAGATATTGATGAATTAAAACCGGAAATTGCCGGAATGCAAATGCTTAAAGCTCAAATGAATGCGGATATGCTAACCGATGATTTACGAAAAAACAGAAGCAGTAACGAAAGCTTTTGGCTTGTTGGTCAACCCGATATTAAAGTTCATAAACGCAAAGAGGGTAAAATACAGGTAGAAGTAATGGGCTTTGATTATTACAATCCAAAAACTGGAAATGTAGAAAGCGGTGGTAAAAAGAATATTGCCATGTGGATGCTTGATACAGATTACGACAACCGTTCTCTATTTCCATCACAGGTGTTTTTTCCAATGGCAGGTGCTAAAGACGGTTGGAGCAGACTTGCCAAAAATTTAAAAGCAGAAATTGATGAAGAAAAGATAGAAGCTTTTAGAGGTACAGAGTCCATTGAATTTGAACCGGGCAAAACCATTGCAGTAAAAATTATTGATGATAGAGGGATTGAATCCTTGAGGGTAATAACTTTATGAGCAAATCAGAAGATAAAGCTATTGCCATATTTGAAGGCTATAAAATCCGCAGACATTATGATGAAGAAAAAGAGGTTTGGTATTTCTCTGTTATAGATATTCTCCATGTTTTATTACAAAACAATGATTATCAAACATCCAGAAAATACTGGAACAAGCTTAAAGAACGGCTGAAAAAGGAAGGAAATCAGTCGGTGACAAATTGTCACCAACTGAAATTGCCATCTTCTGATGGAAAAATGTATAAAACCGATGTTACAAATCCTGAAACACTGCTTCGCCTGATACAATCTGTACCCAGCCCTAAAGCTGAACCCATCAAACTATGGCTTGCCAAGGTAGGATATGAACGGATGCAGGACATGGCAGATCCTGCAAAATCACTCGATAGAGCAAGGGAATACTGGCAGCAGCACGGCAGAAGCGAAAAATGGATTCAACAGCGAATGACCGGGCAGGAAACCCGAAATAAATTAACAGATTACTGGAAAGAACATGATATTAAAGACGAACAAGAATACGCTATTCTCACTAATATTATCCATAAAGAATGGACGGGCGTTACGGTAAAACAACACAAAGGTATAAAATCATTAAAATCGCAAAACCTGCGTGACCATATGAGTGAAGCAGAGTTGATTTTTACTGCTCTTGCAGAATTGTCTACCAGACAAATAGCAGAAACAGATCAAGCTACAGGATTAAGCCAAAATAAAACCGCAGGCAAAAAAGGCGGAGCAGTAGCAAAAAAAGCAAGGTTAGATTTAGAAAGCAAAACAGGTAAAAACGTTGTTACCGGTGAAAACTTTCTTCCGCCTAAAAAACAAAACAAACAAATAAAGAACCGTAAAAAGAGTGATAAGTAATGGCGAAAAACATAGATAAACTAATTATTAATAGTCCTTATCAAGAGCCGCAATCACATTGGTCTTATGATAGAGAAAACAGAGATTTTAATATTAAAAAAGGCAGACGGCCTGCCGGATATGTAATAGCAACTCCAAATTCAAAAGCCTTTGACGACCCCGGTATTTTTGTAGAAATAGCCTCGGTTAGTGTAATTCGACCAAGAGTTAAGAAATGGAAAGAAAACGGGTATCTGGGGGTTACCGGAATTACAAAAAGATTATTAAACCATTGGCAAGACCCTGAAGAGAGAAAAGAGAGGCGATTTTTCTTTTGTCAGTTAGAAGCAATAGAAACTCTTATCTGGCTTACAGAGGCTCCTGCGTCCGAAAAGGTGGGAATAAATATAGCGGGCGATGGAGGAGCATTTGAGAGATGGTGCAGTAAAATGGCAACCGGCTCCGGTAAAACCATTATAATGTCCATGATTATTGCGTGGAATTTTATTAATAAAGTTACCAATCCAACAGATGCAAGATTTAGCAAAAGCGCTCTTGTTGTTGCTCCCGGATTAACCGTAAAAAGCCGTTTACAGGTATTGCAGCCAACTAATAAAGAAAATTATTACGAAGAATTTAATATTGTCCCTCCCTCTTTAATGGATAAACTTCGGCAAGGAAAAATATTAATTCAAAACTGGCATACATTGGCATGGGATACACAGGACAAACTTGATGCAAAAGCAGAAAAAGGGCAATTGCGTAGTGTTGACAAGAGAAAGCGAACAGAAATAAGTGGAGAAGCTTATGTAAGGCAAGTCCTTGGAGATATGGCTAATGCTAGAAATATTCTTGTAATTAATGATGAAGCTCATCACGCATGGCGAGTAAATACAGAGGCTGTTGGAAAATATAAAAGGCTTGGTTCTGAAAAAGACAGTGCCGAAGAAGCAACAATTTGGGTAGGTGGTCTTGATCGTATTCATCAACAAAGAGGAATATTAAAATGTTTCGACCTTTCCGCAACGCCATTTACGCCGTCTGGCAAAAAAACGGACGAAGATGCACTTTTCACATGGATAGTGTCTGATTTTGGTTTAAATGATGCGATAGAATCCGGATTGGTAAAAACTCCTCGGGTAGTAGTTAGAGATGACAGTAAAGTAACAAAAGAAATTAAATCTAGGTTATATCATATTTATGCTGATGATGAAGTGAAAGATGACATTAATAGAAAAGCAGATGAAACAGAACCACTTCCGGATTTATTAATAAATGCTTATTATCTTTTAGGAAAAGACTGGCAGGAAGCAAGAGATGAATGGCTGAAGGTCGGTCATAAAGTACCACCGGTTATGATTACTGTTGCTAATAGAACTGAAACATCTGCAAGAATAAAATATGCTTTTGACCATAATCAAATACTTATTCCCGAACTATGCAACGCAGATAAAACACTACAAATTGACAGCAAGATATTAAATGAAGCAGAAGCCGAAACAGAAGCAACCGATATTGATTTATCATCTAAAAGTGAAAGTAACGATGAAAATTCAACACCAAAACTTACTAAAAAACAACAAGCTGAGTTATTAAGAAGAACTGTTGACACTGTGGGGAGAGAAGGTGAGCCTGGTGAACAAATACAAAATGTTATTTCTGTCGGAATGCTATCTGAAGGTTGGGATGCTAAAACAGTAACCCACATTATGGGTTTAAGAGCTTTTTCTAGTCAGTTGCTATGCGAACAGGTTGTTGGCAGAGGATTAAGACGTGTCAGTTATGATATTGGCGATGATGGACTATTTGAAGCGGAATATGTGAATATTTTTGGTGTACCTTTTACATTTTTACCACATGAAGGAGGAGAAGGCGTTCCACCTCCCCCGCCAAAACCCAAAACAAAAATTGAACCTGTTAAAGATAAAGTAGAACATGAAATTGCATGGCCTAATATTCTCCGTATAGATCATATCTATAAACCAATATTAAATATTGATTGGAAAAAAATTAAAACATTAGAGATTGACCCTTACGAATCGATAACACAGGCAGGTTTAGCTGCAATTATTTCAGGAAAACCTAATCCGACAGTTAAAGTAGCAATAGGTTTGGAGAAAATTGCAGAAGATACCAGAACACAATCTATTGTTTTTCGAATTGCTTCAACAATTTACAACTCGGAAAAACGACCTGACTGGAAAGGAAGCAAAGAAGTATTCCTTGCTCAAGTAGTGCGAATTGTAGAACAGTTTATTAATACAGATAAAATAACAGTCAAACATGATTTGTTTCATCAAGACTATTCAAAAAAGAAGATTTTAATTATCCTGAATATGAATAAAATCATCCAACATATTTGGTCAGAAATTCGAACAGAAAACACATTAAAACTATCACCGGTTTTTGATAAAGAAAATCCCATTCGTTCTACATCAAATGTAAGAACATGGTTTACAAGTAAACCATGTGAGTGGATAGAAAAATCACACATAAGTCATTGCGTGTATGATAGTGGTTGGGAGGCATCGGAAGCTTATTTTCTGGAAAAGTCTGACCTGGTAAAATCATTTGTAAAAAACGACCATCTTGGATTTACCATACTTTACAATTATAAAGGTGTAATTAGAAAATACTATCCTGATTTTATAATAAAATTATCAAGTGGCGATTTTATGGTTTTAGAGACAAAGGGAATTGACAGCCAACAGAATAAGACTAAACGTGAATATTTGAATGAATGGATAAATGCAGTAAATGAACAAGGTGGATTTGGTAAATGGAAATGGGGCGTTTCTTTTGAACCAAGTGATATTGGAAGTGTATTGACAAAGGACTGATAATGAAATGTATAACAAATCGTTGCACCTGACATTTCTCCGCTCCGCTCCAAAATGCAGGTGAACTCTGGTGTTATATTTTCACCTGAAATAAAAAATACAAATGGCAAAAAAAGAATTTACTCTGTTGAAAGAGTATTTGTATTGGTCGTTTTCAAATTTAGCGATGGCTCATTCAGCGGTTGATAAAAAAGCAGAAAAATACATTCAGATCAGCTATATAATCAGAGCAAGATTGTTCAAGGGTTTAATGCAAGAAACTATGAATGTTGGATCAATTATTGATGATGAAAGAATGAAGATGAAACTACCACAAATTTGTTCTTACTGTGGAAGCAGTGACAATCTCTCAGTTGATCATCTGATTCCAAAATTTAAAGGTGGAGAAGAAAGTGGTGATAATTTCGTTTGGGCATGTAGAAAATGCAACAGTTCAAAAAATAGGACAGATTTAATGGAATGGTACAATAAAAGAGGGACATTCCCGCCTCTATTATTGCTAAGAAGATATTTAAAGCTTATAATCGACCATTGTTCAAAAAACGATTTACTTGATTTATCCTTGGAAGAAGCAAAAAACAGAACTTTTCCTTTTAGTTTTCACTCAATTCCCCAGGTATTCCCGAAACCACCTGAGTTGAAACTTTGGATAACTGAAATTTAATTATAAAAGGTCACCGAACATGAATAGTAAAGAAATACTTCAAAGTGCGATAAGTCTTAAACCGGAAGAGCGGTTTTTGGTTATCGAGGGATTGTTGAAGAGCCTTGATCAGCCTGACCGAAAACTTGATGATATCTGGGCAGAAGAAGCATCGAAAAGGCTTACGGCATACCGTGAAGGACGGTTGCAAGGGATTGCTATGGAAGAAGTTTTCAAAGATCGGTAATGCGAATCATTTTTTCAGAGCTTGCTAAACAGGAAATGGATGATGCTGTGGCATTTTATGAATTAGAGTTCCGTGGGCTTGGTCTAAGATTCAAAGGTGAGGTTAAGAAAGCAGCATTAAGAATTATAGAATATCCTGCTGCGTGGTCAATTGAACGTGATGAAATCAGAAAATGTTTACTTCACAAATTTCCATATAAATTGTTGTATTCTATCGAGGGCGATCATATTTTTGTAATTGCAGTTGCTCACCTTCACCGTCAGCCTGATTATTGGGTTGATCGACAAAAAATATAACAAATCAATAAAGACCGATTTTCCTCGTGCCTCGGAAAACGGCTTATTTCGGTCGTTAGCTGAGGTAGCAAAGGAACGTCTCAATAATTAAAGTAAGAACAGTCTTGTATGCAAGATTAGAATGAAGCATAATGTATAATAACAACTCTGTGACTTAAAATGTGGAGAGAAAGAATGTTACAAACTATTGAAGCGACCATTGATGAGAGAGGTAATGTCCATTTACTGGAATCTGTTAAATTGGACAAACCTCAGCGAGCATTTGTCACGATTTTCCCTGATGGGCAAGATATGCCTGAAACCGCTTTGCTCAGTGAAGCTGCACTTGCTAAAGATTGGAACCGTCCTGAAGAGGATACCGCATGGTCAAGCTTACAACCGGAATAGTCGTCTTAATCCCTTTTCCTTTTTCGGATTTATCAAAGTCAAAATTGAGACCAGCAGTTGTTTTGGCGGATGTGGGTCGGGACGATTGGGTTTTATGCCAAATTACAAGTAATCCTTATGGAGACCATCAATCTATCCCATTGACTGAGATGAATTTTGCTACGGGTTCATTACCTTTGGAAAGTTACGTTCGTCCAGACAAACTATTTACAGCTAACAATAACCTTGTTCTAAAACAAGTTGGAACATTGAATACGAAGACCTTTAAGCAAATCATTGATGCCGTGATCAATATTTTATATAGAGATTTGCGTTCATAGGAAAGCATTCATCACCTAACAATCCGTTGCACCTGACTGCTTTTCCGCGCCGCTACGCTCTGCTCCAAATCGGCAGGTGAACTTAGTCGTTAGCTGTAAAAAAACGCATGGATAAATACCAAGAAATTAAAGTTGCCAGAAAGACTGGGCTTGTGGCACAAACACAGGGACTAACATATCTTTCTACACTGGCAGGCCTGGTATTTTTTAGCCACCAGACCGGTGCATTTATTGGGGCCTGGTTGGGAGGACGAATCTATGACATCTATCAAGACTACACTGTGATGTGGTGGGCTGCTATTGCCCTGGGACTTCTGGCAGCCATCCTTCATTTACCAATAAAGGAAGAAGCTAGCTTTCTTGCGCTCGAAGAAGCCAAAGTCGAGGCTTGACCCCATTCAATAGCTCACGATCCGAATCCACCAGTTGTTCTGAATTAAGATAACCACAAATTTCAATTAATATTAATATTTCTTGAAAATATATTTTCGCAGCAAATATTAATTTGACATGTATAAACAACATGTTAACAATATTTCAAAAAAACATTTCTACTTTTTCTCTGCAGATTTTATTTTCAGGCAACATTATTGCTACATAGAGTATAAGCCGTTAAACTTTCGGCTACAATGATAACATATTTTGAGTTTCCGAAATTGGTTTTCTAAACCGGCAAGTTTGGAAAGATAATAAACTGAGTTTTTGAGAAAGTAGCATGAGCAAGGTTTTCTACCCCTTTATTGAACAACAAAAATCCGAGCAGAAGCCTAAGGATGAAGAGTGGCAAATAGAGGAGAATTTTCTAAACCTCTGGGGTTATTTAAGAAGAAGATATCCAAATGTCGATTTGGAAGAAAAAAAATTCAACGATTTAATTGAACTCAAAACCACTTTGGAAGGTCCCCATCAACTCAGGGAATGGAACGAAGACATTGCTTCAGTCAGGAAGCATTGATCAATGCACAAAGTATAAAACCCTCAAGGGCACATTTTCATGAAGTCCTTTGACAGTAACGACAAAGCTTTTGAGGAGCGTTTCGATCCTCAACTCCGCACAATTGGTGAAAGCCACCTCCAAAAACACGACGAGGATAAAGTACAACCGCCATCCTCCAGTTTTTTCCGTTTAGAATTTTCAAAATCTATACCTGCAGAGAGCAAAGCTTTTCTGCAGGATTCAATTCCGGCCTGCATTGATTTTCCAGGAAAATTCGGTTTAAGAATTCAAAATGCAGGGCATATACTGCGTTTTCTCGACCAGCATACATATGAAACTGAAGTCGGTACTGCTCTGCCCAGCAATGTTATACTTCCTGCTTCACGTATCGAAAATGCGGCTGCTTCAAAAACATACCGGGTTACAATAATTCTACCCAATAAACTGGATTCCGCAAAAGTTGTCGTTAACATTACACGCAACATATATTCAAAGTTGTTCGGAAATATTTTTTTCAAAGAGCAAATTTTGCCTCTCGAATTTTATCAACAAAGTCTGTATGGCAGAAAACAGATTAGTGCGGCAATTCCTGAAATCCTGGATCTCGTTGAAGAACTGAATTATTCTGCTGATAGTTTAAAGTCACATTGCGAAAGTGTAGCTCAGTCTTACCGCCTTTCGATGGAAAAACAAGGTGCAGAGATTCAGCAGCAACTACTCAAAGAGTGGCGTGAAAAGTGGCAGAACAACTCATTATCAACAGAAGAACAGCATACACTGGGTTCAGTGTTTTCAGAATTCATGGAATCCTACCGGACAGATCCTGCCCGGTTTAATCAAACAGTAATTGAGAGGATCAAGAAACTTAACACCCAACTGCATTTCATTTTACCACATGAGAGGCGGGCTTATGAGAAGTTTGAGCAGGAACATTTCACGCATTACATCCGCACCGTTTTACACAAACTGGAAGAAATTTCTGCTCTCAGTGGATTTGTTGCAGAACTCTATCAACAATTCAGCACAGCTCCAACTGAGCTTGAGTTAGACGGAATTGGGCGGGAAATTCGCTCTCGTATGAAACAAATGAGAAAAGAGAATAAAGTAATTCTGTTTTATGTGCCGGAGGTTCCACAAAATTCTGACTTAGAACAGCTCCGGAAAAACTTTCCGTTGAAGATGATCAAAATGCTTCCTTCCGGAATTCTGCTGAAAGACTGGTCTAAAACAATAAAAAGCATAGAAAATAATTATGCAGAATCACTTTATACAAAACTGTATTCTGCACTTTACAGTTTGAGCGAGTGGTCACAGGTACTGCAGGACTCTGAAGCGGTTGCTTTTGAACAAAGTGAAGAGGGGCAGCGCCTGAAAAAATTGGTGTCTATTCTGAAATATCGCGCACCGGCAATCAGAGGTATTCAGAGTTCTCTTGGTATTTTACTTGATACAAACGAACAAACTGATCTGCACAACAATTCAGGATCTGCTCGGCAACGGCAATTATTGCCTTTAGATGATTTTAGCAAAGCCTGGAATTATTTTAGTTCTTCAGTATTGACTATGCTTTTTTATCAGGAATCCACAGCTTCAGCGGTTATGCCACAAGGTTTCAGAGCAGATAATTACCTCAAATCAATCTTTGATTTTATTGACAAACAATGTACCAGAGGAATTAATCATTTCCACATTATCAAACTGTTGTGGCTGGTTTATGAAAAAAAACGCGATGCAGAAGACTTTTCTTTCTTACTCTACTGCATCAGCAATCCACAAGTTGTTCTACGCTACACCTTGCATCAGGTTATGCTCCCGCTAGCTGAAACAAGCACACTGGAACTACGCATAAAAAAACTTTCGCAGTACAGTGGTGCCTGGCTGACTGCTTACAAAAACCGTTTGGCAGAAGCCATTGACTGACTTAAACTGACCTTCGATGCTCAAGGATCCCTTTGAACATTGCAACAGTGATGATCAGACCAGCCGTGCCTAGAGCAGCGACTAAGGACCAGAAGCTGATGTTGTTGAGTACTGAAGCCAGATTCTCATCCAAAGCATCCTGCCAGCCGATATCAGAGAGATAGCCGGGAATTTTTGCACCACGGCTGATTGCAATTATCAACATCGTTGCAGCCATGACAACTTTGATCATGTAGTCTTTAACATATGTCGTTCCCAGTGCACCGAGCTGCACTCCTATCAGTGAAGTGGATAAAATTAATAAAGTCAGCCTAATATCTATCAGCCCTGACAAACCCCACTGAATGGAACCCCAGGCACCCATCACAAAGGCGATTACCAACTCTGTAGCCGAAGCCACGACCGCAGAAGCGCCAACAACATAAATCATTCCTGGAACACCAATAAAACCTCCGACCGCGATAGTTGCAGCCAGCACTCCAGTAGCCAAACCTATTGGTATGGTGACCCAGGCTGAAATACGGACTTTGGCAACTTTGAACTCTATCATTGGCGGAATTTCAAATTTCATTAGAGTTTGAGCCAATTTAGAAACTTTATGACCTTGATCGAGGTGTCGATGCTTAGAAAGCTGGTAGGCATCATAGCTCACAAAACCACCTACTATAATTAAAACAATCACAAAAATGACGCTCACATAGAGGTTGGAACCAGCATTTCCCCAGTTATGCAAAATATATTTTTGTATCTGGACTCCAATCTGTACACCAATGACTGCAGTTGAAGCCATTACCATTGCCAACTTCAGGTCCACTTGCCCATATCTATATCTCTTGTAAGCTCCAACCAATGCTTTGGGGAATTTATGGCACATATTACTGGCTACAGCAACTGCTGCAGGTGCGCCCAATGACATCATAGCTGGTGTTAGTACAAATGCTCCGCCGGAGCCAATGAATCCGCTCAATAAACCTCCAACGAGTCCGACGACCATCAAAGCAATTATTTTCTGCAGGGTCATGTCCATGAACATGATGGAAATATCCTTGATCACTTTTCCTTCGCCTTCTTTGTCCAGTGTGACCATGACTTTTTTATTCAGAGGAATGTCATCTTCGGTGATGAATTTTCCATAACTGAGGACTTTTAAATCACTGTTACCATCTCTGGAAAAAGTAACTTTATGGTTTGTGGAATCTATTTGGATGAATCTCCCTGTCAACAAATCTTTAGGGGGAGGACCTCCAGCATGGACTGTACTGGTGATGACTAATGCAAAAAGAAGCAGCAACAGGACAATTATGAAACGTTTCATTTGAATCGATAAGAGGAAATATGATTGAATTGTGAGAGCATGGCCAGATCTATTTTTAGAGTTTGCTACTTCTTTTCCTCCAGCCCTAAACTGCTTATCAAATGGCTGGCAAATGCTCCGTGGATAAATGAAAAAAATAATGCGGTTACAATCGGATATATTGCATACCAGTTGCCTTTGGTATAAATATCCGTAACCAACTCTTCATTCATGAATAACAATAAATATGCTGAGAGAGATATCGCTCCAAACAGCAACATGAGCCATACAGATCTATACTGTTTTTTCTCATGCTTTGGCTTTAAAGGTGTGGTTGTTTTGTCCATGTTTTTCTATTCCTTGTTTTCAATGAGAAAATAGTGATGCCTTCTCTGCATTGAGTTTAATTTGTCTTATCGTTCTACCGGAAAACCTGCCAACATCCAGTCTGCCATTCCGGAACTGTTAATACAGACCAGATTATCGAAGCCCTGCATACTGAGCATGGTATGAACAGTTTGTGCCCTTCGGCCTGTGTGACAGTAAAGAAAAACACGCTCATAACTTTGAAGATCACTGAGAAATCCCTGTTCAGTACCCATTGGTATATTGAGACTTTCCGGGACATGTCCCTGCAAAAACTCATGTGGTGTGCGAACGTCCACAATTTTTTCTGTTTTATGCAGTCGGTCCAGAATCTGATACAGCTCGTGCATGGAAAAATTATCTTCGTTGATATGGCCTAATTCCGGGGAATAGCCACAGGCCATATTTAAAGGAACCGCTTCGTCAATGCGCCTGGGTTTCGGTAGCGCAAGATTATTCATGATTTGAACGAACCCTTCCAGTGTTTGTCCACTTCCTATCCTCAGGTTGTGTGCTTTTTCTTCACAGATACTGGTGACCGTGCGCCCCTGATAGTCATGCCCTGGATAAACAAGTGTTTCATCCGGAAAAACATATAGTTTTTGGGTGATGCTGTTGAAGAGCGTTTCCGGGCTGCCCTGCTGAAAATCAGTACGTCCGCAACCGCGTATCAGTAAAGAGTCTCCTGTAAATAATCTGCCTTCCGTATAAAAACTGGTGCAAGCATCGGTATGTCCGGGTGTCGCAATTGCTTCAAGTTTGAAGCGTCCAAACTCTAACTCTTCTCCGTCTTTGAGCAGAATGTCTGCACATTGAACTCCGGCAGGTTCCCCAAAAACACTTTTTGCACCAGTTGCTTCACGCAACATACAGGAAGATGTAACATGATCCGCATGAACATGAGTATCTATCACGTATTTCAGCTCAATTCCAAGTTCTTCAATAAACTGCAGACTGCGCTCAAATTGCTCCTTAACCGGATCAATAATCAGGCCTTCCATAGTTTTAGAGTCAAACAGGTAATATGTAAATGTTCCGGTATCCTTATCAAAAAATTGCCGAAAAACTAACTTGGACTGCATGGATTGATTCATTGATTCTTAATAACGTCAGGTACAAAACACTTCTTTTATTAAATCAAACAATTGAGTTATCTGATCATTGGCAATGCGGTAAAATGAATATGTGGCTTCCCGCCGTGAGACCAGGACACCTCGACTTTTAAGCAAGGACAAGTGCTGAGAAAGTGTTGTTTGTCTAATTCCTGTGTAATATTCTAAATTCTGAACCGTT
This sequence comes from SAR324 cluster bacterium, assembly GCA_014382365.1. Taxonomy (GTDB): domain Bacteria; phylum SAR324; class SAR324; order SAR324; family NAC60-12; genus Arctic96AD-7. Next base: position 11,881 of record JACNJW010000042.1, read on the forward strand.
TGTTCGCCTTCACGCAAGGCACACATAATACGCAACCGGGCAGGATGAGACAGAACCTTCAAACACTGAGCTGCAGTCTCAATGTTTTCTGCCTGCTCTCCGAACAGCTGTACCAGTTCACATTTTAATATTTCATCCTTACTAGCTGATGTTTCCATAAATTTTCTCCTTTTTAGACACATATCATAATATACAAATATAATTAAATCTAGTCAGTAGATAGCTTTATGTAAAAATAACTGACTAAACACATTGTAATGTCAGCATTTACACACTAAACAGAAACATGGCTTACTTGCTATATTACTGTATTTGTTGATAATATTAAATTTATATTCAGATAATTTTCTTAAAATCTTTTTTTCAGCATTACTGTGATTTTTAAAATACACACGATTTTTGGCATGTTTTTCGCAGTTAAATCCGTTAGAGCAAAACTTACCCGTTTGTGGCGATTTTTTGATTAAAAAAGAGGTAAATGATGAAATGGTTCAAGTTCGAACCTCAGGAAGAGGAACTAGCAGATTCTGAAACACCAACTGTTTTAGTTTACTTGAGTCCTGAAGCACTAAAGCATGCAGTCATTGTAGATGATTTTGGTTCTTTCCAAGACAGTCCCGAATGTATCCCCGGCGGCAGGCTTTTGGAAGTTAGTCGCCAATACAGTTACAGACTAAGACAAGTTGCAGATTTAGTGGAAGAACCTTTGGAAGATCAGAAACTCCAAATGAAAGTTCAGCCTAAGCGCAACTTTCACGCAGAAATCAGACCTGAAAAACGACCCGGAAATCCAGAAGATATGATATCCGGCAGTTCCAATGCTTCCCTGTTGGAATCACAGTCACAGGAAGAAAATGGCACGTCTGTAACAGCAAATGAACCCTTACAGAAAGTTCGACCTGAACAGGTACCTTTTAAAGATCTTGAATCTCTTTTTGTCAAGTAGACAAAACAAAATTCAAAAATTTTCTCTCTTTAAGCAAACTAGTTGAAAGCCGTTTAATATAAAGACTGAATTTTTCCTCTTCGTAAAGTCAGCAATATCATTTCCCGTTGAATTTCCCCTTTTTCATCAAATCGGAAGTTTCCCATAGCACCCGAATACATCTGCATATTTAAGAGCGCTGTTCTGAGATTCCGATGATTTTGGTTCCCCTCGTCTTTCAGCAGTTCCATCAAGAGCATCAATGTGTCAAAAGCAATAGCCGTATACGGAGAAGGGCCAACATAATTTTGATGTTGATATAAAACACGTTCATGCAATCCCAAAAGTCTCTTCAGTGCCGGAGTTTCTATTTGCTGGGAAAAGCTGTCCACAAATATCGGTTTCCGTACACCTCTTAAACCAGGCGCAAATGGAAGTGCAGGATCATTCCAGCCACTGTCTCCCAGGAAAGTTGTTTTTCTCATTTTGTAAACAGCACTGTATGGAAAGATCATTCTCAAGTTTTTAACACCCCCTGAACCAACTGCGACAAAGACTGCATCAAAGTTATTAATTGACACTTCTTTTTCTTTCAGTTCTTTCAATATCTCTTCATCCTTTGCAGACATGCGTCTGGATTTTCCAGAGAAAGTATCAAACTCCTGGACCAGGCTTTTCTGACCTTCATCCTTAAAACCTTCAACAGCAACAACCTCGCAGCCTTTACGCTTTACTGCATTCCAGAACAGTCTCATCTTTTGCCGACCTTCACGAGTTTTTGCATAAAGGATCAGGAAGCGGCAAGCTTGTAATTCACTTGTGGCATAATCCAGCAGTTCCTGAATTTCCTGTTTCCAACTCTGATTATTGCGAAAAATGTATTCACCAATTTCTGGAATACTGTCTGTTAGAGACAGCGAAATTAAGGGAACCCGCAGACGCTCTGCTTCGACCGCAGCAACCTCTGAAGTTTTCCTGGCCAGCGGCCCTATGATAGCAATTACCCTTTCAATTTCCACTAATTCACGAATAGCAATCTTAGTTTTTTCCGGACTCAAATGGGAGTCCCTCACAACGAGCTCCCAACTTTCAGTTGCCTTAGTCGGTACTGGTTCCGACATCGCATCCACAGTTACACCCGAACCTTCAGTCAACTCCATCTTTGCAGAAGCAACATCAACTATGTTTTCTGCAACAACAGGTTTTTTGTTAGCCTGTAGTGCCAGCCACAAGCCGTTCAGGGTTTGCTGTGCCAGTGCAGCAACTTTTGCGCTGGAACTGCTCAACGGCAGAATTACTCCAATTCGTCTTGGACTCACATTCAAAGCAGTAGTGAAACGACTTTGCATTTGCTGCAATTGTGTTTGCAACTCCTCATTTCCAAGATCACGTGCAACTCCAAGTCTTTGTTCTAAAAGTACAAGGGCTTCCCGGTAGCGCTGCATTTTTGCCAACAACTCTAATTCTATTGCAGGTATTTGCTCCTGCAGCCAGCTTAAACCAGGATAAAATGCGGCAAAGCCTCTCAATTCTTCTGGTGACTGTACTTCTCTCAGCAGGCTGGTAAGTTTTGCCAAGTCGGCTAATTTTGCAGTTTCCGAATTACTCAGAACAGCAAGACGAAATTGAATTGCCGCCCTTAGATCTCCTTTAAGCAGTGCATCCTCACTAAGGATTTGCAAAAACTCACTGCGGAACTTTGGCTTCAGATCTTTCGCTGCACGTTCTCTCAAGATCAAATCATGACTCAGCGGCTTGTGTTGTTGCAATAAAGATTTGTTTAAAAAATAAAACACTAAAGAAGCGGCCGGGCTTTGTGGTCGTTCTCTTAAAAAAGCTTCTGCCAGCAGTTCTGCTGCAGCCCAGTCTTTAAGAGCATAAAGCAGTTGAATTTTCAACCGTGTACGCTCATCAACCTGCAGTTGACCTGCTATTTCTTCATAAATTTCTCTTGCTGCCTGCGGATCAGAAATCAGTAACTCTTCAAGGTCTGCAACCAGAGTATTTACTCCTAAAAACTCTACATCAGCCCACTCTTTTTTGCTTTCAATAATTACCTGCTCAGTTTCAGTTGTGGAGTTAACAGGAGGAGTAGCTTCTTTACTTGAAAACCACGGAAAAAGTCTGCTTATAAAAGATTCAGCAACATTTGTCTCTGTTGCTGTATCCTTTTCAGCTTCAGCTTCAGCTTCAGCATTCGCAATAATTTCAACTGCAGTATCCTGAACTGTAGGCAGTTCCGGCTTGACAGGATTGCTTGAGACACCGGCATTATTTGAAGTGATTTCCTCAAAAATAAAAAAATCCTCTTCCGGTAAAATAAGTGGAGTTGAAGACAGATCCGAAGGTCTCAACGGAGTGCTAATCTTAGTGGATTCTTTTTTTATGGAGATGACTGTATTTTGTTTCAGGCCTTCGCTGTTACTCAAGAGGCTTTGGGCAGCGGCAATTCCGGAAAATGAGAGAATACTTCCGGCAATCAGCAACAGACTGTATAAAATGTTCTTAATAATTTTCTTCAGTAGAGGCACTATCTTATCCAATTTTACCTTCAATCATTTTCTACTAGTATCTTTGCCGGAAAGCGTTGATTATCTTCCCGAATGGTGAGTCGCTGGCTATCAAAATACTCTAGCAAATCAATGGCGTGTTTGCGAGAAATGTTTAATAATTCTTTGAATTGAATCACTGTAATATTAGAATTATCTTTAAAATAACTACGCAGTTTTTCCAAAATCGCTTCAATTTGCTCTGGAGCATAATGCAAATCTGCTGCAACACGCACAAGCCTTTTGGAATGGACTGCTGATTTCAGCAGTTTAATTCCATCCTTCTCATTCAATTCCAGTTCTTCAAGCAAATGTGTCTGTCTCACAGGCTGGAAACCTGTTTGCTGAATGAGGGCCAGGCAACGAGCCAGGCTGTCTTCCTGTGATTTAGAAACCTGTGGTTGATGTTCTGCAAGCGAATAATATATTCCATGCTGCAAAAAAGCACCAACTTTAACCAAATACTTCAGCAAATTCTCCACCTCTTTCTCATTGAAAATCAAGGAGAGTTTTCCACTCAACTCGGAACGCGTCATTCCTTCACGATCCAAAAACTTTTTATGGTGCAACTCCAGAACTTTTTTTAAGAATTTTCCGATACGCGCAACATGTTCAACATGTATAAAACGCTTGCTCAGGGGCTCAACGCAGATCACCTTTTTCTGACTCTGGAGAAGCTGCAGTATTTTTGCAGACTGTTTAACTGAAAGCCCCGAGCGAACAGAAAATTCGGATTCAATTACACCCCGCACTGACTGCAGATAAATCACTTCTTCTGCACGTACATTTTCAGCACCATCCTGCAGACGCCTCAATCGTTCCGGAAGTTCGTGCATTACTCTCCGGGATTTGCTGGGAGAAGGGTCAATTACCATGCCGCCTCCCAATGTAAACATTGGTGAATAACTGCGTATGATAAAGCGATCTCCGTGCCTGGTACTCAATAAACTTTCTGATCGAAATTGAACTATTGTTGTTTCTCCGGGAGAAAGAGTATCACCTTCCAAAAGCACAAGCCTACCAAATACTTCCCGGCTGCCCAGATAAAGTCTGATGCGTGTTCTGTTTTTCAGTACAGCCGCAGCATCATCTAAGAGGGTTAGAGAAGCATTCAGCATGTAACTGGTGAGCAGGGATTCTGCTTGTGCCAACTGGTCTCCGCGCTGAATTTCTTCTTTTGAAATGCCGGCTATATTCAAGGCCGCTCTTTGACCCGCATGAACTGTTTTCACCGGATGTCCGTGTGCCTGCAGCCCCCGGATACGGAGGTTTCTGAGTTGCGGCAACTGCTGGATCTCTTCATCTTGGCTTACTGAACCTGAAAGCACTGTCCCGGTAATTACTGTACCAAACCCTTTAACAGTGAAAGAACGGTCAACATTCAATCTAAACGCTTTATCTGTTTCAGGAATTTGAATTTGTTTCGGCATTTTAGACAACGCATTCCGCAGTTCATCCAGTCCTGCACCAGTAACTGCAGAAACAGGTACAATCTGCGCTACCTCAAGGAAAGTCCCTTCCAGCAATTCTGCAACCTCTTCACGACAAAGATCTACCATTTCCTGATCCTCTACCATGTCAATCCTGGTAAGTACAACAATACCTGTCTTAATATGCAGCAAATTACAGATGTTCAAATGTTCACGTGTTTGAGGCATCACACCTTCGTCTGCAGCCACAACCAGTAAAATTGCATCCATTCCTGCCACACCTGCCAGCATGTTGTGAATAAATTTTTCGTGACCGGGAACATCCACAAAAGCTATCTGGTTTGCATTAGCGTCCACAAAATGTGCAAATCCAAGATCGATTGTGATTCCTCTTTTTTTCTCTTCTGCCCAACGGTCTGTATCAACTCCGGTAAGTGCTTTGATTAATGTTGTTTTACCATGATCTATGTGACCGCTCGTACCCATGACAAACGGCCGAAATGACGAAGTTGCTGATTTAGTACTGGACATGCTCTTAGCTGCTTAAATAAGACGGTTCTTGATTTTCCAAGACGATAATTTTTTGTAATTGCAACACTTGCTGTGGTTCATTTTAATATTAAGCTGAACAGGACTCAAGTTACACAATTAATATTTCACTGGCTTCAGTAAAATAGTTTGCTATAATCACAGTGCAATCAATATTAAAGAATTGCGTTTGTTCACCCAAAAAGGAGAGTGAGTTGAGACAGACACCAGCTCAAAGATTAGACATTAAATTGAATATCTTGTTGCTTTGTTTAGCGGCATTATTGATCTTATCGCCTGTTGGCGCTCTGGCCGTTGAAAGCATGTCCAGGGATGCTGAACACAGGGGAGTAATTGAACTTGGGCCATACCAAATCTTTCCTGAAAACAGGATGGGAAACGGAATATACTTAGCCAAGAAACTATTAGATTCACATCCGCAGCGTGTAATTCTGAAAATAGTCAGTGTTGAAAATACGAAAAGTCACGTCTATCTTTACCGTGGACAAAACGGAGTTCTTGGTCTGGATATTGTAAAAATTAAAACAGACGGTGATGTGCGTTTTTGGCAGGTCGATCCTGAGTTTTATCAATATTCAAACAGAACTATGGGTATTTTGAGAGTGTTCCGGATATTTAACGGAGACATAAAACCCATTCTTTCTTTTCTCCGAACAGGAACCGGTATTGCCACATCTGCAAAACACGCAGTATTTTATCACGTCTCAAATTCAAAAGACGTAACACATACCACTGAAAGTGGTCAAACCATTACACAACGTGTTTATACATTCAGACTTCATGTCATCAAACGTGGAGTTGAAGGTTTTACCTCCATTTTCAACCTGCCAATCAAGGACGTCAACTATCGTTTAAAATTAGTTTGGGAAGACGAATATACAATCAGTTACAAGTTGAGCAATGGGAAAAAATTTAAAGTTGATCTACGAAAATACCTGCCCAAACTCTTTTAATGCAGTTACAGAAACAGGCATTTATTGAATAAAACTCCTGCTCGATCCATCAACACATTACATATTAAAAAAACATGACTCGGACCATCACTTGCCTGATCTATGATATGGACGGCCTTCTCCTTGATACAGAGGGTATTTATACTGAAGTAACTCAACAAATTGTTGGTGAATACGGAAAGGTCTTTGATTGGTCTGTTAAGAAAAAAATTATTGGACTGAGAGCCATTCAGGCAGCACAAATCATCGTTGAAAGTCTTGATTTACCAATTAGTCCGCAAGATTACCTCGATTCAAGAAAAGATGTCTTACTGGAAAAATTTAAAGACACGGCAGCCTTACCCGGAGCAAAAGAGCTGACTACTCATTTTTACCAGCATGGAATTACTCAGGCTCTGGCCACCAGTTCTTCTTCGCCGATGTTTGAGGCAAAACATGAAAAACATGAAAAATGGTTTTCACAATTTAAAGAGATCGTCAGGGGTGATGATCCTGAATTAAAAGAAGGGAAACCTGCTCCTGATATCTTTCTGCTGGCGGCAAAACGACTGGGAGTTGACCCGGCAGAGTGTCTTGTTTTTGAAGATGCTCCTTCGGGAAAAGAAGCCGCACTTGCGGCTGGAATGTCTGTTGTTGTCGTACCCGACCCAAATATGGACCACTCCCTTTACAGTGATGCCACACAAATATTATCTTCTCTGAATAATTTTGATCCTGAATATTGGGGTTTGCCAAAATTCACTTAGCCCATTTGAGATCTTTCAGGTACTTATGAGAGTACTTATCACAGGATCATCCGGATTAATCGGCTCCGCTCTGACAATATCTCTGACAGCCGCTGGTTATACTGTGATTCGTTTGCAGCGTCGGAATTTCGATCCGGACTCACCGCTTTGGGACCCGGAATTCGAGGTGTTGGATTTGGTGCAAAGTTTGGAGAAATACGCTGTCGTTCATTTAGCAGGTGAGAACATTGCAGGTGGCCGTTGGAGTGAAAAAAAGAAAAACCGCATCCTGAACAGCCGTGTCCACGGCACAAAACTTTTAGCTGAATATTTTGCAGGCATTGAAAACAAACCACAGGTTTTTATTTCGGCATCAGCAGTCGGTTTCTACGGTGAGCGCGGTTCAGAAATTCTTGACGAATCCTGCGTGTCCGGCAGCGGGTTTCTGGCCAAAGTTTGTGTAAACTGGGAAAAAGCATCAAAAGTTGCGGCAGAAGCAGGTATACGGGTGGCAAATGTCCGTTTTGGAGTAGTTCTCAGTTCAAAAGGTGGTGCTCTGAAAAAGATGCTCCTGCCCTTTAAAATGGGACTTGGAGGTATTATCGGCAGCGGGAAGCAGTTCATGAGTTGGGTGAGCATCGATGATGCGGTAGCAATGATCGAGTTTATAATTTCCAATGATTCAATCCATCGTTCTGTAAATTTAGTATCACCGAACCCTATCAGCAACCACGAATTCACAAAAACTCTGGGATGCGTTTTACAGCGGCCTACTCTTTTCCCCTTGCCCGCATTTGCAGCCAGACTTGCTTTTGGCGAAATGGCAGAGGAACTGCTGTTCAGCAGTACTCGTGCTTATCCCAAGAACCTGCTTGAAAGTGGCTACAAATTTTTGCATCCGGAATTGAACAAGGCTTTAGCACACATAATTGAAAACTGATATCTGCTAATGATATAACTACAAGATTGAATAAGTTATACCAAGATTAACTTTAAGTAATTTCATTCAGAGTTTGTTCTTCTGGTTTCCTACTGACAAGCCCTTTAAAATCTTCCAGTATCATATAAAGTACAGGAATCAAAACAAGAATCACGAAAGTTGAAAACAGCACACCAAAAGCAAGACTGATCGCCATTGGAATCAGAAAGCGCGCCTGCAGTGACTGCTCAAAGAGCATGGGCATTAAACCAAAAAAAGTGGTTAACGTCGTTAGTAATATTGGTCGGAAACGGCGTACTCCTGCTTCCAAAACTGCTTGTTTAATTGGAGTACCACCGTCACGGGAACGGTTGATAAAGTCCACCAAAATCAATGAATCGTTGACCACAATTCCAGTCAATGCCACAATTCCCAAAACACTAACAACACTCAGGCTGTAACCCATCACCAAGTGTCCCAGCAGTGCCCCCACCATTCCAAACGGAATTGCTGCCATAATTATAACAGGCTGGAAATAACTGCGGAATTGCAAGGCCAGCAGGCAGTAAATCAAGAGCAGTGCCACAGCTCCACCTTGCTGAACTCCAGCCATTGTATTGGATTGTGCTCGGTTCGCTCCCTCAAAAGAGTATTGCAGTTGTGGATTCTGACTTTTGATTTGCTGAAGTAGTTCCTGCTGAATCGCACGTTGAATTTCGCCGGTATTTCCTACACCAGAATCCACTAAAGCACGAACACTGACAATCCGCCGACCATCTATTCTGCGGATTGAACTGTAAGATTGTCCATATTTTAGCTCAGCAACTTCTCTCAAAGGCAGGCGTTCACCACCGGGGGACAAAATCACCAAATCTTCTAAATCACGCAAATATCTGCGTTCCTCAAAAGGTAAACGCAGTTTAACACTGACTTCGTCGCTGTCACGCAGCAATTTAAATACTTCTAGCCCCTGAAAAGCAGCCCTGACTTGTTGTGTCAGTTCCTGTGTACTCAAGCCGAGGGTTCGGCCTGCAGGGCTGAGGCGCAGTTGTACTTCCCGTTTCCCATCTTCGGTACTATCTTCAATATTACTTACACCCGGATATTCGTTCAGTTTCTCCTTGAATTGCTCAACGATGACCAATAATTTTGTCGTGTCGGGATGACTGAGTTGCAAATCAATATCATAGTTAGAACCCATGCTGTGACGGGCGCGAATATTTAGTGCTTCAATCCCCGGAATTTCTCCCATGTCTTTTCTCCATCTCCGGGAAAACTCAACTGCAGCAAAATTTCGTTCTTTCAAAGGTTTTAAAAAAACTCTCACAGAAGTCTTGTGTCCTCCGCCTCGTCCTACGTTGCTGTAGATTCCGTCATGTACAGAATGTCCTACTTCTGATTCATATTCACGGAGTAACTTTTCTGCCGAAAGCAGCATTTTTTTTTCAATTTCCCTGCTGACCGAAGCTGGCGTTCCAAACGGCATACGTGCTGTGACAGCAATATTATCACGGTCAATTTTTGGAAAAAATGTAAAACGCATATGTCCGCCGGCCACCAGACCAGCACAAAGTAAAATAAAAAAGATTCCCACTGCAAAAGCCGTATAACGGTAATCTATTCCTCTTTCCAGAATTTTACGGTACGGTTTATTTGAAAACCAAAACAGTCCTGCACTAAAAAAATGACGCGGAACTTCCAGTAGTTTACCCAATGGAGCAAGAATCCAGGACATTAAGCGATTCACATGAGAAAGGTGTCCTGGAAGAATAAACATCGCTTCTATGAGAGAAAAAATCAAAACGACAATTAGTACATTTGGAATACTTCTAAAAATATTTCCTGTCAAACCTGGTATAAAATAAATCGGCACAAAAGCTGCGATCGTCGTGAGAATTGTGATTAGAACCGGTGGGCCTATTTCAGTTGCGCCGTCCACAGCAGCATCCAATGGCGATTTTTTCATTTCCTGATGTGCATATATATTTTCTCCAACCACAATTGCATCATCCACCACAATCCCTAAAACCAAAATAAAGGCAAATAGTGAGATCATGTTGATACTGGAGTCCATCACCGGCATGGCAATCATGGCACCGGCGAAACTGAGGGGTATGCCCATCATAATCCAAAACGACAAATCAACTCTCAAAAATAGTGCTAATGTCAAAAACACCAATCCGAGTCCCAACAACAAATTATTCATCAGCAATGATATCCGATCCTCCAAAATCAATGACGAATCATTTACTACCTGCATTTGTACACTTGTAGGCAGCTGACCTTCCAGTTCCTTAATTTTTGCATGAACTGCCTTTGAAATTTCGGTAGGAGTTTGTTCTCCCACTCGATAAACCAAAATGCGCTCAGCAGGTTTACCATTATATCTGGAGCGAACATCAGACTCTTCAAACCCATCTGCAATACGGGCAATATCACCCAGACGCAAAATACCCTGCTCTGTTGTCAAGAGTGGAATTGCTGCATATTCAGCTGCAGTATAGCGCCGCTCCTTTGTACGGATTAGCAAGTCTCCACCCACAGTTTGTATCTTTCCTCCCGGCAAATCGAGAGTAGCCTGTCGTATAATTGCAGAAACTTGATTCAAAGTCAGTGAATACTGCTGCAAGGCTGTGTTAGAAATTTCCAGTGTCATTTCAAAACCCCTGGGTTGTTCCACGTCAACTTGAGTAATGTCCGGATGAGTCAATAAAGTATCACGAATCATCTGCGCCAACTCTATCAGGGAACGTGCAGGAGCATCACCGTAAACAGCAATATTCATCACTTCTCTGCGCATTCTCGGCAACTGCACCTGTGGGTCATCAGCGTCTTCAGGAAGAGTAGTTAAGCGGGTCACTGCCGATTCGACATCGTCAAAAACACTCTGTTTGTCTGCTCCTTTTTGCAGTTCAATCCGGAAACTTCCCAGACCCTCTTTAGCAGTTCCGGTAATATTTTTTACTCCAGAAATTCCGGAAACCGCATCTTCAATCGGCAACAAAATCGATTCTTCAATTTCATCTGGAGTTGCTCCTGAATATGGTACAGCCACAATGATAAAATCCAGTTCAAATTCAGGAAAAACTTCCTGCTTGGTATTAAACACACCCATTGCACCTGCAGCCAGGATAATGAGCATTAACAAATTTGCAGCAACTTTGTGTTCTGCCATCCAACGAATCATGACTCCTCCTTCTGCTCAGAAAAATTCCCTTGTTCAGATTTTTTATTTCGGGGTTTTTTCATCCCTTCAGGACGTTTCCCCTTTCTTCTTTTTTTACCTGATATTTTGTTGTGTTGAATTTTTTCCTCACCTACCACTCTAATTTTTAAACCGTTTGCGGCACCTTTGATTGGTGAGATTATAATTTTTTCTCCAGGTTTAACACCATTGGAGAGATAAACATTATCAAAATCAAGATGAGCAATTCGTACAGTGCGGACCTGTAGCTCCCCTGCAGAAGCAATCCAAACTGTGTCGCGGTCACGTAAAGCTTGTGCTGGAATTTGAACTACATTTTCAAGTTGCCGACCTGGAATACTAACATCCACAAATGAACCTACAAATAATGGCATAGTCGATACTTCCAATTTGCGCTTATTTTCCGTATCAGCAACACCTTTTTCTTTTACCACTACAACTCCGGAGTTTTTATTTTTTTGTACATTTGGCAGTCTTTTTAACAGGAAAGGATCCTCAGTTTCGGCAACCAACTGCACCATCATTCCTCTGCTAGTCAGTTCCAGTAAACGCCGTTTGATGACTGCAACCCGGGAAACTGTAGAATTTATTCCTGTCAAAGAAATCTTAGCCAGGATTTGATACTGATTCTCAGCACTAACCTGGTCATTCGATTGTGGGAGCCAGTTCAAGCGCCCCATTGGCAGATCGATCACCACTTCTGCCTGGTCACTTCCCAACAATGTTGCCAACTGTGCACCCGGATTGACATATTGCCCCAAATCCACATTCCGGGTTTGTACCACTCCGTTAAACGGAGCTTTCAAGCGGGATTTTGATTGACGGATTCCAATTTCCAATAGTTTTTCTCCTTTTTTAAAAAAACGTCCCTCCCGCAAATTTGGACTGATCCAAATCACTTCTCCACCAATTCGTGCGCTCAACACAACTCTTTTTGCGGCACGAATCCGACCATGTGTCCGCACCTCAATTTGGGGACTGGACAAAGCTGCTGTTGTTACTTCAACCAGCGTACCCTGCTGGTGGTTTGTTTTTTTTCTGGCAGTCGGTTTGCTTTTCAGTAATGCCATTGTAATTCCTGCACCCAAGCCCAGTACCAGTATTGGCATCCAAAATTTTAAATTAAATATTTTTTTCCACATATATCGTTTAAGTCAAATAGTTGAAGGAGTATCAGGTAAATTCAAAATAAAAGTTGTACCTTTGCCAATTTTGCTTTGCACAATGATAGTACCACCGTGTGCTTCAATGATTGTTTTGCAGAGACTTAAGCCCAGACCGTAACCGCCAGTATTTCTGTTTCGGGACTTATCGGTTCTATAAAATTGTTCAAAAATCAAGTCAAGTTCCTCTGCCGGAATTCCCGGACCATGATCCTGGATTTCGATCTTTATTCCGGAAACATTGTCAACTTTGCTGTAAGACTCGTTTTTTTGCAAACGGATTTCCACCGGAGAATTTTCTGCCGGAGAATACTTGATGGCGTTGGACAATAAGTTTTTCAACATAGTCCGGATTTGCTCGGTATCTGCAGAAGTTTCACATTTTTCCGGATGAGTTTCAAAACGAATCCCCGGCGATTGTTTTGAAAACTTTACTTCAAAATCCAAACAGAGTTCTTGAATCAATTTGACCAAATCAAATTCCTGCCGATTTAATTGACCATGCTCACTTTTCAAACGGGCTGTTTCTAAAATTTCCGTTATCATTTGATCCATTTCCTGAACATCCTCACGTAAACTTTCACGAGACTCAGATTCCGGAATAAACTCCAAAGCAACTTTCATACGTGTCAAAGGCGAGCGTAGTTCATGGCTGACATCGAGTAACAGTTGTTCTTTAGCTGCAAGCATAGCTCTAAGACTTTCGGACATCCGATTGAATGCCCGAGCTAAATTGCCCAGTTCATCACTACGTTTTTCCGGCAGGCGATGTTCCAAATTTCCCGCCCCTAAGGCACTTACACCTTCAGAAAGCCAATGCAGAGGCAGTAATATTCTACGCATAAAAAGCAAGGTTCCAGTTAATATCAGGCCTATCAATCCCAAAACAGCCATTATCCAAGGCAGTGCAAAACGAATTCCGTGCCAGTCATCTACAATTTCGGCAAAGATAAACCGACCTTTTGGTGTTTCTACTGTTACCACACCCTGCCTCTGATAGCGCCCATATCGGACATTTGCAACAACAGGACTTTTAGATTGGGAAATCAGGTGGAAAGGTTCTCCTGATTTATTGGTCCAATTTCTGAAGCGCACCTTTTCCAGTGCTGGAATTCCGGAAGCAGTTTGCCATGAAACATTTTCTCCTTCGAAACGAATTATCAAAAACAGGCGTTGGGATAATTCTCTGGCATGTACCAAATTAAGATTTTCCTCTAAATCACTGACAAGATAAGCTCCATACTGGGCCAGATTATTTCGGAAAAAGTTTTTTTGGTTTTCACGGAAACCATGCCAACTGATTGCAGAAATTCCAAGTACCAACAGACTACCTGAAAGAAGCATTACTACAATCAATTTTGTAAATACTGAATGAAAGGGACGCTTCAGCCAGTTCCAGTTGTTTTGCCTTTCAAACACCATTTTCTCCTCCGATAAACAAATAACCGGTTCCCCAGATGGTTTTAATAAAACGTGGATTTTTTGGATCGTCTCCAAGTTTCTGACGCAAGCGGCTCATCGTTATATCAACTGAGCGGTTAAAAGCATCCCACTCAATACCTCTCAGTTCCTCAATAATTTGATCACGATTCAAAACTCTACCTGAATTCTTAACCAACAACGAAAGACACTCAAACTCATTCAATGTCAGTTGCACCAAGTTTTCATCAACACGTACTTCATATTTATGAAAATCAATACTCAATCCGCCAATGGTTTTTATACCGGATTTTGATTTAGCCTGTACACGCCGAAAAATAGCCTGAATTCGTGCCACCAATTCGCGTGGTTCAAATGGTTTTGGCAAATAATCATCTGCACCAATTTCCAAACCAACAACCCGATCCATTACTTCTCCACGTGCAGTGAGCATAAGGACCGGAACTGAACTCTTTTGCCGAATCATGCGGCAAACTTCAAAACCGTTCATTTCAGGAAGCATCACATCCAGAATTACCAAATCAGGATTTTCCCGTTCAAGTTTTTCAAGTCCCTCACTTGGAAGTGTTGCCGTCAAGACCTCAAAACCCATTTTTCCGAGATAATCTGTCAGTAACTGATTCAGTTTTTCGTCATCATCAATGATGAGTATTTTGTCTGAAATTCCACTTGTAGAGGTCATGAGAATACTTATTGATTAATTTCTATTTCCACTGTTTGCCCTATTTTCATGCCACGAAAATCATCATCTGCAAGACCGTATTTTTTCATCGACTCAGCCAGCAATTCCGGAGGCTCCAAAAACGATTCATGTGAAAGTTGAAAAGTTCCCCAATGAATCGGGATTGATTTTTGTGCCTGAATATCTTGATGCACTAAAACTGCTTGTTCCGGATCGAGATGTTGCGACAACATAAAATATCTTGGCTCGTAAGCTCCAATCGGAATCATCGCCAGTTGAAACGGGCCTAGTTTTTGACCGATTTCCTTGAACATATTTTCATCGTAACCAGTGTCTCCAGCAAACCATGAATTAAAATCACCGATTTCTACAGCCCATGAACCCCACAAACTTTTATTGGTGTCCCAAGGTGTGCGCTTTGACCAGTGAATGCTTGGCGTAAATGAGATTGTTACAGTAAGGCTCGCTTTTTTTGAAAATTCGTGTGACTCCCACCAGTCTAATTCAACAACTTTTTTAGCTGAAATTCCCCGCTCTAAAAACCACGATTTCAAGCCTAAAGGCACAAACCACATCACAGAATCCCCAAACATATCTACCGTGCGGGAGTCCAAATGATCGTAATGATTATGCGAAATTACGACAAAATCAATTTCCGGCATTTCCTCAAAAGAAAGTGCGGGCGGCGTGAAACGTTTTGTGCCAAAATTTAGCGGAGCGGCATAATCCGTCAAATGCGGGTCGGTCAAAAAATTAATTCCTTGATATTGTACTAAAACCGTAGCTTGTCCAATCCACGTTGCGCGAGGCACATCCGACGGTGAGTTTATTTTAGAAAAATCAACTTTTGCTAAAACCTCCTCAATGTTTTTTTGGACAACATCTGGATATACGCCTTCCTTGAGCATCATAGACAACCAATCAAAAAGCCCCACTTCAATCCTTGATTTGAAGCTGTTTTCATCGTGATGCGCTTTCATAGGATCATAATTGACACTGTTAGAACAACTCGTAATCGCTAAGGTTACCAATATCAAAACAACCGCTACATAAGCAGTAATTGCAGACTTGTTCATTCTTGAACCACGATTTTTTCAGCTCCGGAAATTTTGTCTGTGCGCAAATGCAACAGCAGCTCCAGTTCATTTCCCGGCTCGGCCAATAATCCTCCGACAACTGCTGGAACCGTAACTTTCAAGGCAGAAAATGTCGTTTTCAAATGGCCCTCAACAAGAAAATATCCGTCCTGTTTTGCAAATGATAAATTGAACTTCACCGGAAACACCCCACCAGCGACTTCCAGATTTCCGGAAATTTTCGGTCGCTGTCCTGCCAACATTTCTTCCCACACCGATTTTTTCAACCACTCAGAAATAAAACTAATTTTCGGTGTTAGCTCTGCTTTTAGAATATTTGGAATATCTTTGTCGCGCATTGTGTTACCTGAATCCAGACTATTCACTGGAACGCTGACTTCGATTTTCGCCAAATCTCCGGAAGTATTCCAGTGCATTATTGTAGTTAGCTCACAGCTTTTTCCAATAACTTCCACATCGGCAAAGAGGAACATGACTTTTTCCGTTTTGTAGGCCAGACAATGTTCTTCCGGAGCAAAAATCGGTTCTTCCGCAAACGCAAAATTTACGCTCAAAGTGAACAAAATACTTGTTGTAAAAATGGTGATGAGTTTTTTCATTGTTTAATCGATTGAATTTGATTAAAAAATGTGGAGAGAATTTTTCCAGTACTTTAGCATTAATAAGTTTTGGAATGATTAATTCCAAAAACCGCGCCTATGTCTGCCCCAACGCCCTTTTTCATCGTGTTTGCGGCGTTCTTCCATTTTTTCCACAATTTCGGCCCGTTGTTCCGGAGTCAAAACAGCATGGAATTTTGCGAAGTTTGTCGCCAGTTTCGGTAACTTGGCGCGTAATTGCTCCAAGCTACTTGACAAAACGGCTTCCAACTTTGCCGCATCGACGGTTTCGCTTTTCATTTGCGCAAGGAATTCGTCGTTGACTGCTTTATGAGTTTCCAGCAGAAACTCTTTTTCCACAAACAAATCGGCTGCAATCGGTGATATTTGTTTTGATTGTTGTTCACTGAGTTCCAATCGATCTGAAATATACTCTGTGGCACGTTCCGCTGTCATCTCCCTGTTTCTGCAACCTGCAAAACTCAGGGGGAGCAAAACCGCAACTAGTGCTCCGAGCATAAGTTTTCTCAAACAATATTTCGTTTTACATTTTCGCTTTTTCATATTACTCCTTTTGTGTAGATGATTCAATGCAGATGAGTTTCAGTAATCTCAATTATACAGACACTTTTCCTGAAAAACTTTTCCCGGCCGTAACAGGGTGTATCAGTTTGTAACAGTACATGTTATTGTTGGTTATTTCAGCATATAGTAACTGAGCGTTGCCGGAACAGTTCTGGCATTTATTATAGTTTTGAATCTAAATTTCATAAATTATTCAATTTCCTAAGATTGTGGAATTGACCAATTACTAAGAGGTTGTTAAAATACAGTATCCACTTTTTGTGGTTACTTGGTGCTGGACCTCTTTCTAGTCAAAGGAAACCTATGAGAATTGCAATAATAGCCGTAATTGGAATTTTATCTTATTTGATTGTTTTGTTACCTGGTTATTTTTTTATTGTTCCGCAGACTCCAGATGAAGAGCCTGCAGATAATAAAACAATAACAAAAGTGACGCAGGAAAAAGATTCCAAAAAACAATCAAAATTGACCATAGCAAATCCTGGAGATGCACCACCTCCAAAGTGATTATTTACTTTTTAATTACCGTTTCACAGCTCTTCAGTGAAAGAAGCTGTTAAGCACAAAATTTTCCAACCTTTAGCTTTAGGAGTCCTAATGCCCATTCATCTCTCTTTTAAAAACATACGCAGTTCAAAAGCAGTCACTGAACATGTACATCAAGCTTTCGAAGAGTTGATAAAAATTACTGATGATAAATTCCCTTTTCATGTAAATCTCAATAAAGTTGCAGAAGAATCTTATCATGTGGGCATCAATTGCAGTTATAGAAACAAGCCGCTGTCAAGTAAAGCTGACCATGAAAATCTATATAAAGCCATTTCAAAAAGTATCGAATCAATGAAAACACAGGTAATCCGCAAAGCCGAAAAGGTCAGAGGCTGAATTTCACACTCAGAGAGGCTAGATTTGAGCCTCTCAACATTATAGATGCTATAATTTTATGATGGGACTTGTGTTTCCACCGGCGAAACATCTGCAGACAATCTTGTTCAGCTTTACTCTTTTGTTATTTTTAAACCTGAATAATGAGTTACTTGCAGCCTGTCGCGGAGAAGGTTTCGTTGGTATTTCCAATAACGATCCCATAATGTCATGGGTTGATTTGACCTACTCTCCAACCTATTCTAGTGCAAGCACATCTGGAACATCCGGCTGCAAAAATTGGGATTTTTCCCAATATCTGGAAGATGTGAGGCTGCAGTTTGTTGAACAGTCTCAAGTGCAATTGCTGGCTGAAACAGTACAGGGTCATGGTCCTCACCTGGATGCTTTGAGCAGATTGATGACTTGTCCAGAGTCTACAACAAACGTGTTTTCCGGAATGTTATGGAATCACCGTTTGCAGACAATTACAATTTTTGAAACATCAAATAAGTCCCGGGAATATTTAGCAGAACTCAGGAAGTGGATCTTGGATAGCCCGGAACTGCGGAACAGTTGTAGAATTTCATAAAAGAAGCTACAAATGAGATTATTGACGTTGATCTTGCTGGCAATTAGCGGTTTTTTTGGGAGTGAAACCGTGTGGGCATGTCATAAGGGTGGACCTATGGGTTTTGCGACTAATGATCCGGGGGCATTCTCACTCGATATTACGCTCTCGCCAACATTCACCGGAGCCAGCACTTCGGGAGCTGCAGGTTGTAAGGATTGGGATTACTCGCAGCATCAACAAATTCAATACCTGGAAACTCAATGGTCATTTATAAGTGAGGCTGCTTCACGGGGTCAGGGGGAGCACTTGACTGCACTGGTACAGATAATGGGTTGTTCTACCAAAAATGATTCCCGGTTTGCATTCGTACTGCAGCAAAATTATTCCGGTTTGTTTAGTCAACCAAAACCAAGTGCTGAACTCTTAGAGCAACTAAAAATTCTATTAATACAAAATCCGTTAATTACCTGTTCCAGTTGAACCAATTATTTCGAAATATATAAACGTATGAAGAATGATTTTATGATGCACCTTGTAATTACAGGTGGAGTTATTTTAGTATTTTTTCTTATTTTAAAGTTTTTTGATATTACTTTCTAAGTACTAACAGGACAACATCAGCCTCAATAAATTAAGCCTCTTTTAAAATCCGGAAGATAAAAACCACTCAAAGATGTCTGCTCTAATCCTGACTGATCCTGAAAATATTTTATAATCTCAGTTGCTTCTTTCAGCATGCGGCTGTGCACTAAAGTGTGGTCCTGGAGCTGATGAAATTTATAGAGCATATTGCCACAAACTTCTGCTCCAGAGTCATTCCCAAAATAACTACGGATCAGAAACAACAAAGTAATGAGTTGAATTGATCGTTCTCCTTCATAATTATTTTGCAGAGGTTCAAGCAAATCATCTACATTTCGTAAATGCATTTCCGCTGCAGCAACGTCACCACCCTGCATCAAGGCTTCTGAAAGTTTCAACTGCAGTAACGCAATTACCCAAAGATGTTCCTTTGAGTCTGTCAATTTATTCAACACCTGTTGAGTCTCAATTGCAATCTCGTAAGATAAAATGGTTTGCTCAAGTGTCCGCTCTTCAGAGTCAAAATTTTTTGGTAGATTATTGATTATTTTTTTAATTTTCGGACAGTGATTTTTCCAAATTTTTTCAAAGGCATTTTTGTTAAACTGTGGTTTTTCTTCAGCATACTGTTGAAAATCCTGCAGCCGATTGGAGGAAAAAAAACAGCGCGGGCAAACATTCACGTCCAGTTTACTAAAATCACAATGTTTGAACCCTGGATACGGCTCAAAATATAACGGAACTCCAAAAAGATTTGCTTCAACTTTCATCGTATTGGGGCGGAGAGTCCAAAAAGACAACCGTTTTTCTCCACAAACAAAACATGCCACATTTTGACCTGATAAAGATTTGTTGTCTGTTTCAATTGCACCATATTTTTTGGGAGAATCGTCTTTTACCAAATCACTTTTGGGCTCAAGAAACTGCGGTAGACCGTGCCGCTTGTCTGGAATTTGTTGAAATTTGGCACTAATTAAATATCGTTGCCTGTCAAAAGGATCTCTACTGACTCCGCTACAATTTGAGTAGATCGAAGAATAATACTCTTCAAGCCTGGAAATTTTTGCTAATTTAATACTCAGCAGAGCACCCTTTATGATTGGCCGGTGAAAAGAAAAAACACATTCACTTTTTGTTAATTCGCGTACAGGTACTACCGTAAATTCAGTGAAAGTAACAATGGCTAGATTCGGCTGCCCACTGTCCAAATAATCCCGACTATCTAATAGAATTTGATCTGCCTCATTTTTGGATAGTCCAACCCAGTTAGCAGCACGCCGAAATAATGCAATCTCTGTTTTGCTAACTTGACGATTAGCAACCATTGCACGGGCCAAATATCTTAGCAGAATTACAGCACGTTCTTTGGATATCGTCAATTCCGGCCACTCCGGAATCTCTTGCATTTTTAACAATCCCAGTAGTTTATTTGAATGTTCTTCAGACTCCATCCACTTCAGAACTTCACTAAAAAAAGGGCGCTCCCGGAGATCTATCGAACCATCTGCTGCCAACATTCCAGTCACAGCTTGTGCCAGCCAGTATTTTTCTGCATTCGAAAATAACGAGGAATCCAGTTCAGAATATTCAACCATCAGGAAGAAACTAATAATAACAGGTTTGTAAGACACACATCTCAATCTGCTTTGCTAAGACTGAGCAATAGAAATATAAAGAACAAAATTAAGCACAACCCGAGCCACGCAGTTCTAAAATAGGGCAAAGAATTGTTGCATTCAGAAACAATTTGTTATAGTTTAAAGGCTATAAGTAGTTAAGATTGACTCTGCTGCAAAAATTAAATTTTTCATGCCATACCATGGAGGTTCGAATGAACTGGCTTAAAAAAACAATAGGTATTGGTGCTCTTGTCGGAAGCTTGTTATTTGGCGGGATCACAAATGCACGTGCAGAAACACTTGAAATCGTTTTTACCAACAGTCTCTGGGGTGCAGCAATTGGCGGTGTTTCCGGACTGGCTCTCTGGGCTTTGCAGGACGAGGACAAGGAAGATAAATTGTTCCCGCAATACGTCATCAAGGGCATGGCTTTAGGAATGTTTGCCGGAATGGGTGTAGGGATTTATGAGGCTCGATCTGGAGGCAGTGTCTTTATGAGCAAGAGAAATCCACCGGGCTTGTTTCACCTGGATCTAAATTCAAATGTATTAGCTTTGCGTCCGGCAAAAATCTTACCACGTCCTGTGATTGCTTTAAAAACAAATTCACCTCAATGGAGACTGGATTTGTTTACTGCTTCTTTCTGAAATAAATATGAATTTAATGATTACCGGTGGTGCGGGTTTCATTGGTGCAAACTTGGTTCTGCATTGGTTACAACATCATCCGGATGATTTGGTCATTAATTTTGATGCACTCACATATGCCGGCAATTTAGAGAATCTTGCAGAAGTAAAAAATCATCCCAAATATCGCTTTGTTCTAGGTGATTTACGAAATCCAGCGGATATTTCAAAGACTTTTTCTAAGTACCATGTTGATGCAGTCATACACTTAGCAGCCGAATCGCATGTTGACCGAAGTATTTACGGACCTGCAGATTTTATTGAAACCAACATCAGTGGTACCTTTAATCTGTTAGAAACAGCTCGTGATTACTGGAAAACAGATCTTTCTGCACACCGCTTTCTGCATGTCAGTACCGATGAGGTTTACGGTTCATTAGGCTCTTGTGGTAAATTTTTGGAAACCACACCGTATGCACCTAACTCACCTTATTCTGCTTCAAAAGCAGCCAGCGACCATCTGGTCAGAGCATGGCATCACACTTACAAGATGAACATGCTGACAACCAATTGCTCAAATAACTATGGTCCATTTCAGTTTCCGGAAAAACTTCTGCCGCTACTTATCAATAACTGTTTACAGAATCTTTACATTCCAGTCTATGGAGACGGGAAAAATATCAGAGATTGGCTGTTTGTCAAAGATCACTGCGAAGCCCTTGATTGTGTTTTTCACAGTGGTAAATCAGGTGAAACATATAATATCGGTGGCGGAAACGAGTGGAGCAATATCGATATTGTTCGTTATGTCTGCAAAGAACTGGATCAAAGATTAGGTCGGAGTAAAGAAAACTCCTGCGAAAAATTGATCACTTTTGTGCAGGACCGTCCTGGTCATGACCTGCGCTATGCAATTGATGCCAGCAAGATTAAAACTGAACTCAACTGGACACCGCGCCACACTTTTGGAGAGGGACTTAGCAAAACCATTGAATGGTACCTCGGGCACCAGAACTGGATCAAGGACATAACTTCAGGCACATATCGAGAATACTACGAACTCCAGTACGGCGGACAAAATTCTGATGCCGTTTGATTGCATTACTTGATTAAAGAGGACTGTCCCGACAGAGAATAGCAAATCATGTCATTGATTCTGGAAAATGCTCTGCTTTCAGCTTCTGATGGTTTGGTACAGGCCAGGAAAAAAATCTGGTTTCATTTCCAGAAATACCCCTGGGATCTCGGCTGTCCGGAAAACAATCCGGGCCCCGGTGTACATCGGCGCCGCATTGAGGCCAGGATCCTGCGTGGCTTACCTGAGCCAAAAAATACAAGAAAACTTTCCGGAACCTACCATTTAGGAATTTCCCCTCACATTTATAGTTACTATCACCTGTTTGCTGATCTACTGCCGCATTTAATTGTGTCTCCTCAATATCCGGTACTAGTTCCTGAATTCTTGCCTAAATCGTTTATCAAATTATTAAATGAAGTTGGATTTCAAACCCTGATCCTGCCGCCGGAAAACTTTCAGGTTGAGCAACTCATTGTTCCAGAGATTACAACGCCGGATTGGAACCTGAAAAAAATAAATACTATCCAATCTTTTTTTGAAAAAATTTTTCCACTAAAATCTCCGCCTGATATACCAAGTTCAAAGTCAGCAAAACGGATCTATAT
This sequence comes from SAR324 cluster bacterium, assembly GCA_014382365.1. GTDB lineage: Bacteria > SAR324 > SAR324 > SAR324 > NAC60-12 > Arctic96AD-7. Next base: position 34,650 of record JACNJW010000042.1, read on the forward strand.
TTCACGAAAACTTGCTGTTAAAAGACACTTAGCAAATGAAGTTGAATTTCTACCACTTCTCAAAAAAAATGACTTCCAGAAAGAATACTTGGAGCGCATGAGAATTCAGCAACAAGTTGAACTTTTTAGGGAAGCGTCGCATATTGTGGCAGCACACGGTGCAGGGTTGACAAATATTTTATTTGCACCGACAAAAGTAAAAATATTAGAGATCCGACCTTTATTATCAAGTGGCCAGTTTTGCTTTGAGAATTTGTTTTCTCAAAAGTGGAATGAGAGTGAATTGTTGGTTCCTCCACGCAAAGGTAAATTTATTTTACCTCTGGACTCACTCTCAGAAGTATTAGAACGCTGGGGGTTGGATAATCATACAAATTAATAACCAACACTTTTCTTGTTTTTATTGAATTCGAGTACTAAAACGGGGTACCGACTGAATTTTATGTATTATTTTTTTGAAAAAATTTATTTAAATGAGGAATGTTTTTTTGAAGTCTTTTAAATAGTTAACGCTTAATAATAGTTATAAATTAATAAAATCAATAGTATATCTTTAAATACAGGTGTGTTATAATACAGTATTATTCTTTCAA
>JACNJW010000054.1 GCA_014382365.1 SAR324 cluster bacterium
GCCGAGGTGGTGGAACTGGTAGACACGCTGTCTTGAGGGGGCAGTGGGCTATGCTCGTGCGGGTTCGAGTCCCGCTCTCGGCACCATCCTTCCTTTTAAAACTCATCTAAATATTATGTAAAATCACATATATAAGAAAAATATTGTTGATTGATAATGAAATAGCAGTATGTACGTATATTTCCTGATTTAATATCTCCAAATATGATGTTTAATAAAGCCAGCAGTACTCATTAATAATTTTAAGTAATGAGTGTTTATTAAACTCAAGCCAATGGAGACAAAATGGAAAATACTATTCTGATTCCCCTGGATAATACAGAAATCAGTGAGTATCTGATTCAGATAGCTGATGAATGGGGTAAAAAGACAAACTCCAGATTATCTTTTCTGCATGTGATAAACCCGGATTACTCTTGGAGTGAAGATAAAAAACCATTATTCGAAGATCGCTTTGAAACTGCAGTATCACGCTATACAATTCAATGTGAGTATGAGGTCTTGTTCAGAGTTGGAAAGCCATACGAAAAAATATTGACAGCAGAAAACGAACTTCGACCACGTTTGATAATCATGGCAGCACACTCCTATACTATTCTACAGCGCTTATTTCTAGGGAGTAACACAGATCATGTTTTACATAAAACTAAAGTACCATTACATGTTTACAAGAAAGTAGATTCAGAGCTATCTAATGTGATACTTGTGCCATTGGACTATACTGATATTAACACAGAATTAGTTCATGTTGCTGATGAAATAGCTCAGAATGAAGGTGCAGATTTAGCTTTCTTACATGTAGATGAATTGCCTGAATATTCCGGAAATTCATATATGATGGAAACTGGATTTTTTAAAAAACAAGATGAGACAGCAGTTAAGGAACTGGATGAACAGGAGTATGATCTACAAATCCTGCAAGTAAAAAATGAACTTAATGAGTTTGTGTCATCTTTAAAAATCAGCTCTAACTATCAAACTATTGTACGGTTTGGAATACCATACGTGAAGATCAAGGATGTACAAAAAAGTATTCAAGCAAAAATGATTGTTATGGCTGCGCATTCACATACTGTTGTAGGCAGATTGATTTTAGGAAGTAATACAGACTACTTGATGCATCATGTGAATTGTCCAATGTATATATACAAATCTACAAGCATGGCATAAAAGGTATCTGTACTTGACACTGGATAAATTCACTTAGAATAATTCTCATGAGAATGACATGAGAAATTAATATTACAAAATGTTATATAATAATATTATGTAATTATAAATAGTTAATGATTATAAAATACATAATAAGTTATTTATTTTGGTTTTCCTGGAGTATTATTGTCGGTGGTCTATTGATCGCTGGACCAATACTTGCGCCTTTGGCCTTTAATACAATGCCCCTAACTGTTTCAGCAGAAATAGCACATTATGCTCATTCGTATTCAAGCACTCTTTTCACACTCTTCTTTGTGAGCTATTTACCTATAGTTGCAGTGGTTTTTGTAATAATTACTGTGTTAGAGCAGATTGCTCTTTATAATAAGTGGAGGGAACAGAAGCTAATTACAGTCATTACTGAAATATTACTTTTAGTTGGCAACATTATCTGGATTTGGCTGGCCATATTAATTGTGCCTGAAATGGAAAGCATGGTGATGAGCACTAAAACATGGAATGACTTTTCTGTAAGAGAGGCATTTACCATCCTACACCTACAGAGTCAGACATTGTCAGAAATTGGACTTGGTGTTACGCTAATTTTACCATGGTTTTCCAGAATTTCTAGAATTGGATTTGCTTCTTTGGCAAATTAACCATATAGACGTGCCTGATAACAAAATATATATTTTCCTTAGTTCATTACATAAAGTGCGTTTTTTGGCTGTAGGCACAGATATGAGAACCAATATTTTGTCTAAGTCGCTAAATATTATTATTTTAATAAATTTCCATTTAAACAGCTAAAATGACATAATACACAAAATAGGGTGATAAATTATATGTTTGATAATGACACAAATCGAACATATACGAAATTAACAAAGACTTTTCTAGATTTAATTACCGAGCAATAATTACACAGTACACTTCAAATACTTAGCTGCAATATGACATACTCTCTAACAACAGACATTCCAGATGATCTGTTAAATACTTACTTGACTAAACCCGCAATTGCGATTGATACTGAATTGCACGGACTCCGTCTATACAGAGACCAGGTATGTTTAATTCAAATATGCGATGACAAAAACAATGTCTGCCTGATAAAACCGAAAAACAATATAGCACCTCCAAATTTAAGAAAACTACTTACTGATAGCAGTGTAGTAAAAGTATTTCATTTTGCCTTGACTGATGCAGCATTTTTTAAAACTTCTTTAAACATCACGGTGGCACCATTTCACTGCACCAAAGTTATGAGTAAACTCGTTCGCACTTACACTCAAGGGCATGGACTAAAAGACCTGAGCCTGGAATTATTAGGTCAAGAGATCAACAAAGATCAACAACAAACTAATTGGGCGCAAGATTACTTAAGCGATAAACAGCTAGAATACGCAGCAAACGACGTAACCAACTTGATTGAAATCTACAACAAACTGCTCAGCATGATGGATAAGCGCCCTGCACTTAATACCGGCATAACAATCAGAGAGCTGAATGAGCAAGCCCAATCCATGCTGCCGTTTCTTGTAGAACTGCTAATCAACGGCTATGGAGATAAAAATCAGGGCTGGGAAACTAGTCTTTTTACTCACTAATACAAGTTTAATATCAGTAGCATATAGAAACAGCATTTTCTGATCTCAGAGATCGCCATTTGTTTTAGTTGATTTATTACGAATATGTATATTTCTAAAACTATTTTGTAGCTTACTAAAATCAGACTTTTTTAGTGATTGCAGTCTCCGCAACTGTTTTACTTGTCGCAGAGTTTGCAAAGACCGAACATCAGCCCCTTCTTTTGAAAAATGCTGTACTGACAAATCACGCAGTTCATTGGCACTTATTGCAGGCATATTGTGTGATTCAAAATATTTATTCAACAGTGCCTGTAACTGGCCTGTAGACATGTTTTTACCTTTTTGAGTTACCCAGAATGACTCATGGCAATCAATTATATCTATTATTTTCAAATATGTTTTCAATATTTTAAGTGCCAAGGGACTAAATGGATAATCTTGGTACCTGGAATTTTGGAAATAAAACCTTACTTTTCCCTCATCTAGTTCAGGTACGGCAGATTTGAGATTTACTATTTTTACCAATGACATCCCCAAACCGTATATTAGTTCCAGCAACAGGTACTGCTGACACCCTTTTAATGTGTTTTCTGGAGTTGTTTGAAATAATTGATTAATTTTCTTTATATCATATTTTTGCAGACCAATTTCTGATAATTGTCGAGGCAATTTAAAGTGTTGAACAGGATTGCCAACCAGTTGATTAGTTAATGCCAAATATTCGAACAACCCCTTTATGCCACTGACGCAGGTGACAATTGTACTTCTTTGCCAATGACGTACATCTATTTGATACTGAATAAAAGCTTCAAGCTCTCTAACTCCAAGATCTGCGAAACTCCAATGTTCAGGCAATACTAATTGTTGACGGAATTTATCACAAAATATAAGAAATACTTTTACTGAGTTAAGGTGAAGATGAATTGTTCCAGAAGTAGACAACTTTTTTACTTGCATATGTGACTCATAAAGCCTCATAATTCTAGTGTGTTCTGTCACATCCATAATTAACAATAGAGAATTTTAATGAAAAAAATAGAAGCGATTATCAAACCATTTAAACTTGAAGAAGTTAAAGAATATTTAGGTATAGCAGGCATCCACGGCCTGACAGTGACTGAAGTTAAAGGCTTCGGCCGTCAAAAAGGTCATACCGAATTATACCGTGGTGCAGAATACATAGTGGACTTCCTTCCCAAAGTTAAAATTGAGATTGTAGTTCGCGATGAGGACCTGGACAAAGCTATTGAATCAATTCAATCGGCTGCAAAGACAGGCCGGATCGGTGATGGTAAAATATTCGTTTCTGATTTAGAACAAGTTATCCGTATCAGGACTGGTGATACTGGCGAAAATGCACTCTAATTATACTGTTTTTGGCGTAAATTTTTTAATTCAAAGCATTGGCACAATTCACCGGAGACCTGAAAAACATAGTTTGCCGGCTCCAGCTTAGTTTTAAAACCTAGTTTATAACAGCCATAAGGTTTATCTGCATCCCACGTAATCTGATAATAAACACACTTGACGCAGCGAATTCTTGTTGTTTGCTCATTCTCCACCTACAACGACTCCCCGCTATCTGATGTTATAACCTTATCCAGTACTTTTGACAATGAAAAGACATCAAAAGGTTTGACAAGATAATCATTCATTCCTAAATCCTCACCTTCAGATATTTCTGATTCAAGCGCTTCAATCACTGTAATAATAACAGGAATATCCTTTAAATTATCATCATCTCTTATATTTTCAAGAAGTTTTAGACCATTCATAACTGGCATCTTAACATCAGCAATTACCAGATTAATTTTGGTCTGTTGTAATAAATCATATGCCTTCTCTCCATTTTCTGCTTCATAACAGTTAAATCCGAGGTCTATTAGCGATTTTTTAATGCTTCTTCGCGCAGTAGTATAATCATCTACAATCAAACAATTAAGGTTTGTATAATCTCTCATAATTAATTTTACATAATATTATTATTATATATATTTAATAAAATATTTTTTTAAAATAAATATTGAGCTGATCTAATTTGCCTATCTCTTATTTAACTACTGAAACTTTTTTCAATGCATGAAAAGCCGGTCTTGGATTAAGTCGCCTATCCAGTAAGCCATTTCGAGGATAATACCCTCTGTCAGAATCTATAAATGTATCGAGAAATACAGTAGCTTTACTCATTTTTCGGCAGGTCTGATAAACCTCAACAATATAAGTTTGCAGGTACTGATCATCTTCGAAGCAAACACCTTCATTTAAACGAGGTAATTGTAAATTGATTAGTTTTTCTGTTAAAAACTGATTGTCTATTTCCTGCAAAACTGAGTAAGCATCATCCCAAGGCGTAACTCTGAAAGTTAGTCCAATATTTTTTGAATATGTTTTTATTTTTTCCAACAATTGTTGGACTTCATTTTTTTGTTTAAGCGAAAATCCATGACTGGCAAAATGCTGAAACACCTTTTCTGAACCAACTACACTTCCTTCGGTTTCCTTAAGCGGTACCACAGGCGCAAGATATATACGCCCATTAAACACGCTCAGGGCATCAACAACAAACTTTTCAGCTTGTGCCAGTATTTGCTCTGGACAAATAATCTCCCAATTTAATATCAAGCTACCAGCCGATTCAATTGTTGACAAGACATGTGCATCGGGCTTTCCAAGACTAAACACTGTAAAGTTAAAACCAAATTTAACATAATCAGCCATTCGCCTGCGCACCTCAGCATTTGTCAAATCAGCCAACGGCACTCGTAGAGATCTAATTCCCAGTTCGAGTAGTGCAATTAATATCCCATCACGATAAGCTTCTTTACGTCTGAATTCATCCAAACCGTCAACAGCAAGTTCAATTCTTCGCCCCCAACCTTGACGTAACGTAACACCAAGCATTTGATGTTTTTTTGCAGTAATTGTTTGCGGGTCAACTGCGTTAACACCAGAAAATGACTCACCTGCACCATAGGTTCTAACCGGAATAATTTGATGTCTGTCTTCATAAATCTTTACAAAGAAAAATCCAAGTTTTGCAATATCATTCCTTCCGTATTCATCCGCAGGTCCGACTGTATATAACTCAGAATACTCCGGACGAACAAAAGATGTCGCCGGTAAAGAATAATATTTTGTCTTCTCATGAACTCCAACAAAAACATTATGCACATGTCCGGAAAAGACCGCCTCAACCTCATTTTGATTAAAAAGATCTAAAAGCCAGCTACGAGCTGGATCATCTATATTATCATAATGATCCGGTTCTTCCGGATCACAAATCAAAAGAGGATAATGCGTAAACACAAAAATTCTCAGACCATCTATATGGGCCGTACTAAGTTCATTTTCTAACCATTTTTTCTGCTCTTTCTCTCTTAATAGTCCTGAATTCATCAATGGTGTATCAAGACAGATAAAGTGACTATTCTGATTTGAAAATGACTGGTATAAAGGCCCCCATTTTTTTTCAAATACATGATGACTATTTGCATCTATTACAGGTGCCGGCAAAAATCCGTTTGCTTTATCACCAATGTCGTGATTGCCTGGTATGGCAAATAATTTTGCCTGCAGTTTTGCAAATATATCACATGCTGTTTTAACTGCATCTTGATGAATTTTCAAAGCAGGAATTGGATGCACCAAATCTCCCAGGTGAATAACAAAATCCGGTTCTAGTTTATTTAGCAAATCAACAACGTACTTTGCACGATCGTTGGCAACTCGATTCGATGCATAACCACCTTCATCAGTTGCCCCCGACAAACGAATGTGTGTATCCGCAATTACTGCGAACTGCAATAGACAATTATCTTTCATGATTTATCATTAAATAATATAACTGAGATCTACAGATGTACCTCTGCAGATTCAGTCTATTAGCTCTCCCACTCTCTGACATCGTCCTCCAAATCGACATTTAAAGCATCTGCTATTCTGTTTATATAATTAAAATAGCTGATTACTTGTACTGCGTCATGAACTGCAGTCTGGCTAAAGCCCAATTTTAATAAGTTATTTATGTCATTTTTAGTCATCTTTGCAGGAGTAAGAGTTAATTTTTCAGCAAAAAGACATAAACCATATTCTGCAGAGTTCAAGTCCGAAGTTTTCCAGTTCTTTGCTATTTTCGCTACATGTTCATCTGCAGTATTTGAATCACTAAATTCAGTCGCAACCTCAACACGGAGGTCGTTTGCATGCGCACGAATTCAATACGTACAATGATTCACCGAGGAGACAACTGTTGCCAGCATCTCTCTTTCAGAACGAGTCAGCGGAGACTCACCGAACATCAAAGTCCGATAAAACCTCATCGAATCCATCATTGCCTGAGGATTCAGACTCATTATGCTGACTATGTTCCAAATTTTCCCTGCGCGTTTCATGGTTGAATCGTACTGTCGTCTGAGCAACCCCTTAGACTCCTCCCATGAAATTATATTAATCCAGGCCATCTATGATTTTTATATTATTTATTAACTTATGAACGAAATAATATTAATATTTTTTAAAATTATTATTTCATTATTTAACTTAAGACTTTTCTTTACATAATATGTTTATTATTAGTATTTTCAATAACAAATTCATTAACAACAAGTAATTCCTAATTTCAAAACAAGTATTTTTAATGCACTCCAAACTTTTGAAAATCAGAACCTGAAGGTACCTGAAAAACACGTAAATCGAATTCAGGAACAACAGCAAGAATATGATCAAAGATATCAGCTTGGATAGCTTCGTAGCCAACCCAGTCTGTATCTTTACAAAAGACATAAATTTCTATCGGCAAACCGCTTTCACTTGGAGACAACTGGCGAATGAGGAAGGTCATATCTTTGTGTATCATTGGATGTTGTCTGAGATAAGCTTCAACGTATGAGCGAAAAACGCCTATGTTTGTTAAACGCCTGCCATTGACTAGTGTGCTTTCGTCAATCTGCTGCTGTTTATTATGATCAACAATTACCTGCTGACGTTTTTGAATGTACTCACTGATTAACTGAATTTTCTTAAAACGTTCGAGCATCTCACTGCTGCAGAACTTGATGCTGCCAAGATCAATGTTTACAAATCTTTTAATACGTCTACCACCTGACAATGACATACTGCGCCAATTTTTAAATGACTCATTTATCAATGCATAAGTTGGAATTGTTGTAATAGTATTATCAAAATTCTTAACTTTTACGGTGGTCAATGTTATTTCAATCACATCGCCATCCGCCCCGTATTTAGGCATTTCGATCCAATCCTTGGGAGCTACCATTTTATTTGCAATTAACTGAATTCCTGCCACAAATCCCATTAATATGTCTTTAAACACAAACATCAAAACTGCTGTTAAAGCACCTAAACCACTTAAAAAGTAGAGTGGAGTTTTCTGCAGCAGTAAGGACAAGATCAAGATTCCTGTCACAAAATACACACCAAGTTTGATTACCTGTACGAATGGCGTTATCGATATTTCTTTGGCAATTGTTGAATTTCCGTATATTTCTACCAGAGAGCTTAATAGTGCATCGATAGTCAACATACCTGTAATTAAAAACAAAACACTTATCAGGGATTGTGACAATACCAACAGATAAGTTCCTGACAATACAGCAGATGTTAGAACATATAATAATATTAAAGGAATAAAGTAGAGGACTCGTTTAATAACCTTTTTTTCAACTAAAACATTATCCCATTGTTGTTCTGTAAAACGTGAAAACCGTTCAAATGATCTTTTAAGCGGTCCCTGTGCAATCCGGTGAACGACCCAACTAATTAATAGTACTAAGAATAACAATGTACCCTGAACCAGCGATTGGACCATAAAATCCGACAGTCCAAACTGCAATATGTTTTCATTCAAAATATTAATGATATTTCTACTTATATAATCAATCATTTAGTCTCTGGATATAACTCGCCTAATTCGTATTTACTGTTTTTGTTGTTGCTATATTCTGCAAAAGACAGTCTACTAAATTCTTTTTTTAACTCTTCAAAAGAGCTCTCTTTACATAGTTTACCATAGAGTACAGAATTGAGAGCATTGATGCTATTTTTTATTTCAGGAACTCTGTCTCCAATTTGTTCTAATCCATGCGGTGGATTATTCGGCCAGACAATATTTCCCCAACTTAACAGTGCAGACTGAACTTTGACTGGATCACCGACAGTCAGAGCATTTGCCACATTATTTGTGGCTCGTTTTATACTAATCCTTTGATTATGTTTGCTGTTATCTGTGTTATCTAATTTAGATTCCCCTCCTTTTTTAGTTCTATAATACCAAAGCAGAATTGTTCCGCACCATAATGCTGCAAAAATAAGAGTCAGTATTTTCCATGACATAGATTCTTGCTTAGTTGAAACTACTGGAGCCAAAGTGGTTGAGGTAATTTGTTTTATCTGCGGAACAACTTCTTCTTCTGTATTTTTTAAAGCACTTCCCACTGCAGGTAATACTTCAATTGTTTTAGCAGGAATGATTACAGTTTGGTATTCATCTTTTTTCACATTCCACCAGCTGACAGTACTTCCGGGAAGAATAGTTTTACCTGCTTTAGTAGGAATTATTGCCCATTTTTCTTTACGTATACCACTTAGCCCTTCAGAAGTATGTTGTGTTTCAATCACAGGTTGATCGGCATAAGCTTTCAAAGATTCCGGAAAGTTAAATGATAATTGCGGTATTTGATTCCCAAAAACACCAGTCGCAAGAATTTCAACTGTTCTTGTTACTGGTTCACCTACTTGAAACACCGGTGGGTCAGGCTGCCAATTTTCAACTATTTCCAGTTTTTCCGCTGGCAACCACCAGTCTTTGAAACCAGCAGGTAAGGGACGGACTTCAATAGACAATTCGGGGCTGGTACTGTATATTCTTTGCGCTCTCTGCCGAAAAATATCACCAAAATTTCCAAAAACTCTTTTTGAACTGCTTTCCTGCAGCAGATCTCCCTGATAACGTATCTGAGGCAAATTCAGCGTACCACTTTTTTCCGGAAGTACTGCATAAGAAATTTCTGTGATGATCATTCTTTTTCCGTTTTGAACAGCCTTATAGGATCTTTGTTCCAACTTTCTTACCTGTGCACCATCCAGTTCAAAAGGAGTAATCGATTCATTTTCCAATTGTGCACCAGTTCTAATAATTTTTAACAGTACAACCACTTGTTGTTGTGGATAAACTTTTATAGGTGTTGCTGATACTTCAAGTCGAATTAACTCTTGCTGTTTTTTCTGAATTCCATCAACAACTTTTAGCAGAATTTCTGAAGTTTTTTCATTTCCTACCAGTAATGCAGGTATTAAATATTCTCCAGCAGACTGTGCCAGTAGGATATATGTCCAATGCACTGAACGTGTAATTGCAGTGCCAACAATCGAAGTTTTATTTTGAACGCTGCGATTCAAAACTTGTATTCCAGGGATAATACTTAGGTCTGCTTCTTCTGCATCATCAACATTTTTTGCTTCTACATGCAAACGAAACATTGTTCCGCTAACCACAGGGTTTTGGTCAACCCAGGCAGTTACTTCTGCAGCCACCTGATTTGCAGTCAGAAACAAAGCACTAATAACAATCAGTTTTCTAAACATTTACCAATACTGTTCGGGTTCAATTTGACGTTGTCTTCGACGTTGAAAAGCACGTTTCATTTTGTTACGCAACAAACGACCGGGATCATCAGGTATTTTTCGTAACCACTGCTCCAGAGCTTGCTCTTTTGCACGGATCTCCGGAGAAATTTCGTCACTTTTATTAACGTCTTTCTTTAGTTGACTGTCTTCAGCAGCAGTTTGTGCTTCAAACTCTTTTTTTAATTTATTAATATTATCTTTGGAATTATTTTCATCAGTTTCCCTTGAATCATGAGCTTCATTTTCAGAATTCTCTTGTGAATCTGATGCTTGCCGACTATTAGACTCTTTCTTTTTGCCTGCTTTTTGTAGACTATTTTCATTTTTCTTTTTATTATCTTCTTTTTTTGAATCTCTATCTTGCCCTTTTTTTTCAGCTTGTTGTGAATTATTTTGCTGTTCTTGCTGTTCTTGTCTTTGCAGCAATTTTTCAATCAAATCGCGATTATACCGTGCATCTTCATCATCTGGTACTTGAATCAATGCCTTATCATATGCAGCAAGAGCATCCTCCAAACGTCCTGCAAAGGCCAGTGAATTTCCACGATTATAATTTGCTCGCGGATTATCCTGCATTGAAAATTGTTTTATTGCATCTTCATATTTTTCTGCTCTAAATGCTGCGGATCCTTTCCATTCTGAGTTTTCGAATAGTGCCGCAGCCTGTTCCGACTTACCTTGCTGGAGCAATTCTGCTGCCTGCTGGTCCTGACTCATCCACAAATCATTCCATCCAAATGCCTGCACAGACGACGGCATTGAAGCCAATTCAAGAACTAAAATCATCCCCCACGTAAACAGTAGACCCCGGCGGAAAAATAAGGCAGTCAACGGTAAAACTAACAAAAGCAACCATGGTCCTTCTTCAGACCACTGATCCGAAATATTTTGTTTGTCGCTGGAAACAAAATCTGTCCTAATATTTTCAGCAGCTATTATTCGTTCTATATCGCTATCATCCGCAGTTAGTCTTGTAAATGCTCCCAGTGCCTGATCAGCCAGTTCCTGCAAAGGTAATGTATTTAATTTTGGCAACACGATTGCTCCGTGTTTATCTTTCAGAAAACCTCCTCCTGACAGGGCTATCGGTGAGCCTGATTCAGTCCCAACAGCAAGAATTGAAAGTTGGTTTTGATCAATTGCATTTGCAATAGTTGAAACATCCTGTCCCTCAACGCCGTCTGTAACCCAGATGACATGCCCATTACCATTCCTGCTGCGTTTCAATAAATCTGTAGCCATTGCTATTGCAAGATCTGCTCGGCTACCCGGGAGCGGCATAATATCGGGATGTAAGGCTGGGAGAAGAGCAGTAATTGTTGCCGGATCATGTGTCAAAGGACTTATAACAAAGGGTTCACCTGCATAAACTATAAGTGCAGTATTGCCTTCGACAAAGCGTTTTAACAAGTCCTCCAGCTTAAAACGAGTACGTGCTATTCTACTTGGTTTCAGATCAGCAGCCAGCATTGAATATGATAAGTCTAAAACTATTATTCTGGCATTAGATTTTTCTAATAGCGGTTGTGTTATTTTTTCCCAGGCAGGCCCTGCCAAAGCCAGCAAAACTAAAGTGCCGACTAACGCCATTATCCACGGCAGCAGTCTGCGCTGCTTTTTTGCAGGATTAGTTGTCAAAAATTCGAGCAAGTGTGGTTCAACTACCAAATCCCAGTTTCCCTTGCTCCAACTATTAGCGCAAAAACGAAACACCAGCCACCAGAGGAAAGGAACTCCCAACAGCCAAAGAGGACGTAATAAAACAAACTCAGATAACATTTAACTATTATATTTTTGTCAGATTATGATTGATTAAATTCGAAATATAATTACTAGTCCCGATATAAAAGCAAATATAACTGCTGTGCTTAGAGGCCAGAAAAATAATTCTTTTTTTGGACGATAAACCTCTTTGTCTCTCTCAACTGGTTCTATTTTATCAATTAATGCATATATTTTTTCCAGTTCTGTTGTACTTCTTGCCCGAAAATAACTTCCTCCTGTCAAACTGGCAAGTCTCTGCAGCATTGCTTCATCCAGTTCTGCAGATGGATTTATTTTTTGACTGCCCAGAAAAGTCCGAATCCAAGCTTCATCCGCACCAACTCCTATGGTATGAATTTTTATACCTGTGTCTGCAGCCAGACGGCCGGCATCTTCCGGAGAAACTTCTCCCGCAGTATTTTGACCGTCAGTGAGTAAAACCAAAACCTTTTCTGAATCGGTAAGATTTTTCATCCGTTTTGCGGCCAGACCTATTGCATTACCGATTGCAGTTCGCTGTCCGGCAAGTCCAAGTTCTGCTTCTTGCAGCATTAGTCCCAGAGTTTTCCTGTCAAATGTCAATGGAGTCTGCAGATAAGCCTGATCTCCAAATAAAATTAATCCCAGGCGATCACCTTTACGGCGCGCAATAAAGGGCTGTAGGACTGATTTCACAACTCTCAAGCGTGTTACCGACTCACCAGCAAGTATTAAATCTGTTTCTTTCATACTGCCTGACAGATCAACAGCCAGCATCACACTTCTTCCGGAAACAGGTATTTCTGCAGGTTCACCCACCCATTGAGGACGCATTGCTGATAAAACCAGTAAGCTCCAGATAAAACCTGCAAAAAGCAGATATTTAGTATGATTTGCTGATGAAATTCCAGTATGTGTAAATGCAGAAATTCTTTGAAAAAAAGGTACTCTGAGCGCAGCCACAGGATGTTCAACTGCCGGGAGCAACCAAATTAATAAAGGCAGAGGCCAGATAACAAGTACCCAAAACCATATGAATTCAAAACCTCCATTATCAAAAATATACATTTTTAGTATTTCACTCAATACTGCTGATGACACTTGATAATCCATTTCTGTACCAATGGAAACAAAGCAGTCATTTCGTTATCTGTATTTTTGCGAAAAATTTCCTGCGCAAGGACTTGCCCAACTCCTTGTGAGAATTCTTTCGAATCGCTTGTTTTATCAAGGAACTCTAACCATGCTGAACCATGTAATGAAGCCACTTTTTCTTGTGGGCAAAATGTCAAAGCTGTTCTGCGTATAAGTTGTGACAAGTTCCGTAATGTTGTTAATGCCTGAGGATTATCCTGATGTTCAGTCTGCAACTCTTTTAACAAGCGGATTGCTTCATTTCTAGGTTTTCTTCTTTCATACCAGTGACGCAGCCAAAATCCACAAAATAATAATAGCAACCCCAGCAGCACAGCTAATATCCACCATCCAGGAGCAGGCGGCCAAGATGAAACTGCTTCAGGTAAATGAATGTCTCTTAAATTAGAGAGAGGATTCTCTGTCGTCATAAGAACAAATAATTATATAAAGAATATTTCATGAGAATATACACTGATTAATTCATCTTGCCCAAGATTTTCATCTTATTAATTTTATTAAATCTTAGCTACATCGTCAATTGTACTGAGCATCTTCAGTGATGCGCGGCAAAAACGTATTTCATTTGTTAAATTATTTAATTGTTCTTCATATGAACCGGCATAGTCTTGTCTAATTTTTGAGTTTGCTGAGTTAAACCAATATATTGAATCTCCATCACTAACAGCATAACGTCCGGAAGAAGGCGCAGTTTTTTCCAGTGGGTCAGAAACTAAATGCACATTAACCTGGTTATGTTTTGTAAGTTGAGAAAGATGTTTCCGACATTCAGCATCAAAACTGCTAAAGTCACTTAACACATGAACTAAACTTCCCGGCTGAATGACCTGACGCACACGTCTCAAGGCATCAGATAGTGTTTGTTTACCAGCAAATTTCCAGTCACTTTTCTGCATTATGTCTACAACACGGTTGTGCTCAGACATAATTTTGGACAAAAAACGCAAATAATGACGCCGGTCTCCTCTTGGTCTGAACTCTTGATGTAACTGTTCTGAAAACAAAACTCCCCCTACACGGTCTCCCCGCAAAAGTGCCTTCCACCCCAGTAAGGCTGCCATTCTTGCAGACTGCACTGATTTTAATCGCTGACGTGAACCAAAAAACATTGAGCGTGTCAGATCCAAAACCAGCATTACAGGACGTTCCCGTTCCTCCCTGAATAATTTTGTATGTGTTTTACCAGTTCGTGCAGTAACACGCCAGTCAAGATGGCGCACATCATCTCCTGGTTGATAAGGACGTGACTCTGCGAATTCCATCCCCCTCCCCTTGAGATTTGTTAAATAAGGGCCACCAAGAGTTGCTGCGTTTTTTGGAGGTGCTTTAGCTCCTTTCTTAGTTGCAGACTGAATCAATTCCGGCAACTCCATTTTTCCAAGCCAAATTCCGTTGCTTTTTATAAACTGCTTCATTTTATCTTTTGCGGCCAAACCAAATTTTCCTGCAGAACCCAACGTATTACTTTGTGCCAGGCTGATCCAAGCTCTTTCAAAGCTCTGCCTCTTTCAATTGTCTGATTTCCAAAATAATGATCTAGTTTATTATTTTCCTGATAATAGCGTGTTTTTTCTTCAATCACTCCCCAATAGGCACCAGGTCGATTTGTAAAAGCTCGAGAAGACTGATTTAGCCGGTTTTTTGTAACATGACTCAGCAGGGAGTTTCCCACCCATGGCGCAGTATATTGTTGTGCTAATAGATCCAAGACTGTGGGAGCTAAATCCACTTGAGAGGCAGGTAAATTAATGACAAGTCCGGGTGACTTTTTAGCTTTGTTGTAGGATGCACCTGAGATGATCAGCAAAGGAACTTGCGAGCGTAATTTAACAAGCTCCTCAAAGTCCTTTGGTGCTTGTTCTGGTGGTTGAAAGCTCGAAGTATCTGCAGTTATGAAAATAACTGTGTTTTTAAACCAGGATTTTTTGGAGATGTTTGTTAGAAACTTCCCCAGCATTGCATCTGTATAGTAGAGTGCTTCACGATAGCGGTCTTTCAGTAAATTTCCTCGGTGCAGTTTATATTCTTCCGGAACCTCAAAGGGGTGGTGATTGGTTATTGTTAAAGCTGACGAAAAAAATGGTTGCCGTTCTGTGTCTAACATTTCTTCCCATTTCCTGTACAATTCCTCGTCAGCTAAACCCCAGCCCAGAATTTTTGCAGAGTCAGAATAATCAAATTCGTCAACTATTTTTTCAAAACCAATTTTTGGTAGAAAAGTAGACTGTCCGTCAAAATTTGCATCAGAAGCATAAACCCAGGAATTTGAGTAACCCCTGTTTTTTAAAATCTCCGGAAGACACATGAAACTGTTAGCGGTATATCTTTTCAGCACTGCAGCACCGTAATTTGGAAAAAGTGAGCAATATGTTGCAACTAAGCCATGTCGAGTTTGAAAACCATTTGCATAGAAATTTTTAAATAAAACACCATAATTTGACCAACGGTCAAACTCCGGAGTTAAGCCCAGTTTGCTGCCGTAAACACCAACTTCGGCAGCCCTGAATGACTCCAGCAGCAAAATCAAGATATTAGGTTTTTCTGTAGTTTGACATAGTGTTTTTGCAATTTCACTACTACTTTGCCTGCTGCAGCCTTGAGCTTCCCGAATACGTACAAGTGGATAATATCTCCATTGCTCATCAACTGGCACTCGACCGGTGAGTAGCTCTTTTACTATTTTTAAAGATTTTTGCGGACGTTCAATTATTTCATTTGGTTCACGATCCTTTGAATAATAAAAATACTGCAAAGCTGCAGAAGTCAGTGGATTTTCCATGTTTTTGGATACATATGAATTACTGTAACTTGCAGCTGCTCCTCCAAGAACGAGCAAGAATATCAGACTAAATATTCTGCGTAACAATTCAATTTTCAAGGAAACTATATTATTAAATGGATACCAAAAGAGTAAACCTAACAGTAATGAGGGTAAAATGAAGAGTAACCAAAATGTGAAGGACTTAACTGCATGAAATGCTGACGACCAAAATACTCCTCCGCTCAATAGGTATT
This sequence comes from SAR324 cluster bacterium, assembly GCA_014382365.1. GTDB lineage: Bacteria > SAR324 > SAR324 > SAR324 > NAC60-12 > Arctic96AD-7. The sequence continues at coordinate 16,305 of JACNJW010000054.1, forward strand.
CATTACTGGAAAAAGGAAGATGGGTTCCAAAAAGCAAAACATAATTATAATCGGTAAATTGAAATGCCAAAAATGCAGCACCAACAAACCAGAAAATTATTTTTCTTGCCAAAACCGGAATTGGAGCTAACAGAGCTAAGATACCAAAAATTGCTCCATTCATAACATCATATCCCAAACCAAGAACATAAGCCTGAAATACGCGCTCATTCAACTCAGGAATCAGATTCAGCAATAATGAGTGTTGTAGAATGCCAGCAAGAGTAATAACAAAAAACAGTATCAGTGCGGGAGCATCAAAATGTTTCATAGTGAATAGTCAACAGCAGACTTATGGCACTGGAACCAGAGCTATAATTTTTTTAATTACATCATCAGGAGTAATTGCATCTGCTTCAGCCTCATAACTTTCGATAATTCTGTGCCTCAACACATCACCGACCAGATCCTGTATGTCTTCCGGAGAAACAAAGTCCCGCTTATGCAACCAGGCACGTGCACGGGCACACCTGTCAAGTGCAAGAGAACCTCGCGGGCTGGCCCCCCAAGTCAGCAAGCGTCCCAATTCAGAGTTATATCTTTCAGGACTCCTGGTGGCGGTAATTATTTCGACTAAATATCTTTCAATTTCGGGTGACATGTAAGTCTGCAGCACTTCATTTCTTGCAGCAAAGATGATTTCTGCAGAAATACTACCTGCATCAGTTGCCTCCACATGTGCAGTCTCAGTTGCTGAACTGTTATCAACTGCCGGTTCCAATTCTCTTAAAGCTTCGTTTCTAACCAGTCGCATTATTTCCAACTCATTTTCTACAGAAGGATAGTCGATTAGAACATGCAGCATAAAACGGTCAAGCTGAGCCTCAGGCAGTGGATATGTACCTTCCTGCTCAATCGGATTTTGTGTAGCCATCACCAGAAACAGTTCCGGAAGTTCGTAGGTCTTCCCTCCAACAGTTACCTGACGCTCACCCATGGCTTCCAGGAGTGCAGACTGGACCTTGGCTGGTGCACGATTTATTTCATCTGCTAAAATTAAATTATGAAAAACTGGTCCTGCCTGAAAATTAAAACTGCCTTCCTGTGGACGAAATATTTCTGTACCAGTCACATCAGCAGGCAGTAAATCCGGAGTAAATTGAATGCGCTGAAAATCACCTGCAATTTTTCCTGCAAGCGCCTTAATAGCACGCGTTTTTGCCAGTCCCGGTGCCCCCTCGACTAAGAGATGTCCATCTGCTAAGAGTACAATCAACAGACGTTCAATCAGACCTTCTTGTCCAAGGATTATTTTGTTGAGACCAGCTTGAAGCTGATGAAAACTATCTAATATATTTGTCATTTTCTGCAATAGCTAGTAAGTCTATGATTCAGTTTGTAATGGTGAAAGCTTAAAAAGGTTGGGTAGTGTTACTGCTAATGCCGGCAGTAAAATCAATGTTGCCAGTGCACTGATATTCAGTGTCAGCCATATCATCCAGCTCAAGGTAACTAATGGTAAAAACTCAGAAACACTTAAAGCAAGAAATCCAAATCCGACTGTGACAGCATTTGCAGTAATTGCTTTTCCACTGCGCCTGACAGTTTTAGAAATTGCTGCCTGCAGATCAACACCCCGTGCTGTTTCCCGAAACAAACGTGACAGGTAATGAATGCTGTAATCGACACCAATTCCAATCACAATACTGCTGACAAGTGCTGTACCAATATCTAGATGTACACCAAATAAACCCATGACTCCAAAATTAAACAATACTGTAAAAACCAGAGGAATCACTCCCAGCAAACCTCTGAAAAATGAACGAAATATTAATGCCAGCATCAACAGAACTGCCAGCATTGAACCTGTCAAACTTCTTATTTGACTGCTGACCACTTCATTGCTTGTTGCAACATTAATCGGCACCATTCCTCTTGAAGAAATATTAAAATCCGGTGGAAAATGAACTGCAGCAAAATTTTCAATGCGGTTCAACAGTTCTTCTTCTTCACTTGTTGAATTTGAACTGATGTTGACTGATAAATTTAAATTATTGTATTCGCTGTCTACAACATCAGAAAGCACCTCACCACCTGAGTTTTCATAAAGTACCAGATATTGTGCAACTAAGTCGCGTCCACTAACTTCGCTTTTAACAGTACGTTTGTCAGTTAGACCATTATTCTCAAAATTTTCTTCAAATTCAATAACTTCAAGCACTTGTGGCAGACGATTGTATTCAGTCCTATTTTCATTGAAAGCAAAACTGATGCGTTTAATCAAATCAACCAGTGAGAATGTACGTTTAACACCTTTCTCTTTTGCTAAATATTGCTGAAACTCTTCCACCAGCTTCAGGTTTTTCGGATTTTTCCAGGCCTCTTCTTCATTATTTTTGTTGATCACAATGTTTATAGTACGGCTGCCTGACATTTTTTGCATAGCACGATTTGCAATGATGAAAGGAGCATCCGCTTGAAAATAACTTTCGAGACTACTTTCCACTTTAACCTGCATTAAGCCATAAACTGAAAGTGTGGAAATTATTAAAGTCCCAAGTATAATTAACCGTGCACTCTTCAAGACCCAGGCTGTCATACCGTCCAAAAACTTTTGAAACAGTCGATCCATAAAATTTTCCTGATGCACCCCGCTGGCTGATGTAGTAGTGGATTGATTATGATCACGAACTTCTACTTCTTTTTCCGGAAGAATCATTAGTAAGGCTGGAATAAACAACAGTGAGAGCACCATGGCCAGCAAGGTTCCGACTGCCACAAATATCCCAAAAGTAAGTATGGGTATAATGTCACTGACAGTAAGTGAAAGAAAACCGACTGCTGTTGTGATTGAAGTCATCGTAACCGGCAGTGCTAATTTATCCAGCATCAGGCAGACAGCTTTTTCACGGGGATGTCCTTCTAAACGGTTGTCACGGTATTCAGAAAACATGTGAATACCATCTGCTACCCCAATCGAAATCAGAAATACAGGTAAAGCAGAGGTTATCGTATTCAATGGAACTTCAAACAGCACCATCAAGGCCATAGTGAATAGTATTGAAAATCCAACCACAATCATGGGAACGGCAACACCACTTGGCCTCCTGAAAGTAAGCCAGAGAAAAAATACTGCCAGTAAAGCTACAAAGGGGAAAAAGCGTTTAGTATCCTGGTCTATCACTGTACGCAGAGTAGCTGCCACAATGGGAAAACCAGCAATATAATGTTTTTCTTCTCCGCTTATTTCCTCAAAAACCCGTTCCAGGGCTAAATATATTGCATATAGATTCTCTGAATCATCCTCGTCTGTTGCGAGTTCAACAAAAATTCCGGTCCGCTGTCCATCGTCGCTGAAGAGATAATTCCGGAACAGTTCATTAGCTGATACCTGATTCCACAAACTATTCATTTCATACTTTGTTTGCGGAATTTCAGCAAATATTGGTTCAATCGACAAACCGTCTTTTGTTCCCAGAATATCATCTGTATTTGCAAGCGACTGCACTTCTACTACTGGATTTGAACGCACTTCCAGATTACGGATTATCTTATTCAATTCCGGTGTCCAGAGGCCTTCATTTTCCAGCGATTCCCGAACTTCATCAAACTCCAGCCAGAACATTTCATCAAGTCCTGCTATTTTATTTGGTATTATTCTCTGCAGTTGCTCACCAATATTTCCTGTTGTTTTTGCTGCAACATCATTCAGCACAGCAAGGTCTTCCTGAGTAATTAACTTTAAATTTTCGATTGCAACCGTCAAGCGCCTGATTCGTTCTAAAGTACTAGCTTTAAAAATCGTGTCTTTTGCTTCCAGCATAATAAAAACACCGGGATTGGTGCCGGTGAAGTCTTCCCTCAACAGTTCCATTGCCTGTCGTGCAGGGTGGTTGACCGGCAACAGATGGGGACTGGGGTCATTTTTAATAAATATCAAACTTGGAAGAACTGCTACACCCAGTAGAAGAGTTAACAGAATAATTCGTTTTGGATGATGAACAACCCAGCCTTCAATTAATTGTAATAGTTTCAATTTTGATTCTTTGAAATAGATGTGATGTTGTTTTTATGGTCCTTGATGATAATCGTTCTCCTAGAGATTTTTTTAAAAATAATACAAATTTTTCATTCTTAATTTCCAAATTGAACATAAAGACTACTTTTGAGTAGAACCAATTACTTATCATAAGTAATTTTTAGCTTAAATATTTTAGCAATTAATTAGTCCAACAGGCAAGCAGTGATATTGCTTATGCACTAATGTTTTAGTTGTTATACAGCTTTCTAAGTTTGATTATCTGTTTCAATTGGATTAGGATAAGCAACAAGAAATAACTAATCAGGAAGCTTCCCAATTATTAAGTCCGTTAGTAAGCTTTCTATTGAACATGTTTACAAAATAACAACTAATGCTGCTTGAAGAACAACTTCCCAGAATCCAGAAACTTATCAAGGAGAAGCTTGGTACTTTGCCAAACGAAGCACTGCAGAATGAAGTTGTGATGCAGACTGCTTTCCGTCGATTGTATCTGGCATTGCCACGGATGATCCGTCTGGCAGTTGGAGAACAAAAATTTGTTGAATTTTGTATGGCTAACAGAGATAGATTGTTGAATTTTGGTGGTGCTGTTTCGGAAAAATTTTCTGAGGCAACAGGCACTAAGGCAGAATCTAACAAGAAAACTGCCCGAAAGGATGCTGAATTAGAATTATATAACAACAATAACACAGCCGAATTGCTGGATACTGCAAGCAGAGTTTTTTTACCAACTTATGCTCCAAACCTGATTTTGACCCACAGTCTAGGTGCCAGAGTATGGGACAGTAACGGTAAAGAATATCTCGATCTTGGAGCAGGCATTTCAGTTAACAGTCTGGGACACAACAATGCTGAACTTGTGCAGGCACTCACTGCACAAGCAGGTAAAATATGGCACACTACAAATCTGTACCTCACAGAACCAGCGATTAGACTTGCTGAAGAATTAGTTTCAGCCTCGTTTGCAGATCGTATTTTTTTCTGTAACTCAGGTGCAGAAGCCAATGAAGCTGCCATTAAAATTGCACGAAAATTTTCAAGTTTGAATCATCCTGAGGAAAAACGTGAAATTCTGACTTTTGAAGGTTCATTTCACGGCCGGACTTTAGCAACTGTTACAGCAACTGCACAGCCAAAATATCAAGCAGGTTTTGAGCCGCTTCCAGGAGGTTTCCGCTACTGTCCATTTAATGATTTTGAGGCAGCAGAGAAAATGATTGGACCAAAAACATGTGCAGTCATGATTGAACCGATCCAGGGTGAAGGTGGTGTTAATCCAGTTAAAAACGGGTTTTTATCACATTTGCGGGAACTCTGTGACCAGCACGGGGTCTTACTTATTTTTGATGAAATTCAATCTGGAATGGGTCGGACCGGAAAATTATTCGGTTACCAATGGGAAGAGACTGATGTTCAAAATCAACCGGAAGATACTATTAAACAATTGATTCCGGATATTGTGACCATGGCCAAAGCTCTGGGAGGTGGACTGCCGATAGGCGCAATGCTCTGCACAGAAAAGGTGGCACAAACCTTCAAGCCAGGTGATCACGGAACAACTTTCGGTGGAAATCCTGTTGTGACTGCAGTTGCCGGTGCGGCTTTTAGAATGATTAACACACCGGAAATGATGGCACAAGTTCAGCAAAAAGGTGAAATCATCAGAAAGCATCTGGAAATACTCAACGAAGAACTAAGTTTATTTGAAACAATTCGCGGTCGAGGATTGATGCTTGGGGCCGTGCTCTCTAAAGCCTGGCAGGGCAAGGGCGCAGCAATGGTTTCAGCATGTCAGCAGCAAGGAGTACTGCTATTAGTTGCCGGTCCCAACGTACTCAGATTTTTACCACCGCTAAATATTTCAACTAAAGAACTGCAAACTGCCTTGGAACTTGTCAGCAAAGCCCTGAAAATACTGCATACGGAAACGCTGGCAAATACTGCACACAGATAACTTTACAATTTAAGAAAGAGAAATATCAAAAAATGGAAAAAGTAGCATTTATTACCGGCATTACCGGTCAGGACGGAGCTTATTTGGCTGAACTTCTGCTCAAAAAAGGGTACATAGTACACGGACTAAAAAGACGTTCCTCCAGTTTTAATACAGGTAGAATAGACCATTTGTATCAGGATCCTCATATCAGCAAAAGAAATTTTATTTTACACCATGGAGATTTAACTGATTCAACTAATTTGATCAGAATTATTCAGGAAGTTCAACCAGATGAAATTTATAATCTTGCTGCACAAAGTCATGTACAGGTTTCTTTTGAAACACCAGAATACACTGCCAATGCAGATGCACTTGGAACTTTAAGGATACTCGAAGCCATCAGGCTTTTGGGCATGGTTGAGAAAACCAAGTTTTACCAGGCCTCTACCAGTGAGTTATATGGAATGGTACAGGAAATTCCTCAAACTGAAAAAACACCTTTTTATCCACGTTCACCTTATGCAGTAGCCAAGCTCTACGGCTACTGGATCACAATTAATTATCGTGAGGCCTATAATATCTTTGCCTGCAATGGAATACTTTTCAATCATGAATCTCCAGTACGCGGAGAAACATTTGTCACCAGAAAAATCACCCGTGCTGCAGCAAGAATCTCGCTTGGCACACAGGAGCAGGTTTACCTTGGTAATCTCGATGCCAAACGTGACTGGGGCCATGCCAGTGACTTTGTAGAAGGAATGTGGAGAATTATGCAACAGGAAAACCCAGAAGACTTCGTGTTGGCAACAGGTGTTACAACAACAATTAGGGAATTTACTGAAAGTGCTTTTGCTGAAGTCGGAATAGTTCTGGAATGGTCAGGCTACGGCGTTGATGAAATTGGCAGAGATGTAAAGTCCGGCAAGACTGTTGTTTCAGTTGATCCCGCATACTTCCGGCCGACTGAGGTTGACTTACTGATTGGTGATGCTGCTAAAGCTAGAGAAATACTGGGTTGGATTCCGAAGTATAATCTACAGCAAATGATTGTAGAAATGATTGCTGCAGATTTAGAAGAGGCCCGTAAAGATCAGCACTTACAAAGTGCAGGTTTTCAGTCAAATGTTGTTCGTGAGGATTAAAGATATTTTAATGACTCAGGAATAAAATATTGAGTTGCTGAAGCAAAGGTTTGAGCTTCACCCTGGCTGCAAGACTCTCAATCAGAAACATGACGCTAAGCTAAGTTTAATATGCTATGACTGCAGATTGGTAAATTCACCAATTGACACATGATTGCGAACCTCTATACTAAAGCTATTTTAATAGTAATATTCTCGCTTTGTGTCTTCAGAATTAATTTTGCAACAAAAACCATGTAAGAAGGTTTTATGATTAATATCAGTTCAATGTTTGCCAAGTCCCCTTTTAAACCGCTGCGGGATCACATGGACAAAGTGGTTGAGAGTGTCGTTCCTCTGAAAGACTTTTTTGAAGCACTGCATCAACAGGACTTTGTGAAAGTTAAAGAAATTCAGCAACAAATATCACTTGCTGAAGAAGAAGCAGATCTAATCAAGAACGAAGTGCGCAATCATCTTCCTCGTAATATTTTCATGCCCATTAATCGCCGGGACTTACTGGAAATGCTTGACATGCAGGACACAATTGCAGATGTGGCAGAGGACATTGTTAATTTGTTGACTCTCAGGAAAATGTGCCTGCCCACTGATTTATGTCAGGACTTGATTCAGTTTGTGGAAAAAGCTCAACAAGTCTGCTACATGGCACAAGGTCTGTCACAAGAATTTGGTGATGTGCTTGAATCAGGATTTGGAAGGCATGAAATAGATAAATTATTAAAAATGATTGATGAGGTTTCATCTGCAGAAACAGAAGCAGATGATTTAGAAGATGGACTGGTACGTAAAATGTTTGAGGTGGAAAACGAAATGAAAGCTGTTGATGTGGTTTTCTGGTATCAAATATTTGAATTGATTGGTGATATTGCAGATTATTCCAAAAAAACGGGAAACCGCTTACGTTTGATGATTGCCTCAAATTAACTAACATTCTCATTATATATAGTAACAGAAGAGAATTATGCTTGTAGAATATGGTTCAGTTTTCATAACTCTGGCTGTTGTGCTGGGGCTGTTTATGACTTGGGGTATTGGTGCAAATGATGTTGCCAATGCAATGGGAACATCTGTAGGTTCCGGAGCAATTAGTGTCAAACAGGCTATCATAATTGCAGCAATTTTTGAGTTTTCTGGTGCTTTCCTGGCAGGAGGTCACGTCACAAAAACTATCAGAAAGGGCATCATCGATCCTACTCCAATCATGGATCAGCCTGAAATTCTGGTCTGGGGTATGTTGTCAGCACTGCTGGCAGCAGCACTTTGGTTGGCATTCGCCAGTTGGATGGGCTGGCCTGTTTCTACCACCCACAGTATCATTGGCGCAATAGTCGGTTTTGCTGTCGTCGGAATTGGAATAGATGCAGTCAACTGGTCAAAAATAGTCACAATCGTTCTCAGTTGGATCGTCTCTCCTCTTGTCGGCGGAACTTTAGCGTATTTACTGATGCGCAGTATACAAAAATATATTCTTGATTCTGACACTCCATTCCTGAACGCCAGACGTTATGCGCCTGTTTATGTTTTTCTCGTAGGTTTTTTGCTTTCACTTGTAACAATTTTCAAAGGTTTGAAACACTTGAATATTGAATTAAGTCTGTTCCAAAGCTTCTTTTTTGCAGTATTTTTTGGAATTTTCGTAGCCGGCTTGGCACACTTTATTATCAGACGTATGCGCATGACTGCAGCAGAAAGTATACATGATCAATTTACTCAAATAGAGAAAATATTTGGTATCATGATGATTTTTACCGCCAGTGCAATGGCTTTTGCGCACGGTTCAAATGATGTTGCAAATGGTATTGGACCAATGGCTGCAGTTGTCAGTGTTGTAGAAAGCGGTGGTGAAATGGCTCAAAAATCCAACCTGCCACTCTGGATTCTGCTGACAGGCGGTGTCGGTATTATTCTTGGTTTGTCGACTTTGGGGTACCGTGTGATGCAGACAATTGGCAGCAAAATTACAGAACTTGTACCTACGCGCGGTTTCTCTGCTGAGCTTGCTGCGGCAGCTACTGTCGTAATTGCCTCGAGAACAGGGATTCCTGTTTCTACCACTCAAATTGCAGTAGGCGCCGTAATGGGTGTCGGACTGGCTCGTGGAATAGGTGCTTTGGATCTGCGGGTAGTGGGCGGTATTTTTATGTCATGGGTAATAACTCTGCCCGTTGGCGCTCTCCTCTCTATATTTTTCTTTTACTTTTTTCGAGGTGTCTTTCTTTAAGCAACAATAACGAGGCACAGGAAGACGACATCTAAAATGTTTCTGATAAATTAAACGATAATTTAGCTGACTTTCAGACGTACTACATTAATGGGCTGAATTAGAGAGGTTCCTGAAATAAAACTGCTAGTCTCCACAACATCTGAAAATGAAAAACGTAATAGACGATTAGGCTTTGCTCTTTTCACAGGATTATTGTGTAAATCTCTCATATCCTGAGCAGATATTTCAAACACACTACCGTCAAAGCTCAACACTTCGAGCATACTGTTCTGTTCAAAAGAATTTTGAGTCAACATAGTAAGTGACTTCCCTGCATCCACTTCCATTACAGTACCAGCAATTTCATAACCGGAATTTCTCTCATTCCTCTCACCCTGATAAACACTTGCTGCTGCTGCTCTTTTAATTAAAGAACCATCTGTGTAGCCTCTGTGTGGAATTTTTTCCAGCATTGCTGACAATTCCAATAATTTTTCAGACCATTGTTCCTCTGGTGAAGTGTTGCACCATTTTAATGCGCTGGCATAGGCACTAGTCGTTGTTGCAGCATAAAGAGGGCTTTTCATGCGCCCTTCAACTTTAATGCTGTCTACACCAGTTTTAAGAAACTTTGGCAGCAATTCAATTCCACGCAAATCTTTTGAGCTCATCAATGAACTTGGTGTACTACCATCAACACTTTCTGAAACTGTATTACCCTTGGATACTGCAGTATAGGAAAAACGACAACTTTGGACGCATCCTCCCCGGTTACTGTCACGACCAGAAGTGTAATTAGATATTGTACAATTTCCCGAATACGCCATGCACATAGCACCATGAATAAAGACTTCCACCTCAATTCCGGCTTCCTGCCGTATTATCCCTGCTTCTTCAAGAGAAACCTCACGTCCCAAGACAAGCCTCTTGGCACCCATTTTTTTCCAGAGTTTAGCTGCATTGAGGTTTAAACAGGATGCTTGAGTAGAGAGGTGTACGGGCAAATCAGAGTACTGCTGAACAACAGTCATCACACCCAGGTCTGAAACAATAACAGCATCTACACTTAAATCCTCCAAAAATCGCACATAATCAGGAAGAACTTGCAGTTCATTGTCATGTAAAAACGAATTCAGAGTGATGTAGGTTTTGCAGTTGTTTTGATGCGCAAAATTGATACCGACCTGCAGTTCAGCATCCGAAAAATTGTCTGACCCTCCACGCAAACTAAATTTAGGACCTGCTAAATAAACTGCATCAGCACCATACAAAACTGCTGTTTTTAATTTGGATAAATTTCCAGCAGGTGCAAGAAGTTCCATGGAGTAGAAACTGGTTAGATTAATTATATTTCAGCAGGAAGACTTCAATTTCTGCTTTCTGAATCAAACTCAGAGCTTGATGCCCAGTTTTTCACGGATCAAACTGTGCGCATGTCCCTGATAGCGCGGTCCGGTTTGCTCAATCACTGCTCCTGCCAGAGTGGCTCCAATTCGTCCTGAGTCAAGCGGAGACAACTCGTGTGTCATTCCATAGAGGAATCCTGCCGCAAACGCATCTCCGGCACCTGTTGAGTCTTCCACTTTAATCGGCATTGGGTCAATATAATAAGTTTCACCCTGATGAGCAATCAATGCTCCGTTTGCACCTAATGTTAAAACAACAGTTTCTGTCCAGTTTGACAGTATCTCAACTGCTTTTTGAGTGACATTAGTGTCCAGCAGAGTAAATGCTTCTTCCTGATTACAAAAGACCATACTGGCGTAGCCCTCCAGCAATTCACGAAAGTCAGCTTGATGCCGTATTACACAAAAGGGATCAGACAAACTTAAAGCAACTTTTACATTTCTTTTCCGGGCTTCTTCCAAAGCAATACGGACTGCATTTTTTTGTGATTCGGTATCCCACAAATAACCTGTCAAATACAAGCATTTTGAGGATTGAATAATCTCCGGATCAATATCTGTAGATACCAACTCCTGACACATACCTAAATATGTATTCATGGCACGGGCACCATCATCACTGACCAGTATTAAACTACTGCCTGTTACCCCGTCACCTTCACCGAGACTGGCATGCACACCTGAATCTTCCAGTTTTTCCCGATAAATCCTTCCATGTTCATCCTTGCCTATTTTTCCGGTAAAAGCAGTACGACCTCCTAATTGAGCAATCCCAATCATTGAATTAGCACCTGAACCTCCGGCAGCAAATTCGACCGACAAGCGTTGGGCTGCAAGAGCCATTAACAAGGTCTGCTGATCTTCCAGAGACATAAGATTCATGCTGTTTTTTTCCAGTCCGCGCTCATTCAAGAACGAGTCCGGAATATGACTCAGCAGATCAATCAGTGGATTACAAACACCATACACATCAAACTTTTCCATAATTTTTTGTAATAACAGGAAATGTGGAGTTATTAGAAGCTAATATATCAGCTTGCTTTAGCCTGGGGCAAACTGCCGGTTGGTTTTCTGGTCAGTTTTGGTTTTGACTTTTGCAGGATGGTATCTTTACTGATTTCAACTTCACAAATGTCTGGTTCTGATGGTATTTCATACATTAAATCCAGCATTGAATTTTCAATAATGGAGCGCAGACCACGGGCTCCAGTTTTGCGTTTGATAGCTTCTTTGGCAAGAGTATGCAGCGCTTCTTTGTTGAAAGTCAATTTCACGTTTTCAAGCTCAAACATTTTCTCATACTGACGTATTAAAGCATTTTTGGGTTCTTTTAAAATTTGCACCAAATGCTCTACTTCCAAATCATGTAATGTGGCAATTACCGGAAGTCGTCCTATAAATTCCGGAATCAAGCCATATTTAAGCAAATCTTCTGGTTCAAGCAATGACAGTACTTCATCATTCCTGCTTTTCTTGTGTAGTGCAGCACCAAAACCAATAGCATTCCGTCCAATACGTCTTTTAATAATTTCATCAAGAGCAGTGAAAGCACCACCACAAATAAAGAGCACGTTTTCGGTATTAACCTGCATTGTTTCCTGATGCGGATGCTTTCGTCCACCCTGTGGAGGTATATTTGCAACAGTGCCCTCAATGATTTTCAACAAAGCCTGCTGTACACCCTCACCGGAAACATCTCTGGTAATTGAAACGTTTTCGCTTTTTCTGGTAATTTTATCAATTTCATCTATATAAATAATTCCCTGTTCTGCACGTTCAATGTCATAATCTGCAGCCTGCAATAATTTTAAAACGATATTTTCAACATCTTCACCAACATAACCCGCCTCTGTCAATGAGGTCGCGTCTGCTACTGCAAAAGGGACATTTAGTATTCTTGCCAATGTTTGAGCCAGCAAGGTTTTGCCTGTACCCGTAGGACCTATTAACAGGATATTACTTTTCTGCAGTTCAACCTCAGAATCATCTAGGTTAGCCTTGATTCGTTTATAGTGATTATGTACCGCAACGGCCAGTACTTTTTTTGACTGTTCCTGTCCCACCACATAACTGTCAAGAACTTCTTTTATTTCAGCTGGTTTGAGTAATTCCAGCTGAATGTCCTCAGCATGTTCACTCTGATATTCCTCCTCCATTATTTCATTACAGAGGTCGATACATTCGTCACAGATGTAGACGGTTGGACCTGCAATAATTTTTTTCACTTCATCCTGTGTTTTTCCACAGAATGAGCAACGTAAGAGAGATTCTTTAGTGGTACTCATAATCAGTATTATCCTTTTACTGCCTTCAATTTTCTATTTTGCATTACCTCGTCAATAATGCCGTATTCTTTAGCTTCCTGGCTTGAAAAATAGTAATCACGTTGTGTATCTTCTGCAATTTGTTCTATTTTACGTCCGGTATGATGTGACAGGACACCATTTAAAATATCAGTCATTCTGATAATTTCTTTGGCCTGAATGTCAATATCTTCTGCCTGTCCGGAAAATCCACCCATCATTTGATGAATCATTATCCGGGCATGTGGCAGTGCTTGTCTTTTTCCAGCAGCACCCGCAGCCAATAAAACAGCGCCCATACTTGTTGCCTGCCCAATGCATATAGTCTGCACATCAGGTTTCAAATACTGAATTGTATCATAGATAGCCATTCCTGAAGTTACATACCCACCAGGACAATTCAGATAAAGTGAAATATCACTATCAGGATCTTCTGCTTCCAAAAACAAAAGTTGTGCAATCATTACGTTTGCAACATTGTCATCAACAGGAGAACCTAAAAAAACAATACGGTCCTTGAGCAATCTGGAATAAATATCGTAAGCACGTTCGCCTCGACTATTCTGCTCAACAACCATTGGTATAAGAGACATGGAATACCGGCTAAAAGATTAATGATTTATAATTAATATGATAGTTTTTAGTGCTCATGTCCACAATTTTCATCATGCACATGTTCTATTTCTGCAGGACTGGATTCTTCTATGGGCTCACCAAATACCCGCGCCACTACACGATCAAGTGTTGCATCACCTTGTTTTCGAATGATAATTCGCTGATACATGTCACGTCCAAAAGGTGATTGAATAAGTTCATCTGGAGATTGACCTGTGATTTGAGCCAGTCCCACAAATTCGCGAGCTGCTTCATTTTCATCAAAGCTCAATTTTTCATGCTCTCCAATAGAATCCAGAATGAATTTCATGCGCAAATCCATTTTTGTATTAGCTAACCCCTCCTGACGTTTTTTATCTTTATCTTCTGTTGTTATCTCTTTTTCAGTTGAGTTTTTTACCAGTTCTTTTTCTATTTGTTCTTCCTCAAATTTCATCAATTCTTCTGGTAACTCAAACTCTTCATACAAATCAGATAGTTGTGCACGCACTGCAATTCGATACTCACTTTGAAGCTCTGCTTTTTTACGGGAAGTTATGGATTCACCTACTTTTTCTTTTAACTCTTTTTCATCTTCAACACCATATTTTTTAAAAAATTCATCATCCAATTCAGGACTTTTAACAGTAGAAATTTCAGTTAGTTGTATTTTAAAATCTGCCTTCTTACCTGCATTTTCTCCAAAACGTTCCGGCAGTTCAATTTTAACCTCTTTTTCTGTTCCGGATGACATTCCCAACAATTCGGCATGGAACTCCTGCAAATCTGAACCGCCAATTTTGAACTGCATGTCATTAGCATTTGAGTCAAAAAATGACTCTCCTGCAATTGTTCCTTCAAAATTCACCAAGACCCAATCATCGTTTTCTACTTTTACATCTTCTCCATCTTTGGGAACAAGAATCTCTTCACGTTGTATAAGTGCCTCTAATTCCTCTTTGATATTATTTGCAGTTACTTCCTCAACTTCTTTTCGTTCCAGCAAAATTTTAGCATAATCCAGTGCAGGCAACTCCGGTGAGATCTCAAAATGAAGAGTCGCAGAAAGTGGTGACTTCCTGTCAAATTCTATCTCCTGGATAATCGGCATAGTAACAGGGCGAAGGGAGTGCTCTTTCAGTGCTTTGTCCATGTATCCGGGGATTAACCTGTCAACTGCTTCAGCTTGCATAGCCGACATGAATCGTTTATCTAACCAGCCTTTGGGATGTTTACCGGGGCGGAAACCATTGAGACGTGTTCTTTTTAAGTCACGATAGATGGCATCATAAGTAGGTTTGATTTCTTCAAGAGGAATTTCTAAGGCAATAGAGTACTTTAACTTGCCAAGTACGTCGACGGTAGATTTCATGGATTAATATTATTTAGCAGACTGATTAAGACAACCTTTTCACTAAGACTATCTGAAACTTTCAAATACTATATATTTAATGAATTTGAACAAAAAATCTCAAGCCTTTTGTAGTCTAACTGTTTTTTGAGCCATACAAACCATCTTTACATAATTTCCTCCAATGGTACTAATTCTAAAAACTGGATAAGTTTCTGTTCCAACACTAAGTAAATTTGCTAATTGTTAAAAAATAAAAGCACTTTAAAATAAAAGCTCAAGGTCCTAATAAGATTGGGGATTCTCTCAACAATCCCCTATTATATACTTGAGAATCTACATGAGGTTAACCCATGGTTAAAAGTACAGTAGAAGAACTGAAACGCCTGGGAATCGGTAAGAAAATCCGCTCTCTGCGTGACGAAAAACAGCTTCAACTTAATCAACTCGCAGAAAAAATCAATCTTCAGCAGACCCTGCTTTCGCAGATAGAAGATGACGTTGTCCCACCTACTCTTGCAACTTTGCTCAACATTGCTAAAGAACTCGATGTGAGCGTCGACTATTTTTTCATCCAACAGTCTGAACTTGAAAATGTTGAACTCACCCGAGTGAATGAACGCTTAAATGTTGCAAAAAGTCGCGATTCAGACACTGCACGAATGACGTATAATTATCAGGCACTGGCCTACCGTTTAAAAGGCAAACGTATGGAACCATTTCTAGTTGAATTTGATTCTGGGATTGATGAAAAACCAGTTCCTCTTTCCCATGCCGGTGAGGAGTTCTGCTACTGCCTTGAAGGGCAAATTGAGTTTATTTCTGATGAAAACAGGATTATCCTCCAACCCGGAGATTCATTGTATTATTTTTCCCAGACACCTCACGTTTTGCGCGGAACAGGTCCCGGGAAACCGAAGGGCATATTTGTATTGCTTCCTGAATAATAAAAATATATTCAGTAGCCTGAAACAAAGTAGTAATTATGGATGAAATTCGTATACATGGTCGTGGTGGTCAAGGTGGAGTCATTGCTTCTAAGATTTTGGCTGTGGGTATGTTCATCGAAGGAAAAGAAGTGCAGGCCTTTCCTAAATTCGGAGTAGAACGTCGTGGAGCACCGATTGAGGCTTTTCTGCGTGTTGACATGAAAAAAATAATGATCCGCAGTGAAATTGAAAATCCGAACTACTTAATGGTTCTGGATGAAACATTACTGCAAGTACTGGACGTAACTGTCGGACTAGCTGAAAACGGTTGGTTGTTGATTAATAGTACTAAACCACCGGAATACTTCAGCAAGTTAATTTCCTACCGCATAGCTACCGTCGATGCAAGCGGCATCGCAGTGAAGTATGAACTTGGTACAAAAAGCACCCCGATAGTAAACACGGCCATCTGTGGTGCCTTTTCCAAATGTAGCAAAATGGTTGAAATTAACTCCGTATGTCAGGCCATTAGGGAGGAAGTAACTGTAAAAACAGAAAATAATATTGGTGCAGCCCGTGAAGCTTTTGAAACGACGCTGATGCTTGAGTAAAAATAATAGTATTGCGAAGCAGCCTCTTAATACCTTAAACCTTAAGACGAGTGTGCTTAAATGCAGGAAGTAAAACCGATTGTATATCAGGCATTGAAAGATATTCCGGAAAGAGTTGTTTCCGAAGGGAGTATGCTCTGGAACAAAACCGGTGATTGGCGCTACCTGAAACCAAGCTACAAAAACGCTCTTCCTCCCTGCAATCAGGGCTGTCCTGCAGGTAATGACATCGAAGGTTTCATCAGTCTTGCAGCTGCAGGCAAATTTGAAGAGGCCTGGCAACTGCTGATGGAAGAAAATCCCTTCCCGGCAGTCTGCGGAAGAGTCTGTTACCATCCCTGCGAAAACGTTTGTAACCGTGCTGATTTTGACCATTCCCTCGCAGTTCATACCTTAGAGCGCTTTGTTGCAGACCAGACCGCTGACAAGAACTTGCCACTGCTCGACATCAGTGATTCCGGAAAATCAGTTGCCGTCATCGGCTCCGGACCTGCCGGTCTTAGTGCCGCCTACCACCTGGTTCGGATGGGGCACAGTGTTATAGTATTTGAGGCCCAACCTCTACCGGGAGGTTTATTACGCTACGGAATACCAGAATACCGACTGCCCAAACAAATACTCGATCGCGAAATAGAAACAATCCGCCGTCAGGGAGTTGAGATAGTCTGTAATTGCAGCATTGGTCAACAAATGAAATGGCAGGAACTACAGGAGTTCAATGCAATTTTTGTCTCTGTCGGTGCTCATCAAAACCGCAAACTTGGTATTCCCGGTGAAGATTTGCCGAATATCATTCCTGCACTTTCTCTGCTGAAAACAGTGACCCGAAATAAGTTGACCCAACTTGGCCCGTCAACCGTGGTGATCGGTGGAGGGAATGCCGCCATAGATGCAGCCAGAACTGCTCTCCGACTAGGCAGTGAAGTTAGCATCTACTATCAGCGGTCACGCAGGGAAATGCCGGCATTTACAGAAGAATTAGAGGAATGCGAAAGAGAAGGTGCCAAAATCTACACTTTATCTCAACCTGTCCGGATTCTATCCGGATCAGAAAATGTGCTGGAAATAGTGATGCGAAAAACAAAGCTGGGCGAAGTGGATGAAAGTGGCAGACAAAGACCGGTGCCTGTACCAGATAGCGAATTCAAAATCATTGCAAACACTTTCATCAGTGCCATCGGTGAAACAACTGCATTAGATTTTCTTCCTGCTGAGATTCAGACTTTAAATGGACGCATCAAGATCAGTACTGAAGGACTTACAAATCTCAACGGAGTTTTTTCTGGAGGTGATTCTGCACTTAGCACACATGATGTAGCAACAGCCATCGGTTCTGGTAAAGCTGCAGCCTGTGCCATTGATACCTGGCTCAGCGGAAGCAATCAGGCAAATGAACTTAAATCCTGCAGGATCGGAAATACTGGGGCAGTTTCTGTGACAAATTACCTGAATCTGCTGACTAAGCATAAATTGTTTCAGGATAATCGTGCACATACAAAAAGCAAACTGAACAAAAAGGTTGTTGAAACTTCCGATCTTAATCTCAATTACTTTGAGATTAAGTCAAGAGAGAAAATTCAGAAAATAGAAATTTTAAAGCGTCTGCAGGGATTTCTTGAGGTTGACAATGGTTTTTCAGAAACCAATGCCAAAAAAGAAGCTTCACGGTGCTTTCATTGTGGTGTCTGCACTGATTGCGACAACTGCTATGTTTATTGTCCGGACGTTGCTATCGAAAAAAACAATTCACAAAAAGGCGGTTATACAATTAATCTGGACTACTGTAAGGGCTGCGGTGTTTGTGTCTATGAATGCCCGCGTTCTGCAATGATCATGGAGAAGGAGTGATGAAAAAAGTTTTGATGGGCAATCATGCAGCCAGTTGGGGTGCTCGTTTATCGAGGGTGCAAATGATTGCTGCCTATCCGATTACACCGCAGACGCACATTGTTGAAGAACTCGCTGAAATGTGTGGAGATGGAAGTTTAAAGGCCAAGTTTCTGAAAGTTGAATCAGAACATTCTGCAATGGCTTCCGTGATTGCTGCTGAAAGTGCCGGGGTTCGTTCTTTTACTGCAAGCTCCTCAAACGGTTTAGCTTTGATGCATGAATTACTGCATTGGGCTGCCGGTGCCCGACTGCCGATTGTGATGGTCAATGTCAACCGAGCGCTTGCTCCCGGTTGGAACATCTGGGCAGACCAGAGCGACTCACTCTCACAGCGTGATACGGGTTGGATTCAGTTTTATGTAGAAGACAACCAGGAGGTCCTTGATTCTGTTATTATGGCCTATCGCCTGGCTGAACAAGTTAATCTGCCTGTGATGATCTGCTACGATGCTTTTTATCTTAGTCACACCTATGAACCGGTAGATATTCCACGACAGGAAACAGTAGATGAATGGCTTCCTTCCTATGAACCGGATTGTTTTCTGGACACAAAAAATCCCAGTGCATTTAACGGCTTGGTGATGCCCTCACATTTCATGGAAATGCGTTATAAACTGCAAGAGGCTCATGAAGAAACTCTCAATATTGTAGATGAAATTTGCGAGTCATTTGGCAAACAGTTTGGACGTTGCTATGGTGCCATCGAAACAGTCCACTGTGAAGATGCAGAACTGGTACTCATCACCAGCAGCAGCGCCACCAGTCCAGCCAGACTTGTGGTCGAAAGTTTGCGAGATCAAGGTATGAAGGTGGGTTTGATGAAAGTTCGGATGTTTCGACCTTTTCCATATAAATTTATCCGTAAAGTATTGAGGGGCAAAAATAAAGCAGTGGTAGTGGACCGTAATTTCAGCTGGGGAAAAAGCGGCATTTTTGCGGCAGAAATCCGAGACGCACTGGCAAATGAAAAGGATGTACCAGATATTTACAGTTTCATAGCGGGGCTTGGAGGTAAAAGCATTACACCAGAACTTTTAACATCTATGGTCATAGAGGCTGCAGAAAACCCATTGCCGGAATCTCCCTCGGTTTGGAAAGGAATGCAAACATGAATTGCAACTATCCTCACGAAGAACACATGACATCAGGCCATCTGGCCTGTCAAGCCTGTGGTGGTGCAATGATAATGCGACATTGTCTGAAGGCACTGGGAGAAGATACTGTTTGCGTTATTCCAGCCTCATGCTGGACAATCATTGCCGGAAACTGGCCTTATAATGCTTTGAAAATACCTGTGCTTCATACAGCTTTTGAAACTGCTGGTGCTGCCTCCTCCGGAGTTAAGGCTGCACTGGACATTAAAGGTAGAAATAAAACAAATGTGCTGGCTTTTGCCGGTGATGGCGGCACATTTGATATTGGACTGCAATCTCTTTCCGGCGCAACAGAACGGAATGAAGACATTATTTATGTCTGTTATGATAATGAAGCTTACATGAACACAGGAATTCAACGTTCATCAGCTACACCTGAAGGTGCATGGACAACCACCAGTCCGGAATCTATGCCCAAACAAGGTCCAAAAAAAAACATTATCCAAATACTCTGTGCACACAAAATTCCATATTGCGCAACTGCAAATGTTGCCTGGCCTGATGACCTGATCCGTAAAGTAAAAAAAGCAGCAGAAACTCGTGGCACAAGCTTCATCCATGTATTTTCACCATGTCCACCAGGTTGGAAAATACCCTCGGAACAGAGCATTGAGGTGGCAAGACTTGCTGTGCACACAAAAGTTTTCCCCCTCTATGAAGTATTTAACGGTGAGGAATATCACATCAATATAGAACCAAAAAACCTGCCCGTAGAAAACTACCTAAAACTGCAGGGTCGCTTTGCACACCTTAATGTTGAAGAAATCAAGAAGATTCAAAATCGAGTTGATTATGAATGGAAGGTACTGCTTCAACGCTCAATGATGGAATCATTCCAATTGGTAATGTAGATATAGTTGGCTGAAATAGTACGTCTTTTTCTTCCCGGTTTTGATACGTGATCCAGATTCCCACTCAGGATTTTGAGATGATTAGCTGAAACACTATTAGATTCCTGGATTGCTCTGTACTTCGACCAGAATGACAATAGTGTAAAAATTAAAACAGAAATTTCTTAATGCTGTTTTCATACTTTAAGCCAGGCATTCAGCAGAGGAATTATTTTTGCGATTGTCGGTGCTTCCCTGAAATAAAAGCCAAAACAAGAAAAATAGGATGAGGATTCGATTTGATCCGACAATTCCGCATTCTTGAGTAAACTCCGGTTAACGCCTATCAGCAAAGGTGAACCCTTTTGTAAGTCCAGTTGTTGCAAACGATCCTGGAGTGGAGCGGAATGCCAGGTATGGAAAAGTTCCACAGCAACTTTTTTTCCGGAACTGTGAGTTAAAAGATAATCAGGGAAACAGACTGATTCGCCAGTCAACTGTAGATAATCTGCGGAAGAAGTCAGCTCCCAGGCAGGTAATTTTTTTGCAAGCTGCTGACTTAACAACTTAATTTCTTCTGGTACATAGGCCAGAAATTGCTTATAATGCGAGCGAATCCCGCATGTTTGATCGAGGTGTAAACTGTGAAGCTGGTTTTTACGCATTCTTACTTCTGCCTCCAGTTCCCAGTTTGGCTGATGTAAAATGGCAGGAAATAGATTTGCGAGATTGAAACCGTATTTCTGGGTGTTTACGAACATGCTCAAGGGGCCGTCTATTTTCAGTAGCAGCGACTTAGCTTTATCTTTATTACGGCTGATCCTGCACAATAATTTGTTAAAACGCAGATACTTCAGTAATTGACGTAAGCTCGCCGTCCCGCTTTCGGGCAGGCAAACAGTCATTGCTTCACAGCGTAAAAGTAGTCCCTGAATCTGAGCACAATTATAACGATGCAAAAGACCCTCAGCGCTCATTTTCCGGAAGCGTAAAACTTGCTGAAAAGGTGGCAAATCTCCGTAAAGTTGACTTGCCAGTTCAACAGCAGAAATACCCATTTCCTGCGCAACTGCATTACGATATTCTTCTGGATTAGCCTCCTCCCCCACCTCAAAGCCCCGAAGACAGGACAGGGCTTTCCCTTTTAACAAGGCAGAAGAACAGCTAAAGATTTTTTCTCTGAGTTCGGATGATTCGGTTTTTATTGTTGTATCAAATTCTGTACGGTCGAGCAGTAGTTTTTCCAAACCTCGCCCCACAACAGCATTTCCTGGAAAAGCATCCAGAACCTGCTTTGTACTATCCTCTAATTTTTCACGGACATCATCCACACTTCCGGAAAAAACCGCAATCAACTCTTCGGCAATTGTTAGTAACTTGTCTGCTTCCGGATCAATTAATTTGGGAATAATTTTGTCCCGATTGGTTCGGAAGCACAGTAGTTCCTTCGTAAGCACGATGCTTTCTACGTCTCTGGTTGGTAAAATATTCTCCAGTATCACCGGAGACAAGTTCATAAAGCATAGCCTGTTTTCCTGGACGTGCACGCAGTATTCGGCCCAGACGCTGAACATGTTCACGAATGCTGCCGCTTCCGGAAACAATCACGCCAACATTCGCATCCGGGACGTCTACTCCTTCATTCAGCACTTTTGAGGTAACCAGAATCGGGTATTCACCTGTCCGGAAGGCTTTCAAAAAAGCTTCACGCTCCGGAAGCTTGGTATGATGCGTCAGTACCGGTAACATGAAAGTTCGGCCAATACGGTACGCCATCTCGTTGTCTTGCGTAAATACCAGTATGCGGTCACCTCGATGCTGCTGTAGCAGTTTCCACAAAATTTCTTCTTTTGCTCCGGAAGCCTGACTTAATTTTTTTTGCAGCAGATATGCTTTAAAAGCGTCTCTGCCTTCTGGACTTTCGCTGGTTCTGCGCAGAAAAATTGACCAGCCATTTGGATGTTGGAAATTAACACGCGCTTTTTTTAAAAAGTTAGTATAAGTTTCCCGTGCTGTTTCATATTGTTCACGTTCATCCGGATGCATTTCCACTTCTATAGTTTCCACCAGATAAGGTGCTAGTGTACGACCGCTTAATTCGTCAATATGAACCTCGTAACATAATTGACCACAAAGCTCGTAAAGATGAGCTTCTTTTCCATCTGCTCGCTCCGGAGTTGCAGTCAAACCAAGGCGGAAGGGCGCTATTGAACCAAGTGCGGTGAATTGATATTGTTCTCCAGGCAAGTGATGGCATTCGTCAAAAACCAGTAATCCAAACTGATTACCTTTATGCGGAACATGGATCAGGGCTGAATCGTAGGTTGCCACTGTAATCGGTTGAATGTCATTTATTCCACCTCCCAGCAAACCAATTGGAGAGTCAAAATATTCACTCAAAACTTCTTTCCATTGACGCATCAGGTCTATGGTAGGCACATGAATCAGGGTGGGACGTCCTGTTTTCGCAATCAGCATGACTGCCAGCATCGTTTTACCTGCTCCAGTCGGCAGTGCCACAACACCACGCTGTTCCGTCATCCAAGTATCCGCGGCTTCCTGCTGAAATGAACGTGGTGTGATCTTTTTTTTCAGGGAAAATTTTTCTGCGGAAAATTTGCGGGCATAATCCTGGAAAGGAATCTTGTTTTCCCGTAGTGTTGTCACCAAACGACGGTATTCCACAGCCGGAGCACGATAAGATTGTGTGCGCTCATCCCATCCAACAGCTTCAAGTAGAGCAAGCTGCTCCTCTTCTAAACCATAAAGCAGAAGAGTTCCTTTGTCAAAGTGCAGACTTAACTTCATAGCATTTTCACTTTAAGGCCCGTTCCTCAAGCCGTATCCGGTGGCGCAGCAAAACAAGATTGGCCAATGACCAGATAAGTGCAGTACCGTAAGCAGCGTGGATCAAAGGCACACAGATAATTTCCAGCATAACTCCCCAGTAATTTGGATGCCGCACGAATTTGTATATTCCGTGTTTTATCAAGGGTTTGCCCCGTACAACATAGATGCGTGTTGACCAACGTTCCCCCAAAGTATGAATTGCTAAATAACGCAGGATCTGTCCTAATACCAGCCCCAAAATGCAAACTATCAATACCCATAAAGATGGGTTTCTTTGAAAGTACCAGGCTTCCAATAACATTGCTGCAAACCATGAAATGTGTAATGCCAGCATAAAACGGTAATGCTCTGGGAACCTTTCATAGCCGCCCTGTCTCCGCATTAGTTCTTCGTTACGTTTACTGAGGCCTAATTCCCACAAACGCTGCAGGATCAGTAACGCAGCCAAGCCAGTAAATACCCAAAGACTCAACATTTAAGTAATACCAGTTCTGCAGAAAAAGCTGGTCCCATTGAGAGCATTACTGCGTAATTGCCAGTGCTTGAAGTTGGAACATTTGCTGAGTTGTGTTCGTTCAACCATTGATCAAGCAGTACCAAAACTGAAGTAGAAGATAGATTTCCAACTGTACGGAGATGTTCACGTGTATTATCAAGTGTCTGTGGAGGTAAATCCAAGCAGGATTCAATAGTATCAATCACTTTTGGACCACCTGGATGCGTGAGCCAATGAACAATTTCAGGAATAGAAAGTCCATTCTCTACAAGAAAACTTTCAACATGTGGTCTCAACTGTGCTGCATAACCCGGCACCCCCTGTCCCAGTACAATTTTAAAGCCGCTTTCGGTGACATCCCAGCCCATCACATCCTCTGAGTCCTGAAAGAAAATTGAGCGGCTGCTGATGACTTTTGGTTTCAGTTTCGTAGAATTGGAAATATTTTGGCATTTTTCAGCATTTTTATTATGTAACTTAGTATTCTTTAAGTTTTCTTCCTTTCTGTTCTTCAAAATTGAATGTTGGTCACCAACTAATAAAACCGCCGCAGCACCATCGCCAAATAGTCCACTGGAAATGATATTTGCAATCGAGAGGTCTTCCGGCTGCAGAGTTAAGGAACATAGTTCAACAGATAGTAAAATAGCAGCTTCACGAGGATGTCCTTTCAAATAATCATTTACTCTGCCAATGCCTGCAGTGCCAGCCAAACAACCCAGGCCAAATAATGGCATCCTTTTCAAATCCTGAGCAAAAGCTATCCTGTTCATTAAACGAGCTTCCAAAGATGGAACTGTCACTCCTGTGACAGTTGTACTCATCAACATTTGAACTTTGTCTGGCTTCAAGTCTACTTTGTCCAGCAATTCCAAAATCACACGTTCACCAAGTTCAAGTGCAACCTTCAGCCAGGCACTGTTACAGTCGGCAAAACCGTTCAACTTGTAATATTCAGACATTGGCAGGGCCAGAAAACGACCTTCCACGCTGACAGCTTTTTGCAAACGGTCAAATATTGCTGCATCCAGGCCTTTTTCGATCCATGCTGCTCTCAAAGCAGAACTCATTTCCTGCTGTGTGTGATATTGAGATGGAAAAGCAGTAGCAGTACTTACAATATGCGGCATCGGCAAAAATTCTTAACTGTGCTTTGAAATAGTTAATCGTTTGTATTTATTTGCTTTTATAAATATATTTACAAATTTCATTTGTTCAAATCTTTATTCGTTCAGCAAGATGATCAACAATATCAGAAATATATTGCATCTCTAAAACTGATTCAATATCAGCCTCCACCTCAAATTCGTCTTCAAGTGCCATGATGATGTTCATTGCGTCAAGTGAGACAATATCCAGTTCATCACGCAAATTCATTTTCACATTTAAATCTTTTGCTTCCAATCCCATTTCATCTGCAATGGTTTCAAGACAAATTTTTTCAATATAATTTTGATCTATTTTTTCCATTTTTTAAAGACTAGCACAGCATTGCTTCCGCCAAAGGCGAAGGAGTTGGAGATTGCAGTATCAATCCGGACCTTCCTGGATTTGTTAGCAACAGGGTCAATTGCACATTCCGGATCAAGATCATCACAATTCAGAGTAGGCAGAGCACAATCATGTTGAACTGCCAGTAAAGTAGCCAAAGCCTCCAGTGCAGAAGAAGCTCCCATTGCATGACCAATTAAAGATTTAGTCGAGCTAACAGGCAGTTTATTAGAGCACTTACCAAATACTTTACTAACAGCTCTGCATTCAAGCGGATCATTGAGACGAGTAGCGGTTCCGTGAGCATTGATGTAATCAATTTCCTCCGGATCAATAGCTGCATCTTTCAAAGCTAGCCTCATTGATTCAGCGACACCGTTTTCATCCGGATTTGTCATACTGGTTGCATCGCAGTTGGAGCCAAATCCGGAAATTTCTCCAAAGATATGAGCCTTCCTATTTAATGCAGATTCTAGTGATTCCAACACAAAAACTGCTGCTCCTTCCGCCAGCACAAAACCTCTACGATTTTTGTCAAACGGACGACAAGCTTTTTCCGGATTAGAATTGTACTTCCGGGAAAGGACTCCCAATGCATCCCAGGCACGCAACAGTCCATAAGTCACAGGTGCTTCTGCTCCACCACAAATTACAGCCGGCATCCGACCTTCCCTGATCCACTGCAGTGCCAGACCAATGGCATTTGCTCCAGATGAACAAGCAGTATTGATTGTAATATTCGGTCCGCAAACACCCAAACTTATGGCAACAGCCGATGAGACTGCGCTGTTCATAATTCGTGGAATTGTGTAAGCGTTTATGGGGCGTTCTTTGGGTCCTGCGTAAAGTGCATCATAGGCCTGTGCATAAGAAGTGATTCCACCCACACCTGTGCCCATAACAACACCTATTTCAGCATAGTTCTTTTGAAGTTCCTGAAACTGTGCCTCTTCAATTGCCTGCTTTGCAGCAACCAGCCCTAACTGTGTAAATCGTTCATAGCTTTTATTTTCACGACGGCTGAAATAAGAGTCTGCATCAAAATCTTTCACAGTTCCTGCAATTTGGCAGGCAGATCCTGTAGGATCAAATTCTATTATTTTTCGAACCCCGGAAATTGCATTACTAAGACCTTGCCAATACTCAAGCACCGAGCTGCCGATTGGTGAAATAACTCCTCGGCCTGTGACTACAACTCGTTGTCTTCTTTCTAAGTTACCACTCATTTCATGGTTTCAGAAAATCGGCTGTGGTTTTAAAATCAAATATATAAATCAAATTTTGTTATTATTTACAGTGTTAATGATGTTTCAGCGCATATTTACTGAAAGCAATTTTTGAAACAATGCAGGAAATATGTGCAAAATCTGAATCACACGATCAGTCAATTTTGGCCATAACCGTAAGACAAGCACTAAGCTGGTCATCAACTGATACGGTCGATAAATATTTCTACACGCAATTGAATATTCAGTCAAAGATTTTCCAAGCTTTTCAGGATTTTTCTGTAAAACAGGTACTACGTGTTTTTCCAGATAGAGTGCCTGCTTTGCCGCCAAACTAATTCCTTCGCCAGTGATTGGATCAAAAAATCCAGCTGCATCTCCAATCAGCAGAGTTTTTTCTGCAACTATTCCACGTGTTTTCTGGTAGAGCGGCCCTGCTGCCCTTGAGTCATCCAAAACTTCCACACTTCGTAACCTTTCGTATAAATCAGGAAATTCACACAAAAGTGAGTCAAACAGTTTTTCCCCACTCTGTTTGGGTTTGTAGCGCTTTGCGTCCCACAACAAGCTCACATTTACACTGGAATCCGAAACTGGTGTCACATAAGCCTCAAGCCCGCATCCCCAGTAAATTTCAACAAACACACTCCAGGGTTCGATCCTGAAATGTTTGCGAACTCCCCAGCGTTTTAATTTAGGATAGTTTCCCTCCAGCTTTGCAATTTTTCTAATCCGAGAATGCAAACCATCTGCACCAATTAATAGTTTTGGCTGCAAAATTTTGTTATCAAATCTTACTTCCGGATTTTTATCCAGACTAACGGTGACTGAGACACCAGTTTGAATTTCCAGATTTGATTGGTCACAAGCAGCTTCAAACATTGCTGAAGACAATTTAATTCGCTGAATTCCCCACCCCGAACCTTCGCTGAAATTTGCTTCTGCAGTTCGACCTTTGTCGGATATATAACGGATGCCCTTAAAGTAATGATAGGGATGTTTTTCTATAAAAGGCGATACTCCCAACTCTCTCAGATGCACAACACCTGAAGGCATTATACCTTCTCCACAAGCTTTGTCGATGGGATATATCTGTTTTTCTAAAACAAGTGTCTGGAGATTATTTCTGGCACAGACAATTCCAGCAAACAAACCTGCAGGCCCCCCACCAACAATTATTACATCATAATCTTTTTCAGACATTTTACTCTCCAACTGGAGTCAACAACTGATGGAGGCTGCCAAAACAGTAAACAAAGCTGAAACTAATTCAACTGTGCATTAACCCCTCGCAGTGCAGCTCGCAGGCCTTCTTCAATCACCGGATGGTAAAAGGGCATTTCCAGCATTTGCGGAATTGTCATTTTTTGCTGGTGTGCCCAAGACAGCAAATGTGCGAGGTGCTCTGCCTGCGGCCCCATAAATTCACTACCCAGAAAAAGTCCGGTTTCACGGTCTGCATACAGGTGCATCAAGCCTTTATTTTTGAGCATCACCCTGCTTCGTCCCTGACCTTCAAAAGACGTTTTTCCTACTACAACGTTATCCTGCTCTTCCAGTTCCTTCCAAGACTGTCCAACCATTGCAATTTGAGGATCACAAAAAACAACTGCCAGCGGAGAGCGCCGCAATCCGGGTTTGATATTCGGAAATCGACCGGCATTATCTCCAGCAATTGCTCCCTCATCTGCAGCTTCATGCAAAAGCGGAACAGAGTTGTTTGCATCTCCAGCAATGAAAATAGACGATTCACCACACTGCATTGTTTTTGCGTCAAATACAGGGACACCACGAGGGTCAAGTTCCAGACCTGTGTTTTCCAAACCTAAATTTTTCACATTAGGAGTGCGTCCGGTTGCTGTCAAAACGAAATCAAAATTTTCTTCTTTTTCCAGACTGTCTTCACGATCCACAAAACAGATTTTGACTTGATCACCATTTAATTCTAAGCTCTTTACCTTAGCATCAGTATCAAGATAAAATTCCTGTTGAAAGGTTTTTTCTGCATATTCGCGCACACTCAAATCAGTTAACGGCCCCAGCAGTTTTTGTACACCAAACATCCGGATTCGAACTCCAAGGCGGTGCAATGCCTGTCCTAATTCAAGACCAATCACTCCGGGACCAAAAACTGCGACAGATTCAGGCAGTGTTTCCCAGTCAAAAACATCATCATTGACGATCAGACGTTCTCCTAGGTCTTTAAACATCGGCAGCAGTGCCGGAGAAGAACCTGTTGCAATTACAATTGATTTTGCTTTAATAATCTCATTTTCAAGTTCAAGTGTCTGTGCATCAATAAAGCGAGCCTGGCTGCGTACGTGAAATTTTTCAGCAATATTTTTTACACCTTCCAACACAAAACCCACAAAGCGGTCTCGCTCACTTCGAACACGTCCCATAACCTGCTTGCCGTTTACAACAGCTTTAGTTGTCTCGATTCCAAAACCTGAAGCAGCCTCAACAGAATGAGCTGCTTCGGCAGCCGCAATCAGTAGTTTACTTGGCATACAGCCTACACGGGCACAGGTTGTTCCATAAGTACCACCTTCGATCAGTACCAGATTCTCTGTATGTTTGCGTACAGCACGAAATGCAGGCAGTCCCGCAGAACCAGCGCCTATTATTGCCACATCCACTTGACGAGTTGATTTTGTAGTATTTTCCAAGAAAGCCTTTAATATTTAAGATTTAGATTTTGTGATTGACTTGATTCCCTCAAGTTTTAACCATAAAATGCCACAAATAAAACTACTGTGCAGCATATATAATATTCTTTTTTTGTAATATAAATTGCTGGGATCATTCGGATTTTACCAATAACTTGATTTTACTTGAACAACACCGTTCTATCAAGCTGTATCAATGATATTCCGAAAATTATACTTATAGTAAACAACTACTTCGTGATTAATAAATTAATATACTCAAGTGCACCACTGAGACAATAGCAGAACTTGCTAAAATGTTAAAAATTGCAATTATACTGAAACGACCTGCATTTTCAGCTGTTATATTTTGCGTGCTGCTCATTTTTTTCAGCACCATCCCGGAAATTATCCCTCCTGATCATACTTCCGATTTCTCGCTCACATTTCAACATTCTCCTGAAACTAAAACTGTAGTAAGTGAAGAACTGCTGGATTTTGATTTTCCTCCAAGAACAGGCACACCTTTAGAAATTCCAGCAATTCCTAGAGATTTGGAAAGGTTTCAATTACTGCATTCTGTCGGCTTTCTGCATCAAACCTACTTTAAAGAAAAGCATGTTCAGCATCACAATGAAAGTCTGCGCAGACTTTTTATGATGTTTATGCAGTATGAGTCCATCAGCAGACTCAGATTCAATCGTGGAACAAAGCGTTTAGCATCACAAACGGATATTGAAGGCCTGGCAGATCACATTCTTAACAGCCTCTGGTATCGAGAAGCACTGCTAAGGTTTTCTTCAAACAATGACTACGGATTTTCTGAAGAGAGAATGATTCGTATTCTAATCTCAATTCAGGCTGCAGCACATTATTTTGAGTTACCGTATCCCGCATTATTCTGTTTGTTTTTTCAGGAATCAAAATTCGACTTCCTGGCCAACAGTCCAACCGGGGCAAAAGGCGTTGGGCAATTGACCAGCATAGGATTAAGGCAAATTCAACGTTTACGCAGAATCTCTACTAATGAGCTTAAACTACAAAGTACTGCAGACTACCTAAATCAAGTATATACTGACCCTCAAATACTAAAATGGCTTACTAATCTTGGCTTCAAAACAAATCTTCCTGAAATATCTGCAATTCCTGAAACAATCATCTTTACCAGACTTACATCATCTTTCATGAGGAAAGTCGGCAAAGAACTGGAGAAAGAGGGGCAAGCTTTTGGAAAAAATATCGGACTGCTGTGGTTTCTAAGCAAAAGACTGAGGCGCGGAAGAATTTTACCCAGCCGTTATGCTCAACTACACAAAGTTTTTGCAACCATGCTAGAAAAACAATATGCAAGTTCAGCTGCAAGTGTCTACAATATTGAGACAAATATTCTGCTGTCAACAATGCTCTTCAATCACTATTACCATTATCGTTGGAGATACGGCAAAAAGGTTTTTAAATTACCTTCTGAAACAAGAGTAATCCTGGCTGCAGCAGCATACAATCACGGTCAAACTGGAATGCGGCGTTTTTTAAACAATCTTAGACATGAGTTCCCAATGCTGGACTTTGAGCAGCTTTCTGCTCAAAAAATGAGATCACTGCTCACAACACGTCGACTCTCACGTGCTCTAAAAAGCCCGTATTACAAAATTCGGGAAGCCTCAAGACACGTCAGAAAAGTTATGCAGTGTGCAGTAAACAGTTCTTGAATCTGTTGCAGACTTTTCTGTAAATTCTTACCTAATTTTCAGCGATATCCTGCAGCCTGTAATTGAAATAAATCTGCATACTGCCCACCTGCAGCCAGCAATTCCTCATGTGTACCATGTTCCAATAATTTGCCTTCGTGCAAAACAACAATCCTGTCTGCCATACGTACAGTAGAAAATCGGTGAGAAATTAACACTGCACACTTGTCAACAGTCAACTCTACAAAGCGCCGAAACACTTCATGTTCTGCACGCGCATCCAGCGCTGCAGTAGGCTCATCTAAAATCAATAGCTGTGCGTCGCGCATATAAACTCTGGCTATTGCTATTTTTTGCCACTCACCTCCGGACAAATTAGTGCCCTGTTTAAACCAGCGACCAATCATTTGCTGATAACCCTCAGGTAGTTTTTCAATTACGGTATCAGCCAAACTACGTTGTGCAGCAACTTTAATGCGGGACTCATTTTCACGATCATCAATTCGTCCGACCGCAATATTTTCTGCAGCCGT
Source organism: SAR324 cluster bacterium (assembly GCA_014382365.1). Taxonomy (GTDB): domain Bacteria; phylum SAR324; class SAR324; order SAR324; family NAC60-12; genus Arctic96AD-7. The sequence goes on from JACNJW010000054.1 coordinate 47,607, forward strand.
TAAATGATATTTCACATAATCCTGAAAAATTACTCCTACCGCATCACGCAACCCATCCAGGTTATATTCACGTAAATCGTGTCCATCCAGTATAATTCTACCTTCTACGGGATCATAGAGACGAGTCAGTAATTTAACAAGTGTGGTTTTACCTGCCCCATTTTCACCAACCAAAGCCAGTTTTTCACCTGGATACAGAGTAAAAGAGACATTCCGTAATACCCATTGTTCCATTTGCGGATAGCGAAAACTCACATTTTCAAAAGTAAATCCATCCCGAATGGACTCTGGAAAAGGGAGTGGATTCTCTTTTGACTTGATCCGGGGTTGCATTTCAAGAAAATCGAAGAGATCCCGAAGATAAAGCGCACTGTCTGCAATGCTCGAAAATCTTATCAGGATTGTTTCCATCAAAGTTCTCAAACGTAAAAAAGATCCTGATAGAAATGTAAGATCTCCTAAAGTAAGTTCGCCCTGCACGGTTCGAAATATTATCACTGCATAAGCTGTGTAATATCCCAGACTTCCTGCCATAGAAAGCAGCCCACCCCAGGCTGCACGTCCAACAGCAAGGCTCCTGTTCGCCTGATAATATTCTCCTGCCAATTTTTTGTAACGACTTCCAAAAAATCCTGCCAGACCAAATATTTTTACTTCTTTTGCAGTTTCGTCACTTGCTCCTGCAAATCGCAAATAATCCAGCTCCCGCCGCTCCTGCGTCCAACCATACATTAGGGAATAACTCTGGCTGTTAAAATGTGTCTCACCTAAAAATGCAGGCAGAAGTGTCAGTGCCAACAGCAGCAAAAGCCAGGCGTTAAATGTAATCAAAGCTGCTGCTAAAAAAAAGACGGTGATACTGTCCTGTAACTGTGAAAGGGCCTGTGACATCAACAAAATGCGGCTTGAGGCCTGTCTGCGGGCACGCTCGAGCTTATCATAAAATTCTGAATCTTCGAAACATTCAAGATCAAGTCTTGCCGACTGCTGCATTAGACGTAAGGATATTTCGTGTGAAACTAGATCACCCAGCAAACTGTCCACCAAAGCTATTCCCCGCCCCAGTAAATCTGATAAAATTGCCAGACCCAGTTCAATCAATACGTAAGTGATTAACAGGGACATTTCGGGATTTTCAAACGAAATTTCAATATTGCTAGACGAAACTCTTACAATTTCATCAATAATCAGTTTTCCCACATAGAGCATCGTGAGAGGCAAAGAAGCCCTGACAACACGCAGCAGAACATTCAAAACCGTCAGACAGCGGTCACAGTTCCAAATTAAACTGAAAAATTCTGGCAGATTCCTGAGTGCACCTAATCGTTCACGAAAATCTAAATCACGTGCCGGACGATGAGATCCGGAAGTGTTTTTTCGTCGTTGTTGCATTGATCTTTTATTGTTTCTGGAAATATCTGATTAGAAAATGCTTTAGCAGTCTGGCAAGTACAAAATTAATAATTTTTTCTTTCAGAGATACTAACATGTTTTTAAAAACTATTCAGATTGAAATTGCAACTTTTAGCTATTTTACCTAACGTAAAATATATATATTCTAACTATTATTAAGGTTTTATCATGTCACAATCCAAGCAGAGAGCAGCCTTTGACTGGGCTGATCCCATGTTACTTAATCAACAGCTTACAGAAGAAGAAAGACTGATTCGGGACACGGCCCGTGATTTTAGTCAGGACAAATTAATGCCAAGAGTCTTGGAAGCCAACCGGAATGAGGTTTTTGACCGTGAAATTATGACTGAATTTGGAGAATTTGGATTTTTAGGTTCAACTCTCCCGGAAGAATATGGTGGTGTCGGTGCAAATTATGTTTCCTATGGGTTAATAGCCCGTGAAGTGGAACGGGTTGATTCAGGTTATCGTTCAGCAATGAGTGTGCAGTCTAGTCTGGTTATGCATCCAATTTACTCCTACGGTAGCGAAGAACAACGTAAAAAATACCTGCCCAAACTTGCTACTGCAGAATGGATAGGCTGTTTTGGTTTGACCGAACCGAATCATGGTTCAGATCCTGGAAGTATGGAAGCAAGAGCCCGGACAGTTGATGGTGGTTTTCAACTGACAGGCAACAAAATGTGGATTACTAATTCACCGATTGCAGATGTCTTTGTTGTCTGGGCCAAAAATGACGACGGCGTTATTCGCGGTTTTATCTTGGAGAAAGGTATGCAGGGACTTAGTGCTCCTAAAATCAGCGGAAAAATGTCACTGCGACCTTCGATCACAGGTGAGATCGTGATGGACAATGTCTTTGTACCAAAAGAAAATGAATTACCAAATGTCTCAGGACTTAAAGGTCCTTTTGGTTGTCTGAACCGTGCCCGTTTCGGCATTGCCTGGGGAGTGCTCGGTGCGGCTGAATTCTGCTGGATGCAGGCGAGACAGTATACACTGGACAGAATTCAGTTTGGAAGACCACTTGCTGCAAATCAATTGATTCAAAAAAAGCTGGCCGACATGCAAACAGAAATTACACTCGGTCTGCAGGGAGTTCTGCAGATGGGACGACTGATGGATCAGGATAAATGTGCTCCGGAATTAATTTCGTTGATGAAACGTAACAACTGCGGCAAAGCCCTGGACATTGCCCGACTTGCGCGTGACATGCACGGCGGAAACGGGATCTCTGATGAATTTCATGTCATTCGTCACTTGATGAATCTGGAAACAGTCAATACTTATGAAGGCACACACGATATACATGCCCTCATTCTTGGACGCGCACAAACCGGTATTCAGGCGTTTTGTTAATTTTCCGGAACTAATTTGAATATGCTGATTCAGCCAAAACCTCTCAATAGATTAGTCGCAGCCATTCTCAAAAAAGGCGGAAGCAGTAACGAAGAGGCCCTTGTGGTGGCAGACCATCTGGTTCGTTCAAATTTGGCAGGTCACGACAGTCACGGTGTCGGTATGCTGCCGTTTTATGTACGGATGCTCAAAGCGAATTTGCTGCATCCGAACCAAAAACCGGATCTTCTTAAAGCTGACGGCTCGATTATGATGTTTGACGGCCAACGCGGTTACGGGCAGGCCGTCGGTAAAATCGCCATGGAGCAGGCGATTGAAAAATGTCGGGAAACCGGACTGGTTTTAATGACCCTCCGTAACACGCACCACCTTGGACGAATCGGCACCTACGGTGAACAAAGCATCGCAGCAGGAATGGTCTCACTGCATTTTGTCAATGTGACTGACCACTCACCACTTGTTGCACCTTTTCGGGGCTCTGACGCCCGTTTTTCAACAAATCCGATTTGCCTTGCCATGCCAGGAACTAAAAAACAGCCTCCCGCACCGGACGTTCCGGCAGTTTTACTGGACATGGCAACCAGTCGCATAGCTCTTGGCAAAACACGGGTTGCTTTAAATAAAGATGAAGCACTTACAGATGGTTTGGTTATCAACCACAAAGGACAACCAAGCACCGACCCCGGTGTTATGGCCGGATACTTATTTCCGGAACGTCCTGACAATCCTCCGCTCGGCGCACTGACTCCCCTTGGAGAATATAAGGGTTACGGTCTGGCACTCTTTTGTGAACTGCTGGGGGGAATGCTCAGCAGCGGCGGAACCATACAGCCTGAAAACGAGCGTCGCAACAGTATCATCAACAATATGTTTACCTTGGTAATTGATCCAGCCAGATTGGTGGATGTCCCCTGGATGCAGCACGAAGTAGAAGCACTAGTTGCACACGCCAAAGGTTCTCCACCTGCTAATCCTGACGAACCTGTCCTGGTCGCCGGAGATCCGGAACGTATTTCACTACAAGAGCGTCAGTTACATGGCATTCCAATTGATGACACAACCTGGGAGCAAATTCTTGAAGGTGGCAAAACATTAGGTCTTAGCCAAAATGAAATGCTGGATTTGAAAGCTTAACTTATTCATCAGCAGATTCCATTCATCTTGAAAAACAATGGCAGCTCATGCTAAAAAACAAAATATCCTACTATCTTGGAATTGGAGACAATTCGGTTACTAACTTAGAAAAAATCATTTCAGGAATAGGTGGATTTATTGGAATTTTCTGTATTATTTACATCAGTACACTTTTTGTTGGTGCAGAAGAGGCAGTCTATATTGTACCGTCAATGGGGGCTTCCGCAGTCTTACTCTTTGCAGTACCTCACAGTGCACTTGGACAACTCTGGAATGTTATCGGTGGGCATTTGATTTCCGCCGCAATCGGAGTAGCCTGTTACCAGTGGTTACCTTCCGGAGGCATTGCTGCTGCTGCAAGTGTCGGCCTGGCAATTGGAGCAATGTATTATGCACGCTGTATTCATCCGCCTGGTGGTGCAACTGCGCTGGCGGCAGTCATTGGAGGACCGAACATTCATGCGCTGGGCTACGGCTATATTTTGACACCAGTTGCCATTAACACTGCAACCATTCTCTTAGTCGCATTGTTGTTCAATGCCTTTTTTCACTGGCGACGCTACCCGGCTTTTCTACTGGCAAAAGATCCTGATGTAGACTACAATCAGCATGCTTATGCACCAGTGGATTATGCGGATTTTGTCTCTGCACTTAGTCAAATGGACACTTTCATAGATCTTACCGAAGATGATTTGCTGAAAATATACCGATTTGCAACCGGAAGAGATGTAAATTAAAAAAATTAAAAACTACAATGAATTCCCCACTATCTGGAAAAAGTCCTGTCAAACTCAAAAACAAAGTTCGATTTATAACAGCCACCAGTTTGTTTGACGGACACGACGCTGCAATAAACATCATGCGCCGTATTATGCAGTCACAAGGTGCAGAGGTGATTCATCTTGGTCACGACCGTAGTGTGGAGGAAATCGTCACTGCTGCTATTCAGGAAGATGTGCAGGGAATCGCTGTAAGTTCTTATCAAGGCGGACACATGGAATTTTTCCGTTACATGGTTGATTTGTTGCGGGAAACCGGAAGTTCCGGTGGAGAAGGATCCGGTCATATTCAGGTATTTGCCGGAGGAGGAGGTGTGATCATCCCGGCTGAGATACAGGAATTGACTAAATACGGTGTTAACCGGGTTTACTCTCCTGATGACGGACGAGAGCTTGGATTGGAGGGAATGATTGCTGATATGCTCAAACGCGCGGATTTTCCAATTTTGGCAAACAAATTTGAGCCTGGATATAAAATACATAATTCAAAAAATGTAAAGCAGATTGCCCAAAATTTGAGCTGGATTGAACAAAAAATTGCGGAACCGAAAATACTGCAAAATATGCTGGCAAAACTCCCGGACAATTCCGAGGTTCCAGTGATTGGTTTAACCGGTACAGGAGGTGCAGGAAAATCCTGTCTGACTGATGAGTTTGTGCGTAATTTCCTTGAAGAATTTCCAGACAAACAAGTTGCAATCATTTCGGTTGATCCTTCAAAACGTAAAACAGGCGGTGCTCTACTCGGTGACCGAATGCGCATGAATTCGATTAACGATCCACGTGTGTTCATGCGTTCAATGGCCACCAGGCGTTCAAATTTAGCTACTTCCGCGGCTTTAGATGGAGCAGTTCGACTGCTGCGTACCTGTGCTTTCGATTTAATTTTTGTAGAAACAGCAGGAATTGGACAAAGCGATTCAGAAATTGCTGATTTTGTTGATTTAAGTCTTTATGTAATGACTCCGGAGTATGGTGCAGCAACTCAGCTTGAAAAGATTGATATGATCGACTTTGCTGATTGCATTGTGATAAATAAATTCGACAAACCCGGTGCAGAAGACGCTTTGCTTGCAGTGAGAAAACAATATAGACGCAGCCGCAATGATTTTGATGCTGTCCCGGAGACTATGCCGGTCTTTGGTGTGGTAGCCAACCGATTTAACGACAGTGGAACAAATTGGCTCTATCACAAAACTATGGATATGCTGATTGAGAAAAAAAGTCTCTCATGGAAGCATAATCAACATATAGAATATGCAGTTTCAGAAATGACAGAGCTGATTCCAGCAGACCGTAAAGAGTATTTACGGCAAATTTCTTCCACAGTCAGGAATTACAAGAAACAGCTTGGAGCTCAAACTAAACTTGCCGCAGAATGCGGACAGTTGTACGGAACACTGCAGCAAATGCATGGAGAATCAGAAAAACAAATAAAAGAAAATAAACTCCAGTCATATCCGTTGGAGAACATAACAGAGAAGGCACGTCCTGTTGCCGAGCTTTACAACAAAAAACTATCAAAACTACCCGAAACTCTACAAAAACAGCTTAGAGATTTTGAGCAAAATCGCCAAAGTTACCTGGTAGATAATTTTCAATTTAATGTGCGGGAAAAAGTTCTAGAGATGGAAAATCACCGGACGAGCCTTTCCGGACTCAAAATTCCAAAAATTGCCACTCCCAAATTCGAAGATTGGGGTGAAATATCACGTTGGTTGGGTTTGGAAAATTTTCCCGGAAGTTTTCCTTTCACTGCAGGAGTTTTTCCATTTAAGCGTGAAGGTGAAGATCCAACACGGATGTTTGCCGGAGAAGGTATTGCGGAACGAACAAACAGACGTTTTCATCTACTGGCTCATGAGCAGCCTGCAACACGCTTAAGCACAGCTTTTGACTCAGTTACACTCTATGGTTCAAACCCACATTCTCGGCCTGATATCTACGGAAAAATAGGTAATGCCGGCGTTTCTATCTGTACTGTTGATGATGCAAAGCGACTTTATTCCGGCTTTGATTTACTGTTAGCCAACACCTCAGTTTCAATGACCATCAACGGACCCGCACCAATTATTCTTGCATTTTTCATGAATGCAGCAATTGATCAGCAGGTGGAAAAACATCTGCGCGAAAACGGGAGACTTGAAGAAGCAAAAAAAACACTCCGCCAGCATTACCTTGAACAGGATTTATCTCCTCCGGAATATCGCATGGAACTTCCGAAACATCACAATGGGTTGGGACTGGACCTGCTGGGGATATCTGCAAAACACTATGTTGATAAAGAAACTTACGGCAGAATCAAAGATGATGTTTTAAACAATGTCCGTGGAACTGTGCAGGCGGACATTCTAAAAGAAGATCAGGCTCAAAACACCTGTATTTTCAGTACAAACTTTGCACTGAGGATGATGGGTGACATTCAGGAATATTTTACCGCCAATGATGTCCGCAACTTTTACTCTGTCAGCATTTCCGGGTATCACATTGCAGAGGCCGGAGCAAACCCGATCAGTCAAGTAGCTTTCACACTGGCCAACGGATTCACACTTATTGAGTATTATCTGGCACGCGGTTTGGCGATTGACGATTTTGCACGTAACCTGAGCTTCTTTTTCAGCAATGGAATGGATCCGGAATATGCAGTCATTGGCAGGGTAGCACGCCGTATTTTTGCAGTTACTCTGCGTGATTTATACGGTGCTAATGAACGCTCACAAAAATTAAAATATCATATCCAGACTTCAGGGCGCTCACTGCATGCCATGGAAATGGACTTCAATGACATCCGTACCACTCTGCAGGCCCTCTACGCAGTATATGACAACTGCAACTCATTACACACCAACGCTTACGATGAAGCAATCACAACCCCCACAGGCGAATCGGTACGTCGTGCACTTGCAATTCAACTAATTATCAATCATGAACTGGGCCAAGCCTACAATCATAATCCGCTGCAGGGAAGCTTTTTGATAGAAGAATTGACAGAACTAGTAGAGGAAGCCATTCTGTCGGAATTTGTCCGTATTTCAGAACGCGGTGGTGTCTTGGGAGCAATGGAAACAATGTACCAGCGTAACAAAATTCAGGAAGAGTCACTTTATTATGAAACTCTCAAGCATTCCGGTGAGTTGCCAATCATGGGTGTGAATACTTTTCTTAATCCAAATCCTGCTGAAACACAGATGGAGATAGAACTGGCTCGTTCAACTGATGCAGAAAAAGATATGCAGATTCGTGATTTAGAAAATTTTCAACAGTTCCACTCTGCAGAGCAGAAAAATATTATGGAGCGCCTTAGACAGGTTGCTTTGAATGACGGCAATATTTTTGAACTGTTAATGGATGCAGTACAGGTGGCATCATTGGGTGAAATCACCCAGCAGCTTTATCAACTGGGTGGTAAATATAGACGAAATATGTAATGTGGTAAGCTTACTAAAGCAGGCATTTTCCTGAAATAGAATCGCCTCAAATATAACAAACAATCTGTCTTCTGTCTGTCAACAGTTTAGGGTGGGGGAAACTGGAATATTTGAGTTATTTTATTTGCATTTGATCACTGGTCTTCTTGAGCCCCGGCGATTAATGTCAAACTCGGGGTTTTTAATGGTTTTATTAGTTACTGAATGGACTTGTAAACAAATGCAACAACAGTTTTTGTCCAAGGTTAATATTATTGTTCACCAAGTTAAATTCAAGACCTTAATGGACTTCACAAACTTGATTAAGTTCAGTCAATGCAATCACGCCTTGACGAATTAAGTTAAATGGTTCTGTCATACAATTGACAATTGTCGATACCTCATTTCCGGCAGTCTTTCCACCATCTATTATCAACTCCAGCCGATTGTTCAATTGTTCTTCCACTTCGTTTGCAGTTGAACAGGAAGGCCTACCCGACAAGTTGGCACTGGTGCCTATTATTGGACAGTTCCCCAACTCAATCAGGTGCTGTGCTACAGTTGAGCTTGAGTAACGAACGGCTAAAGTACCGTCCTCGTTACGGAGATGTTCTGGAAGTTTCGGGTTGGCTGCTAATATCAAGGTTAATGGTCCCGGCCAAAATGTCTTCATCAACTCGTCAATTCGAGAATCATCCCATTGACAGAGGAGCGGCAACCATTCTGGCATTACCAGCAACAGTAATGGTTTTTTCTTTGAACGCTGCTTAAGTAGAAAAACACTGTCCTGAACTTCTTTAGAAAGTGCATTGCCGCCTAAACCATAACAAGTTTCAGTAGGAAATGCTAAAACCTTGTTTAGTGAAAGTGCTCTTTGCACCACCAATTCATCCTGCCTTGAAAAAGGGAATCTGAGCAATTGAGTTATAATAGCCATTCTGTCCTTTTGAACAGCAATCTGGCAAGTGTGTAATCAGTACACAGCATTATTGATTCAACAGAAAGCACGTCTCGAGAACCAACTTTTACAGTATTTTTACTTTGATTCATTGTCCGTCAATCCAGTCAGAGAGATGCTGCAAATTTCCAGACTTAATTTGCGAAACACGAAGAGAGCCTAAAGCCAGATGATTACGCGAATTAAATGTAATTGGCGGCAGCAATTGGCCTTGCCATTGTTGAATACTTTCTGTTGCATAAACTGCCTTTTGTCTGCTTAAAGCACGTCCGGAGCGCTTTAATACTTCTACCATCAATTCTGCAACGGCCTGACCGTAAATGGTCCAGCGGCTCGTTGTCAGATCCGCTGCATATTCATTGAGAATTTGCTGATGAAATATTAAACCAGCATTTTCTGTTTCCATAATCAGCGGGAACGCAGTCAAAAAACGTACTCTTTCAAGAACTTCCTGATTCAATGATTCAGGAAGACGACTGTCGGCAAGCGCATGACCTGTAAGGATTGGAATGCTTAATTGAGTAGGAAAACTCAAAATGCCCATTACATCTGAGTAATTACCTAACACAACCAGCAAATCAGGCTTGCTTTCATTAATCAGCTTCCATTCTGCTGTCAGGCGTCCTGTTTTTCCGGGAAGCAGTTCAGCTGATACACCATACAATTCTTTGCTTAAGGCCTTGACAGACCTCTGATACACAGGTTTATCAGCATACCAGATGATAATTTTTTCCTCTGTATGTTTTTGAGAAAGAAATTTTCCCAGAATTTTTGCTTCAGTATCAGCAGTCGGTAAAAAAGCAAACAGATTAGCACGTACCGGCTGCGTCCATTCCGGCAGGTCAGAGCCAACAAAGAAACTTGGAATACTATTCTGTTTCAAAATTGGATAAACTGCCTGATGAGTTTTGCTTCCTATACCACTGAAAACAGCAAATATTTCATGTTTTACTGTCAATTCATTAAAAGCGGTTTTAGCAATTTCAGGATTCAACTGATCATCTATTATTTTCAATTCTATCAAACGACCATGAACACCTCCCTGGTCATTGACATACTGAAAATAGGCCTTCGCACTTTTAGCAATCTCAGAATATTGCCGGGCAGGACCACTTAAAGGTTGATGGGTTACCAAGATTACACTTCTGGGTAAAACTCCGTTTTCAGCAAAGCAATAAGTAGCAGTTATAATTATCATCAGAAGAAGAGCTGTCAGACGAAACAACTTTGTCATCACTTTAAATAAATAGTACATAGTTTGTTATTTGATTTTCACAACAAAGGTGTTGCTCCCAACTCAACAAATTGATGCAGTAAACCTGTAAACCGCCGCGTAGCACCTTCATTTTCGATGGATTTTTTTACAGCAGCCTCAGTTCCAATCAAGACCACCAGCATTTTTCCGCGAGTGATTGCAGTATAAAGCAAATTGCGCTGCAACATCATGAAATGATGAGTTGTCAACGGAATAATAACTGCTGAATACTCACTTCCTTGTGATTTATGCACTGTGATTGCGTATGCTAAAGTCAATTGATCCAGTTCGTTTCCCTGATAATGGATGATCTCCTGTTCAAACTTTACATGAAGTTCCCTGGTTTTTGCTGCACAATTTACAATACGGCCAAGATCTCCGTTGAAAACTTGTTTCTCATAATCATTTTGCAGCTGCATAACTTTGTCTCCAACCCGGAATAGCTGTTCACGATGTTCCAGTCCTTCTGCATCCGGATTCATCACGTCCTGCAGCTTGCGGTTTAAATTTACTGCTCCGGTAGCACCACGGTGCATCGGTGTGAGTACCTGAATATCCAGCATTGGATCCAGTTCAAAACGCTGAGGAATTCGTTCTGTACTCATCAACAAAATTTTTTCAACTATTGTTTCCGGATCAGACTCTTTAATAAAGTAAAAATCCAGCAATTTATTTCCTGCATTGACCTGCTGACTTAAACTTTTAAAATCTGGCAGCATTCCCTGACGTACATTATGGGCATAGGTTGTGATATAACTGTCAGCAGCCTGCCTGAAAATATGCTCAAGACGAACAACCGGGATTGAATTGGATTCAATCAAGTCCAATAAAACTGAACCTGCTCCGACTGATGGTAATTGATCAACATCTCCAACCAGAACTAAACGCGATGCAGACGGAACGGCCTCCAAAAAACTGTCCATCAACAGCGTGTCAATCATTGATGTTTCGTCAAGGATCAACAACTCCTGCTCCAACGGGTTTTCACGATCACGTTGAAAACCAAGGTTACTTGCTTCCAGCAGACGGTGTATAGTGGATGCTGCTGCTCCGGTAGTTTCAGTAATTCGTTTTGCAGCCCGTCCTGTAGGTGCCGCGAGTGCAATTGACGGAATTCTTGGCCGCATTAAACCCAGTATAAAGCGTACAATCGTAGTTTTTCCTGTTCCCGGACCACCAGTGATGATCAGCACCTTATGTTGTAGAGCGGCTTCTACAGCTTTTTTTTGGGCAGAATCAAGTTCAAGTCCGACTTTCTTTTCCTGCTCCTCAATCAGAGTTGTTTCACTTTCAAAAACAGTAAAGGCTTCACTGTTCAGGATACGAAAGATATTTTCAGCTACCCGCAATTCGGCTTTGTAAAATCGGGGTCTGAAAATATGTTCCTGTTCATTTGCAGAAACATCTATTATTTTTTCACTATTCAACAAATGATCATCCAGCAATTGCTGAAGTGATGTTTCCAAAATAACTGCATCAATTTTGAGTTCATCTGTAGTTTTTTCCAGTAAAGCCTGACGTGGAAAGCATGTATGACCATTTTGTGCTTGTTGTTCCAGTATATATACTATTCCTGCTGCTGCACGTAGAGGTGAGTTGATGTCAAAGCCCAGATTTCGCGCTATGCCGTCTGCAGTAAGAAAACCAATACCAGGTATCTCCGTCAAAAGATAAGGATTTGCTTTTATCAGCGGAATACTATTCATTCCGTGTTTGACAAAAATACGTTGTGCATAAGCATGTGAGATGCCTGCACCACGTAAAAATGTCATAACATCTCTCAACCCCCTCTGTTCATCCCAGGCAGCCAGAAGTGTTTTTTGCTGCTTTTTAGCTACTCCCTTTACTTTTGCTAATAATTCCGGAGAACTGTCAATTATTTTGAAAGTATCCTTACCAAATTTTTTGACGATTCTTTTTGCCGTCTTTTCACCAATACCTTTAAATATTTCAGAAGAAAGATAGCGTACCATTCCATCTTCAGAGCTTGGTTCAATCGGCATAAATTCTCGAATCGAAAATTGTCTGCCATAAATTTTATGATTTTCCCAGTGACCTTTTAAGCGCAGTGTTTCCTGTTCACGTGTATTAAAAAACAGTCCTTTTACGGTAATGCAGCGAATCGAATTCTCTGTTAAAAATGAGCCAATCAAGAATCCGTTTTCCGGATTTGAATACAGTATTTTTTCCAAAATGCCGACTAAGGTAACTTCGTCTTCGGCCATTGCAGTTTACGGTTTAATATAATTTTTTTATTTAATTAGCATTGTACTATTATCCAAACTCTCAGATAAAGACTGATTTTTTCTTTTTTAGTTCAAATACTATTTAGGCGGAGAATAAAAAGGAGAGCGAATCATCTGCAGTAAATCGAAATGCCATTTTCCGGATTCTTTGAGTAATAAAAAAGACTGTCTTCTACTAAATTGTAAATCAAAATCACTCTTATGCCGAAAAACAATTGTTGCTATTACGTAGAGGAAAGTCCGGTAATGATAAGACACTTCAGATCTCTTTTCCGGATGCAGACCTAGAGGCACCCAATCCAGCTCAACCATTCTGGTTGCAAATTCTTCTATGCTAATTTGTTCTCTCGAATGTTGATTGCCATAGTTATACAATTCGAAATAACGCTCTTCCTGCCAAAGTTGCAGAAAGTCCAGAAAGACAACCTTTGTTTCTTTTTGGATTGCTTCCAACTCTGCAGGTGAAGGTTGACGGGCCTGGACTTCAGGAAGGACTGTAGAATAATTTAGCCAGCAAAACAAGACCAGCAGCCAGAGCAATATCCTCCTGGTAACTGAGACTGATTTGATTATTATTAATATTTTTCTCATCCTGCAAGACGATAGATGTTTAAACAAAGAGATTCCACTGCCAGAGACTTGTTTGCGTTTAACTCTATTGCAGTCCTTGACTCCTCTATTTGGTTAAATATTTCATATATTTGCTGATGATTAAAAAACTGAGCTCCGTTTTTTAGTGCTTTAAGACGGCTTTCCTGTGCAGTTCCTGTACGATTAATTAACTTATCTTCAGGAAGAGCATTGTATATCCAACCTAAATCCCGGAACCATGTTTCAAGAAAATCAAGCAGCAATCTCCACTCTTCATGTTTTGATTTACCCCAAGTTTCACATGTCCTCAGCATTTCTTCCAGCGTTTCTGCAGAAAAAGTGGTCAACCAGCCGATTGCAGTTTTTTGAACCGTTTGCATCAGTTCCAATCGTGCAGCCAGATCTCCGCTTACACCTCCCATACTAAATGCAGTCAATAGCTGAATATTTTCATGACTCAGTTCTGTGGACTGCCTGAAGATACGTTCCGATATTTCTCCACTCAATGGTCGAAAACGAATTTGTTGACAGCGCGAAACAATAGTTTCAAGTAATTGATGAGTTGATTCTGCAATTAATATCAGTAATGTCTGCGGTGCAGGTTCTTCCAGTGTTTTCAAAAAAGCATTAGCTGCCTCACGTCCCAGATGTTGTGCACCGTCAAGAATCATCACCCGCTTTTTGGCCTGATCCGGATGAAGACTCAGCCAGCTTAGTGATTTTCTAATCTGATCTATCTTGATAAACTTGCCATCCGGCACAAGTACCTGGTAATCAGGAAAATTTTGTGCCGCTATCTGCAGACAAAAGTCACACTCTCCACAGGCATCTTCTGCCTCTGTTCTACAATTAAGTTTTTGGGCAAGAGCAACAGCAGTTTTAAATTTGCCGATATTTGCCTGACCCGTAAAGAGCCAGGCATGCGGCATCCTGTCTCTGTCTACTGCCTGTTTCAACAAATCAAGCGCGTCTTCTTGGCCGTAAATATCTCGAAAAGGCATTTTTGGATCAAGTACTGAATATTTGCGGAATGCTAAAATTAAAAGCAAAACCCAGATAAATTGCAATGCCGATAATGTCGCTGGTTGTCGTAATAAAAGGCCCTGTTGCTAAAGCGGGGTCGATATTCATACGTTTGAGGATAATAGGTACTGTAGACCCCACTGTTGCAGCAAAACAAACAACTATCAATAATGAAATTCCTGATGTAAAAGCTCTACTAAAATCATTTGTCAAGTACCAGGACATTCCGGCCAGAATGAGAGAGCAAATAATACCATTCAGAAAAGCAACCCTCAACTCTTTCCAGAGTCGAATTAAAATATCTGTAGTCTGGATGGCACCGGTGGCGAGTCCCCGTACAACAATTGAGGAAGACTGAATACCAATACTTCCACCAAGTGCTGCTACCAAAGGAATGAAATATGTTACATCCGGAAGCGAAACGAGGGCATTTTCATAAAAACTCATCACAATTGCAGTTAAAAAACCTCCAAACAATCCGACCAGCAGCCAGGGCAGCCTGTCACCTGATGCCCGAAGAACAGATGTTTCACTAACCACTTCGTCTCCAGTACCTGCAATATGGCCCATATCTTCATTATATTCATCTACGATCACATCCACTAAATCATCCAGCGTAACACGGCCTATCAAACGCAAGTGTTTGTCTATCACAGGCACCACAACCAAATCGTATTCCTGTGCCAATCTGGCAACTTCCTCCTGATCCAAATCCTGATCAACAGCCACAACCTCCGGATTCATCATATTTTCAATTAAAGCATGCCTTTCAGCCAACAATAATTCTGTAGTACCTATTGTACCAATCAAGTGATCATATTCATCTACTACATACGCTGTATAAAATGATTCAAAGCCTTCCTTTTTAACAAATTTCTGTATCTCTTTGATGGCAGCTGCCACTGTCTGATCTTTTCGGATAGCAACAACATAAGGTGTCATCAATCCACCGGCACTTTCCTCATCATATTGGAGTAAACGTGTTAGATCTTCGCGATCTTTTTCCGGAAGGCTTTCGAGAATTGCTTCTGCTTTTTCATCATCCAGAAGTCCAACAAAATCTGCGGCATCATCCTGAGGCATATCTTCGATTGCATCACTCAAGCGGTCCGGTGATATTTTATTTACAATATCACCCAGAATTGATGGAGAGCCCTGCAAGTTATTGAGTACTTCAGAAGATGTTTCACGAT
Source organism: SAR324 cluster bacterium (assembly GCA_014382365.1). Lineage (GTDB taxonomy): Bacteria > SAR324 > SAR324 > SAR324 > NAC60-12 > Arctic96AD-7. The sequence continues at coordinate 62,965 of JACNJW010000054.1, forward strand.
CCAGATTCTCCAACACCAATAACTGCTGCTGCAGTTTTAACTGCAAAACTATATTAGCAATCTCCACTGGTTTAAGTGGTTCTAAAACGCTTTTCAACAGTTGTGTCCGTTCAGTACTGATCAGTTTACTGACCAACTTGTGGAATTGTGTGTCGCGACTCTTAGTCATGATTATGTCGTTAGATATTTAACTTATGCTAAGTTATTTAGTTGGAGTCCAATTCTGAACTAGATCGACAAGAAGTCTGACGCCAACTCCTGTAGCCCCACTATTTGGCTGATAGGCGATATATTTCACATTCCAGGATGTACCAGCAATATCAAGATGAACCCATGGTGTATCAGCAACAAAATGTTCCAAAAACATACCTCCAACTATTGTTCCAGAATCTCCTCCACCAATATTCTGCAAATCTGCATATTTACCCTTGATTGCTTCTCCATATTCAGGGAAACTCGGCAATTGCCAGACGCGGTCACCGCTGCTGTTTCCGGCAATACGAACTTGTTCCATCAAGTCATCATTATTTGTGATTGCACCAGTAGTGAGATGCCCCAACGCAGTTACGCAAGCACCTGTCAGAGTTGCCAGATCAATTACAGCATCTGGTTTAAACTCCTTGACGACATAACTCAAGGCGTCTCCTAGTATCAACCGACCTTCCGCATCAGTGTTAAGTATTTCCACTCGTTTTCCATTGTGTGCAGTGACAATGTCTCCGGGTCGTTGAGCTTCACCACCAGGCAAATTTTCTGTTGTTGGAATAACTGCAACAATATTTAGCTTAGGATTAATTTGTCCAATAACTTTCATGGCACCCAATACTGCTGCTGCACCACACATATCAAACTTCATTTCGTCCATATTTTTTCCTGGTTTAAGTGATATTCCACCAGAATCAAATGTGACACCTTTACCGACAATAGCCAGTGTCTGTTTGGCTTTCTGGTGGTTATACTCCAGAATAATTAATTTTGCAGGTTCTCTTGATCCCCGGGAGACTCCCAGCAACATCCCCATACCCAACTTTTTCATCTCTTTTTCTTCCAAAACAGTACATTCCATTTTGTATTGTCTGGCAATTTTTTTGGCCTCAGTAGCCAAATCTTTGGGTTTCAAATCATTTGCCGGTAGATTACCTAGAGTTCTGGCTGTATTTGTTCCGTCTGCACGTATTTTTCCTGCTTTTAAAGCTTTCAAAGAAGTGATTTTTTCAGGATCGCAGCAATGAATTTTGATCGATTTTGGATTTGATTTATTATTCTGAGGTTTTTTATAAAGATTGAACTCATATGCACCCAAAACTAAACCTTCAACTAAAAGCTGCCCAACATCAGTTTCAGACGCAGCCTGCAAAAGAGAACTTACTACAAAACCCACCTTATTGGCTTTAAGTGAAGTCAACAATTTTCCAGCATGGCCTGCTGACCTCCGGATTGTTTCTGCATCAAGCTCTGCTTTTTTGCCAACGCCAACTGCTAATATTTGAGGTATTTTAGTGTAACCGGAAAACAATTGCTGACTTTTACCCTTTTTACCACTAAAGACTTTCAATTTCATAGAATCAACCAAATTTTTTTTCAGCTGACTCGGAAGAGCACTAAGTCCGCTTCCCCGGAGATCAGAGTCTTCAGCAACGAAAACCACTAAAGCCTCCATTTTTTCATTAGTGAGAGAAATATTACTATATTCAATATTTAGTTCCATTATTAATTCCTTTTTAACAAATTAGCAGTATGAATTCCCGGAAAAGCAGACACGGCATCCAAGTTTAATAAAGATTTTTTCTGCACCCACTTTACTGATTCTCTCCGGAAACAGACAAGACTATAGTGCAAACAGGTAAAGTCATGACCTGAGAGATTGTGTACTGTGCAGGCCTTTCAGGAGATATTTTTTATTTATTCCAAGAAAACTGAGATGCATCGCAGCAGACCACATCAGAACAGTAAAAATAATAACCAACAAAATGACTGTCATTTTCTTCATTTATAGGGTAGTTTTAAGTACTAATATCAACTTCCAGCCTGAACTTAAATTTAAGTTGACATGTTCAGTCAGAAAAGATAGTTCTTGTTGTTGAAATACTCACTAATTTTATACCCGATTCGACTCTCGAAATCAACTTTGCATGTTAAATTAACAGGATCATCTTAACAGACGAAACTAAATGGACTTCAGCTGTTAATTTCAATTGTACTCAATTCCCACCAGTCATCCTAAATCCTTGTGATTCATGTTCAAGGCGCATAATTTATTGTATCCACTGTTTAATTGCTTGTTTTTATTGACTTTGCTTTTTGCACTGGGATCAGCTATCCCCTCCTTTGCTCAGGAAAAGAGACCCTCACTTTCCTATAAGTGGATTCCACAGTTTTATGGCAAGTTAAATGGAGCTGACAAGCTACTTTACACACGAAGTTTCGCTCGCAGTCAACTACGTTTTGTAGATATTGATCATGATGGTGATGCTGATATATTTGTCGGCAAGGCAGATGGCCGTCTGGCATTTTTTCTCAACCAAGGTACTAAAACAACCCCTCTTTTCAAATTGATAACAGAAAATTTCGAAGTAATTCATGAAGGTGTAGATGAACAAAGTAATCCAATTCTGGTACGAACAGTTCTTGATGTCGGCAACAATGCTGCACCTGATTTTGTAGATATTGATAATGATGGTGATTTTGATTTATTTATTGGTTCAAAAGATGGACATGTTTTTCACTACGAAAACCGTGGGAATCGGCTTAGTCCCAGATTTTTTCGAAAAACCCCAATTTATATGGGCTTAAAATTTGACGGCAACAGTGTTCCGCGATTTGCAGATGTAAATGGAGACCGTGCAATAGACATGTTTGTGGGCACAAGGTCAGGTAAAGTTTACCTTTATTTTAATTCCGGCATGGCTGATGAGGCAGTTTTTTGTGATAATTTTAAGATTGCAGACCCGCCTGATATCCGTTGTAAATATCAGCCTGAACTTGTTGTTGATATTGCACCTCAGGTCGATGCAGTTCCTGAAATGGTTGATTGGGATCAAGATCAAGATTTGGAAATGATTGTGGGAAAATCAAATGGAAAGATCAACTATTATCACAATATTGGAGACCGTTTCTCACCAAAATGGGAGATAAAATCTCGGCATTTCCAATTTATTGATACAGGTGGTAGTGTTGCACCTTCATTTTTCGATATTAATGGAGATAATTTTCCGGAATTATTTTTGGGTACGTCTTCTTCTATGGTCAGCTATTATAAAAATCATGAAATACTAATTGACCTGTTAAGAAAAATATCTGCACTTCAACTAGAGCAACTAGACCTGACAGCCTCATTTGAGAACATTCTTTCACAAGCCTGCAGTCAACTGAAAGGGCTTCCTGAATGCTTGACCACATTTGCTGTCGCATTTAATGTCCCGGCAGGAACTAAAACTAAGAAAATGGAAGAGTTGTATCCTTTTATCCTGCGTCCAGATCTTAGTCTGGATCTAAATATAGAAACAACTGAAGATTCAGCTGATGATCTGCCTGAAAATACTGCACTGCAGAATAACAACATGACAGCAGATGCACTTCAAGGTCAAAAAGAGGACACACTAGAGAATATTGATGCAGAAGCAGATCGACAAACAACTGAGACCACTCCGGATTCTCCACAAAAAATAAAAAAAGAGAAAAAAGAAAAACCACAATCACATGGGCTTATTACAAGGAACCAACTTTGGTTGACTTCACGTAATTTTTTTAATATTGAAAATCTAATTGGCAGTGAAAAAAACTCATTTGTTACTAGCGGAGATTGGAACAAAGACGGTCGGATAGACATTTTACTTGGAAGCAGATCTGGTGAGATTTTTGCCTTTGAAAATCGTGCTCAGCAAGGTTTCGACTGGTATCAGCTAAAATTTCCTGCACTGAAAAAAAACAAAAGGAAGCACAGTTCGCCTGTCTTAACAGATCTTGATGGTGATGGAGATTTAGATATCATTACTGGGAATCGACGGGGTAAAATAGAATGGATTCTCAACCGTGGTACTGAAAAATCACCGGATTGGATTGTTCATGATGTAAATATTTCCCAAATTGATGTCGGCAGTTTCAGTGCACCAGCATTACAGGATATGGACGGAGATGATGACATCGATCTGCTTGTAGGAAATAGTGCCGGATTCATAATTTACTATGAAAATCAAGGCAATAAAGAATCACCTCATTTTGTTCTGCGCAACACACGTATTTCCGGAATACAAATGAAAGCCCATGCTACTCCTACATTTTGGAACTGGAACGATGATGAGCACCAGGATCTGCTAGTGGGTGGAAGTGAAGGTTTTTTAAGTCTTGTTTCTCACCTTCCTCCTGCTGTTTCTCCTGCACTGCGTGGTTGGACAATCGAGGACACACGTTGGCAAAGTATGAATTCTATTGGCCACAGTACTCCGCACTTTATTGATTTTGATGGAGACAACAAAACTGATTTACTGATGGGCGACAAAGAGGGCAACTTGCTTTTTTGGAAAAATGGAGGTCTTGCTGTTTTAAAAGATACTAAAGAGGAAAGCACATTAGTATTGACAGATAACACACTCGATAAAACTGAAGAAGATCTTGACAGCCCATCTTCTGCAAAAACAGTTACAATCCATGAATCTGAATCTGAATCTGAATTTGAACAGGAAAAAGATCAACCACTAGAACCAATTTTTGAATTTGTCAGCAGCAACTACGGCGGTTTAGTACTTGGACGCAGAGCTTTTCCTGCATTTTTAGATATTGATGGCGACAACAAATTTGATTTAGTTGTTGGCAATAATGCTGGTGAACTAAGATATTACAGACGTAATTCTGCTTCTTCAGGTGTTCAATGGATTCTGGAAAGCAAACAATTTCTAGACTATCAGGGCGGAAAAAATTCAGCACCGGTTTTTGCTGATGTAGATGAAGATGGTGATTATGATTTACTAGTTGGTAATCAGCAGGGTAGTATTCAATATTGGGAAAACAAAGGAACTGCGGAGATTGCAGACTTTGTCTACAATCCTCTGCCTTTTTTAGGCGTCACTGGAGGTAGAAATTCTGTTCCTGCAGTAATTGACCTGAATAACGACGGCCGCAATGATTTGTTGATTGGCAATTTTATGGGACAACTATATCAATACTTACAAACTGCAGACAGTAACGGCTTACGTTTCAAACTTGAGAGACGTAAATATCTGAACCTCGATGTGGGTCTGGGTGCAGTTCCTAAAATAACAGACTTGAATAATGATAAAAATTTAGACCTGATCATAGGATCAGATTCAGGTAAATTTTTCAGATTACAGGCTGACCCGGAAAATTCTTCTTCAACAGTTACCTGGAAATCTTTAAAAGATTATTTTAAAGAGCTTGAATTGCCGGTAGGCGGAAATCCAATATTTGTTGATCTGGATCAAGATGGAGACTTGGATTTGATGATAGGAAGTGAGGAAGGAACCCTGCATTACTTTCGTAATACAGGGCGCTGATCATTTCAGCTGTAAGACAGTGTGCACATATATATTGGATATATATCTGACTCACAGCTGACCAAAATGCTAGCCTATCAACTTTAAAACAGTCATAGAATTTTGGTTGGCCTGTGCCAGCATGGAAGTACTAGCTTCCATCATGATCTGGTTACGTGTGAACGTAGCCATTTCTTCTGCCATGTCTGCATCCCGGATTACTGATTCCGAACTCACAGAATTTTCATGAGCAACACGGAGGTAGTTCAAGTTGCTTTCCAGGTTGTTTTTCTGGAATGCGCCCATCTTTCCTCTGCTAGCATTAACTTGCTCTATTGCACTATCAATAACCCGAATAGCATCTTGAGCTTGTTCAGAATTCAAAACCTTGATTTGTGCCAAAGATTCGAAGTCTGAAGAATTAGCTTCTCCTCTACCCAAATCATTAGTTTTGATACTCCGCAAAGAGATTTCTGAAAACTGGTTCGCATCCGCACCAACCTGAAAAGTCAATGAGTTTTGCGAAAAAGTTACAGTTCCAGCATTTCCTCCAGGAGGTGCCGCATCACCGGTATAACGAATCTGAATACCTTCAGCAGTATCTGCTCCAGGTCCACCGGTCAGAATCTGCCCTCTTCCAGTTGCTTCTTCACCGTTTATTTCACCGGCAACATCAGTACCATTTGCTACAAGTACACTTGTATTTGCAACATTGGAAACAAGTCCTGCGGTATTGCTGGCAACCTGGAAGGTATGCTCACTACCGAATTCCTTGTGTCTAAATGTAATGGCCTGAGGTGTATTCCCGTCAGTAGCAGGTGGATAAGGTCGGATCAAATCCAAACTTAAACCGGCATCAGCGATTGCAGTTTCCAGATCATTCAGAGTTTGTTCGACTGTTGAACCTTTTTCTGTTAAAAAGTTGACAGTCCTTCCACCCTCTGAAACAGTGATCTGCTCTCCGGCATCAATAAGACCCTGAGAAAGAGCGACTGAACCACTGTGAGTGGCCCGGGTAGCTGCATTCTCAATTGTAATTCCATAACCACCGACTCCGGAACTGTGAGCTTCAGTAGTAGCATCAACAAATTCCAGATTTTCTCCGGTAGTTACACCATTACCTGCCCGACTTCCATCAAGCAAGAAGTTGTGACCATACTGCGTACTTGTTGCAATACGGTTAATCTGCTCAAGGATATTATTTATTTCACTCTGATCAGCTTCGAGCATATTCTGATCATTAGCACCTTCATTGCCTGCATGAACAGCCAATTGGCGTGCCTGAATCAGTGCACTGCTGACTTCTTCAAGTGCACCTTCTGCAGTTTGCATCAGAGAAACCGCCATCTCGGAATTATCAATGGCCTGGCGCAGTCCAGAAGACTGTGCACGGAGATTCTCTGAAATCTGCAATTGCGCCGGACTATCCGCCGCACGATTTATTTTCAAACCTGAAGAAAGTTTCTCCATGGTTTTTGATTGAGCGTTGCTGTTTTTCACAACGTTCCGATGAGCGTTCATTGCGCTCAAATTATTATTTACTCGCAAAGACATAATGTCCTCCTTATTGCGTGTTAAATGATTCTCACTGCATGTGAGAATCTAAAATAACCATCGATACGAGATGTCCATATCTCCCCGTTGGTACCCTAATTTTGACAAACAAGGGATTTTAGCTGATGGATTATCTACTCCACCAACTGATTAAAAGCTAAATGAAGCTCTTAATATCTATAATATTTTATAAACAACTCCTGTTGTTCAGTCTTAATTTCTAAGTAACTAAATTACATTCCAAGCTTTCCAAAGACTGATATTAGAAAGTGCTTTTTACAAAATGCTTATTAGTATCTAACCCAACAACTTCATCACAGTCATTGCACTCTGATTTGCCTGGGCCATCATGGATGTACTTGCCTCCATCATAATTTGATTCCTGGTAAAGGCAGCCATTTCCTGGGCAATATCCGCATCTCTTATTACTGATTCCGAACTAACGGAATTTTCATGAGCAACGCGCAGATAGTTCAGGTTGCTTTCCAGATTATTTTTCTGGAATGCTCCCATTTCACCACGGTTGGCATTAACTTCTTCGATGGCCTTATCAATAACCCTGATAGCATCCTGAGCAGCTTCTGAACTGAGCATATTGATTTCTGCAAATGATTTAAAACCAGACTCGTTAGCCTCTCCTTTTCCTAAATCAGCAGCCTTCATGCTCCTCAATGAAAAATCAGAAAATTGATTTGCATTTGCACCAACTTGAAACGTCAATGAATTTTGAGCAAATGTAACAGAGCCAGCTTTTCCACCTGCAGGCGCAGTTTCACCTGTATAACGGATCTGGATTCCCTCTGTAGTTCCAGCACCTATACCACCTGTCAACACCTGACCTCTTCCACTGGTTTCTTCACCGCCAATTTCACCCTGCACATCTAATCCGTTAGCTACAACGACACTAACATTTGCTGTAGTAGAGACGAGTCCGGCAGTGTTACTGGCAACCTGGAAGGTATGTTCACTACCAAATTCCTTGTGTCTGAATGAAATGGTCTGAGGCGTATTACTGCTTGAAGTGGAAGAATCAGGACGAACCAGTTCCACGTTTAAGCCTGCTTCTTCAATTGCAACTTCAAAGTCTTTCAGCGTTTGTTCAACAGTGTTCCCTTTTTCTGTCAAAAAGTTTACTGTCCTACCTCCTTCAGAAACAGTTATCTGTTCTCCAGCATCAATAATTCCTTGAGTTAAAGCTACTGAACCACTGTAGGATGAATGAGTCGCAGCCTGATTAATGACAACATCATAACCACCAGGCCCAGAGGATTTCGCCTCAACTCCAGCCTGAATAAATTCGAGATTATCACCAGTTGTTACTCCATTGCCCGAGCGGCTTCCATCCAGCAAATTGTTATGACCATACTGCGTACCCAGAGCAACTCTATTTATTTGTTCTACTATGTTGTCAAATTCACTTTGATCTGCCTGCAGCATATTTGGATCATTAACACCTTCGTTGCCGGCATGAACAGCAAGTTGACGAGCTTGAACTAAAGCCCGACTGACTTCTTCCAAAGCACCCTCTGCTGTCTGCATCAGTGAAACGGCCATTTCTGAATTGTCAATAGCTTGACGCAGACCGGCTGACTGTGCTCGCAAATTTTCAGAAATCTGTAACTGCGCCGGACTATCCGCCGCACGATTAATTTTTAAACCTGAAGATAGTTTCTCCATGGTTTTTGTCTGGGCGTTCGAATTTTTTTGAACGTTTCTGTGTGCGTTGATCGCACTCATATTATGATTTACTCGCAAAGACATAATGTCCTCCTTGATATCAGTCACGATTTTCAGTTTTGCTGAAAACCAAATAATGCCCCTGTAACAGTACCTCCATGTACCAGCAAGGCTCCTTCACCTGTTATAGCAAAGGTTGTCAGCTGCAGGGGACCATTCCCCAACAACTATTAAAAGCTATTCCCAGCTTTTTTATTTCAAATTAACTACTAAGATAATTCTCCGTCGTTAATTTGAGTTTCATAATTTGTATGTTTAATTGATCTCATTCATGCTTTGATATAAATTCTTGTAGCAGCAAGATATGTCAGTAATTACAACTTTTTTTTCTGCTTACTGTTTTGTCTACTGTTGTTACAAATTCAAACACTTTAGTCAGTACGTAAATATCTTAATTAACAGCATAAAATGCGGTTCTATACCTGATTTAGGTCTGATGTTTTAACTCTTTTTCTTTCTGTTTTTAATCAGTGATCTCCCGTAGTTTCCATAGAATTTGTTATTTGACAAATCCATACTGCAACTTTAAAGTCAGCTCGTATAACGTAATTAAATGATTATATTTATTCCGTAATTGCTGACATAGTTTTGCACTTTTTCAAAATCACTTTCAGCTAGCCATATTTTTAGACCAATCATTACAACTTAATTTCTGTTCCGTTACTTTGAGTCTGGTCGGCCATACCCCGGCCACACTCACAACAACGATCCCTATATGCCTTTTAGACGATACTTGAGCTGCGCTCCGCTGAATTCATCCATAAAAACAGCGGAATGCTACGTCATCATCATCAAATCCACCTGGGGGTCAGGCGAATACGAATCAGCTCCTAACCATTGATTAGCTGCATCACGGCTGAAGGAGTCTGATTTGCTTGCGCCAGCATCGCTGTACTGGACTGAACCAAAATCTGATTCCTGGCAAAGGCTGTCATTTCTTCAGCCATATCCGCATCTCGAATTATTGATTCTGCATTTGTCACATTTTCATGTGCATTTCTTAAGTAGTTGAGATTACTTTCTAAACCATTTTTCTGGAAAGCCCCCATTTTTCCTCTGAACCTTGTAATCTCATCAATTGCCTGATCAATTATCAGGATTGCATCTTGAGCTTTTTCAGCATCTGTCAATTCAACATCTCGCAAAGAACGGTAATCTGAACCATTCTTGACACCGTTTCCTAGTTTATTGCTGCTGACACTGCGCAATGAAAAACTAGTTGACTGATCTACGTTTGGTCCCACATGAAATACCAGTGAGTTCTGAGAAAGTGTCACTGTACCTGCATTTTTACCTGCCGGAGGTACATCTTCTCCTGTGTAACGTATTTTTAGTCCGGATACTCTTGAAGGCTTACTTCCGGTCAGAAACTGACCTCTGCCTATTCCTAATTCACCTCCAATAAATCCGGCGACATCAGCACCATTTTGGACCTTATCAGGAGTGTCTGCCTGGGCAGACAAAATCCCGGCTGTTGTGCTGCCGACATGAAAGGTATGTTCACTACCATACTGTTTATGTTGAAAGATCAACTGCTGAGGTGCATTCGGAGTTGTAGCACTTCCAGGTGACCTGACAAGCTCTATCTTCATTCCGGAAGAAAGAATCGCTTTTTCCAGTCGATTCATTGTGGTTTCGACACTTTCACCGGCAACTGATTTAAAATTCAAAGTTTTTCCACCTTCAGTGAACGTCAACTGTTCTCCGGCATCTACCAAAGCCTGAGTCAGGGCTACTGTTCCTCTCACTGTGGATTTAGTAGCTGCTTCCCTGATATCAACAGCATAACCGCTAACAGGTGAAGACTTAGTTTTTTCAGTTGCACTGATGAATTCCAGATTATCACCTGAAGCAACACCGTTTGCCCCCATACTTCCATCTAAAATGGCCTTAGTTCCGTAATTTGAAATACGAGCAATTCTATCAATTGTTCTTAATGAGTCTTCAAACTCCTGTTGGTTGGCTGCCAACATAGCCTCATCATTTACGGCCTCGTTTGCTGAACTGATTGCAAGTTGTCTGGCATTAACCAATGACCGATTTACTTCTTCCAGCGCACCTTCTGCTGTCTGCAGCATCGTGATTCCAGTCTCTGAATTATCTATTGCCTGTTTAAGCCCTACGATTTGAGCTCTCATCCGTTCTGAGATGATTAAACCAGCTGGTGAATCGGCACCACGATTTATCTTTAAGCCTGAAGAAAGGCGTTCTAAATTCTTACTTTGAACCTCTGTATTCTTAATCAGGTTCCTGTGCGAATTAATCGCAGAAATATTATGATTGATTCGTAAAGGCATATTCCCCCTTGTTTCAATTTGAATGTTGATGTACGTAAAATAATAGCAACCTGATCTAAGCCATCCAGGCCTTGATTTTGGTTCCTAGTCGATATAATCGACACTTACCACTGGATCCCACTCCAGCGGATCTTGATGTGTAACACAACCTGATGATCTAATTGTCATCAAAATAACTGCACACATATTTTGTAATATAAATTTATTTTATATTACACTTTAAACTCTATTAATCTTGTTACACACTGCTTTCATTATGAGTAATTCTTAACTAATTTTTCTAAGCTGAGGCTGTTAACAACTTACTTAAAAGCCTCAGTTTTTCCTGCTTACCAGTCAGTTGAACATATTCTTATCTATATTACAGAGTCAAAGATCATTTCTGTTTCTTTGCTTTCATATCACAAAAACGACTTTCACTTTAAAAGTGTGAGCACAGTCTCCGGATTTTGATTGGCCTGAGCCATCGTTGACCTTCCGGAATCTGCAGTAATTATATTTTTAGTCTGTTCAGCAAAAGACAGTGCATTACCATCGTTATCCAAAGTATGTGACAATACATTTTTTTGAAAATACTCTTCCTGTAAATTCTGCAGACTGCTTTTAAAAATTGTTTCACAAAATAGATCCACTCTGTCTTTGACTTCAGTCACTTCCTTTAGACTCTTCTTCAAGACAGACAATGCGTCTTTTACTTTTTGTGACGTGCCAATATCAATATTTTGCAGAGCTTGAAATCCGGAAACATTTTCAGTATCCCTCCCTAAGGAAGAAGCGTGAAGATTGCTAATGCTAAGCTGTTCCACGTGAGGTGTCGGCCTGCCAATTTGAAATTTAAATCCGTTCTGAACAACAGAAACAGTCCCGACCACTCGGCCTGAAGGTACTGAATTTCCTACATATTTAATAGTCAATCCACCAATATTATCTGCTTCACGAGGTACGCTTAAGTATTGACCATGCCCAACAGCTGGAATAGCGTCTATTTTTCCTTGAACATCAATCCCTTGTCTGGCATAAGTGATTTTTTGACTTTCTTTTGAAATAAGTCCTGGAGTAAAACTTGACACTCCAAAACCATACTTACTTCCGTACTGCAGATGCCTTAAATGTAAAACAGCATCTGCATTATTGAGAATTTCTATTGGTATTTGACGTTTACTAATCCAAGTAGAAAGTCGCTCAAATGTTTTGGACACACTTTCACCTTTTTTTGTCAAAAAGCGGTTGGATATTCCGCCCTCTTCGAAGATTAATTGTTCTTGATTATCAACAATCTCCTGCGTAAAAGGCCTGTTCCCCCGTATTTCTGATCTAGTTGCTACAGCTGAAATTAAAACCTGATAACCTGCCAGTGGTGATGTACTTGAATTACTGCTCATACTGACGAATTCCAGATGTTCACCCGTCGCAACTCCTCGAACTCCATGACTGCCATCAAGCAGCAAGCTGTGTTCGAAACTTGTTTCATCAGCTACTTTATTAATCTGATCAATCAAATGCTTAAGTTCCAACTGGTCTGCCTCTCTCAAAGTTGTGTTGTAAGCTTTTTCATTTGCAACAACAACAAGCAGCTCCAACATTTGGAACAATGAGTCTTCTACATCTTTTAATGCTCCTACCACCGTTTGGACCAAAGACATATCCTTCTCAACAGTTGAAATTTCATCCTGAAGACCTGCAGTATTAAGTCTACTCTCTTCATTTTTAATTAATTGATCCTGTTTTTCACCTTTAGCGAGACTCTGCTGAACAAGAACTACTTTTTTCTCTCTTTGTTCCTGACCATGATCATACATAGAATTTCTAAATGAACCATGCTCACCCAGTGATCTCATTGATGGACCAATATTTGACCGAATATTAATTGACATATTACCTCTTTTGATAAACTCATCCCTGACAGATCTACGCTTGAAATATCATTAAAACGCATCTCTGCCGGTGACAAAACAAAAAGTCGAATTACTACTTAACTTAAAATAAGTTTCAAAGCTGCTGCCCACCTGACAGCAGTTTTCAAAATCATCTTAAATTAGCAACATTAGCAAGGTTCAAGAAACAGGATAAGGGCTAGGCACAGGACCTCGTACCTTAATCCCTGAATCTTGAACCTTATAATTTGCTACTGAGATGCACTGCTAATCAGCTGCAGTACAGATTTCGGAATTTGATTAGCTTGAGCGGCCATTGCCGTGCCGGATGCAATCAGAATTTGATTTTTTGTAAAATCACTCATTTCCGCAGCCATATCAGAGTCACGGATAACTGACTCTGCATTTGTCAAATTTTCACTTGAAACACGCAAGTTCCTTAAATTCGATTCCAGTGAATTTCGCTGGAATGAGCCAAGATTTCCTCTCAACTCACCTATTTCCATAATTGCACTGTCAATCAATTTGATTGAATCTTGTGCCCCTTCACTACTTGTCATATCTATGTCAGCAAGGCTACTGAAATTACTATCATTTTTGACACCTCTAGCAATTTGCACACTGCGTAAATCGTTTAAAGAAAATGCTACAGTTTGTTTGTGATTAGCACCAACTTGATAAGTAACTGAGTTTTGTGTGATGTGAACAAAACCCTCTACTTCTTTACCGACCAGTTCTTCATTTGTTTCCTTCACTAGTTTTTGACCAATTACTCTACCTTGACTGTCTTTAAGATCTACAAGCCTATGCCCAAGTTCCTTATCGTACTGCACAATTATCCCTTCAGTTTCAGAACCTTGTGCACCGTGAAGATATTGTCCTTCGCCCAAAGCAATGTTACCCCCGATGGTTCCAACAACATCCTGACCTCCATTCGACAGTCGGATAGTTCCCTGCTGCTCTCCAAATAAACCCTGAATATTAGTTGAAACCCCAAAACTGGGCTGGCTGCCGTAATGTTTGTGTTTGACTGTCAACATTCCTATATCATTAATTTTTATTTCCACATCAAGTCCGGCATCATCAGCTTTTCTCTGCAGCGCAAGTGCAACTAACTCAGCTAGTCTTGCTTCTGTATTTTCTCTGCTAAACGTCTGAGGAGCTCTATGATAATTCCCTAAAACCTGTTGCAGATTATCTTTAAGACTTCTTTCTTCTTTTGTATCCATTTTAAGGATTCTGTTATTTTCTTTGAGAACAAAAGAAACACCGTTTTCTATTTCTTCTAAAGTTATCCTTCGTTCTGCATTAACTTCCGCTCTTGTTGCAACTTGCTCAATGTTGATTTCGTACCCCTGTTTAGTAGGAGATTTTCTTGTAAGCGCTGATGCACCAACAAATGTCAACCCATCACCAATTGTCACTCCGTTGACTTCATTGCTGCCGTCAAAAAGAATTTTCGAGCCAAACTGAGTTGAGCCAGCTATTCTATCCATATTTGCTAGAAGTTCTTCTGTTTCCATCTGATCGGCCTGCAGCATTTTTTCATCAGTTGCACCATTATTGGCAGCATGTATGGCTAACTGGCGCATACTGATCAACATTGAACTAAACTCACTCAACACCCCTTCCGCGGTCTGCACCATAGAGATTGAAGTCTCTGAGTTTTTCACTGCCTGGTTAAGCCCAGAAATTTGTGACCGCATTTGTTCAGAAATCATAAGTTCTGCCGGTCCATCAGCTGCTGAATTAATTCTTAAACCAGACGATAAACGTTCCAGATTGTTACTGGCATCATCTGTTGTCCTGTTTAAATGCCTCAAAGCACTCATCGAGGCGGTATTATGGTTGACGCGCATGGCATCCTCCTTAGCTAGAGTTTAAGTAAAGGTCTATATTCAGACCACAGGTTCATATCATAATTTGTAATATTAATATATTTTTTATTACATTTTTAATTGTAACAATGTAATTCTGTATTTTTCTTCTTAACATTTGGTCTAACTTTTCAGCCGGTATTTAGCTACGCCTTGATATATAAATTTTTTTCAAATTTTTCAATTATTAGACGCAGCACCACGTCCTTATGCTTTAATAAGCACGATTCAGTTGATCAATACAGTTCCTTTCGCGAAACCATATTTTTCTTCATTATGGAGTTAATTATATCCCTCTTACGACAAGGCACTACCCTAAGATTCTTCATCTTAATTAGGTTGCAGTCTGCCCCGCAAGAAAACACAGCTTCCAAACAAATTATCTATCTCTTGACGCAGTTCGAGACTCCGTCATATCAAGAGAGCATACATCTCACTTCAAATGACGCAATTTCTACAAGCGTATTTTAATACAGCTTAATATTGTTACACACCCATATATCTAACAACCATACAGCTCATACAGCTAAATCAAATAACATTCATGCCTCACTGACACATTGAAATAAGTTCAATATATTAGTTAAAATGCTCAGACACAGCTATGACTTCAAGGTCTACATCAGCACTTTGAAACACCTGATCCTGGAACTAGTACCAAACAAATTTTTCAACAAAATATTGCTAGGCATAAGCTTCTAAAGACAAGGCTCGACTGCTGGGTTCAGTACATTTAACTACTAACAGACCTTAAAACTGCTAATTCAATCATTTTCGCAAATAATAATGACTTTTAGAGGCCGCAACAGCAATCACTGGTTCTACGTTTCAAACAAAATATACTTGATGCAGAAATCTCTCATCTACTAATTTTTCGTAGATATTTTATTTCAAAGATCATATTTTCATCTCCTCCGAATAGTGATTCCCATTCCACTACCAAAACCTTATTTGGCATCAAAAGAGTGATGAATTCTTAGAAAATCTCTCTTTAAACTAAAAGAGGATTCACATAATTACCTAGTTTGGATATTTTCATTCCATAACAGGTTTTCCATTATCTTTCTTATCGACATTTAATAATGGAACTTTAACGCTTTGTGGAAAAAACTAATTTGAGGTATGTACTTTATGTACTCAATCAAAAATCAAAAACGAAAACCGTTTTCCGGAATTATTCAAAATCTGTAATTGAAGCCAAACAAAGGGTAGTTGCGGCCGGAATGGAGGGGGTAATTCAGAGCGTTCTCACCCTGTTTGCGTTCAACATACTTTGCTGACTTCAGTCTCCGATGTTCGAGAATGGTGTCCCACCAGGAATGTATTGCAATCGATTGTGTAAGATCAAAATCTCCCTCGGCTGGATGATAAACCGTTCCCAGATAAAGGCCTGCAAAAAAAGCTACTCCAGGAGATGCTGTAAAACCGGCACCGGAATGTACTGCCCCAAATATTGCACTCGCAGTTATAATGCTTCCCCAGCGAGAAATGCCTTTGCTGAACCCCATTGAATAAAGATTGAATAATGATTGTTGAATCACACCGCGAAAGAGCATTTCTTCACCCACACCAACTAGCTGATACTGCAGAAATGAAGTGCTGATTAATTCGTTTTCGGTTAAATCATTATCCAGGTGATATGTTAATAAATCTGACTTTAGTGAAACTGTTGAAGCCCAAACAGTAGGAACCCAAAAAGTCCATTCATCTGCATATTCCCATATTTGAAAGGGAGCCAACATCAGACCGTAAGTTTCTGTGTTTTCTTCACAACCGCTTTCATACAAATCATAAATGGTCGTAAATGTCAGGTTACCATAGATACTAAGATTTGCATTTGCATAGTAGGTTTCTCTGGAGTAGAAAAAATCATGTTGAATATTATCGTCAGTTAATTCTGTTTTCTTGTATATTTTATTATAGTATTTTTCATAATCACTACTTTTAGAATATTTTAAATATTTATTCAAAGTCAACCAGCGAGAACCACCTAATACAAGCATTTTGTCATATTGACCTAATACTCCGTAGCCAAGTCCAGGTAGGAGGTATTCAGCAACAGTTGCTCCCAGACAACCAAGACTTGAAACACCCCAAGCTGATACTGGAATTAAAAAGCCTACACATAAAGCAAATATTCGCAACAGCAATTTATTATGTATACTCAAAATGGCCTGTACATTAATGTATTAACTAAGCTTAGTCTGACTTGAAGATTGTCTGGATCTCAAACTATAATTCTCTGGCAGGATTAGCTTTACTGGTACCCAATAAAATCCAGACATAAAATATCTTGATAAAAACTTGACAGCATTCAAATATTTGTATAAGGTTTCTTATCAGTATATTTCCCATGTGGGAGATATGAATCATGACAGTTTGACTATAAGAATCATACTGTCGTTTTTAGTTTAACAAAACTGAATAAAAAGGTCCGCATGAATCGCAGAAAATTTATTAAGGGTGCTGCCGTAGCAGGTGGTGCCACCGCTGTTGCAGCTTCAACGTTCCCAGCACCGGCGTTTGCTCAAAAGCGAATTGAAATCAGCATGGTTTCTACATGGCCCAGAGATTTCCCTGGATTAGGCACTGGAGCTCAACGCTTCGCAAAAAATCTGGAAGACATGACAGACGGCCGGATGAAAGTTCAATATTTCGCTGCAGGAGAAAAAGTAAAGCCTTTTGACTCTTTTGACGAAGTTGCATCAGGAAACTCTCAAATTTACCATGCTGCAGATTATTACTGGAAAGGCAAGCATCCCGGCTGGGCCTATTTCACCGCAGTTCCTTTTGGATTGACCTACACCGAATACAATGCTTGGATTCATTGGGGCGGCGGTCAGCAACTCTGGGATGAGTTATCAGGAAGTTTTGGACTAAAATGTCTACCGGCTGGTAATACCGGAGTTCAAATGGGCGGTTGGTTTCGCAAGGAAATCAACTCTGCAGATGACCTCAAGGGATTAAAAATGAGAATCCCTGGACTTGGCGGTGATGTGATGGCCAAGTTGGGTGCTTCACCAGTTTCACTCCCAGGTGGACAGATCTATGAGAACTTAATCTCCGGAGCTATTGACGCTACTGAGTGGGTTGGTCCTTGGAATGACAGCTACATGAAGTTCTATGAGGCTGCCAAATACTACTACTATCCAGGAATGCACGAACCTGGTGCTGCTCTCGCGGTTGGTATGAACAAGTCATGGTGGGAAGGTCTCTCCAGTTCAGACCAGTTAATAATCAAATCTGCAGCAGCGCATGAAAATGAGTTGATGATGGCTGAATACAACGCCAAGAGTGGTGCCGCACTTGTTAAGCTGGTAAAAGAACAAGGTGTTAAACTACGCAAATTCAATGACGATATCTATGACAGCTTTGGTGAAGCTGCTCAAGAGGTCTTTGCTGAAGTTAGTGCCCACAGTGACTTGGCAGGACGTATTCATGCCAGCTTTTTACACGCACGAGAAGAACTTGGTGCTTGGGCTAAAATATCTGACCAAGCCTATGTTGAACAGCGTAACCGTGTACTGGGACTCTAATTCAATAAATTGAAGTGTCTCAACTGAAAGCGGGACCTCCGGGTTCCGCTTTTTTATTTCTCTAATTTTAAGTTTTAGATGCTGACTAAATAGCCGCTGTCTTTGAGGCACCACTCAAAAAAATCAAATATGACATCAACTACAACTGACAATGGCCCTGAGTCAGTAGCGAACACAGCTGTTTCTCCTCAAAAAAGATCTTCCAGCAACAATACTTCCTTTACACTCTTATTTAGAATTTTAGGGAGTGCGATGATTGCTTACTCACTCCTTTTTTTAGTTAACGATTATCTAATCTTTGTTAAAGGCTGGCCGGGCCCGCTTAATTTTCTCAAACATCAGGAGTGGTTTGGGTTCTCTGCTTTGCGTAAGCCTCTTGAGGAAAATTTTGTATTTTTGGGCTGGGCTCAATTTCTAGCTTTGTTCGCAGTAATGGTATTTGTCTCAGTCTGGGCATCAAAAACACAAAAACGCAGTTTGAGGGATGATGCCAGACTTTGGGCCAGATTTGCAGCATACATAGTGCGCTCTGCTTTTTGGGCAGTCCTATTAATAGGTATAGTAGATGTTACAATTTCTTTTCTGAGAGTAGAAAATTTTCTGGAGGTTTTAGTTGGAGACGAGTTGGCTCTTGCACTAGGCAGACCCAGTTTTAGGGGAACATTTGTACTTTATCCATTATTTTTAATTGGAGCAATCATAGCTTATTTTTCTCGTGGACTGGGCTTTATCTGGCTTTCTGTCATGGTTGTCGTTGCAGAGTTTTTAATTGTCATCACCCGTTTTGTTTTTTCATATGAACAGGCCTTTATGGGAGACCTGGTTCGTTTCTGGTATGCAGCACTTTTTCTATTTGCGAGTGCCTATGGGATGGTATCAGAGGGACATGTCCGTGTTGACGTACTGTATGCTGCACTATCGAAAAGAAGTAAAGCTATCTCAAATACTGTTGGCTCCATAATTCTTGGCATGCCATTGTGTTGGGTTATTTTGCTGACAGGCATGTGGAGTCAAGGTAGTAGCCTGAATGGTCCACTTTTAAGTTTTGAAATTTATCAGCAGGGCTACGGCATGTACGTCAAATTTTTAATGGTCGGGTTCATGATTATCTTTGCTTTAAGCATGTTGGTGCAGTTTGTCAGTTATACTCTGGACAATATCGCAAACCTGCAGCAGGAACCGGGTGAAGCTTTACCTGAAGAGGCTCAAATCTAGGGCACTGCCGCTACACACATAATACATAAGACTCTTGTTTTAAATCATAATATACTTTTTGCAATAATACATGGAACTTTATTTTTTAACCCTGCTTTTAGTGCTGATGATGAGTGCTCTCATCTCAGGTTTCCCTGTAGCCTTTTCTCTGCCAGGCTCTGCCATTTTGACAATAGGTATAGCAGCCTTTGCTGGCTATTTATTCACAGGCAACGTTGATTCTTATTTCGTTCAGGGAGGTCCAGTAGAGTGGCTGACAGCAGGTGTTACAAATTTTCGTAGTCTGTATTGGGATGTTGAAAGGGACACACTGATTGCAGTACCACTGTTTGTTTTCATGGGAATCATGCTGCAACGTTCAAAAATAGCAGAAGATTTACTGGTGGCCATGGCACAGCTTTTTGGTCCGATTCCAGGAGGACTTGGAATATCAGTTGTTTTTGTAGGAGCACTTTTAGCTGCAACGACCGGAATTGTAGGAGCAACAGTGATCGCCATGGGGTTGATCTCTCTTCCTGCGATGCTGCGACATAATTATTCTAAGCCACTGGCAACCGGTACTATCTGTGCTTCCGGAACATTAGGACAAATCATCCCACCATCAATTGTATTGATTCTGTTAGCCGACCAACTTTCAAATGCAGCTGATATTGCCAGCACTGCCAGAAAGACTGCTTACAAAGAGGCAACTGGAGAATTCATACTGCCTTCAACACTTGACGTGACCTCCACCAGTGCCGGAGATATGTTCATGGGAGCATTTGTTCCAGGACTGGTACTTGTTGGACTATATATGCTGTATATTTTAATATACGCTCTCATCAAACCGGAAGTAGCTCCACCTGTACGCTTTGAAGGTAAATACGATTTAAATTTTGTAATCAGAATTTCACTTTCCCTCATTCCACCACTGTTTCTAATTTTTGCAGTTCTCGGGTCAATTGTCTTAGGAATTGCGACTGTTAATCAGGCCGGAGCAATTGGAGCTATCGGTGCAATGGTGATGGGAGGTTACCGTTTGAATGAAGGCAAAAAAAATACTTACATGCCGGCAATACTTGCTATTGGAGCAACAGTAGCTATTGCTGTCATTCTTAATTTTTTTCAACTGAATATCAAGAGTATAAAGAACACTTCAGATACAATCGGCATTGCGCTTGCCGTTTTTGCAGTGATAATTCTTTTCATTGGTGTCTTATGGAGTGCCTGGCGCATCTACAAAATAGAGAACACTTTGCATGGTGTGATGATAGAAACTGCGAAAACCACTTCAATGGTTTTTATCATTTTGATTGGTGCGGCCATGCTCACTTCTGCATTTCGTGGCTTTGGAGGAGAGGAGTTAGTTAAGCATTTTTTAACTGGTCTTGATGGGGGATTCTGGGCACAGTTTGTAGTAGTGATGGCCGTTATTTTCTTTCTGGGATTTTTCCTGGATTTTATAGAAATTGCTGTAGTAGTAGTACCAATTGTGGCACCAATTCTCCTTGCAGATCCTTCAGCCAACATCACAGCAGTATGGTTGGGAGTTATGATCGGCATGAATATGCAGACTTCATTTTTAACCCCGCCCTTTGGATTCTCTTTGTTTTATTTGCGCGGTGTTGCTCCGCCAATTGTCAAAACGCTGCATATTTACAGGGGTGTGGTGGCTTTCATATTATTGCAGTTGGCAGGGCTTGCAATTTCAGGTTATTTCCCGGCTTTAGTTAACTATCTACCAAAGCGGATTTACTTAACTTCAGCAAATGCCCCACCACCTGTAAATCCAAATCTGCAGGTTTGTCTAGAGGAATATGTCTTTAATGTATATGACATGGAGGCAGAACTGTTGCGTTCAAGTGTTGCAACTGCAAAGAAGCTGGATATCAGCTACATGCCAGAAAAACAGCAAAAACTATTATCCGCAACCCATACTAGAGTGCTTGCTACATTTGACTTAGTAAATAATGTACGAAAAGCCAAACAGGAATTGACTGCATTTATTCCTGATTATCGCCCATTGCACGTAGAAGTTCGTCTGCTTGAAAAAAAGATAAAATTCCTTGCTCTTGATATTGAGGATGAAGAGCGCACAATAAGACGCATGGAGCGGAGTGGAATAACCAGTGGTAATAAAATTGATAAAATAAATGAAAACATCTCAGCTTTAACAAAACAAATGAATGAATTAGCAAAACAAATTCCTGCTAATTGGAAAGCTGAACGTGAAAGATATCTCCAACTAGCCAATTCAGAAACAAAAGCGCGTAAACTCTACCGTCGCAATGTAGATGAAGCCTTTGAGACATTGCTGAATTTGTCAAAGTTGATTGATCAACACGAAAAACTGGCGTCTCTGGAAAACAACCTGCGCGGACTCAAATCAATCATTGAGAATGATGAGGAAAAAGAGGCTATGAAAAAAATAAAAGTTGTTGAAAAACAACTGGGAATGGTGGCTGGTGCCAGTAAAATCAAGTCGAAGATTTCTAAAGCAAGACGTGCTTTGAAGCGTAATCCGGACAGAGAAAAAGCAGTCAGCATGCTGGAAAAAGGGCTTGAATTATTCACTCAGGAAGTGGCCTGGCGTCAGCTGGCCTCTGACCAGCTTTATACTGCTTTGAAGGATTATGAGCGTGTTCTCAGCAGCAGTGTTGGAGCACGACTGCAAACACGTCTCAGTGATGACCAGGCAAAGCATATCGCCAGTTGCTTGTCTGATCACCGGGATGTTTCTTTAGCTTTTTAACTTAACACTGCTTTACTTGAAGCGATAACCAAAGCCCAGTGAGTAAACTGAGAACTTAGCGTCGTACTCAGAAACATCTGAGCTGTCGCTTATATGAACTGTCTTAACTGCAATATCGTAATTTCTCTGTCCAAGCAGCATTTCCCAGTTTTCTCCCAGCGCAAAACCAAGATTTAATAAATATGATTGACTGCGTTTTGAAGTAGATTTATACAAACCTTTATAATCTATTCCACTAATTTTATAAGTCATCAACGAACTGTTGCCAAAAACAGTTGCTCCAAGTGTAAGATTAAATTTTTCTCCCAGTGTATAAGACAGATCAATTCCACCTCCACCAATTGTAACTTCAGTTGGTTTGACTGCATCATTTGACAGCTTTACTGTTCCACTGCCAAAACCAAGACCTATTCCATTTTCAAAAATATAGGCCAGATCCATCCCACTGGCTGATGTTGAATAGCCAGCAAGTGTAGTATAATCAGTTTTTGAACTGCTTGATGTTGAATTATATTGGTCAACGTTGCCGGACAAACCAAACATAAAACGAAATCTTGAGCTGTCTACTGCATAGGAGTTTGTACTAAAGATCATCAATCCACTTAGAGTGACAATCATATATATTATTGTTTTTTTCATGATAATTCCTTTCAGGGAAATAGTTAAGAGCGAACAACTAAATGTAAAAATCCACTCATATATTAATCAAGTTACGGCAGAGAACCGCAATTATAATACAACTGTCGGCATTTGAGGAATTATCTTGAAAACAAATTGAGAGACCGCAGAATTATGCGGCTATCTGAGGGGTTTTGTTAAATTACAAAAACAGTAGAAAACAGTCAGTCAACTGGTAGTTAACTGTTCTCCACTGAAATAAAATATAAACATTTTTTCATGTCAGCATTGCAGCCACCTTATTCAGGCTTTCTTTTGCATCACCAAAAAGCATTGAGGTGTTGTCTCTAAAATAGAGAGGATTTCCAACTCCGGAATATCCAGTAGCCATACTACGTTTGAGCACAATTACTGCTTTAGCATCCCACACTTCCAGCACCGGCATTCCATAGATTGGGCTTGTGGTGTCATCCAGTGCACCTGGATTTACTATATCATTTGCACCAATCACCAGAACCACATCTGTTTTTTCAAACTCTACGTTAATCTCATCCATTTCAAAAACAATATCATAGGGCAGGTTTGCTTCAGCCAGCAAAACATTCATATGCCCCGGCAAACGTCCTGCAACCGGATGAATAGCAAATTTGACACTAATATTTCTGTTACGCAGATTTTCTGTGATTTCGTGCACAATGTGCTGTGCCTGTGCCACTGCCATTCCATAACCAGGTACAACTATCACCTGTTTAGCACTTCGCAGCAAATCTGCAGTTTCTTCAACAGATATAGAAATTACTTCTTTACCATCATCTTCAGTCGAGACAGCAACTACAGTTCCTTCCGCCACGCCAAAACCTCCGGCTATCACACTGACAAAAGAGCGGTTCATACCCCTGCACATTATGTAGCTTAATATTGCACCGCTACTGCCGACAAGTGCACCGGTTATAATCAACAGGTCATTAGACAACATAAATCCTGCAGCAGCAGCAGCCCAACCGGAGTAACTGTTAAGCATCGAGACAACTACCGGCATGTCAGCTCCGCCAATTGCCATAATCATATGTATGCCCAGCAAACAGGCTATGGCAGTTATAATCAGCAGGGCTGTTAGTTGCTGTTCCGGATTTCCAGCAACAAACATGACACCAAACAAAATGCTGATTAATAACACCAGCAAATTGAGTTGATGACGAAATGGTAATGTCCAGGGCTTGCCGCCAATTAGTGCTTTTAATTTAAGAAAGGCAATTACAGACCCACTAAAAGTATAAGCACCAATAAATACTCCAATGACGATTTCAATTTCATGAATTATCAGTTCAGTACCAGTTATTCCTCCAGATTCAAAGTGACTGACTATACCGACCAAAACAGCGGCTGCACCAACAAAACTGTGTAGAATTGCAACCAACTCCGGCATTGCTGTCATGGCCACCCGCTTTGCGGCAAGTAAGCCGATTCCGCCTCCAACCAACATCACTAAAATTAAAGTTCCTATACTCCCTACATGACCACTTAAAATAGTCGCTATTACGGCAAGTAACATTCCGACTGCACCATAGACATTACCTCTACGGGCCGTTTCTTGATTAGAAAGTCCTCTCAAACTGAGGATAAACAGTACACCTGCCACTAGATAAGCAACAGTAATCATTCCTTCAGGCATTTTAATTTTATTAGTTAAATGATAAAAGACAGGCTTAGCGCCAATCTAAGATAGAGCAGAGTCGTATTATTTCCTGAACATTTCCAACATTCTATGAGTAACCATAAATCCGCCTACAATGTTAATAGTTGAAATTAATACGGCAATAGCAGGTAATAGAATTTGCTCGCCAGATAAGTGAATCATACCACCAATTACAATAATTCCACTAATAGCATTTGTGACACTCATCAGAGGAGTGTGCAAAGATGGAGACACATTCCAAATCAGCAAATAGCCGACAAAACAGGCCATTACAAAAACTGTAATGTGTGAAATAAATTCTGACGATCCTCCAAAGCCAATTAAAGCTGTCAGTGTAAAAGCCAAAAACCAGCCAATCATTTTGAGTAAAGACCAGTTTTTCTTTGTTGTTTCAGGTAATACCGTGGGTTTTGCAGGAACTGTTTCCGGTTCTGCCAGCTTAACCGGTTTTGCTTGAACTTTATTTTGTTTTTCAGGATCCCAGACAATATTACCATCATGTACCACTGTAATTGCACTGGTTATTTCATCATCAAAATCAAGTTTAAGCTCTCCATCATGATTCAAATGTTGAATTAATTTTGCAGTATTATTACTAAAAAGCTGACTTGCCTGAGTTGGCAATCGACTGGGCAGATCTGTTAAACCAATGATAGTCACTTTTTTATAAACTGTAGTCTCACCAGGCTTTGTCATTTCACAGTTACCACCTCCTTCTGCAGCCAAATCAACAATAACTGAACCAGGTATCATGCTTTCAACCATTTCTTTCGTGATCAGTACAGGTGATTTTTTGCCTGGTATTGCAGCTGTTGTAATAATAATATTTACTTCCTTGGACTGTGCAGCAAATAATTCCATTTCTGCTGCAATAAACTCCTTACTCATTGTTTTCGCATAACCTCCACCTCCAGCACCATCTTCTTTAAAATCCAGGCTTAAAAATTCTGCTCCCATGCTCTGAACTTCTTCACGCACAGCAGAACGGGTATCAAATGCACGCACAATAGCCCCCAGGCTTTGTGCTGAACCTGCAGCAGAAAGTCCTGCTACACCGGCTCCAATTACTAAAACTTTTGCCGGTGGTATTTTGCCTGCAGCTGTAATTTGTCCAGTAAATAGTCGACCAAAATGGTGTGCTGCTTCCGTAACAGCTCGATAGCCGGAGATATTGGCCATTGAACTCAAAACATCCATTGACTGTGCCCTGGAAATTCTAGGGATTGCATCCACTGCGATGGCTGTACCGCCTGTTTTTGCCAATCTTTTTAATAATTCCGTGTTACGTCCAGGATTTAAAAGACATATAATACATGAATCTTTTTGCAACAAATCTGCTTCGTGTACTCCTGTTTCCTGATCTTCTTCTGGCGGACGGATCTTGAGAATAATATTCGCTTTTTTCCATATTTCCTCTGCAGATTCAACTATTTCCGCACCAGAATCTTCATACTGACCGTCAGTGAAATTGGCAACCACACCTGCACCAACTTCCATGAGAATAGTATGTCCCTTTTTTAAACATTGTTTTACAACAGAAGGTGCCATCGCAACCCGGCGTTCACCTTGATGAATTTCTTTGAGGACTCCAATGATCATTCGTTTTCCTTTCAGTTAAATATGAGTTTGCATACCAATATAGCATAGAGAAACTGCTAACCATATAGGTAATTTTACGATAGCAAATCTAGTATTTATAAAATAATTATATTTCTAGAGCAGTTCAGGCTCACCACATGTAAATAACAACAAAATACATAAAAACCAAAACCACATTATAGTCTTCAAAAGAATCACAAATTATCTGCTGCTACAGTTTCTTGTTGTTTAGCACTAAGAGCAGTTGGAATACAGTCCTGCAGTCATATTATTAGTTTTCTTTTACACATCTTTACTACTTTAAATTATCAATATCTGTGAATAACAATCAACCAGACATAGAGAAAACTTTACAGAAATTGTACACTAGCTGTAGAGAAATTTATTTCCACTCCTAAATTTAATATTTCTGTTCCAACAATGCTCGAATCATTGATACATCATTACTGCATCTATTTCCGTGATAACCGCATGGAATATGGCTGGATTGAAGGTTTGCAAAAGAACAAACTGATTGTCAACCCTGTACATGGAAAAAACCAATTCCTGCCGGAAAATCGTATCGCTTTCAGCTGGAGTGACAAAAAAATACCAGACAATTCAGTTCAGGCACATGACGCTCTTGCATTGCATTTGAATAATGCAGATCAATTCAAGCAAAATTGTGAACTGGAAACCATGCATTCACTGCTTGAAGCTGAGCGTGATTATTCATTGGATGAGCTTGCATCAGATTTCCTCGATGATCCCGATAATCAAATCAGCAAACTTGGTTTATTCCTGTCCCTTCGTGATGATCATTACTGGTTCAAGCACAATAGAAATTTAACTTATACTCCCCGAACGACTGAAGAATTGGAAGTACTGCAAATTCAACTTGCTCGTCAACATGAGCGTCAAAAAAGGGCCGAGAATATTCAAAAATGGATCCATCAACTAGAATCAGGACTTTGGAATGCAGAAACTAATATCTCTGCAGAACAAAATATTTTGCTCGATCAATTGCTGAATTTGTTGGCCGAAGGTGTAGAATCCCCGTTTTGGAAAGAATTTTCTTCACAACTGGAATGGGGTAATTATTTAGGACTTGCTGAAGAAAATTCACTAAAACGCTGGCTGGCCAGTGCAGGAGTTCCCATTTCGCCCGGTAGATTAACATTACTCCGAGCCAAAGTCAGGGAATATTTTCCTGAAAATGTACTTGCAGAAACTGCTCGCCTTAAAAAGTATCCTCAGCAAACAATAGAAATTATCGGTGATCAAATCCCAACCTTTACAATTGATGCAGAAAAAACTCTCGATTATGATGATGCATTTTCTGTTTTTGAATGGAGCAATGGAGGCCTGTTAATTGCGGTTCATATCACTGACTTGAGCTTTGCAGTTCATTCCGAAGAACCTCTATTCAAAGAGGCAGAAGCAAGGCTATCCTCTGTCTATTCTCTTGAAAAAACTATCAGCATGTTTCCTGAAGTTCTTGCAAATGACACTTTTTCACTGAGAGCGGGTGAAAATAGGACCGTTCTTAGTTTTTACTTTCAACTGTCAGGTAACGGAGATTTCAAATTAATGGATGTGGCCAACAAGGTTATTTGTGTTCAGGACAATTTAAGTTATGAGCGTGCAGATCAACTCATTGAAAAAGGGAATGAATTTTGGAGACTACTACATAATTTTTGCCTCCGTGCTCAAGAACAACGCATTGAAAAAGGTGCACTAAATCTAGCTAGAAAAGAATTCGGTTTTGATATCAGTGACCCAAAAAATATCAGCATTAAACCACTGAATAGAAACAGTCCTGCTAACAGAATAATTGAAGAGTTGGCAATAGCTGTGAACAGGGAAACTGCCCGTTTATTTCACGATGCAGATTTTCCTGGAATTTACAGGACTCAATCCGCTTATGAACTAATTAAGGAAGTTGATGAGGGTCAACCTGTTTCGCTGGAAAACATTAGAATTGAGCCCGCCAGACTGACTACCGTTTGCGGTGAACATTACGGTTTGGGTTGTGACTATTACATGCAGGTAACTTCTCCGATCAGGAGATTTGTAGACCTGATCACTCAGCAACAATTAAAAAATCTGATCAACAAAAAAGAACCACTTTTCAGTACAGAAGATATGATGCACTGGGCTGAAGATATAACTGTCCGTCAAAAAAAATATAACCGTGCTGAAAAGGATATTATTAAATATTGGAAACTCCGTTATCTACAACAACACCTGGGAGAACTTTTTGAAGCAAAAATCAGAAAAATAAATTCTAATAATACTACAGATATTTTGCTGTTAGATTTGGATCTAATTATCCAGGCAACAGGATTGAAGGAACAGACAGAGACTGAACTACTATTATTGAAAATATTGGAGGTTAGCATTGGTCCGAACAGAATTGTGGTTCAAACACAAACTACAAGTACTGAATCAAGTGTTCATCGACTGTAAATCCTCAGCCAGCTTTTCAGGTCAGCATTTCGTCTTCCACCGGCGGTTCGTAGAACAATTCTTCAACGTTGATTGCCTTGTGGCCTTTATAAGAACCTTGAAAACCGCTAAATTTCTTAACTCCATTTACATCAATTGAAATAGGATCCTTGGTTTCATGCTCCAAGTATAAAACATCACCCTTTTCTAAATTCAAAAATTCTCGAACAGAAATATCCATTTCACCAAGTTTTGCAATTAACTCCACATCTACTTTTTGCAGATTTTGCTTGAAACGGTTACTCCAGGTGTTATCTTTTTCGTCTTGTTCACTTTGAAAACCGGCATTCAGTTTGGTTCTAATTGGTTCAATCATTGAGTAAGGAACACACACGGTAATTGACATTGGCGCCCTCCCTAATTCGATATCAAAAGTAACCACTACCACAATTTCACTATGAGGTACAATTGAGACAAATTGTGGATTGACTTCAGTCCGTGAATAATTTACCTGAACCGGAAATACGGGTCGCCAAGAAGTTTGTAAATCTTCAAGACCACTTATTATTACCCTTTTTATCATCCGAGATTCAATTTCAGTAAAATCCCGACCTTCAGCTTTGGTTTCCATGTCGCCACTTCCACCAAAAAACATTTCAACCAGTGTAAAAACTAATCTGGTTTCAAAAACTATCATGGCATTCCCGCGCAATGGTGTCATCCGGAAGAGATTCATTGAGGTAGGAACCGGCAGAGTTTTAATATACTCACCAAATTTAATCAACTCTGTGTAACGAACACTGATGTCCACAACCTTTCTCAAAGCATTTGATAGCGTTAAACGGAAGAGGCGAACAAAACGATCATGTATTATTTCCAGAGTCGGCATACGACCTCGAATGATACGGTCCTGAGCAGTCAGGTCAAAGGATACGACCTCCTCGGGATCATACTCATCATCCTCTTCTTCTTCACTAACGACATCATCACCTGCTACTCCCTGCAACAGTGCATCAACCTCGTCCTGTGACAAAACTGAACCCATGTTTGCCTTTAATTTAGTTTATGAATAAATAATTTATGAGATGGCAGTTTTTTTTGCTCAAAACTGCCATGACTGACTATGCAAATAGTGTTCAACTAATTTCCTTTCTCAAAGTGTATGCCAGCTGACTCTCAATTTCGTTCTACTGCAGGCACAAAACCGCGTTTAGTCTGTCCTGTAAATAACTGACGCGGACGGGCAATTTTTTGTTTGGGATCTTCGTGCATTTCTTTCCACTGTGCAATCCACCCTGGCACACGTCCCAAGGCAAACATAACCGTAAACATGTTAAGTGGAATACCAATTGTTCGATAGATGATTCCGGTGTAGAAATCTAAGGTAGGATAAAGTTTGCGTTCAATAAAGTAATCGTCATTTAAAGCAGTAGCTTCCAATTCTATGGCTATTTCCAGCAGTGGATCATTAATCCCCAATTTTTTCAGTAAACTGTCACACGTATTTTTGAGGATCCTGGCACGTGGATCAAAGTTTTTGTATACCCTGTGGCCAAAACCCATCAGGCGGAATTCGGAATTCTGATTTTTAGCCATTTCAATATATTTTGAAATTCCGCCACCATCTTCTAGTATATTCTGTAGCATCTGCACAACTTGCTGATTAGCGCCACCATGTAAAGGCCCCCACAACGCCAATATCCCTGAAGCAACGGACGCATAAACATTAGCCCTGCTGCTTCCGACTACTCGTACTGTTGATGCACTGCAATTTTGCTCGTGATCTGCGTGCAAAATCAGCAGTAACTCCAGAGCCTGCACAATTTCAGGGTTCATTTCGTAGGGTTCTGCTGGAACTGAAAACATCATGTTCAAGAAGTTTTCACAATATGAAAGATCATCTCTGGGATAAACAAATGGTTGTCCAGCACTTTTTTTGTATGAAAATGCTGCTATAGTACTTATTTTTGCAATCAAACGGGCTGAATTAATCTCTAACTCCTCCAAAGAGGCTCGTCCTGAGGCTTCAGCATAGTAAGCAGAAAGAGATGACACCATTGCAGAAAGAATCACCATTGGATGCGCATTCTGAGAAAATCCTTCAAAGAAATGTCTCATATCCTCATGAATCATCGCATGTCCGTTGATTCGATCAGAAAAATTATTAAGTTGTTCTTTTTTTGGCAATTCACCATTTATCAATAAATATGCAACTTCAATAAAAGTTGAATTTTCTGCTAACTCCTCAATTGGATATCCACGAAATTGTAATACTCCTTTCTCGCCATCCAGATAGGTGATTCCACTTTCACATGAGCCTGTATTGACAAAACCAGGATCCAAAGTGATGTACCCGGTTTTAGAACGCAACTCTGAAATGTCTATCGCTTTTTCCTTTTCTGTTCCTGTTAACACCTGAAGATCCAAAGACTGGCCGTCAGGTAGTAGAAGTTTTGCCGTGTCTGACATCTTAATATTTTTAGTTGAATGTTGAAAAAATCAAAACGAACTTAGCGCCATTGTTCCAGTTGTGTGAGTATGGCTTTTTGTGCGTGAAGTCTATTCTCTGCCTGATCAAAAACTACAGACTGTGGCCCTTCAATAACTTCATCAGTAATTTCCTTACCTCGTTCCGCAGGCAGGCAATGCAATATAAGAGCATCTTTTTCTGCATATTGTAAGAGGCTTGAATTAATTTGATACTCTTGTAATACTCTCTCTCTTTCCGACAGTTTGTCCTTTTCGCCCATACTGGCCCAGACATCTGTGTATAGTACTTCAGCTCCTTCAACAGCCTCTGCAGCAGAGTGTGTGACTTTTATTGTAGAAAGACCAATATCCTGTATTTTTCGTACCAGTTCCATATCCGGAAGAGTTTCTGGAGCAGTAGCTATACGTAAATCGAGAGGAATTCTAGCAGCTATATTTAACCATGAATTTGTCATGTTGTTGCTGTCTCCAACGTAGGTAATGCGGACGTTATCGATTCTTCCCAACTTTTCTTTGATGGTCAGCATGTCTGACATCACCTGACATGGATGGTTGAAATCAGTAAGCATATTGACAACAGGAACAGTAGCATGTTTTGCCAGATCCAGTACCAGTTGGTGTGAAAATGTGCGAATCAATATTCCATCAACATAACGCGACATAACACGTGCAACATCGCTGACAGTTTCTCTTTCACCAATTTTAAAATCCTGTTCAGACAGAACTATAGACGTTCCACCAAGTTGGGCGATTCCAACTTCAAAAGAAAGGCGAGTGCGTAAAGAAGGCTTATGAAAAAAAAGGCCGAAAGTTCTGTTTTGTAGTAACTGCGGACACTTACCGGCTTTTGTTTGTTGTTTCAACTCAACCGCCAAGTTGAGATTATCTCGAATTTCTTCACTGGTCCAATCGAGAATTGAAATAAAATCTCGTTTCATTTTACTTAAAAATAAGGGTTTAAACAAATATTAATTGCTTCTATACGAAAAGATCGTTAGCATGGATTCTAACATTTTGCTAACAACATGTTAAGAGGAATCATGCATGAAATGAATATTCTGGTTACAGTTGCAGTAATTGCAGGCCTGTATATCTCAATCTTTCTCGTTGCAGAGAAGGTTTTTATGAAAGACAACGATTGAGTCTCATTCGAACTTTGAGACTTGTCTATCCTGTTATTATCAGCATTCTGTGGCTATCAGGGTGCTCTTCCATTACCGCTCCAGACATTTCCGGACTGCAGTCCACAGAATTAAGTCAACTGAATCAGTCAAAAGGTAATTATTACGGTTCCGGCAGAATTTTTTTCAAAAATCCGGATGCAAAACATAGTGGTGAACTTGAAATCCAAGTTGCTGCTGAATCAGAATTAAGGCTGAGTATTTATACTCCACTTGTCGGCTCATTAATATACGAGTTACGAGCCAACACAGAAAAATTTTTACTACTCAATTTTCAGGAAAACAACTATGTTCTGGAAGCTAACACCAGCAAAGTAAGACAAACCTGGCTTGGCATGGATTTAAGCCTGACTGAGCTAAAGTGGTTACTACTTGGACGTTTGCCTGAAAATGATAAATCCTGGCAGCGTCAAGTACTACCTGCTGGAGAGTTACTGCTTATTCAGGGAACAGTTGAAATACGCCTAGAATTTAATTCGGCAGGTCAGATCGTTTCCATGATTAAATCACTGAACGGTGTTCAGGAGTACCGTGCCCAAATCCCACTCTACCAAAAACATGCTGGAATACTTCTTCCCAGAAAAATCAGTATCGTGGATTACACTGGTAACAATCAGTGGTTGATGCTGATCAGTGAAATTCTAGCTCCATCTAAAATGAAGAACTTGGAATACAGCCAACCGGCGGGAATGCAACGTCTCTTCAGGAATCAATAAGTTTTTTCAGTGAACCCTTATGAAAATGTAAAAGATCTGATTCACCACTCAAGTTGACTCTGAGCAAAGTCCTTTGCGAAAGCCAGTCCGGAAGCACCCTCAAAACACTCGGGCATCCGGAGACTTTTATTTCCCGGTCAAGGTGAAAATGTCCTACAAAATACTGATCTACCTCCGGAAGTACTTTTGCTGCAAATTCCTGAATTTCATTTTCCGGAAAATGAATTTTATATTCTTTGTTCGTCTCAACCAAAACTGCTTCAATCCGCTCAACCACCCAACGTGCCACTGGCCCTGGCATAATACCAAACAAAAACTCCAGTACAGGATTGTGTGTAAAAGCTTTCCAACGTAAATATTGACGATCATGATAGTTCAGTGTGTCACCATGAATAAATCCAAAACGCTTTTCACCCCAGTTTAGAAACCAATCACTGTGATGTAATTCAGTAAATGGTAGCAGTTTCTGCCATTTCTCAGTATATTTTGCTGGCAACAACATTTCTCTGTTACCGGCAATAAAAACGACATTGCAGCCTCTTGCTTTCAATTTCGCGAAGCCTCTTAAGACATCACGATGCAGTGCAGTCCAGAATTTTGGAGGTGCAAGCCATATTTTAAAAAGATCACCTAAAAATACCACAGTCTGTGGATTTTCTAATTTTGACAACATTTCCACAAATTCTGCGGCAGGAGCAATTTCCCCATCTAAGTGCGAGTCTGTAATAATATACAATAACTTCTCTGAAACAGGTTCATTCTCAACAGACATTTTTTTAAAATCCTCTCTAATTAAAACAGCTAGTAATACAATTATTTTTAGAATTTTTATTATCACACATGAAACAATCTACTGGTTTTTTGCTAAAATTAAAAGTATAATACACGGGTTTTGTCTATCTCATAATCATTCATGAAATATCTAAAGTAAACAGGTAAAGATGCGTTTAATCATAGTTGGCGGTGGGAATATGGGTGGTGCCATACTTCTGGCTTTGGTAAACACAAAAGCTCTTCCTGCCGAAAATATTTTGTTAATTGAGTCTGATCAAAAAAAACGCAACAAGTTGAGTTCTGCAACAGGTTGTAAATCTCAAGCAGAATTCAACGAAAATGTACGTAGTTACGACGTGCTCTTACTGGCTGTAAAACCACAGGGAGCAACGCCGGCAATGGAACTTCTTGCTCAGTGGATTATGCCAAAGCAGCTTGTTGTATCTGTAATGGCAGGTATTTCTCTTCAAACTATGTATAAGGCCTTAAGACAGAAAAAATTAGTCCGTGTTATGCCTAATATACCGACATTGATTACTGAAGGAATGAGTGTCTTTTTTGCCTCAGAAGAGGTAGACACAAAAGGTCGTGACTGGATAATGACTCTTTTTTCCTCCTGCGGTACCTGTTTGGAAGCAAAAGATGAAAATGCAATAGATGCAGCAACTGCTATTTCCGGCAGTGGTCCAGGGTATTTATTTTATTTTGCTGAACAGATGACTAACTCAGCAAAAGCACTTGGTTTTTCAGATAATGATGCGCAACTTCTGGTACAAAAAACGATTCGTGGTGCAACGCTCCTCTGGGAATCACAGCAGGTTTCGCCGGAAACACTTAGGTTGCAGGTTTCATCACCTGGAGGTACAACTTTAGCTGCACTTAATCATTTTCATGCAAACAAGGTTGGTGCTTCAATTCAGGCTGGAATCCGAGAGGCTTATCAGAGAGCAAAAGAACTTTCTTCATAATTTTTTAATACTTCATTACAAAAAACAAATATGGCATGTGTAATTATTGTTGGTACCCAGTGGGGTGACGAGGGTAAAGGTAAAATAGTTGACTTACTTACAGAACGTGCAGATGCAGTTGTACGTTATCAGGGTGGTAATAATGCCGGACATACGGTGATGTTTGGCCAGGATACTTTCGTTTTACACTTGCTGCCTTCCGGGATATTGCGTAAAACGATCTCAATTCTTGGTAATGGAGTTGTCGTTGATTTAGCAGAACTAATCAAGGAGATCAACGAGTTAGAGCAAATGGATATTGCTGTAGCAAATTATCTACATATCAGTGACCGTGCACAACTGGTAATGCCCTGGCACAAAACATTTGATCGTCTGCGTGAAGAGCAAAAGGGACGAAATAAAATTGGCACTACCGGTCGAGGTATTGGTCCTGCCTATGAAGACAAGGTTGGACGTTCCGGTATAAGAGTTGGAGATTTGCTTGAAACAGAACAATTCAAAAACCGTCTTGCTGAAATAGTTGCAGAAAAGAATAAATTACTTGCATCATATTTCAAGGCAGATGAACCGCCTTTTTCTGCAGCAGACATATTTTCAGAATTTGAAGCTTATCTGAATATTCTTAGACCTTACATTCGTGATACTCCACTACTTGTAAACCAGTTAATTGAGGATGATAAAAATATTTTGTTTGAAGGTGCACAGGGCACATTTTTGGATGTAGACCATGGAACCTATCCCTTTGTCACCTCTTCTAACACTTTAGCAGGAGGAGCTTGCGCCGGTGCCGGAATCGGACCCACACGCATAACCTGCGTACTGGGTATTGTTAAGGCCTACACAACTAGAGTTGGCAGTGGACCCTTCCCAACAGAACTATTGGATAATGATGGAGAACTCCTTCAGTCAGAGGGGCATGAGTTTGGTGCTACAACTGGACGTCCCAGAAGATGTGGCTGGTTTGATGCATTACTTGTTCGGCAAGCTGTCAGGCTCAACGGAATTACCAGCATATCGCTGATGAAACTGGACGTGCTGGATAAATTTAAAACCCTCAAAATCGCAGTGGCCTATCGTTTGTCGAATGGTGAAGTTACAGAAGACCTGCCAAGATCTTTGGAGAACGTTACTCCGATTTATGAGGAAATGTCTGGTTGGAATTGCAAGACTGCTGGCACAACTTCTTACAAACAGCTTCCAACAAAAATGTTGGCTTATCTTGAACGTATAACTGAATTGGTGGGAGCACCGGTCGCTATTATCTCAACTGGGCCTAAACGGGAAGAGACTATCGTACTGAATCCTGATCAGTTCTGGTTCTGAAATCATATTTTCCAGAGTATGAAAACATGTTCAAACGAATATTTGCACTGTGTCTAGTAGCATTTGCAGCATATTATGCAGGTGCAAATGGACTGACATTTACTAACATAAATGAATGGTTTGCAGACAATGATGTACTGCAGAATTTAAAGGCAGTACTCAATAAAATATTTGAATTGGCAGAAGAACAACAAATTGCTGAAAAAGCAGGAGGAGTCATTGAATCCCTGAAAGAAAAAGTTTCTAACTAATAACTTTTTTTCTGTCCTTGTTCATGGCCTCCACAAAGCGCTCCATCTGAGAGGAACGTGAACCTTTAACAAGAACGACATCATCTTCCTGCAAATCTGCATTAAAATCCATTATTAACTCTCTAAAATCAATGAAATGAGCTGCATTTTCATGATTGCCGCCACCATCTATCCAACCCTCAATAAAACAATCTATTTCTGTACCGCCAATTCCTAACATGTTTTCAATGCCATTTGCTGCCATCGATTTGCCGACTTGTCGATGTAGTTCCGGACTTAAATCACCCAATTCTGCCATAGCACCACAGACCACAGTTTTACGTCTATCCGGATACATTTTTTGTAAATTTTCCAGAACACTTTGAAAAGACGAAGGATTGGCATTGTAGCTGTCATCAATCAGTAACCATCGATCCATCTCTATTTGCTGAAACCGACCTTTAACTGACAAGTCCAGAGTTGCTGAGGCTTGTTTAAGCTTTGACAAGGGAACGCCTTCTGAATACAAAATCGTTAGTGCTAAAATCAAGTTTTTCTGAAGGAGAGGACTCTGAATTGAAGTCTCAAAATATTGATCAAACAAAAGGACCTTATTGTTACCTTCAGAATCCTGCCTATTGTTAGGCTGAGTTGTTTTAATAATTTTAACACCAGCTTTACTGGCTTGTTCCTCAATTAATTTCAGATGCAGCAACGAGTCTGGAACAACGACTTTGGTTCCCTTTTGCATTCCAGCAAACAAACCTGATTTTTCCAGTGCAACACCTTTGGTATTCTTGAGATATTCCAGATGGCTTTCACCGATATTTGTAATAATACCAGCAGTTGGTTGGACAATTTTTGAGAGTTGCTCTACTTCTCCAAATTTATTTGTACCAATTTCTATCACCCACCATTCTGCATCAAGAGGTGCATTCAGTAACGTCAAAGGTACTCCAATAAAATTATTGAAGTTTCCTGGTGTTGCATATGATTTAAAATCCAAATAACCACACAATCCCGCAAGTATATCCTTAGTAGATGTTTTACCGTTGCTGCCTGTAACAGCAATTACTTTTCCTGAAAACTGCTTGCGTAGATCAGTTGCCCACTCAAGCAGTGCCAGGTTTGGGTCTGTAACTAAAATCCTCGAGAAAGGACGTTGGCGCAGTTCGAGCGGAATCTTTTCGGGACTAGCCACTATTACACCTGCTCCTTTTTCAAGTGCTTGTTGAATGTAATTATGTCCATCAGTATTTTCACCCGTTATGCAAAAAAATACCTCGCCATCTTTCAAGGTGCGTGAGTCAATACTAAAACCTTGAACAATCAGATCTTTATTAATATTTTCAGATTTGGCATTAAATATTTGCGTCATTCCGCCAATAGTATATAATTTTTCCATAGCATTTTATTTATAATCAATTCGCAGTGAAAGAAAATATGGACATAGAAAAACAGTTTGAGGCAGCTTTTTCCCGCATAACCTTAGAAAATGGTCAACCTCTGGTTAGTTTTGAACCAGAAATAGTACATGCTTGCATCGTCAATAATGATTTTGCAAAAATCACGCTTATTTTACCAGAAGATTCTCCCTTACGTGGTTCTTTGCCTGCACAGATAGAAGCAGAAATTAAACAAATTGAACAAATAGAAAGAGTTGCGGTTGAAGTATTAGCTGCGCCACCTCAGGAAAATAATCCTGCTAATTCTGCAGCGGCTAAAGCTGCATCGCAACAACCTAAACGTACAGCATACCTGCAAAATTATGAAGCTGTAATTGCAGTAGCAAGTGGAAAAGGAGGTGTTGGCAAATCAACAGTTTCTGTAAATCTTGCACTTGCCCTGACTCAAAAAGGATACAAAGTCAGCCTGTTTGATGCTGATATATATGGACCAAGTTTACCAATCATGACTGGTAAACGTGGTGAAAAGCCCTCTGTCGCAGCTAACCGTCTGATACCCATCGAGACTTATGGAATGCAGACTATGTCGATTGGGAACCTCGTAGATGAAAACGACGCCGTAATATGGAGGGGACCAATGGTTCATCAGGCTCTTGAGCAACTACTGCGGGACACTAACTGGCCAGGAGGTGATTTTATGATTATAGACCTACCACCTGGAACCGGTGACATACAACTTTCCCTCTCACAACTCTGTGAACTGACTGGAGCAGTGATCGTTTCTACTCCTCAGGACGTTGCATTAATTGACGCTGTCAAGGCTGCACAAATGTTTAGCAAAGTTGAAATAGATATTTTAGGTGTTGTTGAAAATATGAGCTTTTTTGCCTGTCCAAAATGTGGTGAAGAAACAGCTATTTTCAGCCGAAATGGTGCTGAAGAAGCCTGTAAGAAAATTCAGGCTCCTTTTCTAGGAGCTATTCCAATCGAAGTTGATGTACGCATTGGTGGTGATGAAGGTAAACCATTAATGGCAAACAATCTTGATTCCGCGGCCACGCATGCCTTTAGGACTATTGCAAAAAATTTAGTTAAAAGTTTGGAAGAAGGTTAGATCTTCAAAAATACTGCATTAAATTCAAAATATTATTGACATTTTTTGCCTCTCTGTTAATCTTAAAGGTCCCTTGCGGGTCGGTAGCTCAGCTGGTAGAGCATCTGACTTTTAATCAGGTGGTCCGGGGTTCGAGCCCCCGCCGACCCACCAGCATTTAGAACGATTTAATCTTGGCCATAAGTGCCCCTTTTGGCCTTAGAATTCATGGAAGAATCTATCGTTTCTGATTTTTTTGATCCAAATTGAATCATTTCATAGCTTTCTTCTCATCGATATGACAAGATTGAGGCGACTTGATGAATAGCACCTCTAGTATTCATATCTGGTCTGATTGTCTTACAGTTAGTTTGGATCAACAGCAGATTATTTATTTAGTGTAAAAATGAGTTACCTGAGATTCTTTTTTTATCTAACTGTTTTGATGTTAACAGCATCATTTGCGTTGGGTGAAAGTTTCATTTGTGTTGATGAACTCCGAACTGGAATATTCAAAGACAACGAGAAATGGACTTCTAAAGAAATTAAAGAATTAAAATTTACTGTAAAATTAGAAGGAATCAAAATTGATTTTAAAGTTGATGGAGAAGAGGCCTTTAGTGGATGTCATGACTTTAAATATGATAGATATACAGATATTTATCAGTGTTCTAATTTTGCTATGGGTTGGGGAGAGTCTCAAAATATTTATTATGAAATATTTAGTTTTAGTCCCAGCAAATTAAGATTTTCGTGGACTTATTTACCTGGATATATTCTTGATAAAAAAGGTAATTCGCCAATGGTTGGCGGTGGTACCTGTCTGACACTGAAAAAACCAGAAGAAACCACTACCGTAACTACATTTATCGCGAGCGGGTCGTAAAAGGCACGTAGCTCACCTGTAGTCTTCACAGACGCGCTGAGACCTGTATCAGCCGAGAGTTTACAAAAAGCATAAAGCCACCTCAATACAAGCCAATCGCGCATCCATTCTCAAACAATAAAGAATTGATTTAAACAGCAGAAAAATAATTACTAATTATATATAATTACCTTATTGCTAGTCGCAGCTCTTATCCAGCCACGGCTTATCTGCCCAGATACAATGCCAGACAGAAGTTGCAGAGAAGATTAAACTATCTCCTTTTATCTCTTTCTTGTTTTCGTAATAACCTAATTCGGGACCTACTTTAGTTCCATCCGTTGTCCCACATCCAGCAACCATCCATGTCGCCGTCATTAATAATGCTAATGACAGCTTTTTCATTTTATCTCCTTAAAACTGTTAGATTAAAATAAGCACTAGTATTTTTATTCTTTCCTGATCAAGCTGATCTGAATAACAATAAGGTGCCCCCATCGCCACTAAATTTACAATTGCACCTGCATCGATTGTTCTGCGAATTTTAGAACAGAAATCATCAACTGGGACAGTGTACCTTCAGAACGAATTAAATATACCGCTAAACGGCTTATCTATAGCTTCAGCAATATACATACCACTGAGTTTATCATACTGTATATATTGTATAAATTTTGTATTTTGTTTTTTCTAGACATTTTACAGATTGATTTACTCTGCTTTAAATCGATTTAAAAACACAGAAATATTATTAGAATTAATTGCATTACAAATTTAAATTCTAATCACATTTATTATTAATAGTGCTAACATGACAGCGGTTTTTAATTTAATTTCAGTTCGACAAAAAGACCATTTTCGATTTAAATTTATATCAGGGATTATATGTATGCTTAGAACCATAATTTATTTGAATTCTGATACAAGTCATATTTTTGCCCCGGCAAGGAGATGGTATGCCTGTAAATAACAGCCGTTTGCAGGGTTTCTACCAACTTTCGGTGAAAGAACGGAGGTCTAAAATTGCTGACATAGCAAACCTTTCTGAAAAGCAAGTAGCTGCCTGGTCCTCTGATAATGGTCTAAGTGAGGAGACTGCAGACGGTATGATCGAAAATGTAGTTGGAACATATTCCTTGCCAATAGGAGTTGCGACAAACTTCATCATTGACAATGAGCATTATCTGATTCCATTTGTCGTTGAAGAAGCCAGCATCGTGGCTGCCGCATCAAATATGGCTAAGCGTTGTCAAACCATGGGAGGTTTTAAATCTGACAATGATAAACCCGTAATGATTGGGCAGATACAAATCGTAGATTGCAAAAATTCTGAAGAAGTTCGCAAGGCAATACTTGATGCGAAGTCTGAACTAATCCTAAAATGCAATGAGGTCGATCCAATCTTAGTCAAATTAGGCGGAGGTTGTCAGGATATAGAAGTTCATACAATTGAAACTCAGTCCGGAACAATGCTCATCGTCCATCTTCTTGTAGATTGCAGGGATGCCATGGGTGCTAATGCGGTAAATTCAATGGCAGAGACTATCGCACCCTATCTTGAAACACTTTCCAAGGCAACTGTAGTTTTGAGAATTATCAGTAATCTTGCAGTGCACCGCCTCGCCAGAGTATGTGCCGTATTCACTGCGGAAG
The DNA here is from genome assembly GCA_014382365.1 of SAR324 cluster bacterium. Taxonomy (GTDB): domain Bacteria; phylum SAR324; class SAR324; order SAR324; family NAC60-12; genus Arctic96AD-7. Next base: position 104,314 of record JACNJW010000054.1, read on the forward strand.
AAATGTCAGATGATGGGGAAAATAAAGAGTCCGGAAAAGAGATCATTACCGGTGTAGTCCGAGCTTATCATTTTGCAGTTGCCGATCAATTCCGGGCAACAACTCACAATAAGGGAATTATGAATGGTATTTCAGCTGTTGCTGTTGCCTGCGGTCAGGATTGGCGCGCCATTGAAGCTGGTGCTCATTCATATTGTGCTTATAAGCGCAACTACGGATCGTTGACTCACTGGGAAATTGATGCACAAGGAAATTTGCATGGATCAATCGCATGTCCAATGGCAGTTGGTTTAGTAGGAGGTACAGTTGGAATTCACCCTACCGCTCAAACTAATATAGCTCTATTGGGAATTAAGTCGGCCAACGATTTGGCGAAATGCATAGCTGCAGCAGGTCTTGCTCAGAACCTGGGAGCACTCAGAGCTTTGGCTACTACAGGTATTCAGACCGGACATATGAAACTGCATCTACGGAACATGTTGGTAGCTGCAGACGCTGATGGAGAAGAAATTGAATATGTAACAAATAAAATCCGCCTGTCAAATTCAAAAATAACAATGACGATTGTCGAAAACACTTTGGCGGAGTTTAGACAGAAATCATGAATTTATAAGAATTTGCTTATCTGTAGATATTGTTTGCATTGTAATCCGCGGCACAAAAGTGGTGATTTTTTAATTCATAGTGGTTATTGAACTTGTGCAATCCTTTGCTACTGCTGGCGCACCAGATAGGACTTGAACCTATAACCTACTGATTAGAAG
>JACNJW010000059.1 GCA_014382365.1 SAR324 cluster bacterium
CTTCACAGCAGTATCAACAGGCAAATTTTCAGGCAATCAAACTTAGTGCGCTTTATGTGCCGCTTATTCGAATGGCGATTGCAATTGGTTTTGGCGGTGTACTTTTACTGGGGAGTTACTGGGTGCTGGAAGACAAAGGATTGCTGACAGTTGGCGAACTGGTTTTCTTTTCGATGATGATTCAACGCCTGCTCTGGCCGTTAACCCGGATGGGAGTTACACTTGACGAATATGAACGTGCCAAGGCCAGTGCACGCCGTACATTCGGTCTGCTCCATACTCCCAGTAAAATAGTAAGTCCGGTAAAACCGAAAATACTGGAGCATCCTGTTCAGGGAAGAATTGAACTCTGCAATGTGGGTTTTTGCTATCAGCGGGGTGGCGAAGTTTTAAAGGGTTTTGATTTAACTGTAAATCCAGGTGAAATGATTGGCATTGCTGGAGTCACCGGTGCCGGAAAATCCACCTTAATTAAGCTGCTTTTGAGGCTTTACGATCCCACAGAAGGACAGGTGCTGCTCGATGGAATTGACCTGCGGGAATTGGAACTGTCAGAACTCCGTAAACAAATTGCACTTGTAAGTCAGGAAGTCTATCTTTTTCACGGAACTATTGCTGAAAATATCGCTTATGGTCCGAAAAAACTGGACCTTCAAGAAGTTGAAGCTGCTTCACGGTCAGCGCAACTCCACGATTTTGTACAGACACTTCCCGAAGGCTATCAGACTATTGTCGGAGAACGGGGCATCCTCCTTTCAGGAGGACAGCGTCAACGTCTCAGTATTGCCCGTGCTGTGCTTAAAAACTCACCTGTGATGATATTTGACGAGGCGACGAGTTCTGTTGATACGGAAACCGAGCGGGCAATTCAAGCTAATCTTGCAGGAATCACCAAGGGAAAAACAGCGCTGGTTATTGCACATAGGCTTTCTACAATCAGACATGCAGACCGGATACTTGTGATGCGTGACGGTCAGGTTGCAGAAGAAGGACATCACGATGAACTGATTTTAATAAACGGAACTTACGCAGACCTTTGGCACATACAGTCCGGAGATTTTGGTAGTCATTCATACTCTGAGCGTATTCCCTCCTGAACGAATCGGATCCCCGAATCTTGTAAGTCCACAATAGTCGGGCATCTTTCATGCGATTCTTTGATGTCCGCCACTTTTTATTTCTTGACCTTTTTTTAATTTCCTATTAGCATTATTTTCCTGCATTTCCAGTTGCATGATGTCAGCAAGTCCGAGTTAATCAGCATCATGCGATTATTTTAGTAATGAAGGTTTACGGGCAAACCTTATTCAAGAAGAGTTAATTATGAGTTACAGAATAACAGACATCAATTTTGATCCAAGCCGACGCGACGAGTTTTTGGCCTTTACTGATAGTCAAAGGGAAAAAATTCAGGCTGTTAATGGCCTTCAAATGGTACATGTCACTGAAGTAGGCGAAGGTCAATCTGTTATCATTGCACGTTACGACAGTGAGGAAAGTGCTGTTGCTGCAACAGAAACTATCCAGGGAATCCTGGGCGGGATGGCTGAGTTCATGACTGCTCCACCAAATCGAAGAGGCGGTCCGATAATGTGGGAGATGTAAGCTGAAAAGCATGGTTGATTATTTCACTGCGCCCACTAGGATCGTCTTAATTCAAAATAGAAAGGCCACAGACAAACCGGCCTTAGGATAGGCTTTGGATGAAGTATCCAGTCTGCCGGATTCAGAATATTTACGAGTACTAGATTCCAGTGAAAAATATCCTCTTAGCTTGAGTTCTGAGTCCAGGGAATAGTCCAAGAAGAACGCATTGGTCAGTGAATTACTGGAATAACTGAACCCTCCTTGACTCTCTCCCGGCGCATTCTCCCGTTTAAATTGAAGTGATTTATGAATGATAGAAAAAATTGGTGAAAAAAACTTATAATTATTTAATTCAAGATTTAATCTATAAAAATTTAATTTAGTATTAAAATTCTGAATAGAAAGAAGACTTTCGTTATAAGCTTCAATCGCAGCTTCTTCAAACTTGTTTTTTGCCCCGTCCAATGGAACTGGTTCTGGTTTTTTATCAATGCCAAATCCCTGAAAAAATTCTATCCGGAAAAATTGGTTATGGTAAAAAATTCCATTTTTGCTCATTTCAATATCATCCTTATGGAATAGGGGGTCATGCTTTATGGCATAATATACAGTATTCATAATTGAGACATCTACAGACCATTCTCCGTAATCAAAACCTCCTGAAATTGAGTGGATCTCGTTTTCCCGATCATCATAAGATTCCATCTCATCAGGAGACCATTTGTATTTTTCCTGCCCAATATTAAAACGTGAAATATCCACCATGATGGAAAAATGAACATAGCTTGATTTCATTTGGTAGGAAGCTTGAAACTGTGGTTCTTCGTGGATTCCGAAATTCATCGGGGCAACTCCGGTAACGAGTACCCGTTGAAATCCGAAGGGTCCTTCTGTCATCTCACTCCTGATGAAGGGAATAAAACTATTGTTTCTATTTCTGGATGAACCATAACGGTTGCCCAGGTTGGCCCACATTCCAAGAGATGTGTCATTACTGAAAAGCTTTGGTACGGGATAAAATCGTTTATTTTCATCATATTTTCGAAGCCGGTCATAGCCTTTCTTCAATCGGTCCAGCTCATTTTTGATCAGAATAGGTTCCGACAGCAGGTATTGAGGGAATATTCTGGGCTTTAACTCATTTGCAGCCCCAATGCCCTCTGTTCCTGTTTTGCACTCCATGAAAGGGTATGGATGAACAAATTCATATGGTGATGAAAGTGATGGTTCTGAACTAATACTTTGGCTCAGAGGAGTAATCTCAATATCCCAGATATCTTCCGTATCTACTACAGTTGGAGTCCCAGTTGTTGAAAGGAAAGAGAATTGATCTTCGGAGTGATCAATCATCCAGCCTTTTACCAGGTCAAACACTTCCCCTTCATACAAAGTTTTGATACTAATAACCATTGAATCTTTTGCTGCCACATTTTTAGGAATACGGATATTCCCTATTGGATAGTATGCGATGTAGATGATGTCGAAACGTGGAATGTTCCTTATGTCTCCTTCCAAGGTCAACAATTGAATCTTATTTTCATCAACACTGATGATAACTCCATTCTCCCTCATGCAGGCAGAAAAATAGACTGATGAGATATTGATGCAGTAAACCTGCTGTGCGGTCATTAATAAAACTGACAGTAAGAAAAACTTTTTGCAGATGCTAGAGAAAAAATTCAATCGTGACTGCAAATGAAGCTTTTTTATTAGAAGACTCATTATTATCGTTAGCTGCTTGTGAATGATAGTTTCTGATGAAATAGTTAAGGTTGTATTTGAGAGAAACGTAATCTTCAAAGACTTGTTTGAGTTTCAGGGATGTAATCAGTTGATCGAATTTCAACTGATAGTTTTCTCCGGATAATCTTTCGTCGTACTGGCCCGCGAAATATACTTCACTGACTCCAAAATGAATGTCTTCGAATAATTCATGAACATAATTTAGTCTCAGGTACTGGGAATTCAAATCAAATGATTCCAGCTGGTTTATCAAATTTGTGGATTGTTGTGTGATACTGACTTCGTTGACCATTTCTTCAGCTCTAATAAGTTTAATATTGGTTTCGGATGGATGGCTCGATTTGAGTCTCATCGAAGAAAGTATGACCTGGGCTTCTGTTCTTTCAGTTGTGTATTTAATACTTGCAACTGGTTTTGACTCCTCAGAAAGAAGTTCACGGAATATATTGTTGCCCTGAATGGCAATGATTGGATAATATAATCCTCCAGAAACCGAATAACTTCCCATGTCAAAGCCTGTTATTGCAATTTGATTGAACTGGGATAGAGCCAGTGCTTCCTGGGGATCATATGTTGAAAAATAATCATTAAATACAGCCCTTCGCTTGATGATGTAATCGCTGCCATAGGAAAAGGCCCAAAGATTTGCAGCAAAAGAAAGAGACAGGAAATGATATTTACCAGAGAATTGTGCAGCCAACACTGGTTCAACATTCGGAAGCAGATCAACATCACTGGCCCCTATAGTCACAGTCCCCTGTGGTCCAAAATTTCTGCCGGTTGACCATTGAAAGTGCAGAGGGACTCCTATCGGGATTTCAGCCTTGTAATCATCTCTTTCTATAATGAAACCAATTTTAGTTTGGCGGTCATAAAGATATGGTCGAGCATAAAAATAGGTTCTGCTTTGAAAACGGTTCAACTGGTGGAAGCCTTTCTGAAAAACCGAAAGAAATTTTGAAATACTGATTTTATCGCTCAGCATTCTGGTTGGTTGAACGGTGTCAGTAGTCTTTTCATTGGTAATTTGACATTCCGGCATATTGCTGCCAAAACCGAATTTGTAGGGTGTATGCTGAAGCAGTATTTCTGAAGCGGAAATGATAGATTCAACTGATTCAAAACCTTTCAACTGGTCAATATTGACCAGATGTGTTTTACCGTTTTTGTCGTAAAACACGATCAAATCTTCAAAAAACCGAATAGGCCATCCAATGAAACTGAAATCCGGTTTTCCCTGAACTGTTACTTTTCTTGGAGGAACTTTTAGATTGTTTAGAAAGTCAATTCGTGGGATTGGATTTTCTACGGTGTTGAAAATAAGAACACTTTCTATTTCTTTTTTTGGCAGAACTCGAAAAGAACCATTCTTATCAAGTAATTGAATTTCATTCTCATCAACATCAAAGATCAGTCCAGTATAGGAGAGACATTTTTTATAGATAATAGAGTAAATTTCTGAAGCATGAGGTGTAGACTCAAAGAAAATTATTAAAACAAAAGTGCACAGAAAATAACTAAAATTTTTCATTACAAAATTGTTTTGTTTAAAAGCACAATTATATTTATCATGGATTATCAATTACTTTAAAAAAACTAATGCCTCTGGGAACCAAATCCCGACAATAATCGTATCGACCCTTCTTGAATGAGCAGCAAAAAACATCTTCCTATTATGGAAGGCTATTACGGTTACCGCTTAAGACATTAAAAGTAAAGGGGACGGTTTTCCGACAATAGCTGAAAGTCAAGTAAGCACCTCCACCAGTGGCGTTAGTAAACCACATATTCTGCTTATTTTTAAAAGAATGGTGGTTCAATACTGTATTTTACCCAGAGAGACAACTGAGCTGGGTGTAATTGGATGCGCTGTTGAATAAATGATCATACTTTTAGAAGCTTATATAAATCTCTTGCTGAAGCCATAGATCATCTAATATAAAGTAGTTGATTTGTATTTTTAGTGCTACTTTTAACTATCTCAATACAACTATCACATCCATTGAATCATTAAAACAATTGAATCATAATATAAATAAAGAAAATACATTTGAGTTCTCTGCTTCCAGCAAGTTTTTGATGCTGAGTGCCTGCATGCTATTGCTGCTGTCCTTTGGCTTTCGCTCCGGATTTGGTTTATTTGTGAAACCAGTCACAGATGCAAATGGCTGGGGACGTGAGGTCATATCTTTTGCCCTGGCCATTCAGAATTTAAGCTGGGGTGTTTTTGCTGCAGTTTCTGGCGGTCTTGCAGACCGTTTCGGCAGTGTAAAAGTTGTGATTGGAGGCACGATTTTTTATGCAGCAGGAATATGGCTGATGGCAGGTGTAGATAGTGTCTGGTTACTGCATACGTCTGTCGGGCTTTTCGTTGGTGCAGGAGTTGCGGGAACATCTTTTGGAGTAATATTGCCTGCAATGGTAAGGGCTGTACCCAAGAATCAGAGACAATGGGCTTTAGGAGTTGGCACTGCAGCAGGTTCTATGGGACAATTTGCAATGGTTCCAATCGTACAACAGTTGATGGATACTTATGGTTGGATTTCTGCTTTGAATATATTGGCAGTTTCAGCCCTGGGTATGGCTTTACTGGCCATTCCACTTGCTCCTTATTCAGGCAAAGCAACCAATGAAGAAAATCATTATGAGCAAAATATGTTAGCTGCTCTTAAGGAAGCACTGAAACATCGTTCATACTTGTTGTTGGTGAGTGGTTTTTTTGTGTGTGGATTTCATGTGGCTTTTATAACTGCACACATGCCCGCTTTTCTTTCAGATGTCGGATTTGATCCTCAAGTTGGAGCATGGAGTGTTTCAATCATAGGTTTATGCAATATTTTTGGAGCCTATATTTCCGGATCTATTTCACACAGGCTGTCCAAAAGATATTTGTTGTGTTTTATCTATTTGGGACGTTCTGTCGCAATCAGTTTGTTTATGCTTATTCCCTTTTCCTTGACTACTGTAGTTATTTTCAGTGGAGTTATGGGATTCTTATGGTTGGCTACAATTCCTCCCACTTCCGGCCTGGTTGCAATTATGTTTGGTACAAGGTATATGGCCTTACTGTATGGAATTGTTTTCCTGGGACACCAGTTAGGAAGCTTCAGCGGGGTATGGCTGGGTGGATGGCTTTATGACAACAGAGGTAGCTATGATATAGTCTGGTGGTTGGGAGTCGCTTTGGGAATATTTGCTGCACTTGTACACTGGCCTATTAAGGAGCGGCCTGTAGCACGTCTTGCGGAACCCTTGAATAATATTTAGGAGTAACAGTGCATGCTGTTCACACCTTTCATGGTGCTGGTTTCTCTTATGATAAAATTGATTTAAATATAAAAATGATGTATGTGGTTAGTAAAGGATGGTTGCCTCAAAATTCAAATCTCTGGAAGATTCAACTCATGACCGACCCATAAATGGCCTCTGAAGTCCTGAAATTTATCCTTGACCATTTTTGATATTCCTATTATTTTAAATCATACGAAGCACAAGAGGTCGGTTTAGACCCTAGAAAAGCTAGGTTAAAGATTCGTTAAGGCACTGACCGATAGGTGCTGATCCCTACCATATATCTTTTTAATCCTGATTCCAGTTTGATTGAGTCACTAAGGTAGATTGAAGTTTGCTGAAGTATGCCTTGTGATCAGTTATTGATTCATCCAACACTGATTAAATATAATGCAAAGGACCTAGCGATGGATTTTCGTTCCATACTAATGGGAATTAGTTTCTCTATAATGTGGTCCAGTGC
>JACNJW010000009.1 GCA_014382365.1 SAR324 cluster bacterium
AGATGATGTTACCTACTAGTGAAAATGTCAAGTAATTATATTTTGTTATTATAATTTTAGCTCCAGAATATTTACTATCAATAATAAAAAGTATTGACTATAGTTGCTATTATGTATAAATTACATCTTTTCAATCTCGGGCATTGTCTGCAATTTTTGACATGTCGTTTATTTTTAACCTCAATGAAGGATGAAGTAAGATGAAAACACTACTAAAAAAATTATTCCTGAGCATTTCCTTGCTTGGGTTTCTGGCTTTACCAGCACTGGCAGCAGAATGTCCTCGCGGTGATTTGGACAAGAGATACTGCGATGTCAACGGAGATCTGGTAGCAGACACGCCAACGGATTCCAGCAAATGGGTGGATCCGGACACCTTGATTTTTGCCTACACTCCGGTCGAAGATCCAGCTGTTTACAAAGGAGTATGGGCTGATTTTCTAGTTAACATGGAAGCAGTAACCGGCAAAAAAGTTGTCTTCTTTCCAGTGCAGTCAAACGCAGCACAAATTGAAGCCATGCGTTCCGGACGCTTACACATTGCCGGATTTAACACAGGTTCCAATCCGCTTGCGGTCAATTGCGCAGGATTTGAGTCCTTCGCCATCATGGCCAGTCTGACTGGGCATTTCGGTTATGAGATGGAAATCATTACCTATCCCGGAAGTGGTATCAACAAAGTGGAAGATATCCGTGGAAAAACTCTGGCCTTCACCTCACCAACTTCGAATTCCGGCAAAAAAGCACCGTCAGCTATTTTGAAAAGCAAATTCGATATGATTGCAGACCGTGACTTTAAGGCAGTTTACTCCGGTAAGCACGATAACTCAATTCTTGGTGTTGCCAACAAAGACTATGTGGCAGCCTCAATTGCAAACTCTGTTAAATCACGGATGATCAAAAGAAACGTGATCAAAGCAGAGGATGTGGTCACCATTTACAAGTCTCAGACTTTCCCGACCACTGGTTTTGGATATGCCCACAACCTGAGTCCAGCACTCAAGGCGAAAATCAAAGAAGCATTTTTCGGCTACCAATGGGACAAGCCGGACTGGGCACAAAAGAAGATGGTGCCGACTTCCCTCAAAGTGGAATTTTCCAAATCCAAAGAAGGACAGTTCATTCCAATCACCTATAAAAGTCATTGGGCAGTTATTCGTACCATTGACAAAGCAAACGGCGTTTCTTACGCTTGTAAATAATCTCCTCATCGGTTCCAGCGGACACTCTGTTACAGGACTTTCTGAGCTGGAACCGAACACGCTCCCGCGTGCTACGAAAAACTATGCTTGAAATAAAAAATCTCGTAAAAAAATACAATACCGGTGATTTAGCTATCAACGGTGTGGACCTGAAAGTTGAAAAGGGTCAGGTAATGGCACTCATTGGACCATCCGGTGCAGGAAAAAGCACGCTGATCCGTTGTGTGAATCGACTTGAAAATCCTACATCCGGTGAAATCTGGCTCAATGGCGAAAACATCGTTAAAATGCGTTCCAGAAAGTTACGGCGTGCCCGCAGAAACATGGGTATGATATTTCAGGAATATGCGCTTGTCGAACGTCTGACTGTGATGGAAAATGTCCTCTCCGGACGTTTGGGTTATGTTGGTTTCTGGAGAAGTTTTTTGAGGAAGTTTCCACAATCAGATGTCAATGCAGCTTTCGGTCTTCTCAATAAGGTTGGACTTGATGCAATGGTCAACAAACGTGCCGATGAACTTTCGGGCGGTCAACGACAAAGAGTTGGTATTGCCAGAGCACTCATTCAGAATCCGGATATTTTACTTGTGGATGAACCAACTGCCAGTCTTGATCCAAAAACATCACGCCAGATTATGCGTCTCATCACTGAGTTATGTGAAGAGAATCAATTGGCTGCTATTATTAATATTCACGATGTTGCCCTGGCACAAATGTATGCAGAAAGGATAGTCGGTTTACGAGACGGTAAGATTGTCTATGATGGCTCTCCTGATGATTTAAAACCAGATGTGTTGACCGAAATTTACGGCAAAGAAGATTGGACTGCAGTCCGCAAAAGAAAGCCTAAAAAAGATCAATCTGAAGATGATATTACTGCTTCAGAAGAACACTTGGCGGAAATGCAGTAAATGAATAAAACACAAAGCAAACCGGAAAACGCCGGAAACACCTGTCAGACTTCAGCTAATCCTGCAAGAACTTGGAGTCCACCCCCTTTTATAGAAAACCCGACTTTACGTTGGGGACTACTGCTGGGACTGGCAATTTATCTCTTCCTCTCTATCGGTTCACTGGATGTTAACTGGAACCGTATTTATGAAGGCCTTGACCGCGGAGCAAAATTTATTTTTGGGTTCATGAATCCAAATTTTGCTGGACGCTGGACTGACATCAGTGAAGGTATGATAGAAAGCCTGGTGATGACCGTAACTTCAACTGCTCTCGGCATTGCGATTTCAATTCCAATTGGTTTTGGCGCAGCCCGCAACCTGGCCCCCCTGCCGGTTTACTTGTTTTGCAGAGGTGTCATTGCGCTTTCCAGAAGTTTTCAGGAAATCATTGTGGCTATCCTCTTTGTGGCAATTTTTGGTTTTGGACCACTTGCCGGAGTCTTGACACTCTCATTTGCAACCATCGGTTTCCTTTCCAAACTGCTGGCAGAAGATATTGAAAGTATAGATAAAAGTCAGGCTGAAGCAGTTCAGGCAACAGGATCCAAATGGTGGCAATGGCTCAATTATGGAATTCAGCCGCAAATAATGCCCAGACTGATTGGACTTTCACTCTACCGCCTTGATATCAATTTTCGCGAATCCGCAGTGGTTGGACTGGTTGGTGCAGGCGGAATCGGTGCCACACTTAATACTGCATTCGACCGCTATGAATATGACACTGCTGCGGCAATTCTTATTTTGATCATTGGTATTGTTATGCTTTCCGAATATATTTCCGGATACATCCGCAAAGGAGTGCAGTGATGGCAGAAACACTTTCTTCCTCTCCAAAAATCTGGCAGCACAGAAACCGCAATCAGCAACTGCTTTCCTGGTTGATCTGGCTACTCGGCACTGCGCTTTTCGTGGTTTGCTGGCAAAAAGTTTCTGAAAGTACAACCTGGTTTTTTGTCTGGGATGCACCAAGGATTGCTGCCGACATCGGTTCCCGGATGATACCACCCCGCTGGAGTTACATTAACGAATTATGGGAACCTCTCTGGGACACCCTCAACATTGCCACTATCGGTACAATGATGGCAATTGTGATGGCAGTCCCTGTAGCATTTCTTGCTGCCAGAAACACCACACCCAGCACCAGGTTTGTACGGCCAATTGCTCTACTGATCATAGTTTCCTCACGTTCAATCAACTCTTTGATTTGGTCTCTCTTGCTCGTTTCTATCATCGGACCGGGCGTGGTTGCCGGAATCGTGGCTATTAGTTTACGCTCAATTGGTTTTATCGCAAAACTACTTTATGAAGCAATTGAGGAAATAGATAAGAATCAGGTGGAAGCAGTAACTGCTGCAGGAGGAAGCAGACTGCAAGTCCTTGTTTATGGGATTGTTCCGCAAATATTACCGGCCTTTGCAGGTATCAGTGTTTTCCGCTGGGACATTAACATCCGCGAATCCACAGTACTCGGACTGGTTGGCGCTGGTGGAATCGGTTTGCAGCTTAATGCCTCCCTCAATGTTCTAGCCTGGCCCCAAGTCACCCTGATCCTCATACTTATTTTACTGGCAGTCATTTTCAGTGAATGGGTCTCTGCAAAAGTACGTCATGCCATAATTTGAGGAACATGTGTCATGCAGCCTCTTACTGAATTTACCCAAAATGATCTCCGGAAAATACGCTTTGTCCTAACCGATATTGACGATACGCTCACTGACAACGGTCGTCTTCCAGCTGCAAGTTACCACGCCCTTGAAAGACTTCAACAGATTGGACTTAAAGTGATTCCGATTACCGGACGACCTGCAGGCTGGTGTGATCATATTGCCCGAATGTGGCCGGTGGACGGAGTCGTTGGCGAAAACGGTGCCTTCTATTTTGTTTATGATTCCGTCAAACGTAAAATGAAACAGCGTTTCTGGAAAACTGAACCCGAAAGGCTGGAAGACCAACAAAAGCTGGAACAACTCCGTGAGCAGATCTTGAGCAAGGTAGAAGGCTGCGCAATTGCTTCCGATCAGTCCTATCGTGAAGCAGACCTGGCAATTGATTTTTGTGAGGATGTACCTGCACTTCCTAAAGCAGCAGTCGAACAGATTGTGAGCTTGTTTGAGGAAGCAGGCGCGGTGGCTAAAGTAAGCTCCATTCACGTCAACGGCTGGTTTGGAAATTATGACAAACTAAGCATGACAAGAATTTTACTGGAAGAAGTTTTTGAGACGGAAATCGATCAGGTGCAGCAACAAATCGTCTTTTGTGGAGATTCTCCAAACGACTCGCCCATGTTTGAATTTTTCCATAATTCAGTCGGTGTGGCCAATGTTCTGGATTACACAGATGAGTTGGAACACCAACCAACCTGGCTGACGGATAAACGTGCCTCAGCTGGATTTGTGGAACTTGCAGACGCCATCATGGAAGCTCATTCTCATGTTTGAATTACTTAGTGGTGTTAGTTGACGTATTCCCGGACGCACATCCGTAGCTCGAAATATAAAAAGTGCTCTCGCTCAATTCCAACCTTCTCCATTGTCATTACCGCGAAAGTGGGGAATCCAGGAGAACTGTTTCAAAGCTGGTCTAGAATTTATAATTACTCTTAAACCCTGCTCAAGTCAGCACAAACGACCATGCCATTAAGTCCATTTTATTAACCACCTGCCGTGTTATAAGTTATCATCCAGTAAATCCTGTAATCCTGTCCATTTCTAACTACTTTTCTGTGTTATTAATTATTATTCTGTAACCTGTCCAATCTTAGCTCACTTCAAAATCAAACAAATCCATCACAGGCAATCGCAGCACTTCAGCTAAACATTCCAGCGTTTCAAAGGATGGAGCATGAACACCACGTTCCATAAATGACACCATCTCCACGGACAAATCGAGCATCTCCGCCAACTGCTCCTGAGTCAACCCACGGTATTTCCTCAACTGTTTCAATTTCTTTCCAAATTTCTTGCGCAACTCCATGTTGCACATAATAACGTAGTATCATTACGTCTAACACGTAGTTATACTGCGTTTTTTGCTTGACATGGAGAAATGAAGTGTTATTATTCACTCTGGTTTCATTTACTAAATTTAAATTATATAGCTAATATTCAGAGGATATTTCTTAGTTCCTTAGTAAAAATAGCATGATTTGCATTTTCCATTAAACATACAAACAGAGGAGATATTTTGCATTTACAAAACTTGGGTTAGTGAAGAGAGCTGACCTGAGTAATTATTTTTGAGGAGGCAATTATACTTTAATTCTAGTTAAGAGAGGTGATTATGTTTAATGTAACTAGGTTTCTTTTCTATGTTTCTTCCATGATGAAAGTTTTGAAAAATATCTTTTTCATAGTTTCTATTTTGTTTTTCAGTCTCAGTTTCAACGCCTGTTCCTCAAGTTCAAGTTCTTCAGACAGCACTTCAACGACAACAGACAACACTACCACTACCGACACTACCACTGCCGACACTACAGCACCGGTTATTGCAGAAGTCACAGCGGTCACAACTCCTACAACAGATACTACACCAGATTACACATTTTCTACTGATGAGGCGGGAACAATAACCTATGGCGGCTCATGCTCGTCAAGTACCACATCTGCTACTAGTGGAAACAACACCATCACCCTCACTACTTTGAGTGATGGAACTTATACTGACTGTACAATATCAGTCAAAGACTCTGCTGGCAATACAAGCAATACACTTACAATTACATCATTTGTTATCGATACATCTTCACCTGTTATCGCAGAAGTAACGGTAGTAGGCACTCCTTCTACAAATACTTCACCAAATTATACATTCAGTTCCAATGAAGCAGGAACAATCACCTATGGGGGAAGCTGCAGCAGTTCCTCTACTTCTGCTACAGCAGACAACAATACTGTGACATTTAACACACTAAGTGTAGCAACTTACAGTGACTGTACGATAAAAGTTACTGATTCAGCAGGGAATTTCAGCAATACACTAACTATCAGCACCTTTGTAATTGTGGTATGGAAACAGGAATCGTATATCAAAGCAGCAAACAATGATGCTGGTGATTCTTTTGGTTATAGCGTTTCCATTTCAGGAGACACAATGGTTGTGGGGGCATTTAGAGAGGGCAGCAACCAGACGACAATCACAAACGGTACTACCGCCAGCAGTAACGACAGTAATTCTGAATCCGGTGCGGTTTATGTCTATAAACGTACTGGAACAAGCTGGGCTCAGGAGGCATACATCAAAGCAGCAAACAATGATGCTGGTGATTATTTTGGTATTAGCGTTTCCATTTCAGGAGACACAATGGTTGTTGGGGCATCTAGAGAGGGCAGCAACCAGACGACAATCACAAACGGCACTAACGCCAGCAGTGACGACAGCTCTACTAACGGGGCAGTTTATGTCTATAAACGTACTGGAACGAACTGGGCACAGGAAGCATATATCAAAGCGGCCAACGGCGATTCAAGTGATAGTTTTGGTGAGAGAGTTTCCATCGATAACGATACAATAGTCGTTGGTGCGATTTATGAGAAAAGTAACCAGACGACAATCACAAACGGCACTACCGCCAGTAGTGACGACAGTAATACTCAATCCGGTGCGGTTTATGTCTATAAACGTACTGGAACAAGCTGGGCTCAGGAGGCATACATCAAAGCAGCAAACAATGATGCTGGTGATTTATTTGGTATTAGCGTTTCCATTTCAGGAGACACAATGGTTGTTGGAGCATTCAATGAAGATAGCAACCAGACGACAATCACTAACGGTACTACTG
>JACNJW010000008.1 GCA_014382365.1 SAR324 cluster bacterium
TTAAATAATTAGTTGATGTAAAATAAATTATTGCAAGCATTAATTTATAAACAATCTCTGGAACTTAAAAATGGCACGAAATTCTACAAACCGCATGGGAGGCAGAAACGCTCGCAAAGTAAAACGAGCAACTGAACTTCCGGAAAACATGAAACCGGTCCTTCCTGGAATTGAGGGCGGATGTTATCAGCCTTTGAAAGAATCCGATTTGCCTCGCATCCACGAAGCAGTTTTGCAAGTTTTGGAAACCATCGGCTTGGGGCAAGCCATTCCTTCTTGCATTGAGGTTTGCAAAGCAGTGGGTTGTACGGTCGCCGAAAATGGCCGCTTATTGTTTCCGCGTCATGTGGTGGAAAACTGTTTAAAAAAGGCTGGACGCGACATCAAACTGCACGGTATGATTCCGGAACACGATTTGAGTTTGAGTGGTAAAAAAGTTTATTTCGGTACAGCTGGTGCGGCGGTTCATATTGTTGATCCAATCAGCCGTGTATATCGTGAATCTACTCTTGCAGATCTTTATGATATTGCTCGTCTTTGCGATTCATTGGAACACATCCATTTTTTTCAACGTCCACTGGTTTGTCGTGATTTGGAGGATATCCGGGAAATGGATATTAACACTTGTTATGCCTCCATTTCAGGAACCCAAAAACACGTCGGAACAAGTTTTTCTATTCCGGAAACAGTCAATGATGCGCTCCAAATGTTGCATTTAATTTCCGGAAGCGAAACCGCTTGGAGGCAACGGCCTTTTGTCAGCATGTCCAGTTGTTTTGTTGTACCGCCTTTAAAGTTTGCAGAAGATGCTTGTGCTTGTTTGGAAGCAGGAGTGCGGGGAGGAATGCCCATTTTATTGTTGGCCGCAGGACAGGCAGGAGCCACTTCACCGGCAACTTTGGCTAGAAGTGTTGTGCAGGAAGTTGCCGAAGTTTTGGCCGGATTTGTTTATGTCAATGCCATTCAGGAAGGTGCACCTGCAATTTTTGGTGCCTGGCCGTTTGTCTCTGATTTGCGCACAGGAGCAATGAGCGGAGGTAGTGGCGAGCAAGCGGTTTTGATGGCAGCCTGTGGTCAAATGGCAAATTATTATGATTTACCTTCCGGAATTGCAGCAGGCATGACGGACTCCAAAATTCCGGATGCACAATCTGGTTATGAAAAGGGCTACACTGTAACTTTGGCTGCTCATTCAGGTGCAAATCTTGTTTACGAATCTGCCGGAATGCATGCCAGTTTGTTAGGTTGTTCTCTTGAAAGTTATGTAATTGATAATGATATGCTCGGTGCAATTAACCGCACGGTTCGTGGAATTGAAGTCAACGACGAAACATTGGCACTCGATCCGATTCGCGAAGTTTGTTTGGAAGGACCAGGTCATTTTTTGGGTCATGAACAAACCTTGAAACGGATGCAAACCGATTATCTTTACCCATCGGTTGGCGACCGAGAAAATATTAATAATTGGCTGGAACAAGGTGCAACAGATGTCGTACAACGTGCCCGCACAAAAGCTCAAATTACTGTAAATACGTACTTCCCTCAACATTGGGACGAAGACACAGACAAGATAATCCGGGTACAATTTCCTATACGTTTAACTAAATCTAGAATGCAGAACTTGAAATCATCATGAAAACACATACCCGAGTAGTGATTATTGGCGGCGGCGTCATGGGCGTTGGTTTGTTGTATCACCTGGCCAAAGCCGGAACATCAGGTGCAAAGGGCTGGAATGATGTTGTACTGGTTGAAAAAGGTGAATTGACTTCCGGTTCAACCTGGCATGCTGCCGGATTAATTCCGCATTTCATCGGTTCAATGAACATGGCCAAAATCCATCATTATGGTTCTGAGCTTTATAAAATATTGGAAGAAGAAACCGGACAAGCAACCGGCTGGCACGGCTGTGGTGCAGTGCGTTTGGCCGTCAATCAGGATCAGGTTGACTGGTTTCATTACGTTAAGGGTATTCTCGATCAAATTGGTGCAGAATGTCATTTGCTTAGTCCAGAAGAAATCCGCAAAGTTCACCCTCTGCTAAACACAGACGGAGTTTTGCTGGGCGCTTACACCACAGGTGACGGACACACAGATCCCAGCGGAGTCACCAACGCCATGGCCATTGGAGCGAAAAATCGCGGTGCAGAAATATACCGCAACAATCGTGTGACTGCTATAAACTCATTGCCTTCAGGAGAGTGGGAAGTTGTTACTGAACAAGGCAATATCATTTGCGAGCATGTAGTCAACGCTGCCGGATCTTTTTGTTTGCAGGTAGCAGAAATGGTGGGACTCAACATCCCAATGGTCAATATGGTTCACCAGTATTTAATAACCGAGTCAATTCCGGAAGTCTCAGCACTTGAAAAGGAATTGCCGGTGATACGTGACCCGCGCTCTTCGTGTTATTATCGGCAGGAACAAAGCGGATTGATTATTGGTCCTTATGAAATGAATGCCAAAGCCTGGGGGTTGGACGGCATCGACTGGAGTTTTGACAATGCGCTTTTACCTCCTGACCTCGAACGTCTTGAACCGCATTTACATTTAGCCGCCTCGAGTCTTCCAGTTTTTGAAACTGCAGGCATCAAGAAAGTTGTAAGCGGCCCAATCACACACACTCCTGACGGCAATTTCCTGCTTGGTCCTGCACCTGGTTTACGTAATCACTGGATGTGCTGTGCTGCCGGAATCGGTATCACACAGGGCCCGGGATGCGGAAAATATTTGGCACAGTGGATGATTCACGGCCAGACCGAAATCAACGTCAGGGAAATGGATCCACGCCGTTTTTCAGATTGGGCTTGTGGGAAATATGCTCTCGACAAATCAATCGACGAATATGAGCACATGTATGCCACACATTATCCCGGAGAATTCCGGGACGCCGGCAGACCTGTTCAGACAACTCCGATTTACGAAAAGCTAAAATCACAAGGTGCTGTTTTCGCAGAAACTTTCGGTTGGGAACGTGCCAAATGGTTTGACCAAAAAGGCGAAGGTGAGCAATACAGTTTCCGGCGCAATAATTCTTTTTCCGTAGTTGCCGAAGAATGTCAGGCCGTCCGTGAAAGAGTTGGCCTGCTGGATTTATCATGTTTTGCTAAATATGAAATTTCCGGAGAAGACGCAGAGGTTTTTCTGAACCGGATTTGCGCTAACCGTATTCCCAAACGTGATGGAGGAATTGCTTTAGTACATTTTCTCACGGAATTGGGAGGCATTGAAGGCGAAGCCACCATTACCAGATTAGCAAAAAATCACTATTATGTACTTTCTGCAGCTGTGGCAGAATTACATGATTTGGACTGGTTCAACCAAAATCTTCTTCCGGACGAAAAAGTCAGCATCCTAAATGTTACTGCAGATTATGGAGTACTGGTACTTTCCGGCCCTCGATCGCGTGATGTTCTTAGCAAACTGACAGATGCAGATTTGAGCAACAACACCTTCCGTTGGATGAAAGGCAAATCAATCGAAGTTTCCGGAATTCCGGTTCGGGCGTTGCGGGTTTCTTATGTAGGTGAACTTGGTTGGGAACTGCACCACCCCATTGACAAAATGACAACGCTTTACGCGGCACTGATGGATGCAGGAGCAAATTTCGGAATCGCCAATTTTGGCACTTATGCGATGAATTCCTTGCGTATGGAAAAAGCCTACAAAGGCTGGGGGGTCGAACTGACTACCGAAATTACACCGATTGAAGCCGGATTGGAGCGTTTTGTCGATTTCAGTAAATCCTTCATTGGCCGCGAAGCCACGCTTTCACGCAAAATATTAGGCGTAAACACCAGATTGGTTTATCTTGCAGTGGAAACTTCTGACTCTGATTGTCTCGGCAACGAACCGGTTTTTTCGGGCGAAAAAATAATCGGTATAACAACTAGCGGAGCATACGGACACACTGTTGGACAGAGTCTGGCCTTCGCCTACGTTCAACCTCAATATGCCGAACCAGGAACAAAGTTTGAAATCCGAATTTTAGGCCAGATCTGCTCCGCAACTGTCCTCAAAGAAGCAGCCTACGATCCACAAAATTTACGCTTGCGTGACGTTTGATTTTGGGACAGATTCATCCTCAAAATATTTGTTTTATTCCTTTACATTAATTGATGGGAAAAGTTGATGGTAGTATTTCCAGAAGGAAGGATTTGCAATCAGTTACTACTCAAAAATGTGCTGTGTGGCTCTAATTTTAGATGGCTAACACCCAGCATCTGTGATGAAAATCATCCCACTTAGAAAAGTTAATGAGCTCCTGCCCAACTATGAAAATAGATTTAAACTGCAGTGCTTTCCATCCCTAGCATGCACTTGTAGCGTTTTGCATATTAGTTTTATGTAACTGTTTATATAAGTCTTAATTAAACTCTTTTAAATAATTAATTGCATCTTCTAAACGATCATCACCCCAAAACACCTCATCGTTGACAATAAATGAAGGAGAACCAAAGATTCCTAATTGCTTAGCTTCTTCCGTTTGTTTTTTCAATTTGTCTTTGTTTGCTTTACTTTGTGATTGAGTGATAATTTCTTTTGAATCCAAATTCAACGATTGTAGAATCACATCAAGTTTTTCAATGTCTCCGATCTCTGCATCTTCAACAAAGTTAAACTCGAATACTTTTTTTGTAAAGGCAGTTCCCCAAGATTCGTTTCTCCCTAAAATAGCGATTCTAGCTGATAACAAACCATTTCTTGGAAAGACAGTTGGTTTTTTGAAAACGAGCCCTCTTTTATTGCAAAGTCTTTCCATATCCCTCCACATATAACGTCCTTTTGCGGGATATATATTGAAAGGAGAATCCTCCCAGCCTTGCTCCTTGAAAATGGGACCAAGCAAAAAAGGTTTCCATGCTATTTTTATCTTATGCTCGACTGCCAATGCTTCAATTCGCATAACAGAAAGATAGGAATATGTACTAGCAAATTCATACCAAAACTCTAAGATTCCTTTAGACATTTTCTATACTATTAATTAAGACGCATAACGACCAAGATCACCGGACGGGCGGACCAACGCGAGTGATCGTTGAACAACCAAAAAACTGAAACGAAGGAAACAACGTTGAAACACAGAAAACGTAGCCCGCTCCGGTGCAACGACTTGTTGGGCGACATTCTGCAAGGGTTAATGTTTGTTTCGATTCAAGGTTTTACGTTTTGCGTGTTTGTGATTCATCTTATCTTTGAACATTATGAGTATTTTCATACTTTGCTCGTGTTTTAAATTTTACTCTATACATTTTATTGATTTTTTACTCCAAATTTCCTTAAATGCCGCTTGGTTTTCATTCGTGATTTTTTGAATATTTTTCATTTTTTTCGTTTTGTTTTGCTTCATGTTGTTGGGCATCACTTCGTCATTAACTCATCAAGTTGGTGCTTCAAGGAACTGTCTTATAACTGGATTTATTTGATCTGGATGCGTGAGCGGTGCCATGTGGCCACCTTCAGAAACCTGAGTAAACGACCAATGAGGGCATGCTGCCGAAAAAATTTCAACGATTTCTCGGAGTGCGCGTCGAGTCTCCAAAGCACTGATAACCAATGTCTTTGCTTCTAATGCTTTCCACTCATTGATGGATGTTTCCTCGTTCATAACAGCGTCCCACTCATAGAAATTTAGCGGCAGGGATGCGACAAATGCTTGCCGCCGTTTCTCGGACATTGATTTCCATGCTCCATCACTCACAAAATAGTCCACAAATTTTTCCGCGACCCTTATCCAATCATCTTTTGCGCCATATTTCTTGACATGATCATACAACTCCTGTGATTCTTGGTATGCATCAATTCGATTATGCTGCTTTAGTAAATAAAACGGGTTTGGTTCGAGCAACACGAGCTTGTCAACTTGATGTCCAAGAAAGGAAGCTGCTTTAAGTGCCACTGAGCCACCGAAGGAATGCCCAACGATATTAATGGAATCTTGCATTTTTGAACAGAGTGCGAATACAAGCTTAGCGTGTTCGGAAAGGGTTTGAGTTGAATCATCAGGCCACGGCATCGTTTCACCGTATCCGAAAAGATTAATGGCCAAAACGTGAAATCGATCTTTTAGTGTCTCAACAAGTGATCGCCATTGGCGATTACCGCTGACGGAACTATGGATAAGTATAACTGTTTTGCCCTCACCATCTTCTGTATAATCTATTTTGAGATTTTCTGTTGAAAGAACAGGCATATTGCTTGCCTTCTTATTTTTAGGTTAGAATTTTTCAACACCAATGTTCTAGACTATTACCTTCTACGATGCCCAACGCTTAACATCACCGGGCGCGCGTAGCGCGATCCGCTACATGGCCTTGTTATAAGTAATTTACACTGCATTTGATTTGGATAAAGTCATTCGGAAATACAGTCGCCTCGGAATTTTCGAGTTTAATGTGGTTCGTTAATTTTCCAAACAGAGGTATGCCTTCACCCAACAATACAGGAGCTTTTGTAATTGTCATTTCGTCGATGAGTTGCGAATTGAGGAAAGATGTAATAGTTGAGCCACCATCAATATAAGCATGGCGATAACTCTTACCTTCCAGTTTTTTCACCAGATCAGATATATCCCCTGAGAACATCTCAATTTTACCGCACAAATTATCTGGTGGTTCCATGATAGAATTGCTTAATGCGATTATGTGAACTCCACCATAAGGCCATTGTTCAGGTGACAAGTTCATTCTGGAAATCATTTCCATGCATTTGCGCCCCATTATCATGCAATCCACAGATTTTATGAAATCTCCAAAACCCATATCGTGGCTGGCTGCCATGTCAGCTTTCGGGTTACCTGCAGAATGAAGCCAATCAACGCCACCATCATGGGTTGCTATGTATCCATCTGCACTAGTTGCTATATACACAGAACATTTCATATTTTCATTCCTTTGGCACAGATTTGGGGATTACTTATAACG
>JACNJW010000068.1 GCA_014382365.1 SAR324 cluster bacterium
CCTCTGCTTTAGGTTCCTCTGCTTTAGGTTCCTCTGCTTTAGGTTCCTCTGCTTGCGTTGGTTCTGCCTCTGTTGTACAGCCCGACAACCGGAAAACCGCCATACTGTCTAAAACAATCAACAAATATAATTTTTTCATTAGATACCTCATCTCTATATTAAATTTTTTAAACTGGGTAGCTTCTGTCAGGCAAAACGCAGGACAGTATTAACCATCAACTTACTCTAACTTATTATGTAGTTTTTTGCAAGTGGAGTGCCTAATCCTTTAAAAGGAGTATAAAACCGTCTATATTTCAAATGAATAAATATGTCTTCGCAAGTTTAGGTTATCTTGCTAATCAAGAAGAAACAACTCTTTTTGTATAATCTACTGACTGAAATTTTGTTTTATTGATACGGCAAATAACAGGTTAATAACCCTGTTGCAGCAATTTACAGGAGTTATTTGATGCAATTAGATAAAATTATTGATAAAATCTTGTAAACTTCAAGAAAAGTGGTTAGAGTATGCCAAAAAATTTGTCTTCAAAATGGAGTGTATATTTAATGATTCAAAAAAACAATAAAACTGTATGGACCTAGCCCTTTTGGTAGGTATATTCTTTTGTTTAATCCAATCAGCAGTATTTTCCGGTTTAACATTGGGATTGTTTGGCTTGAGCAGGTTGAAACTTGAAATAGAAGTTGAGTCTGGAAATCAAGCTGCGGTCGAGGTGCTGGAACTGCGTAAAGATGCTAATCTGTTGCTGACGACTTTGCTCTGGGGTAACGTCAGTATTAATGTCCTTTTGACTTTGTTAACAGATTCTGTCCTGACCGGGCTTTGGGCTTTTTTCTTTTCTTCAGTTTGCATAACTATTTTCGGTGAAATTCTGCCTCAGGCCTACTTTTCCCGAAATGCACTGCGGATGGGAGTGTTACTGGTTCCGGCAATTAAATTTTACAGATTTATTTTATATCCGGTAAGTAAACCTTCTGCACTGCTGCTGGACATCTGGTTGGGAAAAGAAGGGGTGCTCTATTTCAAAGAGGAAGATATCAGGATCATGCTCCAAAAACATATGGAGTCAAGAGAATCAGATATTGGCCGTTTAGAGGGTACAGGAGCACTTAATTTTCTAAGCATTGATGATTTGCAGGTCGGAGAAGAGGGAGAAGTTGTTGATCCGGTTAGTATAATACCACTGGAAACGGAGTTTGATCTCCCTGTGTTTCCAGCATTTCAACGTAACCCAGAAGATCCTTTTTTGCTTCAGGTACAGGAGTCAGGCAGAAAATGGGTGATTTTAACCTCAGTAGCCGGAGACCCTCTGTTAGTACTGAATGCAGATTTGTTTTTACGTGATGCACTTTTTGGTGTTGAGCCTTTTCGGCCGTATTCATACTGCCACCGCCCAATTGTAGTTTCTGATCCAGCTTCACCACTAGGAGATGTTATTCATAAATTACGTGTTCACCCGGAACATTCCGAAGACGACGTGATAGATAACGATTTGATTTTATGTTGGAGTGCAGAAAAAAGAATCATCACTGGTGCTGATTTGCTGGGTCGGCTTTTAAGAGGTATTGCAGGTCGTAACCCGCAGTTTTCAATTCCGGAGCAACAATAATGTCCGCAACTAAAATGCTGGTAAACAGGCAGGTTTATATTAATTGCTGTTGCAGTAGCATTCTTGTTGCTGATCAGTTCAAGCAGGTGCATGTATTACTGCTACAAATTTCAGGGGGCAAATGAATCTCAAGACCAGTAATATACGGGAACTACCCGATATCCAAAAACCACTATTGTTGTTTAAGCATCTTAGTGCAGATCTGGATTTATTAAAGTCACAGTTTCGTAATTTGGAAAAGAATCAGCTTTCTTCCAAGCTACTAAGTGGCTTGAGTATCAAAAGAGGAGATATTCCCAGTGGGAAAGAACTTGAGTTCACAGGCAGGAGGCTGAGTCTGAAGCTAAAAAATAAAAAAGCACATGAAATTTCGGAACAGTTACTCAAACAACCAAAAGACTCAAAATCCAGAGTTGAGCTGGTAGAGTTGTTTTTGCAGGAATCTGAAAACAGCAGTTTGGAAACTGCCAGGGATGCCTTTTTATTAGCTATGCTGGAGGTTGAAAATCCGAGTCTTTCAATTCAAAAAATAAATGCAGGTCTTGCAAGTCAGTCAATCTACCTGAATAAGTTGTATAACTATCTAAATGATGAATTAGTAGAAACTGAATCGAAGATTAAGGGAGATGGCAACGTAGACATAATTCTTGAGAAACAGCAAAAGAGACTGCAGTTTGAAGTAGGTTTCATTAACAGTTGTCTAAAGCTGCTTGAATCAGAAGCTCTTGAGAGTGAATATGAATTGAATCTTATTAAATCCAGAACAGAAAACAAAATTCCATTTGGCGACCTCAAAAATGGTTTTGACCCTATGTTGCGCAGGATGGTTTTTTTACCTTTAGCCAAAGATAATTTGGATTTGATGTTTGATATTTTGCACCGCCTGGAGAGTAAAAATCCATTTGTCGGCTATCATCAATCGAAAATGTATGATGTTCTTGCTCAAATCGATTTAAACACCGCATCCTCAGGTGATGTACCTGAATCAAAAAAAAGTGGGTTTGATTATTTATCAAAAGCCCTCTCATCAATTGGAGACGCAATTAGTCTTATTGGTGATGTTCCTGAAAAACTAATCGAAAAAGCAGCTATTTACCGTTATGGTCATCTGTGTAACACAATACATCAATCTTTTAAAAATCATGATATTCCAGTACCTACTGAACATCATCAGAGAATGCACAAAGCAATTTCGCTTCTGGAACCAATTGCAATTGAACCCAAAATGCAGAAACTACAGGCTAAACTTTTGTTAAAATTAGAAAAAGGAGATGGTTAAAATGAAAAATAAAATGATTATTTGGTTTACAGCACTGTTTATTTTATCAGCAGTTTTCAGCAACACAGTTGCTCTGGCAGCAGAACGTGAATATGGCACTTACATCGTCCTGGGACAAGGTTTGGCTCTGGGGTCATCAGAAGGTCTGGGAACGCCTCTCGTCATTTTAGATCATGAAAGTTCAGGTTATTTTGGCAACGGAACTTTGCGTTTGAAATATGAAACAGTTTCACCAACGCTCAGTATGACTCACCGCTTTGAAGGTATCTTAGACTTTGAATATGCTGTTTACGGAACTGCAATCGCAGAAGGAAATGGGACTGATTTATATAAAAGTGGCGAGCTTCAAAAAAGTAAAACATTTGCCGGAGACGGAATTTCGACTATGCTGGCTGTTCACCTGTTTCCGGAAAAGCCTGCACGTCTCTCACTAACTGCAGATTCTCGTCAGCGGAAGTTTTACAACTCAAAACTAATTGAAGAAGGAAGTACCTACAGTCTTCCTGACCGGTTCTCAGAAAGTACAACAACTGCTGTTATAAAATGGGTTGGACTGCTCCATGAAGATGGAGAAATATCTGCAACCCAAACTCAGGGGGCACGTAGCAATTATAAAAATTGGCAGTTGGAGACAGATGCGGATTCTAAAGCTGAATTCAGTAAAACCACGCTTGCACTGAAGGATTCGTTTGAGTGGGATAAAATGTTGATCACAAATGTAAAGGTTTCTTCTGCATCCGGAACTAATTTAGATTTGTTCAGCAATATTAAAGTCGGAGGGATGACAAGTCAATACAGTGTGGCTGGTTATTTTAGAAATGAATTTCGCGTCAGCTCTGCACAGTTGCTAAAGTTAAATCAGGAAATAAAATTTGCTGACGACAGAATTATGTATGTTTTTGCAGATCTGGCCAGTTTTACAAATCTTGAACTCGATTATCTTGGAACTTCAGGAAAAAGTCACAGCATTTCAGGTGCAGGTATTGGTTATCGCTACGGTATACGTAGCTTGGGCGGATTACCAATAATAGTGAACTATGGACATGGGTTCAACGTTTCTGAAACTTCCAAAGAGCAGAGCAGGCAGGAATTGGTCTTTGTAGTTGCTGCTGCATTTTAGCTTCGATTCTAGCATTCAGCAAAAATTGTTGCAGACGGACAGAGCTTGCCGCTTTTAACTGTCTTCTAGTTCTGCGTTTATTAAATTTCAGAGTATCCCATCTGGCTCTTTGTTTTAATTTTTATATATGTTGTTAAGTATTAATCCCACAAATCCTCAACCTCGGCGCATTCAACAAGTAGTAGATGTTTTGCAGAATGATGGAATTATAATTTATCCAACCGATACTGTTTATGGTCTTGGCTGCAGTATTTTTAGTAAAAAAGCGATGAAACGCTTGTATCAGCTAAAAAAAGTGAATCAGAAAAAACCACTGTCATTTATCTGTACCAACCAGACTGAAGTCCAGGAATATACTCAGGGAATACCAACTAATGTGTTTAAACTGCTGCGCCGTAAATTACCCGGACCCTATACATTTGTTTTTAAAGCAGCCAGGATTGTGCCTAAAATGATGTTGACACCACGCAGCACAGTAGGGCTTCGCTGGCCTGATCATCCAATTGCTAACCAGATTGTTGAAGTACTGGGGCACCCTATTCTCAGCAGTAGTCTGCGGATTTCCGAAGATGAATTGTATGATGATCCACATGACTTACACGAAAAATATAAAAAACAGGTTGATTTAATTGTCGACGGCGGAACAATATTTGCGAAAAATTCAACTATTATTGATTTCAGTCAGGGCAGTGCTGAAATTATCAGGCAGGGAAAAGGTGAGGTGGAATGGCTGGAAGAGGTTTAACTCTATTCTTTAATACTAACACCTTTTCAAGCTATTCAAATATTTCAGGATTGCAGGGCGGCACGCATAGGTTTATGACCTGTGAGTCTGAAACTATTTTTTCGTCCTGACCTTTCAAAGCCATTGTTAATTTGATGGCACGCGGCAGACAAAAATTGCCTTTAACGATGTTACAGACTTTTTCTTCAGAGTTCCATTCTGCGCTCCATTTTTCCCTGAATCCACCTCCTGCAAGCTCAGTTTCACTTTCTAGAAACTCCAGTTCAAACTTGATGACTGACTCAGATAAAGCATAGCTGATACCACCCTCTCTGAGATTGTTATCCAGGTAAAAATCTTCTCTGCGATAAAATTCCCAGGATTTTGCGGTAGAGTCCATTTCCAGCGAATAAGCAACTTCATGCAGTTCCGGGTCCCGTGCTTTTTCTTCAGGATAGAAACGGTTCTTGACTGCTGTATGAAAAAAGATGCTACTCACTTCTTCAAGCTCTCCTGAATCAGGATTTTCCGGCCCCAGTTTCCTCTCGGCAATCAAACCTGTTTCACGTTGCTGCATTGTACTTTGTCCTGAATCTGCAAAATGCTTCAAGTAGCGAATGTTCTGCAGGTCATCAAGAACTGTTTTCATCAGTAAACGCAATTCCTGACGGTCTTGCAGTGTGGTTTGAATTTTGATTGAGGAGTTGGAAATTTGGAAAAATGCTCCATAAATAAGAGACATAACAAGACCGAGCAGGGCCACTGAAATTAGTAATTCCAACAGAGAGAAGCCTGCAGTTTTCAAATTAAGATCATTGGGGGTTGACGTAAATTGCTGCATTGTAAGTATATTCGTGTTGACCCTCATTCCAAAGCAACTGGTAGTTGACTTGACGAACACCTATTCCAGGCAGAGGTGTGGTGTCCCGGATATGTCTTTTCCAGCGGAAACCGCTCATTTGATCGTCAAGCTCAAACTCACCTTCACTAACTGAAACAGGAGGAGCAGTGGTTGCACGCTCTGATTTTAGTAATTCATTTTGTGCATGAGACATGGCTTTCCACAAGTTTGTTGTGGAAGTAAGCACAATAATGGAAGTTGAAAAAGATTGGTAAAGTGCCAGTAAAGTCAACACTAAAATCGACAGAGATACAAGTACCTCTAAAACGGTAAATCCTTTTTTGTAGATAATTGCAATTTTATCGCTGACTAATCTCATGATATAACTTACTGTTCCAGTAAGAGTAGTGAACCCATGATACCTCTGCTTTCAATCGTCCAGGATTTGGTATAATCCGGCAGAGAGAACTTGAGCCAAAAAGGGGTGACGAATCCGGAGTTGTTGATATGGACTTCCAATAAATCTGCAGCTGAATTTAATGCAGTGTGATCCTTGGCTGCCGGCTGGGCCAGAGATAGAATAAGATCCCCAGAATAGTTATGAGGTTTTAAAATTTTTGGTGAATTTAGATGTTCTTCTCTGCATTTTCCAGTCGGAGTCTCTTCTGCAGTAAACATTTGCTGCAACTTCAGGTCAAAGATCAGGCAGTATGCAGTACTTTTGAGGACAGCATCATTTCGGAGTGTTTTGATGACATTGTTTAGATGTTTGAATTCTGCTTCGTGTGGTTTGGAAAAAAGGGCAAAAAACTGAGGAATGCTCATGCCCATCAACAACAGAACCAGAGTTATAACCACTAGTATTTCTAGAAAAGTAAAACCTCTGCTGATTCCTCGGTTTTTGAATTTTGTAGTATTTTTATAAATCACTGGAATTAATGTCTGCATCCAAATCTGTTCCACCGTCAGCACCATCTGCACCAAGTGAAATGATTTCAAAGGTCCTGCCCTTTACACTTTGATAATGGAAAGCAGCACCCCAACCGTCTTCCGGTAAATTATGTCCACGCAGGTAGGGACCGTTCCAGTTTTTGGGGATCACACCAACCTCCGGTTTCTCGAGAAGTGCACTTAAACCCTGTTCTGTTGAGGGGTAGCGTGAGTTGTGTAGACGATAAAGATCAAGTGCAGTCTCTAAACCTCTAATTTGGGTTTTTGTCGCATCAGCTTTTGCCTGCTCTGCAGAATCAAACAGGTAAACACCGACAATACTGGAAAGTAGTCCAAGGATGATGATCACCACCATCACTTCGATGAAACTAAATCCGCGTTTGTGCAGTTTGTCCTTTTTAGCTGAGTCTTTTAGCAGGATCTGTTGTTGTTTGTTTTTCATATTTTTTTGCATTTGAATATTTTAAAAAGAAGTTCACTTGATCTTATTTTCAAGGATGCTAATTTATTAAGTGTCAGAGCCGGAAACATGGCCGCTGGTTTTTCGGTTTGTTCGCAACACCGGAATGCTGGAGGAAAGTCCGGGCAACACAGGGCATGGGTGCTGGTTAACGGCCAGGCGGCGTGAGCCGACGGAGAGTGCAGCAGAAAATATACCGCCGATGGTTTCTCCGGAAACACAGGTAAGGTTGAAAAGGCAGGGTAAGAGCCTACCGCAGTCTTGGTGACAAGGCTGGCAATGTAAACCCCACCCGTTGCAAGTCCAAATAGGACCGCTATCAGGCTGCTCGTCTGGCGGTCGGGTAGGACGCTAGAGGCGGTCGGTAACGGCTGTCCCAGATAAATGGTCATGGCTCACATCTGTGAGAACAGAACCCGGCTTATTTCCGACTCTGATTTTAATTTTAATACAGTTTAAATTATGCTCTACTGCCCATAATACTGTGCTTAATTGTAAGATACCTTGATAAAACATTTCAATCTTTTTATCTTAACGGGAATTTTTATAGAGCTGAAGATACTCTTCCAGAATTTGTTCTGCCGGCAAATTCATTGCTTCAACATAACAAGCCAGATAACCCTTTAAATATATTTCTGAAGAAAAGATATCAAAATTTTCATCTTCGATTGCCTTGAGATAGGTACTGCGAATACAGGTTATCTTAACAAGTTCATCCAGTGTGATCAATTTTAACTGCCTGATTTGTTTTAAAACAGCACCATTGAAAATCAGCTTACCTCCATATGCTTTGAGAGTAGCAAAATATTCAGTAAGGCTCAGTTCTGCCTGTTCATTTTTGGCAGCAAGGTTGAGGTAATAATCTTGCCGCTCCAGATGTGTTTGACCAACATCATCTAAGGTATTATTTTGACTGAGATCATTATTCTTTTCCTCAAACCCTATATTATTTTTAATTTCAGGTTGGCTCTCAGTTTTAGAAGTTTTCCAGGAAAATCTGCTCGAGTTATTTTCTTCAGATTTTAAAAAGCTCTCTTTTAGAGTTGAGGTTTTTTCTGTTGCCGGAGTAATTTGTTCCAGAAGTTCATCATCATATTTTGCTCTGGCTATTGGATTTGCCAGAATCATAAATGCCTGACTGAACCTGAGCAGTTTATCCTCAGTTATTTCCTCCGGCAACAATGAATAAGCAGCAAGTGCCTCAAGATGAGTTTCTTCCAGTTTTGCTTCGTAAGCATTGCGGATTTCCATCAATGCTGCTGTGTTCGGGACTTCAAGCAACTGGTAATAATTTTCTTCATCCAAAATCTGAGATTTTGCAATAACAGTCATAAGGTCAATTGTGTCATGAGTTTGTTTTTTGCCGCCTTTTCAGGCTCAGCTTGTTGGATTGCTTTACAGATACTTCTCAGCTGTCTCATCGGAGTACAGTCCGGATAGGCCACAGACAGGGGCTTCCTTTCTAAAACAGATTTTCTGACAGCCTCATCGTGGTCAATATACCCCAGGAATTCAACATTCAGGTTGAAAAACTTCAAACAGGCTTTTTCCATAGATGGTCCAACCAGTTTGTCACGCTCTGTACGAACTTGATTTAGTATCATTCTAGGTGTGAATAAGCTTAGCTGTTCTTCAACAAAAACTGCTGCACTACCACCTAACATCCTTAAATAGTTTATGAGTTCTTTTGGTGGGGTGTTGACGTGATGCTGGTTGTCCTTTCGTAAGATGGGCGCGACTGCAGATTTTAAACCGAAAGATTTACTGTTATGAAATAATTGACGAAAAAAAGAATTTTTTATAAAACGATAAGCATTTTCTATTGAAGTTGGTTCGGGGATGACCACCATAATCTGAGAATCTGCCAGCAGGAAAAAATCTACTGTGTTGTAGGCTGTACCTGCACCCAGATCGATGACAATATAATCTGCATCCAACTGTCTCAAGGCTGAGAGGAAACGCCGTTTTTGAGTGTGTTTCAAATTTGCAATTTCAACACCGTCTCTGGCGCCACTGATTAGACTCAGTCCTGGAATTTTTGTAGGAATTAATAAATTTTCAATGTCCAGAACCTCTCTTTCGATGAACTCAGAAAGGCCTTTGGTTGGATTGTCTACTCCAAGCCAGGTGTGAAGATTTGCACCACCTAAATCTAAATCTGCGAGAATTACGTTATAACCACTTTGAGCCAGCATTATACCAAGGTTACCAGCGACAAAACTTTTGCCAACACCACCTTTACCTCCACCAACAGCAAAAATTTTCTTTGGTACCATAGCGTTTTAAGTAAGCCAAAATAAGTTATTATACAAGCATGTATCAGCTAAAAGTGCAATTAGCTGGCCAATTGTGTGTAGAGAGAACCTGTCTAGCCTGCTTAAGGCCTATGGTTTGAGTTACTTAGAACTTGGTTGAAACTTGAAAAATGCTGAAATTATCACTGTATATTTTACTAAAGTAATTTATACAGGAGTCGATATTCAGAACAGATGGTATTTTATGTTCTCTTCAGAAATTAAACTATAAATGGAGAGAAAACTGTATATATACTTTATCTGTAGATTAAATTACATATTTATGCGCATATTCTATGTTTTTCTGATATTAATATTGACAGCCTGTTCAGGTACTGCACCTGAATTCCCGAGTCAATCGTTCCGGAGCCGTCTGGGAGAGGGGGACAGTCATATGGGGTGGAGTCTAAACTATTTTGACAGCTGGCAGAAAGGTCTGCAGCCGCGTTACCTCCAGCTTGCTGAACGACATACTATCAGCGCAATAAAATTGTTTGCAAATTTGGAGTCGGATACATCTCCACGTATAAGTGAGTTCTATGTGGTGCGCGAACGCCGCACCAGAAGCTGCAGATTATTAGCCGAATTGCAGTTTACTGCCAGTAATTATGGACATAAGTTGAGCTCCGTTACACCAGACGGATGTATGTATTTTTAGTGAGACAGCTTTGTTGAGACAAGATCTAGGAACTGTTAGTTTTGGGCCGTCTCTGACTTAATTCCTTTTTTGTAGGCAACACCCTCCTGAATGCGCAAACTTTCTGCCTGATAACGATCTGATGCTTTTTGATCACCAGTTTCTGCATAGTAGGTACTAATTGAATCAAGCAGTTTAAGTTCACCTTTTACATCATCCAGCTGTTGTTTGATTGCCAGGTGCTCCTTGTAAGTTGCCACAAGGTCCTGATTATTATTCAGCGTTCTATGTGCCTCCTCTATTCTATCATAGAGCGGATCCATTGCAGAAATATTAACACGTTGCCGATTGTAGTTCAGCAAATCATGAAGCAGGGGCAAAGCCTCACCGTAGGAATTTTTATCTTCCAATGTTTTTACAATTCCATCCATAACACTTGCATAATCGGTCTGCACTGTTTCACCATGTAGAGTCGATTCCTGGCTGCTCTTTGCTGCAGTTTTAGGTTCAACAATTTCGGCAGTAATTGAAAACTCCTCTTTGGATTCTAATTCAATTCCCAACCTTTCTGCCAAATGCATCACATTTTGACTTGGTAGCAGATTTTGTTCATTTAACAGAGTCAGGTAGCTTTCCAGGCCGGCTTTAGCTTCTTCCAATCTGCCTGCTTCACAAGCTGTTGTTGCCAGTTTTAATAAGGCTTCTGCTTCTGCAGTACTTTCTTCAAAAAGAGGTGTTTTGTCTACAGGCCTCAAAGCAGAATCATCTTCCCAGCTGTTCATTTCTGCAGGCGAAGCAGATTTTAGATTATCAAAAACATCCTCTTGCTCTGTTTCAGCAAGAGTTTCAGTTCCAGAAAGTTGAATGAGTTCATCTGCAAAAAGGTCATCATCGAATTCAACCAGTGGCTCCATTGTCAAATCTTCTGTTTGTTTTTTTTGTGCCTGATGTTTGCGGGACAGTATTTCAAGAGCCTCTTCACCCGCCCCAAGTTTTCGCTCATGCTGAACTCCATCACTGCTTACAGGTTCAGGATGTTCCGGTTGTTGCTGAAGAGCTGGCGGCAAATTTGCGACCGCTATTTCTTCTTCAGTCTGGTCAGTCTGCAGGCTTTTTGCGTTTGAACTTAAAGTGACTTTTACCTGCTCCACCTCATCAAGTTCTTCAGAAAAATTTTCAGCTTCATTTGTTGTTCCTGCTTTATCATATGCTTCTGATACGAAACCGGGTTTTGTTAATTTTAAAGAAGAAGATTCTGAATCGCTGGCATTCGGGGCAGAAGTACTCAGGTTGAATTTTTTGCCGAACTCCTCAAAAGTGTAAGCGTCAACACCGGCAATTTGATTTGCGGAACCAGTTGGTTTTTGTGTGTCTGTTGAGCTGACACTGTTTTTTGATATTTCTGAATCACGAAATGGTGCCGAAGAAAGGCTAAGTTCAGGTTGAGTTACAACGGTAGTTATTCTTTTTAATACAAGCCAGATGCAGACTGTTGCCGTGATCAGGACCAGTGTGCTGACACCAATTTGCCACGAAAATTGAAAGATGTAAAATTCAAAAATCAGGAAAACAACAGCAAATATTATTTTTTTGATGATCTTCATTGTTGCAGGTATTTTTTGTTTAGTCAGGAATCTGCTGTGAAAATAATAAATTTAAATATAATAATTTCAATAAGTTAGTCAAGTCCAAGAGTTCGTAGATGATGTGCATTGTGAGACCATTGTTTTAAAACCTTCACGTAAAGTGCTAAATGAACCTTGTTTCCCAGCAGGCGTTCTATTTTTTTACGTGCTGCAGTTCCAATACTTTTCAGCATTGCACCTTTTTTACCGATAATAATTCCTTTTTGCGAATTACGTTCTACAAATATATTACAGGCTATTTTGATGCATTTTGGGTCATCTTCAAATTGCTCCACTATGACGGCTACAGAATAAGGTATCTCCTGCTGTAGTCGTATGAAGAGTTCTTCGCGTACAAACTCACTGGCAAGGAAACGTTCTGAAACATCTGTTACCTGGTGTCTTTCAAAGTAAAAAGGATGAACAGACAGGTATTTTTTCACAGTCTCAACTAAATGCTCAACATTTGTTGACTTCAAAGCTGAAACTGGCACTATCTCAGCAAAGTCAGCAATTTTGTCCAATTTGGCTATACTGACCAAAGCCTGCTCCTGATGTATTGTATCAATTTTATTCAAAACTAACACGGTACGTTTTTCTTTTCCGGACAACATTTTCAGAATTTCCTGATCTTCAGGATTCAAAACTGAGGGTCCGTCTTTTATTAATGCATTTGCAGTTAAGGGCTCAACTATCCACAAGTTTAAATCAGTATCACGTAGGGTTTCAGTAGCATATGCAACTATTTTGCGGTTGAGTAGTTTGTCTGGACGATGAATTCCGGGAGTGTCTATAAAAACAATCTGTGTGTTCTGATCTGTCCTGATTCCAAGAATCCGGTTTCTGGTTGTTTGAGCTTTGTGTGCTGTGATAGATACTTTTTGACCAATTAACTGGTTCAGCAAAGTTGATTTTCCAACATTTGGACGCCCGATTATTCCAATGAATCCACAGTATTGCTCTGAATGATTATGTCCGTTTTTATTGTGCTGCATGAGTTTATTTTTTTTATGTTTAAATTTTATGTTTTTTGGGAGGTCCAGTAATCATAAACATTTTTATTTCCGCCATTGCTTTGTTGACTTCCAGACTGGCCATCCGCAACAATAATGCTTCCTTCAAACCAAAAAAAGGAAAGCTGACTTTTGTGGTTTTTAATTCGCAGCCGATAATGCGAAATACTGCCAATGCGAGGTTAAATACTTCTACCTGCTGCGAACCAAGTTTCCATTGAGCTGTTTGTTCTGCAGGAGTCTGTTTGCTCAAAATTTGTTCTGACAGTAAGTACTCCGACCAGTCTAGGCTAAGCCAGTTTTCTGTTACAAATTGTTTCTTCTCATCGGTGCTTGTAGCTTGAGTCATTTGCAGAAAGATGCGGGCAAAAGTCTTTGCATTTCCACCGGTCAGAATCAGGTTTGAACCTTCCTGCAATTCTGACTTGCAGACATTCAGCAGTGGTCCCAGTTTCTGCTGAAGACTGGACTCAAGTTCCTGCACAGGATTGTTAATTTTATGCAAACGAAGAGTGCCGATATCAAAACTGTGTCTGAAATAAGAATCATTATTTAAGTTGTTTTTTGACTCCAAAAGTGAAATTTCCAAACTGCCGCCTCCCAAATCTACCAAGATAGTTTGTCTTAACGGATAGTTCTTGCGCATTTTTGCAGGCATGATGGCTTTTATTCCTTCTAGTAAACTACAAAGCTCTTCACTTCCGCTGAGGATGTTGACAGGATGTAGAATCGAGGATTCGAGGCGTGAAACAACTTCATCTTGATTTGCAGCATCTCGCATTGCACTGGTGGCTGACAGTGATATCCGGATTTGTTTAAACCTTTCTGTTTCTTCAAGCAGGAGTTTGACTGCTATTTGTAATTGTTGAATTTTTTGCTCAGAAATTTTACCGGACTCAAAAACCACATCTCCTAAACGCAAATGTATACTCCAGCGTTCGAGCACATGTAACTCTCTTGAGTTCTTTAACTGCCCAATAATCATGCGAACTGCGTTGCTGCCAATTTCTATTGACGCAAATCTCAGGAGATTCATTACTTGAAAAATAGTAAAAAAATTGTAATTATCAAAGGCAATTTCTTATTTTTGCTCCCACTTCTTGCATTTCTCCTTCTGCATATTGGATATGTTCCCGAAAAGGCCCGGGACTTCCTTTGGCTCGCGGCAAAATATGGAAGTGGACATGCTCTATCTCCTGACCAGCGTTTATACCGTTGTTCAGGATTAAATTATAGTCAATTCCATTGAAAGCAGTACTGACAGCTACTGCTACACGTTGCATTGTAGACATTAATGACATCGCCTGTTTTGCTGGTAAATCCTCCAGCCGCTTTACAGCAAGTTTGGGGACAACCAGTGTATGCCCAGCTGCACTTGGCATGATGTCTAAGAATGCAATCTCTGAATCAGTTTCAATAATTTTTTCACAAGGAATTTCACCTTGAATAATTTTGGTGAATATCGAAGCCATTTAGTGCTTTCAGGTTACAGGTTTAAGCTTTCAGGTTTGAAATTAAAGTTTCAAATCTCGCGAAGTTTCAAATCTCGTAATTTGCTACTTTTAATCTTTGTTTACGGAGTACAGTTATTATTTTCAGTTCAGCTTTTATCTGCAAAATCTCTTGGCCCAGCCAAGGTTCCTCACTATATAATTGATGTTTCTTATGACCACGATAAGACACTTCTTGAGGGAAAAATGCAAGTCCGTTTCACTAGAAAGGCTTATCCAGCCCACGAATTATTATTTGCCTTGCCGGGAAACCGGTTTAGTTTTCAAGATGTACGAGGCACACGTAAACATAAAATAGTGCCAGTCTTCTCCTTGCGTCGTTTTCAGGACAATCTAGAAGATCCAAAATCACCGACAGGTTTCAGTCACGGAAGTCTTGAAATTACTTCAGTACGTATGTTTTCTTCAAAGTCCGAAGCAGCAACACAAGCATTAAAGTATTCATGGGAAGAAAATCCTGATCTGGAAATTGGTTATTCTACTGCAAAGGGTTTACTGCGTGTATTACTACCAGAAAATATACCGCAGACAAAAGGTTTTCCAGGCCAATCTACTGTGCTGATTGAGTTTTCAACAAAGTTTCCTGAACATGCTCAGGAAGGTGCAGTTAACGGTATGTTGATGACAGCAAATTGGCATCCAAAGTTGCTGAATTGGAATGAGGATATTAGTCCAAATGCAGAAGGCTGGGAAACTACCGGAGATCTTCCATCTCCTGCAACTTTTGAAATTAAATGGAAAGCAGCCCAGGCGGGTGTTTTAATCACTACTCCTGCTCATCACAATTTAAAAGCCGGGCAGTCCGTCACTCTGCCGATATTAAAGAAACCGCTTAAAAGCTTCCCGCTGATTTTTTCGAAAGTTCATCAACAATACTCTGCAACAAAAGGAGTAGCAACACAGTCAAACATCACAAAACATCAGACTTCACAGCAACTTTATCAATTGAGCTCATTTTACCTTTCAGGTCATGAACGCAGAGCGGCACTCCTTGAAAAATGGACAACACTGTTCATGGAGTTTGCAGAAACTCGTTATGGCCTTAAATCTCCATGGCAATCTATTAAGCTAGTTGCTGTTGAGGCAGAATATCAACAGGTTGATGTCATCAACAATTTAATTTTGGTACCACTTCCAAACTACAAACGGTCTGAATTCCTTGATCGGCAGGCGCTAGGTTTCTTGACAAGAAGGTTGGGCCAACTTTGGTTTGGCGAATCAATCTGGAGTGATCAGGATACACAACAGTGGTTAAATTTGGGAGTTCCTTCTTTTCTAGGACTGCGCTTTTTTCAACAAAAATATGGCTCAGATGCAGGTATATTTGATGCTATTGACTGGTTGAATCCCCGTTACCGGGAACATTATTTTGAAAATATGGCAAATTCAGTTTCGCCAAAATTAAGTTATCCAATCCTCTCTTCTTTCCGAAATAATCCTGATTCTCAAAAATATCTACAGACACTGACTTATAAAACTGCAATGGTTCTTTCCATGTTGGAATACATGCAGGGGAAAAGGAGTTTTAAGAAAGGACTTCAGCATTTTTCTGTAAAATATCAGCAAAAGTCTGTAAGTCAACAGGAGTTTCAGGAGTCGATGGAAAAGTTTAATCAGCCGCAACTAAGGTTACAGTCTCTACCTACAGTAAGTCCATATGATGCAGACGGTGCAGGTTCATTGCAATGGTTTTTCTCACAGTGGTTCAGGACTGTCCAGACTTTGGATTATAGTTTTGAAGAGTCGAAAACTAAAACTCTAGCAGACGGCAGGTATGAAACTGAGATTATAATTAATAAAAATGGGGTGGCAAAAATGCCGGTTGTTGTTGCACTCAGGACAAAAGACGGTAGAGAAATTCGCAGGCTGCTACCCGGCATTAAACAACAGGAATCGGTACTCTTTCTAACAGACAGTTTTCCGGAAAAAGTTTCTCTTGATCCAGAGGAAGAGTTACTGGAAACATCTCGTATTAATAATCATTCTTTCAGTTTTATTCGCTATCGTTTTGGTTTTGACTGGCAAAAACAACGTGAACATTTAGTACTTCTGGTACCGGGATTTGGTAACAATGCTATAGATGGAAATTCAGTTGGAATTGGTATCCGCTACAGATTTGATGACTATCGTCTCTATGCAATTCCAGGTTATGGGACAAAAAATAAACGTGGGCTTTACATCTTTAATCTTGATCGAAATAATATTGGAATGCATGGATTGGAGGCTGGTTTCAGTGTCAGTGAATACGGCGGAGTTCGTTCTCAGGGCATCCGGGCAACCTACAAACCTGCTCATGATCCTGGTGAACTGGAATATTCTTTCCGCTCAAGTTTTTACCGTGAAATTCTGTTTTCTACCAGTGACAATTCTGAAGGTAGTTCAATTGTAGATTCCGGAAAATCAAATACTTTTCTGCTGGAACATTCCGGTGCTTACAGTCCCAAAGATTATTATGAAATTAACTGGGATATTTGGAATGAACAGCCGTCATTGGAATTGGAGAGCGATTTTTCTTATGTACGCTGGCAGGCTACATTGGGACAGATACTGCGTGTGGGCCACAGAAAATGGTTTGAGCTGGACCTGATTCATGCTGCTACTTCAGGTGAAACACCGCTGCAGAAAAAATTTCAATTGGGCAGTCCTACTGTCTTACGGGGATATCCACAGCAAACGGTTTTGAGTGATGATCACCTGCTGGTCTCAAGATTGGATTTTAAGTTTCCTTTGATCACAGCACCTTTGTGGGGAATCGTGAGTGCTTTTAAAATCCAGGGCACAATTTTTTATGATCAAGGTAAAATATGGTCTGAAAACATTACATTTGAAAAAGCAAAACAACGAAAAAATGCTGGACTTGGTATCGAGTGGACAGTTGATACTGCTTCATTGTTTCAGGTTCCATTAAAATTTGAAGTTGCCTTTCCATTAAATGATAAGGAATATCAAAAACCACAGTTTATTTTCTTAGGTGTACTTACTGGAAGTTGAAGATGCAGCAACTCATTTACAGGGTAGGACTTGCTATTTTTCAGTGTTAAGGTAAATAATGCTTCTACTCTTTTCATTAAATTGTGAGCCTGAAAAATAACAAATTTCTGCTCTAGAACTGCTGAAAAGTGATTGCTTTGATAATAAAAATAATTTATTAACAGAAAATGATAGCCAGAAAGCCGCAAAAATTTTCTCTGAATTCAAGAGAGGTAGATCCAGAAACACTGCATAGAGGAGATACCAGCTCAAACTCTTTAAATAAGCAACACAAGAAGTCTGCTGCGGATACTGCCGCTTCAATTCTTGAAGAGTTGGGTGTTAACAGGTCTTCAACTGTAGAGTCGAAAAAAACAAGTCAAGGTGGTGAGCACCCAAAATCTGCTCCAAAAAAAGAACCTGCCCAACAAACGAATGATTGGGAAAGTCGTATTCTAAAAGAACTTAGAACAGAAAAAGCTGCAGGTATGAAAAAAAGTGGCAGTGCAAGTGAGCTGGTCAAAACAGAAACTAATAGAAATGACAGCAAAACAACTGTTGCTCATACAAATATAAAATTTGGATTTCATGAAAAGTTTGTAATATTATTAATGATTACAGTAATTGGCATAGCAGCACTGGCCGTTACAGGTGGGCATCTAAAATTATTTGACACAGCTATCTTTCAGCAGCTGGCTGGAGGTAATTTGCATCAACTGGAATTTGCAGGTGAATTTGAGGTTCGTCTAGTAAAAAACGGTTACAACAGGCTGCCAATATTTGTGCTTGAAGGCTTTCTACGCAATAGTTTTTCAGAGTCAGATCAGGTTAAAAAAATTCAGCTGAAAGCTTTTGCTTTTGATGTAGAAAAGGAATTGATTGTCAGTCATTTTGCTTATGCGGGCACTGTATTGTCGGATGAAGACTTGAAATCCTTAAGTCCTGCAAAAATTAAAGCCCTGCTTCATTCTGGAAACCAGGAAATCACTGCTGCATCTGAATTGGAATTACAGGAGGACAAGATAATTGCTGGCACTGATCAGGGCCAGATAATTCCTTTTCAAGTTGTATTTTTTAAGTCTGTCCAGGCTATCAAACAGACTTCATTGCAAATTGTTAGCTATGTGCGTAACGATAACATTGTCTTTGTACGTTCCCCCGACTCGACTTAATCACAAAGCTTGGTGATCTTGAACACTAAACTCAGCTGCTGTTGAGTTCTTCTCCACCTAAATAATAAAAACAATAATCTAAGTGCAACTCAGGATTGAATCGAGTATAGCTGCAGTTTCTTCTGTACAATGGAACAATTTGAGCGGAGAAAATTTTCCATTTTCCAGACATGAATTTTTATCTGCTCTTGAAGAAAGCGGTTGTGCCAATCAAGATTCCGGCTGGTTGCCATGTCATTTGACTTTATGGGAGAATGAACAACTGCAGGGAGCAGTTTGTCTTTACGAAAAAAAACATGGTTATGGTGAATATATTTTTGATTGGGGCTGGGCCAGGGCCTATGAACAACATGGTTTTGATTATTATCCAAAATTAATATCTGCCGTACCTTTCACACCTGCAACAGGCAAAAAACTGCTTGTACATGCTGCTGCAGACCACCTTCAGGTTTGTAAAAAACTCCTGGCAGAGTCTCTGGCGTATATGCGTTCCAGAAACTGTTCATCTCTGCATTTCTTGTTCATCACTGTAGATGAATTACCGATTTATGAAGAACTGGGGTTTCTTATTCGGCACAGTTATCAGTTCCATTGGAAAAACAATAATTACTGTAATTTTAATGAGTTTCTTGCCCAACTAAAACGTAAGCGGCGTAAGGAAATTCTGCGTGAACGAAGTCAGGTGTCGACCCAAAATATCAAGGTGGTTTGCGTGGAAGGAAATCAAGTTACACTGGAACAGATACGTGAAATGTATCAGTTTTATCTTGCTACCACCGAAAAAAAATGGGGGAGGCCGTATCTTTCAGAGGATTTTTTTGTGCAGATTCATCAAACAATGCGCAGGAATCTAGTCCTCTTTCTGGCCTTTGTAGATGATGAATGTGTGGCAGGTACAATTAATTTCATTCAAGGTAATTGTCTATATGGCAGGTACTGGGGTTGCAGTGACGAATATCGAAGTTTACATTTTGAGATGTGCTACTATCAGCCGGTTGAGTATGCCATCAAAAAAGGACTCGAGCTGTTTGAAGCGGGAGCACAGGGTGAACACAAAATTCAGCGAGGTTTCCTACCGGAACTGACCTATAGCGCACACTGGATAGAACATGCAGGATTCAGAAGATCGATTTCAGAATTTTTAGCAGAAGAGAAAGCTGCTATCAGTCAGGCACTGGAAGAATTCAGTCCACACTCACCTTATCGTTAAACCTTGCTTATTTTTCCGCCAGGGGAGCGTATGTAGAGGATATTTTCACAAATACCTTTTATCGTTTCCGCATACCAGCGGCCGCCTCTTTTGGAGCGCAGGCGCTGGCTGTTAAGATATTTGGCAATTTTATGGTAACTCAAATTTTCGTCCTCCCTCTTCTCCCTGATGAGAGTTGCAATTGCCAGTTCTTTTTCAATAGGTATCAGCTGTTTATTTTGGTATCTGTAACCAAAAGGAGCATGACCGACACGCTCACCAATTTTTCGCTTGCGCTCTATCATGTCCCTGGTCCGGTCAGGAATTGATTTTACATCCCAAAGTGCGAGGATCGCTACTGTTGCTAAAACTTTTTTCCCGCTTTTTGTTTTTGAATCCAGGCCTTCCGCGACTGAGATAAAGCGAATTTTATGTTCATCAAATAAATTCAGCAGTTTTTTATATAGTCGAATTTTTCTGGTCAGGCGATCCAGACGTGCTATTACAAGCACTTTAACTTTACCTTTTTCAATCAGTGAGAGCAGTTTTTTTAAATTTGGTAACTCCAGCGTGGCACTGCTAGCTTCCTTGTCACGGAAGGTCTTTTTTAACTCAAGTCCATTTTCTTCAGTCCATTCTTGAATAATCCGAACTTGATTGCTGAGGTCCAGATTTCTTGGTGTAGGACGCTGATTATTTAAACGGGCATATCCGTAAATACTCATTTTTATTAAATTTAATAACGTAGCTACAGGATGATTTGTTGAGGGACTGAAATGGAATACATTTATTAAGGACTTCCGTTTTCCAGATCACCGATTAGTTCAAAAAAAATGTCCCGTGCATGGTTGAGGTGTGACCTCATTATAGTTTGAGCTTCTTTGGGGTTTTTTTGACGGAAAGACTCTAACAAATGCTCGTGGTCATCTAAAACTATTTTGTGTAATTTATTTTCCTGCATCAAAGCCAGCAATTTTGTCCACATCGGAGAATGCATCTGATCCCAAAGATACGCTGTAATGGTTTCCAACACGGTGTTTCCAGTAGCCTTGGCAATCAGTAAATGAAACTCACGGTCACCGTCTGCACCGACTAAGTTGTCGCTGACCATTTTTTCAATAGCGAGTTCCATTTCATCCAGGCATTTAGTATCTATACGCTGTGCTGCAAGTGCTGCATTGTTACCTTCAATCTCTTTTCGTGCTTCAATTAATTCCAGTGGGCCCGGACCAATGTCTTTAAGTTTACCGCTCAATTTTAGCTTCTTTTTTGCATTTTCGATAACATAAATCCCTGAGCCGACCCGTACCTCAACCAATCCGGATATTTCAAGAGCAATCATTGCTTCACGTACAGTCGGCCTGCTGACTTCAAGTTGTAAGGCAAGTTCCCTTTCAGGAGGCAACCGCATCCCTGGTTTAAGTTTCCCTTTTTGAATTAATTTGGAGACTTGTTCGGCTACTTGTTCGAATCGGCGCTGTGAGCGGACTGCTTTCAGGAGCATATGATTTTTATGACAGTTGATTATTTGTGTTAGCTTCTCTTCAGAAGAATACTCTGTTTTCTGGAGAGAATGGTCAAGCGTTTTAATCTTTATTGGTAAAAATAATAATTGGTCTGACAGTTTTACCACTTGCGAGAGTACTTCAAATCAGTTATTCTTTATTTTAGCAATAATTAGAATAATAATTTGAAACAAAATTCTAGTGATTTCTACAGTATTTTAATTAAAACAAGGTTCAATGGCAGCAAATATTAAAAACTAAAGGAGCAGAGCTTATGTCATTTGAAAAAAATCTTCGTGAAGAATTTGTAAGGTTGCTGGGAAAAGATTGGGTCAAAGATGATCCTGTAACCCTTTATACTTACCGTTGTGACGGTCTGACATTATACACGGCTCCTCCTATGGGAGTTTTGTTTCCAGGAACAGTACAGGAACTGGTATCAGTTGTAAAATTACTTCATCAGCACAAAATATCGTTCATTGCACGCGGAGCTGGAACCGGACTTTCCGGAGGAGCAATTCCTCAGGAAGGAAGCGTGATCATTGAAATGGCTCGTTTCAAGACTGTGCATGAAATTGACTGGGTGAACCGCAGCATCACAGTCGGTCCGGGTGTGATAAATTTACACATCACAGAACATGTGCATTCCCATGGTTATCATTATGCTCCGGATCCCTCCTCACAAAAAGCCTGTACAATCGGCGGTAACGTTGCCGAAAATTCCGGAGGTCCGCACACACTGAAATATGGAGTAACAGTCAATCATGTTTTGGGTGTTGAAATTGTCCTGCCGGACGGAGAACTTGTCACACTGGGAGGAAAACATCTTGGTATGCCCGGTCCGGACTTTTTGGGGCTGGTAACCGGCTCAGAAGGAACCTTCGGTATTATTACCAAAATTATCTGCAGACTGACACCAAATCCGGAAAAAGCAGTCACTCTGCTAGGCATTTACAAATCAGTCCATGATGCCTGTGAATCTGTTTCCAGTATAATTCGTCACGGCATCATTCCGGCAGCCATGGAAATGCTGGACAAAATTACTATTTCTGCGGTTGAAAAAGCGCTCAAGCCGGGCTTCCCTCTGGATGCAGAAGCAGTATTGATAGTGGAGTTGGATGGTTTGGCAGACGGGCTTGAAGCAGAAGCAGAAATTGTTGAAAAAATTCTCTTAGAAACAGGCGCAACCAAAGTCAATCGTGCAAAAGATGAAACAGAACGTGCAATAATCTGGCGT
Source organism: SAR324 cluster bacterium (assembly GCA_014382365.1). Taxonomy (GTDB): domain Bacteria; phylum SAR324; class SAR324; order SAR324; family NAC60-12; genus Arctic96AD-7. The sequence goes on from JACNJW010000068.1 coordinate 22,142, forward strand.
GCACGCAAAGAAGCTTTTGGTGCAATCGGCCAGATATCCCCAAGTTATTATGTTCAGGACGGCGTAATTCCACGCAGCAAACTGCCACAGGTTTTGGACGAAATTTCGGCAATTGGAAAAAAACACGGACTGACAGTAGCCAACGTTTTTCATGCTGGAGACGGTAATTTGCATCCGCTGATTTTATATGATTATGAAAATCCGGAGGAAGTGGAAAAATCGCATAAAATTGGTGAAGAAATTTTATCTGCCTGCATTCGTCACGGCGGCACACTTTCAGGTGAACACGGAATTGGTATTGAAAAGGCAGAGTGGATGTCTGCTCTTTATTCGCAGCACTCACTGGACAACATGCAGAATGTACGTGCATTTTTTAATCCGGAAAACCTGCTCAATCCCGGCAAATTGTTTCCACAACCCGGACGTTGTGCGGAGTCTAAAGCAGGAACTCCTCCGGCAAACGCAGCCACCATCGACAATTCGAAAATTGTTGCAGCTAAATCAGGTATTGCAGTATGACGATCATGGAAACAACATCTCTGGAAGAAACCCAAAAATGGATTGAATCACGTATTGCAACACAGCAGCAATTTCGGATTTGTGGAACTGGTTCACGTATTGCCCCGGCAGTTTCCGAGAAGTCTAAACCGGAAGACAGTGACACTCTTGCACTGAAAAAACTCAATACCGTCTGCTTTTTTGATCCGGATGATATGGTGGTGGGAATTGAGGCCGGCATGAGCATCAGCAGTCTGCAACAATTGCTTGCAGAAAAAAAAATGGTTCTGCCTGTGAATCCATGGTTCCCGGATTCTTGTGTGGGGTCGGTGGTTTCCTGTAATGATTTTGGAGCAAACCGCATGGACATGGGGGGACTGCGGGACAGCATTATTGGAATTGAATACATTAACGGCAAGGCCGAAATAGTACAGGCAGGCGGTAAGGTAGTGAAAAATGTTTCCGGTTATGATCTGACACGCATGATGCTGGGTAGCCAAGGTGGTTTGGGAGTTATTACTGCAGTTAATTTTAAAGTCACACCACTGCCTGTTGAACCGCATGGCATGTTTGGTAAATTCCAGGATGAATCGTGGATAAAACTGCTGGAGGATTTACACAAGCAGCGGATTCCACTGGATTGGATTCAGGCTGTTTCGACTTCGGATTTAAACTGGATTCTGGGCTTGGGATATTCCGGTAACCAACTGAACCGCAAGCGAATTGAAAGTGAAATAGGTACAGTTTTTGGCAGTGCTTTAGATATTCTTCCTGATGGAGAATCATTTCCCGGACAAAATTATACACCTGGAGAACAAAGATTTACAGGATTTCTGGCAGGTATTCGTGATTCTGCAGCAATGCAGCCTTCAAGTTTTCATGTTATGGCTACTTTGCCTACAAATGAAATCTTCAACTTTCCCTTTGAAACTTTCCGCCGGGAAAATTTTTTATTTGCAGTTCATCCTGCAGGAGGAGATATCCATTTTATGCAACAAAGTAGTGATAGAACAGAACAGTTACAGTATCTCGAAAAAATAAAAACTGCTCTTATTCATACAGACAGTAAGCTCCGCTGGGTTAGCGGGGCAGCAGAGTCATCGTTTGAGGAATTGGGGAATTTTGGTGTAGCAAACGGTTATTCTCTGGCAAAAAGACTCAAAAAACATCTCGATCCTGCAGGTGTTTTTGTTGCTCCATACTACAATTTGGATTTTGAAAAATGAGCATGAAATTTTCTCAAAAAAAAGCAGTTTCGACTAAAGAACTATTCAGGGCAGCTGAATTTGAAAACATTCTCAAATGCGTTCACTGTGGTCTCTGCCTTGAAAGCTGTCCTACCTACAGGGAATTGGATGATGAAAAAGATTCTCCGCGGGGACGGCTCTACCTGATGCGTGGACTGTGGGAAGGTGAACTGGAGCTTGAACCTGCGGTGCTTGAACCTTTGAGTCGCTGTCTCGACTGCCGTGCCTGCGAAAGTGCCTGTCCTTCCGGAGTACCTTATGGAGAGTTGCTGGAAAAAACCCGTGGAATAATTCTCGAAAACTCAGCACAAAGTTTGAAGGAGCGGGTGCTGAGGAGCCTGTTGTTGAAGGGCTTGTTTCGCTCCACCAATCTACTGACTTTAGCAAGTCGTCTGTTGAAAATATATGCAGCTACAGGTTTGCCCAAACTGATTACGAAAACATTCGTTGGAAAACTACTCCCTGAGTCATTTGTATTCCAGCAGCACCTGCTGCCAGACTGTTCAGGTCAATCTTTTAAACGAAAACATGCCGATCAGGTACTTTCACCACTGTCGCAAGAAAAGCTGAAATCCGAAACTCAAAAGAGCAAAACACAGCTTAGAGTCGGAATGTTTTCCGGCTGCATTATGGATGTTTCGGAAGCAGCAATTCACGAATCAACTCTGACATTGTTACGCAGGTTTGGTTGTGAAGTTGTTGTTCCCGGTAATCAGGTTTGTTGTGGTGCTTTGCACGTTCACAGTGGAGACAGAAAAACATCCCGTGAATTTGCACTGAAAAATTTAAAAGCTTTTGAACCTCGACACTTTGATGCAATTATAACAAATGCGGCAGGCTGCGGTGCTCAGTTGAAGGAATATCATCATCTGTTTTCTGGAGGAACTACTGAAGTCAAGTATGACTGGGCTGGTTTTGAAAATAAAATAGTTGATATCCTGGAATTTCTGGCGCGGTTTCCGGAATTTATGGAGAAGCTGGACTGGCGTGAAGAGCAGGACGTAGTGCTTTATGATGCTCCCTGTCACTTGATGCATGCTCAACAGGTGGATGAAAACCCGCGAAAATTATTGAGTAGTCTGCCTGGAGTATCACTGGTTCCACTGCAGGAATCTAACTGGTGCTGTGGTTCCGCAGGCATATACAATCTTGTGCAGCCGGAACTTTCTGCTGCAGTTTTGAATCGAAAAACTGAATCAATTCGTCAGACACTGTTTGAAAACCCTCAGGCAACTACAATTGTAACAGGAAACCCCGGCTGTCTTTATCAAATTCGTGCCGGAATTATCAGTAAAGATATTCAGTTGCGGATCCTCCATCCTGTTGTTTACCTGGCAGAACGTTTGAAAAAAAATGGATCCTGAGTCATTTCTCAAGTTACTTTTTGAAACTGCTGTTGCTAAGGCACAGCCTGCACAATGTCTCCCTCCTTTTCTAGAAAAAATTATACGACCATCCGGTAGAACTGTTGTTTTTGGTGCAGGTAAGGCTTCTGCGGCGATGGCACAGGTTGCTGAACGACATCTCGCTTGGCCTTTAGAAGGTTTGGTGGTAACTCGCTACGGTCATGCAGTTCCCTGTCAACAGCTGGAAATAGTGGAGGCGGGACACCCTGTTCCGGATCAAAATGGTGTTACTGCTGCCGCGAGGATGCTCGAAACTGCTGCAGGATTAAACCGGAACGACCTGGCTCTCTGTTTAATTTCCGGTGGAGGCTCCTCTCTTTTGTCACTACCTGCGCCCGGTTTGAGTCTGCCTGACAAACAGTGTGTTACAACTCTGTTGCTGAAATCCGGTGCTACTATTCACGAAATGAATTGTGTGCGAAAACACCTTTCTGCAATCAAGGGTGGAAAACTTGCTGCTGAGACTGCACCTGCAAAACTGCTGATGTTTGCTATCTCAGATGTGGTTGGTGATGATTTGGCCGTAATTGCTTCCGGACCAACGGTGGCTGATTCAAGCACATTTGAAGATGCTTTGGAAATACTTCTAAAATACAATATTCAGGAACCACTTTCAGTACTGCAGCATTTGCAGAAGGCAGAATCTGAAACACTAAAAGTGCAGGATCAGTTTTTGAAAAATGTTGAAAACTACTTAATCGCAACACCTATGCAGTCACTGGAAGCAGCAGCACAAGTTGTTTCTGCGGCAGGAATGAAGGCGCAAATTTTAGGAGACAACATCGAAGGAGAGTCCGGTAAAGTGGCTCAGGAACAGGCGGCAATTGCTCTGGCAGTTCAGCAGCAACTTAGTTCGGACTCGAAACCGACAGTTCTGCTTTCAGGCGGAGAAACAAGTGTCAAAGTTAGCGGTTCAGGACGCGGTGGGCCTAATACTGAATTCCTGCTGACACTAATGCAGGAACTGCAGGGACGGGCCGGAATCTGGGCACTTGCCTGTGATACTGATGGTATCGATGGAACGGAAGATAATGCCGGTGCCTTAATTACACCTCAAAGTTTTATTAAAGCATCAAATTTGGGTTTGGAACCTGCAGTATTTCTTGCAGATAATGACGCCTATAGTTTTTTTGAGGCCCTTGGTGATCTGGTTTCACCTGGACCGACAATGACTAATGTCAATGATTTTCGTGCGATTTTAGTTATGTCTCAGTAATAACAGAGAGTTCTGAATTTGAGTCTTACTCTCCACGCCAGCGGTAGTGTTCAAGATCTGTCCTGCCTTTTTGATCAAAGCGAACACCTTCAGCCTCCAAAAGTTCACGCTGAAGTGTTTCACCTGAGCCTCCGCTTCTGGCACTGATTGCTCCCTGAAAATTGATTACTCTATGCCAGGGAATATCTGAGTCAATTGGAATTGCAGCTGCAGCATAGCCCACCATTCGAGCAGTACAGCTACCTGTTATTTCTGCAATTTGACCGTAGGTAGCAACTTTGCCGCAAGGAATCAGTCGAATAATCTGATGTATTTGCTGATAGATTGGCGATTTCACTGCGTATTAACTGTTGGATTTTGCCAAATCTCTAGTTTTAGTTTGCAGAGTTGGAATATCTGCTGTTGCAGATTTGCTGTTATTTGGTACAAGTTGAAGATGTTCCTGTACTTTGGTTGCCGGAGTTGGTTCAGAAGCAATAGTACTGGAAGTAGTTTCGATAAAACTAAAATCCTTCTCAAAAAAAGTCATCCACTCATAATCTTCATTCAGGCTTCTTAAGCGCAGAATCTGATTTTCATAGATTGAGATGATAAAGTCATCTTCCAGCATCGGCATGGGATGGGAAACTACTTGGAACTCAGAGGTGCAGCTGCCGATTGCATTACCTAAAATAAGGAAATCATTGGGGTCATTTCCAAAGAGTGCTGCTTGGATATGTCCGGATTTGCCGACAAGTCCCAGTCGTTTATAGGAGCTGTTGAGACTGATATCACGTAGTTTTACCATCACATCTTTTGTGACTACTGTTTCAATCATTGGTCCTTCTTCAGGTGGATTCCAACGTGAAGCAAAATTAAAAGAACTGGTTGCAGGTTTAAGATTCAGCGTCTGTTCCTTATTTGTACTGTGATTCTTGACATGAAGTCGATTTGAGACTACCTGAAATTCTAATTTTGCAGGGTTCTTATTCTTTAATAATTTAAAGAAATCTGCTTCCAGTTGAATCGACCAGACCGGTTCATTCTCTGGAAATTGTGTTGTCAGATTTGCGGAGATGTTTCCGGATTTCAGAAACACATTTTTTGCAGTTCCTTCAAGTACAAGATGTAGTGCTTCGTCTCGAAAAATCAGCAACATTCTACCTTTAAAACCCTTTTCCAGATCTACCAGGATTTTGTGCAGATTTACCGATATTTGAAAGGAGCCGTCATCTTCAATTTTGAGGAACGGTGTTAAAGATTCTATGAACGTTTCTCCTTTTTGTTGGAAGTAGCCGTTCAGTTTTTTTTCATTCCAGAATGTCAGCAGTTCAGGTGGGTCTATTCTGCGTACATCTCCTGGAAAGCTGTTCCTGGTAGATTGCCAGGATGTGGCCTTTTTTTCCTTCACTAAATCTGTAACAGTCTTTCCGTTATGATCTGTTTGTTGTGTCTGTTTTGCATGATTGATTAAGAGGATAGATGCATCCTTAAAAGGAAATATTCCGACTGAATCAATACAAATGAATGGCTTGAAGTCTTTAGTTTTTTCATTCATTGGATTGGTATTGCTGAGAAATTGGTGTTGTTGTCCAAAATTAAAACCGCTTAGCTTTATGATCTCTTTTGACATTATGCAACTCTCAGGCTAATCTTGACACATCTTTTAAACTAATCGAAATTTTACTAAAACAAGTGCTGGAACAATGCAGTTTTAGTTAAAGAAATTAGACGACATGCAGATAAAATAGCTATGACAGGTGAATTAAGGGGATACTGAATTATGGGGCCACACTACTTAATTCAAAAAAATCTTACAACTGATTTTAGAGACTGATATAATCGAAAAGTAACGGGGATAAAGTATGGAGCGAGAAACGGGATTCGAACCCGCGACCTCAACCTTGGCAAGGTTGCGCTCTACCAGCTGAGCTATTCTCGCTTTAATGGAAATGTACCTTCATTTTATTTGAAGGGATGCAGGATAGTCAATCTATTTTTTTGAAAACAGAGTTGCAGTTAATATTATAGCTTAGTGCATGATCTTTGCACTTTAAATTAGATGACTCAAAACAATTAGTTTAAAAGAAGAGTAGCTTTCATTTGAGAAAATATTGCCCACTAAAAACAATGTATACATGAGAGAAAAAGTTTTAAATATTAATGGATTATTTGCATTATTTTTCCTGCTGACTTTTGCAGGAGAGCTCAGTGCAGCTTCTCCACAATTTCAACCGGCACCGCTTCGTAATCAGGCATTGATGTTTGAGACAAGTGGGCGCAGCATCGAGAACATCAGCTTAGCTACTTACAAAAAGTCTAAATCTAAGGTCAAGCAACAGATTCTCACCAAGAAGGAAACAACAGCTGTAACAAAGCCGGTTTTTGAAAAGACGCCGTATAGAAATAGGTTTTGGCAGGTGGAAGGACAAAGCTATGACATTCCTATTCGTTACAACTCTAAAATAAAAAGAGTGATCCGCAGACTGGTATCTAAGAAACGTAAGCAGATGATCAGAGGCATAAAGCGATCTGGCAGATATATACCCATGATCACTGAAATGCTGCGTAAGGAAGGCATGCCACTGGATTTAGCATACGTTGTTCCTGCAGAAAGTAATTTCAATGTGAGCGCACGCTCACACAAGAGTGCAGTTGGATTATGGCAGTTTATCGCGTCAACAGGCAGGATTTACGGATTAAAAATAAATCGCTGGGTTGATGAACGTCGCGATCCAGTACTGTCGACAAAAGCCGCAATCACCTACCTGAAGCACCTCTACGGATTGTTTGGTAACTGGGAACTGGCTATAGCGGCCTACAATACTGGTGAAGGTCGAGTCAAAAGAGCGATCAAAGTGGCCAAGAGACAAGGAAAAAAAACTGATTTCTGGTCCCTGCGTTTGCCTCGTGAAACCAGAGGTTACGTACCGGCAATAATGGCTATGGCAGTTATCTATAAAAATCCTGAGCGTTATGGTTTAGGACATGTGCGTCCTGATGCCGCCATGGATGAAACCAAATCCAGTTTGTCTGTAGCCTTTTCTCTGGAAGAAGTAGCAAAACGTTCAAAGATCTCTTTCAAAACACTGCGTGAAATGAATACTGCTTTGTTCCTGGGTGTACCTCCCATGACTCAGGCACGTTATTCTTTTTATGTTCCGCAAGAAAATAAAAAACTATTAATTGCTTCACTTGAGAAAAATCCTCAGCCTTCAAAGAAGTGGGGACTTTCTTATAATGCACTGCTGGGTAATTCTGCAAGAGTGACAACTTTACTTGAAAAGTTTGGAGCACCAATCTACTTTCGCGTCAGGAATGGAGACAATCTCTGGGATTTGGCCAGAAAACATAAAACCTCAATCCGACGTTTAGCAAGGTGGAACAGGCTGAATTCAAAATCAGTTCTGCATGTAAATCGGCGTATGAAAACTTATGTTCCAACCTGGAAAGTTTTCAAGGAAGTTGCCAGGAAATATTCTTCTTCAGGGCCGAGTTTGATAGCCCAGAGAATTCGTGTACCAAAAGGCGGAGCACTTTCTAAAATTGCTGAAAAATATCGGACCAGCGTTCGCAAATTAATGAGATGGAACAAACTCTCTAGTCCACATGCGATCCGGGCGGGGCAGAGTTTGGTTGTCGGTTATCGCAGAATATCCAATACGAGACAACCCCGCAGTATAAGTGTGATCCAAGTTCCAAGAAATACTACACTCTCTCACTTGGCGTTACGCTACAAAACTACTGTGAAAAAGTTGATGAGCTGGAATGGCATGAATAATTCTAAGCAGCTGAGGACCGGCATGAGATTATTTGTCAAAGCTCCTCCCAAGGGACGTGTAAAACTGCAAAAAAAGGTATTGGCAAAAAGGAGTTCCAGCAGAGCGCCTCAAGTCAGGCACAGAATTATCCGTGTTCGTAACGGAGATACTTTGTGGAGGATTGCTCGAACTTATCGGACAACAGTCAAGGTCCTGATTTCACTGAATGAACTGACTTCTGCAAACCATCTACGGTTAAATCAAAAGTTAATTGTCCCTTCCCGTTCATAAACAGGATTTTTCTAGATGTGTTCATAATAATTTCTAAAACTGTGTCATTTTGAGTACCAGAACAGTTCTTTAACAAACCCTCAGTCTGACACTATGAATGTTATTTGGTCCTCAAAATGAAAGTCTGCATTTCAAGTATTAACTTGAAAATCAGATAACAAAATTAATTTATTTCCGAAATATAATTCTATAATTTCAAAGAGTATTTAAATAACAAAACGGTATTTAAATGGCATCCTTTACTGAGGAAAAGAAAAAATTACTGTTAGAAGCTCTATCTTATATAAAGAGTTTTAATGGAAAAATAGTGGTCATTAAATATGGCGGGGCAGCAATGATTGAGGAGCAGCTCAAGCACGACTTTGCACAGGATATTGTGTTGTTGCAGTCACTCGGAATGTTACCTGTCATTATTCACGGCGGTGGACCTGAGGTTTCAAAGGCGATGGAGAGATTAGGACAGGAAGTGTCCTTTATTGATGGTTTAAGAGTGACCAGTTCAGAGAATCTGAAAGTTGCGGAAATGGTGCTTTCAGGCACAATTAATAAGGAGATTATCACACACCTGAACACTTTTGGCGGAAAAGCAGTAGGTGTCAGTGGGAAAGACGGCCTCTTAATTGAAGCTAGAAAAAAATCACACCATGGCGGTATTGATCTGGGTTTTGTTGGAGAAATAGCAAGTGTTAATCCAGAACTGCTGCTGGTGCTGCTCAAGCAGGATTTTATACCGGTTGTCTCTCCAATTGGTCTTGGAAAAGATGGCACCACCTATAACATCAATGCAGATACAACTGCTTCTAGGATTGCTGTTGCTCTTGGGGCGCACAAAATAATTTTCATGACTGATGTAGATGGTGTTCTTGAAGAAGGTAAGTTGTGTGCTCAGTTATCTGCCAACGAAGCAGAGAAACTGATTAAGCAAAAAGTGATTGGCGGAGGAATGGCTCCAAAAGTTGAAGCTGGTCTTTTTTGTGTTAAAAATGGAGTTGAGTCTGCACAAATAATCAACGGGACAGATCCACATTCTGTTATTGCAGAATTATTTACCGATCAGGGCATCGGCACCAAAATAGTTCTGAAATAATTCCTCGATTTTTAGTTGCATTACTGAATTAAGAGGCCGCGATACATAATTCAAAAAGACAACTTCATGCCCACTTAAATCCTCTGTTTAGTATTGGTTTCGCCTGATTCTGGGTCAAGTCACGGATGACAAGTTTCAGAGCTATTCTAAAACATTAGTAGTCTGCTGGTCCGCAAATAGATACTAGTTGCCACGAACTGCTGTCCTGTAATAGCTTGTCATGGCAGCAAGGTCTGCGTCTGGAAACGGATTTTCTAAAGATGTGAGTTGATCACCGCGAAGTCCTGTGATCAATCTGGCGACAAACTCTATACGGCTCATAGTACGGGATTGCCTGAAAAGATCAAAAGCCGGAAGTTCATTATTTGACAAAGCTCCACTGTGACAACCAAGACAGAGAGTTTTGTGAATATTTTCTGCCCGTTTATGAATGGTCTGTGAAGAATCAGTTTGTAGAGCAGGAGAGAGTAGGAGAGGATATTTAGAAATGAGGTTTTCCAAACCGGAATTGAGTTGGCTAAAATTCCCGGTTTTGAAAAATAACAGCAGATTATTGAAAACAACAGGTGCCTTCTGAGAAGTGTGTTTGCTTTCTTGATCTGCATAACGCACCAGGAGTTCCAGCATACCCAATTTTTCCTGAACTCTAAGTCTCAATCCCTGTTGTCGAAGCTCAGTAGCTTCTGAGTCTCCCAGCAATTTAATATCTGCCTGAAGTACCAGCAGATTTGCTGCAAGTCGTCGATTATGTTCACCCTGTGCAAAAGTACCGGGTACGTCTAACAATATAAACGTACCCAGCAAACAGGAAAAAACAGCAAACTTTAGCAAATGTTTCATTGCAACACTATATTTTTGCTGTGTTCAAACTCGAATGTAGATGAGTTATTCGTGTCCAGATTAGTAGTTTATTTGGCGCTCCATTGGCAGAGAAGCATCAGCAGTCCATTCGACCATTGAACCGTCGTACATTTGAGTTTGTTTGTTTCCTACCAACT